>NZ_JBQFUV010000015.1:0-71344 GCF_056539365.1 Ruegeria sp. BB7 | reverse complement strand
GTACTGACGAACCACTGGGTTTCGAGGGCTATACCGGCTCCACCGATGCAGGATCGGGCTCGGCCTACGGGCTCTACACCAACCGCCTCGGCTCGATCCTGGCTGCGGTCTCGATCTCAACCGGAGCCGTTGCCGCTGATTACGACTATGACGCCTTCGGCAACCAGACCCAGACCGTCAACACAATCGAGCAGCGCTATGGCTACACCGGCCGCGAGCACGACCTCGAGACCGGGCTCATCTACTACCGCGCCCGCCATTACGACCCCGCAACAGGGCAGTTCATCCAAAGAGACCCCATCGGATTCGCAGCAGGGGACCTCAACCTATATGCATACGTAGAAAACGACCCATATAACTGGACTGATCCGAGCGGATTAACATCCCTTGCAGCTGAATACGCAATACTGGGTGGCACAACTACCGCGATAGTTGGGTGTGCTGTTTACGATCCATGCAATCAAACTGTCTTTGGGCCAATTGCTTCGGGCCTCAACGCGCTTTTGCAAAATTTCCTCGCAAACTTTGGGAACATTCTGAACAATCAGAACAACGGCGATGGTGGAAATTCTAGCTCTGCCAACAACAACAATACTGGAGCCCAAGCGGCTGCACCGACCCCGACCCCGACACCAGATGGAGGAGACGATGATGAAAACAACGCCTTCAACGTCAAGAAAATTGTCAAGGATAATAACCCAGCGGACAAACAAGGATATCGCCATTCTATCGAGCAAGGTGTGAAAAGAAATGTTTGGGAGTCGGAAGCCGCAGCGAAATCTGAATTAAACGCGCTTATTCGTAGTGTGAAACAGAACGGATGGCCCAAAGGGACGATTCCGGATACTGCGAAAGCCAACCAAGTTCTGGTGCCTGCTGGAAACAACGGATATGTCGTTTTTCGAACCGGTTCAAATGGTACCGCTCGGTTTGTTACTACATTAATTCGACGGTGAAGTTGGTTTCTATGCTTGAGGTGTCAATATGAAGTTGACTGGGACAGTTGTACATTTCGAGGCAGAAGAAACTGCCGTTCAAATTGAGATGCCAGAAAGAATAGGGCGTACAGTGGTTGCCACCCCGAGACTATCAGAATGCACTAAACTGGAAGACTTCTTGGAGTTAAAGAAGGCACTTCAAAATTCTGGTGAAGACTGTACCGGATTGGATTTAGTTTTTGATCTGTCGGACGATGGTGTGGTAGTCGGGATCGAGATCATTCGGTAGAATTTTGACCTGTCAAATTGGTTAAAGTCGCCTTTGAAAGCAGGCTGCAAATCATCTGCTATTCGCATATCCTATTAAGTTTGTGGTTCGACAGGAGGGCAGCAATTGACGTTGATGTTTTCACCTCTGATTAGTTGATGGAAATCTTCGATCCGGTACAGGTCCGCCAGGGCATCCCGCCCATCGATGGCGGCGTGCCGGTGCCGATCGAGGATTACCAGTATGACGAAGAGGGCAACCGTACCTTCTCGAACAGTTCGTCGGGCTATGAGAGCAACGCTCATAACCAGCTGCGCGAGGATGACACCTATCGCTACGACTATGACCTGCGCGGCAACCGCATCAGCCGGACCCACAAACTCACCGATGCGGTCGAGACCTATGCCTATGACAGCCAGAACAGGCTGATCGGATACGGTTCTGACAGCACAACCGCTGCCTACGCCTACGATGCCCTCGATCGGCGCATCGCCAAAACCGTCGGCGCTGATGTGGAGGCCTTTGTTTACGACCCGTGGAACCCTTATGCGACCACGGCCAATGACGCCGTGCTCGACTTCGAGAACGGCACGCTGGCCAAACGCTGGCTGCACGGACCCCGCACCGATGAGCCGCTGGCTTTCGAGGGCTATACCGGCAGCACCGATGCAGGCTCCGGTTCGGCCTACGGGCTCTACACCAACCGCCTCGGCTCGATCCTGGCCGCGGTCTCGATCTCCACCGGCGCCGTCGCAGCCGATTACGACTACGACGCCTTCGGAAACCAGACCCAGACCGTCAACACAATCGAGCAGCGCTATGGCTACACCGGCCGCGAGCAGGACCCCGAGACCGGGCTCATCTACTACCGCGCCCGCCACTACGACCCCGCAACAGGGCAGTTCATCCAAAGAGACCCCATCGGATTCGCAGCAGGGGATTTGAACCTATATGCGTATGTCTCAAACGATCCATACAACTGGACAGATCCAAGTGGGCTGAATGAATATGCCATGGCGGCACGAAATTCACTCAACATTTCGCGTGGCTCTCTCTCTGCAATTGGCAGAGGTGTCGGGTTACTAATTGGAGCAATTTTGACACAACTGCTCGTCATTGACCCTATCCTAAACAGTCAAAGCAATGGGGATGACGGCAACTCTAAATCTACCAGTAACACAGATACTGGCGCTCAGGCCGCCGCGCCAACGCCTACACCAAATGGGGACGGAGATGACGAAGGTGACGATGACAACGCAGTTGAAAATCGGCTCAAGAACTCAAATTACGATGAAGCGGAACAATACTTGGATAAAACACTTCGCGACGGAAGAGGTTGGACAAAGAAACCTTTAAATTCAAAAAATCCGGATCAAGGTGTGCGCTATTACGATGGACGCGGAAACTCTGTACAAATCAATAGAGGATATGCGGGTAACTCGACTGGTGATGCGGTTAAGTCTGGGCCTTACGCGAAAATCTCCGGTGGGTCTGCAGGCAAGGTGAGAATCGCGCTAAAGGCTGTCCAATGATTGATGAAATAGATAAAAATATTGTTCTTGATGCCCACGACGACTACGAACTTGTTGCTCACACTGTGTTGGAAATTGCGCGTTTAGAAGGGGTTAGCCATCGTGATGCGTGGAACAATTTTTTGGTGCGCTTCAAGCGGCTTTCAAGCTTGGTTCCAATATGCCTCTACAAAGCGAATTCACTAGATGGGAATATGAAGGAAGCGTCACTGGAGCAGCTAAAAATCGGCGACGTTCTGGATTCGGATGGCAACGTTTCCGGGCCTCCTTTCATTTTGTTCTACAGAAGTAAGGTCGCATGTGAAGAAGAGTTCGATGCCTTCTTTAAAATGTATGGACTGCCAACATGGTTACAAAAGTGAATAGTTGGCTTCAACTCATGGGTTCAATCTTCGAGCCATCACAGTTTTGCTGCAACGATAGCTTGAGCTACAAGTTATATGACTTTTAGGTGAAAACGAAGAGGGCAACCGCACCTTCTCGAACAGTTCGTCGGGCTATGAGAGCAACGCTCATAACCAACTGCGCGAGGATGACACCTATCGCTACGACTATGACCTGCGCGGCAATCGCATCAGCCGGACCCACAAGGTTACCGACGCGGTCGAGACCTATGCCTATGACAGCCAGAACAGGCTGATCGGCTACGGCTCCGACACCACAACCGCCACCTACGCATATGATGCCCTCGATCGGCGCATCGCCAAAACCGTCGGCGCTGATGTGGAGGCCTTTGTTTACGACCCGTGGAACCCTTATGCGACCACGGCCAATGACGCCGTGCTCGACTTCGAGAACGGCACGCTGGCCAAACGCTGGCTGCACGGGCCCCGTACTGACGAACCACTGGGTTTCGAGGGCTATACCGGCTCCACCGATGCAGGATCGGGCTCGGCCTACGGGCTCTACACCAACCGCCTCGGCTCGATCCTGGCTGCGGTCTCGATCTCAACCGGAGCCGTTGCCGCTGATTACGACTATGACGCCTTCGGCAACCAGACCCAGACCGTCAACACAATCGAGCAGCGCTATGGCTACACCGGCCGCGAGCACGACCTCGAGACCGGGCTCATCTACTACCGCGCCCGCCATTACGACCCCGCAACAGGGCAGTTCATCCAAAGAGACCCCATCGGATTCGCAGCAGGAGATCTGAATCTGTATGCATACGTCGAGAATGATCCGTACAATTGGACTGATCCGAGCGGATTGGCGGCTATATCTGCCGACTACGTATTGCTGACTGCAGCAGTTGTCGGAACCGGAGCAGTGGCATGTGCAACTGACATTATCTGCGATGTAAACGGAGACGGACAAACAAGATTTAGCGATGCCATGTCCAGTATCAGATCAGGTCTTCAAGCGCTGATCCAAAACATTTGGGCAAGCTTCGCTAATATCTTGAACAATCAGGGTGGGGATAGCGGAAATTCTAGCTCTGCCAACAACAATACTGGAGCCCAAGCGGCTGCACCGTCTCCAATGCCCGAGGGGGGCGGAGATGATGACGAAGGAAACAACGAGAATAGAACCTCCGTCAATCAAATGAATAAGCAAATCCAGAAAGGAAAAGCACCGAAGAAGGTAACCCGTGTTGACAAAGGCAAAGTGAAAGGTGAGCAAGATCACGTGCACTTCAAAGACGGTAGCGCATTAAACCGAGACGGCAGTTGGAAGCATGGTGGAAAAACACTTACAAACGCGGAAAAGAAATGGCTAAGCGGAAACGGTTGGAATCTTCCAAGCTGACAAAAGATCAAGAAAAAAGCCTAATTTCTTGGGTTGAAGACAACCACAATGACATTGATCGGTTAGGCTATGTGACCGTTCATATTGATGAAATATGGCTGAAAACCATCAGTCGGGAGCATGAGCTAGAAATTTCTTGGGGTATCGCATCTTTGATTGCTGAAAAGCTGAACTCTGAAAACGAGCTTTCCAAGCTCATCCCGAAGGTGTACTTGGATCTCGGATTTACAGAAGAAATCTCAGTTACACCCGACGCCGTCCAATCGTCAGGTTTGGTAGCACCGCTTACTATCTACCTTTGCAAACGTGAAACTGACACGCATTACTGGCCCGAAGAAAGCTATATCAAACCTCTGGACGATTTCGAGATTTTGGATGGAGACATTCTTCTTACTCAAAAACTTAAGGTAAGCCGATCGTGGGAAGAGAGCCTGAGGGGTGAAGAGTTTAGCGCGTCTATCATCACTGAAGCATTTCCCGTGCAGCTAACGGAATAAGCATCCAGCACGGGCCCATGCGCAGTCCGGGGTGACGCTGACCGACCTGGAATACACCTATGACCCCGACGGCCAACTGACGGCGATAGAGGATGTGCTCGACCAGCGACTAGTGAAGAACTTGAGTGGACTGGCGGTCAAAGAGACCCAGTCACAGGGAGGTTAAATGACTGATGGAAATTGATCATCGATTGCACGATTTTGAAATTAAGAAGGTTGAGTTCGAACTAGACGGGTTTCACATCGTTAGCGAGTATAATGGAGAAACGCGAAAACTTAGCCTTTCCAATGTTGCCGCAGCCAATTTTACTCCGTGTTCACAGCCACCAATAATTTCTAGGTTGGAGATATATGGGGATTCAGATGAAAATCGGCGAGATTTTGATTTGAGTTGTACAGCTTCAGAAAGAAAAGAAAGCACTGATGAAATGCAAATGAAAATTGTTTCGGTAGAGTTTCACACAGATTGGAAGTTGGTGTGCCTGTGCGAAACATTCGATGTAGAAACCGTTAACTTGGATGAATCGCTCTAACGCATTGATCTGGAGTACACCTACGACCCGGACGGCTAGCTGACGGCGATCCTCGACCGGCTCGATCCTGGCTGCGGTCTCGATCTCAACCGGAGCCGTTGCCGCCGATTACGACTATGACGCCTTCGGTAACCAGACCCAAACGGCCAACACCATCGAGCAGCGCTACGGCTACACAGGCCGCGAGCATGACCTCGAGACCGGGCTTATCTACTACCGCGCCCGCCATTACGACCCCGCAACAGGACAGTTCATCCAGCGCGACCCAATCGGCTTCGCGGCAGGTGACCTGAATCTGTATGCGTATGTCGAAAACGATCCATACAATTTGACTGACCCATCAGGACTCACAAGCACAAGTGAATACCTGTCGATCGCGCGCGAGAGTGCAAAGACTGCGGCAAGCGCAGTAGGAACTATCGGACGAGGGATCTTCAGCCTAGCCAACTCGATCTCAAGGGCGTTGGAATGTGTTTCTGCAGGAGCGCACGCCGTTGCAGGAAATTATGGCGATGCGGCGGCAGCTGGTCTCGGTTGTGTATCAGGGGGTAAGAAAGCACCTGATACCGGGAAGAAAATACCAAATTGCGAATTGTGTAAGCCCAACAAACGTGGGAATGCCCCTACTAGCAAAAAAGACGGGTATCCAGTAGAGCTTCATCACCGGAATCAGAAACCAAATGGTCCTCTTGATGAAATGACCCGAACGGATCATCGACTAGGCGACAACTTTAAAAAGAACCACCCTAATACGGGCCAGACTCCTTCTCAAATTGACAGAAAAGCATGGAAAAATGAGCAAAGGAACTATTGGAAGAAAGAGCAAAGGAACTATTGGAAGAAAGAATGGGACAGCGGACGCTTTGACGGTATGTGAAAGACAGCTTAGAGATGAGTCTAGCGGCTACTCGGTGATATTTGAAGACGATGGTAAAGTTGCCTATGCGTACCTTGTTAACCCCATCGGAGAAATAGTCGCAGATGTTTGGATGTACAATCGGTGTGAATCACCGGATAATCCCGAATGGTACAGCTCTGAAAACATGCCTTTCGCTAACCCCAAGGCATACGTAAGAGAAGATTTGGAGTTGCGCAGAATTGAAAACGCTAATGACGTGTCTGTAAAATGGTGTGACAGCCAACTAGGTATCGCGAAAATTTATCTACACGGCACACTTTTTGCGGTTCTCTCAGCGGATCAAAATCCAGGGCAGTGTATCATGGCCAAAAAGGATGGGCCGCTTGCAAAGATGCTTATAACAAAATGAAGATTAACAGCGCTTTAGATGGGATTAAGGGTCAGCTTACTGGATCGAAGTTGAGTGGTGAAGACAAAGTACTGCTACGCGGAAAATTTGCGAATAACTTAGCCCCTGATTGGTACTTGAAGCTATTGGAGCACTATCAGCTTATAGGCTCAAATTTGGCTCTCAGGGAAGAGTTTGATCAGACTGGAATAGGCGTTGATCTAAAGTGGTTGAACGCCAATCAAATAATTGAAGAAGCGACTATCCTTTTTCCAGGGAAATTAGTGCAAGAGCTGGGTTTTCTTCCCGCTGGAGCGTGTCTTATTGGCTCGGGAGATCCCTATTTTCTAAAATTTGATTTGCATCACGAAGATGCATGTCTCGTTCGTATTCCACATGAACTGTCTTCAGAAAATTACTATCCTGAAGCAGGTATAGAAGTTGTTTGTGATTCCTTAGCCAGGTTCTTTGAGCAGGTTGAAGTAGATTGACTTAAAAGACGCTGCCGCTTCCTTTTATTGGAGTGTTTGCAACACCACTTGATGGCCAGTACTTTGCGGCACCGCATCAGCCGGACGCACAAACACACCGACGTGGTCGAGATCTATGCCTATTACAGCCAGAACCTGGTTACCGGTTAACTAGCCAAAATCTGTACCCAATACTCGTTTGAGTTCAAACGCGTCTATCTTACCGATGCTCTTCAACTCATTGGCCTGATCCTGCATCGTGCGAAACCCCTGCAAACGAGCAGCTTGGGTCAGGGCACTTTTGGTCCCTCCGTCGGAAATCGCTGAACTCAAAGCGGAGTCTATTTCGAGCAGTTCTGACACCACCGTACGCCCCTTTGTTCCGGAGTTTCCACATGTTTCACAGCCAGAACCTTGGCAAGTTACGCAAACGGTGCGTACCAACCGTTGTGATAACACACCCCGTAATGTTGCCGACAATAGATACGGCGGAATTCCAAGGTCGATGAGCCGTGTCACCGCAGAGAGCGAGTCATTGGTGTGGATCGTTGAAAGCACGAGCCTGCCAACAAGAGCGGCGCGCACAGCAATCTCTGCTGTCTCATGGTCCCTGATTTCGCCCACCATTATGACGTCGGGATCCTGTCGCAGGATGGCGCGCAGAGCCCGCGCGAATGTCATCTCAACAGCAGGTTCGACCTGCACCTGATTCACACCTGGGAGGGTGTATTCGATTGGATCCTCCACTGTGACGATTTTCCGGTCCGTGGAGTTCAGGCCGCTCAGCGCGGTGTAAAGGGTCGTGGTTTTGCCGCTGCCGGTAGGCCCTGCCACAAGGAAGACGCCGTTAGGCATATTCGCGATGCGATCAATCTGTTCGATACGCGTCTGGTCATAGCCCAAAGCCGTCCAGTTCAGAGACACGTTTGACCGGTCCAGCAATCTCAGCACGATACTTTCGCCAAACTGTGTTGGCAGGGTGGACATCCGAATGTCGATGACACTGCCGCGTACCGATATCTGGGCTCGACCATCCTGCGGCCGGCGCTTTTCGGATATATTCAGATCAGCCATGACCTTGAGCCGGGAAATAACCGAGGCCCGCTGACCTTCTGGCACAGTTCTGGTGGTGCGCAGACGACCGTCGACCCTGAACCGGATCGCTGCCGACGTCTCCCCAGCTTCGATATGAACATCTGATGCGCCCATCCGGACGGCATCTGAAATAATGTCATTGACCAGCTTGATGGTCGGCCCGTCATTGGCCAATGCGTTCAAACGTTCGACGTCAAAATCCGACACATCCTCTTTGAGGTCGTTTGCGGGATCGCTTTGGACCAGCAATGTCTTGATCGTGGTCGGCGTCGCGATGACCATCTGAACGGGCAGCCTGAGGTGAAACCCAACGCTTTGTATCGTTTCATGTGCTCGAGGATCAGATGTAGCCACCAGGATGGCGCTGTCATCTTCTAGCACAGGTAGAACTTCAGCCCTTTTCAGAAAGTCTCTGGGAACAGACAGGTTCTCGGCAAGTTCGGGGTTAAAATCGGGCTCTGTGACAAATCTAAGGTCCAGAAACTTAGCAAGCTCCTGATAAAGCTCGTCTTCGTCGACGAGGCCAAATTCAAGCAGAGTTTTTTCAATAGGCGTGTCGGTCTTGCGACTCGCGTTTTCAGCCCTCTGAACAGCAGTTTGTGTTATCTTTTCATTGCTCTGGAGCCATTCTAGGAATTCCGAAGTGTTCAAATATGCCACAACCATGCTCCCTGTTCACAAAGTTCTGTCAAAGCTTAAAGTTGTAGAGTAAACAAGTGAAATAATTAGGGCAATTAGCCCAATAAAAACGAGCAGACAGATGATCAGGCGGACATTTATAGATGTCAAAGCCAAGTTGACCGATTGGGCGGGCGGCTTGATACCAGAGTGGGTGGACGCCATGTTTTGGGGTCAACCCATGGCTGTGCCTGTAAGATTTCGCACATCGCATCTGAATCAAGCTGACGTCAACGTTTCAATCGACGCGTTATCGGGAGAAGTAGCCCAAAAAGGGCAGGGTAGCAGTAACCCTGCTATAGACATTTTTGTCCCCGTAGAATTTTTCTTTGAGCGACGGCTGACTTTGCCGCTTTCCGCCCGTGGCAAACTGGAAGAAATGGCACTGCTCGACCTCAGAAGCCGTACGCCATTTGAACTGAGCAATATCCATTGGCGATTGGGGAAACCCATCATTCGGGACGATACCGTTGATGTTTCACAGTGGATTGTTCGACGTGACGATGTTGCGAACTGGAAGGTCAACCTGAGGAAAAACGGTTTCCGTGTTCGAAGACTGTATGTAGACACAGAAAACGTACCATCCGCCATTGCCGACTTTTCAGACGAACTCCTGCCCTGGCGCCAAGGTTTCCGAAAATTGAACGCAGCGCTAGTCTCGGGGGTAGCGCTCGCACTGTTTGCTGCATGGCTTTATCCCGGCTGGTCAGCGCGCAGCGAAGCCCGCGCGCTTCAGATCGAACTGGAGACGCTGCAGTCTGAGGCGCTCCTTGAGAGGCGTAAAGTGGAAGACATCCGAAAGGCAGAAGCTCAAAAAGCAGCTTTTGTCGATGCTGTGCTTTTGAGGCCTCTCCTTTTGGATACTGTCAGGGAATTGACTGTAAGTCTGGAAGACGATGTTTGGGTTTCAACACTGACCTTTAACACGTCGCATGTGGTCATTACCGGAGAGGCCGAGAATTCCGCCGCAGAAACAGTGCTTTCCCTTGGAAAACGCTCCGTATTTGGTAATCCGCGTCTGAGCGGACCTGTTTCACGCACAGCTAGCGGGGCAGAGCAGTTTGAGATCACACTCGATCTTGGAGTGTCGGGGTAATGCAGCGGGAGCGCGTCATATCTGCGCTCGGCGCTCTTGTTATATGCGGTAGTGTTGTCGCGCTGGCAGGGATTTTCATAGTGACCCCGCTGAATTCCTGGAAGGCAAGCGGGCTTGAAGCACGTTCTCAGGTGCAGGCCGATATCCATCGCACACAGGTTACGATTGCCAACTTAAAGCAGCAGAGCGCCACAATTTCTCAGAATGAAGAAGAGGACTTCCTATGGCGGGCTGAACAGATTGGCGCGGTAACGGCTCAGATTCAAACCGCTCTTTCGGCATCGGCTTCCAGCAATGGCGTGAGTTTGAGGTCGATTACACCACTGAAAACAAAGCGCGTGGCCTCGGTTGAAGCTGCGGGCTTTCGCCTTGAGTTCGAGGCAACTCTGGACCAGGTTCTGGGTTTCTTGCAGCAGATCGAATACTCGTCTCCCGCCTTGCTCGTTGAAAAAGCGTCTCTGCGGCAACTTAACCGTCCGGATAGCAACCAAACACTGCCCATTCTGAATGCCCAGCTTGAGCTGATCGCCCCTATTCAACTGGAGAAGGCGAGCGCCGAATGAAATCCCTTCTACTTGCCTTTAGCGGGACCTCCATGTTGGCCGTCGTGGCAGCGTTGTCTTGCTACGTTGCGGGCAGAACGGTGACATCAGCCACTGAACGTTCCGATCTTGCAGCGCAAACTGAACAGAGCCAAGCGGTAGCATCCGCTGAGGCGGGTAGTGCGGCGCGATCTCCACGGTCAAAAATCTACTATGCGGCAATCGTTGAACGCCCGTTATTCGCGCCAAATCGCCGCCCGAATGCACCTCTCAAACCTGATGAGGTTCAGGAAGTTGCCGTCTCGGCGGAGCCTGTCACATCGTCTGAGCGACCGGTAATCTCTGTGCATGGCGTAATGGTGGACGCAACCGGCAGTAAAGTGCTGGTTTCAGCAAATGGCGAGAGCCCACAATGGGCGAAACCAGGCACAAAGATCGGCGGGTGGACCGTATCCGACATTGGACCGGACTGGGTCGAACTCAGTCTGGCTTCCGAAACCTTTCGAATTGAGATGTACCAATGATGATCAACTTTAGGCACCATTTTCGAACGGTATTTATTGCTTTGAGCCTTTTATTAGTTGCGGCCTGTAGCGATGAAAATTCAGAAGGCGGGTTTAGTTCACGGTTTCTGGCCAACAAAGAGTCTTCAATTCGAGGATCTTCGCAGACAGGAGCGGATAGTTTGCGACTTGCTTTGAATGGTCCTGCGCCGGAAAGGCGGTATTTGGGTACGGATGAGTTCCTCGCCGCGTCTCGTGGTCGGCGGGAGATCGTCGAAGTGTCAGACGACGGGGCAATTACTCTCAACCTGGTGGACGTTCCCATTGACCAAGCTGCAAAAGCGGTTCTGGGCGATGCCCTCAACAAAAATTATACAATAAAACCCGGGGTTGAAGGTACGGTTACCTTGCAGACGACCCGCCCGCTTAGCGAAAGAGCTCTGCTTGAAACATTTGAAATCGTACTTGGTTTCAACGGTGCCGCCCTCCAAACCTCCGGCGACCTGATCACAATTGTTCCTTTGAAAGGGTCCTCCCGGCGCGTCACTCGGCTTGGTCAATCGCAACAAGTAGGAGCCCGTCTGGTTGCCGTTCCACTGGAATATATCGGAACCACGGAGATGATCAGGCTGCTGGAGCCAATTGTTGGTGACACTGTCGAGCTTATGCCAATTCCGAACCGGAACATAATCCTGGTTTCTGGTGCCCGAGATGAAATGACTGCCGCGATTGATGCCGTAAACCTCTTTGATGTGGACGTTTTGAAGGGCAAATCGGTCGGCCTCTACCGTCTGAAAGCTGCGGAGCCGGAAGCCGTTGTCGAAGAGATGAACCTCATCTTCGAGACAGAAGATGGTGGTAGCCTGCAAAATGTTGTGACGTTTATCCCCAGCAAACGTCTATCTGCGGTCATTGTTGTCAGCACGCGCTCAACTTATCTGGCAAAAGCGGAACAATGGATACGTGATCTGGACAGAACGGCCGGGGGAGCGCGCAGACGACCAGCAGTATACAACTTGCAACATCGCATCGCAAAAGATTTGGCTCCAATCCTGGGTGAAATGCTGCAAGATATTGCCCAAGCTGATGAGGCTTCTGGCGAAGGTGCGCCTCGTGTGGTTGCAGATGACGCAAAGAACGCAATCATCGTTTGGGGAAATGATACCGAACAGGAAAGCTTCTCGCGGCTTCTACAGGCGTTGGACACCGTACCAGTTCAGGTCCTCCTGGAAGCAACAATCGTAGAAGTTGCCCTCAGAGATGAGTTGAACTTCGGTCTGAGGTGGTTCTTTGAACAAGGAAACTGGAGCAATGTATTTACGGATGCCTCCAACGGAGCGGTTGCACCAACTTTCCCAGGCCTTTCGCTGTTGTTTCAAACCAGTTCTGCCCGAGTTGCGATCAATGCGTTGGCATCGATTACAGATGTAAATATTATCTCTTCACCCAACCTATTGGTTCTGGACAATCAGGAGGCGCGCTTACAGATCGGGGATGAAGTGCCAATTGCGACACAGCAATCTCAAGACGTGACCAACCCGGACGCACCAATTGTCAATACGATCGCGTATCGAGACGCAGGGATCATCTTGACGGTCAAGCCCAGAGTTGCCCAATCCGGGCAAGTCATCCTGGACATCGATCAGGAAGTGAGTAGCGTTCAAAATACGACCACGTCCGGCATTGACAGCCCAACGATTTCGCAACGCCGGGTCGAGACCAATGTCGTAGTGCATGATGGCCAGACAATCGCGCTTGGCGGCTTGATCGAAGACAGCCGCACACGAACGGACACTAAAGTTCCAGGTGCAGGTGATATTCCGGTTCTCGGCACGCTGTTCAGAAACCGCGAGGACAATGTCGGGAAACGAGAATTACTGATCCTGATAACGCCGAAGGTTGTCCGAAATGGACAAGAGGCCAAATCAATCACCGATGAATTGAGAGGTAGGATCTCCGGCGCCAACGGTTTGCTGAAGAAAGGAGTTCCATCCCAGTCCGTTTGGCACAGAATTACTGAATGACGGAACGAGAATTGCCTTTAAACAAGGGAACGTCAACGTGCAGCGCTATTCATACACCGCATACACCGGTTTGGGAAAGCTGGAGAAAGGCGAGATTCAGGCTGTGGATGAACTTGCGGTATTGAGCGCGCTCACAGGAAAGGGCCTGCAACCTGTCTCAATTGAGGAGGGCGCTCTCAAACTGCCTTGGTGGCAAAGGGATATCTCGCTAGGGTCAGGCGATACTAAAGCGTCTCCAGCAGCGCTGGAGCACTTTTTCCGAACCCTTGCTGGCCTTCTTGATGTTCATCTACCGTTGCGGCAGGCTCTCAGGTTTTGTTCCGAGAATGTCAAAGATAAACAGATGGCTCAATCTGTGTCACGCCTTGAACAAGACGTGGCGGATGGCAAGACGCTGGCTTATGCGATGCGCGAAGCGGGAGGCTATTTCCCTGAACGCCTGATCACCATGATCGAGATTGGTGAAGCGGCCAACAACCTACGCAGTGTTGCGGCCCGTATCGCGGCAGGATTAGAGAGCGACTCGAAACAGCGACGGGAAATTCGTTCGGCGATGATCTATCCGGTGATCCTCATTATTATGTCGCTGTTTGTTATGGCATTGCTGGTCTTCTATTTGGCACCCACACTCGTGCCGGTTTTCGACAATGCGGAGTCCGCACCGCCTTTCATACTTGGTGCTATGACAAACCTGCGCGATCTGCTTGTCGACAAATGGCTTGTGGTTCTCGTTCTGTGCGCTGGAGTGTTTGCTTTTTGGCAGATCCTCAAGACGCGCATCAAGACGGTTTCCTCTCCGCTTCTGCTGAAATTACCGGTCATCGGTCGATATCTGCGCATCTCGGAAACGCTGAAAATTCTTGATGCCATTACTATGATGTTGTCCAGCGGATCAACGCTCCCACGTGCAGTGGAAACAGCACAGCAGGCGACTGCACAACAAGCCTATCAGGATCTTCTCGTGAAGTCAGAGGACAGGATCGTTGCAGGCGATACGTTGTCGTCTACGTTCAAATCGACGCCTCTGATAGACCCTATGACAGTCGCGATGATTGAGGCCGCTGAAGCATCGGATCAAATGGTGCAGGTTCTGGATCGTCTCGTCGCTGATCTGCGATTGCGAAGCGCTCAGATACGTGCGCAATCCGTTCGATTGATCACCCCGGCGCTTACGCTGGCCATTGGGCTTGGTGTTGGCGGTGTCATCATGTCCACCATCTCTGCCATTATGTCTCTGAACGATGTCGCGTTCTGATGTTGCCCCGGGATCCCAAACGTCCGTCCCGGGCGCGGCGGGTTATTCTCTGTTTGAAGTTCTGATCGCTCTGTCAATCCTGGCGATGGTGATAGCTGTTTCTGCTGCGGGGTTTCGACCTCCGTCGGATGAGATGAAATTGAACCGACAGATATCTGATCTTGTCTCGAAAATCAGCGACACGCGACTAAAGGCAATCCGAACGAACCAAGCGGTTGGGATCGAAATCGTGAATTGCGTTGATGAGCCAGTGAATTTGAACTTTTTTCCGGACGGGACCGCATCAGGGGGCGAGATTTGCCTGGAAGAGGGAACTCAGCAGGAAACCCTCATCTTGTCCCCTTTGACCGGGTTATTTTCGAGGGCTGCTCGCGATGAGTAAACGAGCCGGGTATTCGCTGTTTGAGGTGCTAATCGCCTTTGCGGTTATGACGATGGTGCTGTCCGTGGTTTTGCCGCGTCAGGCGGAGTTTTTGGAACGTTCGACCACAAGCTCTCAAAAAGCCGTTGCGGCGGATATCGCCTATTCCCGGTTGAGCGAATTGGGAGTTGCCCGAGCCCTATCCTTCGGAGAAAGCACAGACTGGGTCGGGGATTGGATCCTGTATCAACGCATTGAACCGCATATCATCACCGGTTCCGAAATTGACTTGGTCGAAGTTGCGATTGACGTCAAAGACAAGGCCGGCAATGTACTCTTCCAGGCCTCAGAAATTCGGGCACTGAAATGAACGCCCGATCCGGCCTTAGCTTGTTCGAGCTTTTGATTGCTTTGGCATTGCTGGCCTTGATCGCGGTAGGATTGTCCGGGGCGCTCAGTTTTGCCGTAGCGGTCTATGACCGAGTACGTCTGGATCCGCAACAATACGAACAAGTTGCATTGAAAGCTCGATTGCGATCCTGGCTAGCCAACGCAACCCCTCCAACCGGCATAGCGCCATACCCCGTTGAATTTGTTGGGGCGGCCACGCGCTTGGAGTTTACGACGACCCATGCCAAAGGGTTCGCTCTTGAAGCCGCCGCTCTTAGAGTCCTCGTCGAAAGTGACGGTGGCGACCTGTTGATAACCATCACTGAGATGGATGATGATGGTGAGACCTTGGCCACTCATACGGAGATTGTTGCTCAAGACATCAGTCCGGCCCTTTCCTTCTTTGACTCTCACCTTGACGATAGCGCGTGGGGCGGAACTTGGTCGGATGCGTCAAGGTTGCCAGATCTGGTGCGTATACAGGCAACGAAGAACGACAATGCAAACTGGCACACGTTCATCGTGAAACCGCTTCTGAAGTAGGCCTATGTTTAAAGCCATCGCAACATTCTGTTTTGATACAGAATTTGCACTTCGTTTGTGTATCCAACCGAGAAGTCTCAAGGGTCGTTGCGACGGTTCCCGCTATCTCAGCGTCATGAGTTCATCTCTGAATGCCTCGGTTGGAGTTTGCCATCCGAGGCACTTTCTCGGGGTTCCGTTCAGGCGGTCGCAAATCGCCTTCATTTTGCGATTTGAGGGCGCCGCGAGTTGGGTGTCGCGTGGAAGGTATCGGCGGGCCCGCTTGTTCAGGTTTTCAACCGATCCCTTCTGCCAGGGCGCTTGAGGATCACAGAACCAGCTCTCAGTACCGATGCCCGATTTGAGCCTGCGCCACTCTCGGAATTCAAAACCCCTGTCAAATGTAATCGAGCGTCGTGCTGGTTGGGGCAGGGGTTCCATCACATCCATCAGTTTGTTCATGAAATGCGTTGAACTGCGGTCGTTGTTGCGGAACAGCACAGCAAACCGGGTCTTCCGCTCGACCAACGAGGCGACATTCATTTTACCCGTGTGGCGCTCGAAGATCATCAGGTCGCCTTCCCAATCGCCGAATTCTTCGCGTGTTTTTACGCATTCCGGGCGCTGGTGAATAGACCGGTCAGGCGGAAAAACCTGGCCTCTGGGCCGTCTGGCATAACGCGGTCGGCGTTTCTTACGTCGGCTCGGCAAGTGTCGCGCCAGTTGTTCGGATTGGCCTTCGGGGCTGTAGACATAGGCGTAAATCGTCTCGTGGCTGACCCGGACAGGCTGATCGTCGTAACCGAGGCGGCCCGCGATCTGTTCCGGTGTCCAACCTGCAATCAAACGGTCGATGACATGTGCGCGCAGATTTTCCAAACGGATCAGCTTTCGCCGCCGAGCGCGTCTGGACTGCGCCGTTCGTTGTGCTTTGACGCCATAGTAGCCACTCAGATGCGACAACTCGGAGTCTTCGAAACGGTTCCGGTTGATCTCTCGATAAACCGTGGACCGATGCCTGCCGATCTCGACCGCAATCTTGCTGACAGGCATCTTTGCGTTCAACATGTCCTCAATGACGCGCCGCTCGTGTAGATCCAATTCCGTGTGTGCCAATTTCCGTTCTCCTTGCTTTTCAGCAAGATAGGGGATTTGTCGCAACGCAGTTTAGAATGTACCCCCGTGTACACCCAATCCACGCATAGGCCAAATTATGTTAAATGTATATGAGATCCGCTGTATGATCAGCGAACTTCATTCCCATACGCATCACCGGCGACACCACAGCGTGCACATTGATGAACAGACGAACCTCCGGCGAAACGAACGAGCCATCTATGTCCAAGAAGTCGGCAATAAACTCGCCTCATTCCATGCATCCTGTTCCTGATTCAATTTTCAAGGCGATCATACATCCCTGCAGAAATCCGAGCACGCTGACTGATGTTTTTGGGGTTTCGTGGGGCGGCACATCACACTCAATACCCCCTCTAAAATCCGGTTGGGAAAACCAGTACGTGCTAAAATAGACATGCCGCCCACACGCTCAAAGTGACACTTGAATAATATCAAGTCCACTTTTCTCTCGGAAACGCACTGTTGACAGTGGCAGGGCCGAGCGAGGTTGATCGCTCAGCTCTGACCAGCGCCGGCGTCACCGCAAGCCTTTTTGAATTGCTGGACTTCGGCATCAATGGGTATCGCCCCTGAAGGAGATTCCAGCTCTTCAACCACGTCAATGGACAAACCAGATAGCTTCGAAAGAACCTCTTGTGATAGGCCTGCTTTAACTCGCATCTTCCTTAGCTCCAATGCCAGCTTGAGTTTCGGTTCGTTTCTTTTGAGGTTGGCCCCGAGCGCGGGTCGCCTCTTGATCAACGCCTTGCGCAGTTCGTCCAAATCCATGCAACTTCCTAAACAGCTCAGTTTCAAGCACAAATCCCCAGCCTGCGGTTACACAACCCGTCGCACAAGCTGGGCGATCTTCAGTAACACCCTGTCTCGCCGATTTCGAAGAAGTCATACGAAGCCACAATGTCGAAACTCTGATGGGTCACCGCGCATGACCGGAACCTTGCTTGCATCCAGCCATGGCGATCTACCGGGCACCCCGGGCGATGGCTGCCGCTGTCCGCTTCTCGCAACAACGCCGCAGCCAAATCGCACTACAATAGTTGTAAAATCAGTTCCCATTGGAAACCGCCCCATACTCAGGGCCAGCAAACCCCGTATTCAACAAGAATTCGGGTTCCAGCCCCGTGGTTCTGTTCATGGAAGTCGTAGGCTTCGTCAGAACCACCCAGCTCTTGATGCCAATTGGAGCGAAAACCTGGCAGCCCTGAATTGTTCAGGTTTTCGAGCCCGGTCAAAATAGCCCGAGCATTCTCGAACTGCTCCGCGCCAATTCTGGTTTGAAGCACGTCCAGTTGCGCAGCTTTTAACGCCTCCAAATCACCGGTTCGGAGGAACTCGGTTGCAACAGTTTTTTCGACTTCGCCCAAGTAAATCGCGATGTTTTCAAGGCTGGTCTTCCAGTTGTCGCAGACGTAGCTGGGGTCGAAATAAGGCTCTTCCGTTGCCGCATCGAACCGCTCAGACACAACGCTGATGAGCTCGGTCTGAACGTCGAATTCATCGTCCACGCCCATATAGTCAAGCGCCTCGTCTTCGATGAACTCTGAAAGCTCTGCAAAAGTCGCCATTGGCGATGCCTTCAATTCCTCGAAGTCACGTTCGTCGAGAAGCAAGCACTTGTTGTAAGTAATGACACCCATCTTTTTTCCTTTTCAATCTGATGGTTCTGGTTGGGGTGGTGAAGTTTTTCTTCGTCACAAAAGGGAGATCGGTTCGTTTCAGAATCCCGGAAATGGATTTCGAAGAAATTTTGGAATTTTTCCGTCACGCCGTTGTATGGGCATGATTTGGATCGACCCTTGCCACACCTCTTACCAGCGGGAGTTGAGCAAGGGATGACCCAATTCCTGAACTGTCTTGAATGCGCGAGCAGCGTGTGTGCTATTCCCAGACGAAAGCCATTTCGACGATGACACGTTGCCCTGCCCCATGGCTGGCCTGACGCAAGTCATATGCATCCTCGTCGCCGCCACCGGTCAGGTGAATGGCATCCCGGAAACAGGGCAATCCTGCCGCCGCCGGGTTCTCAAGCGCAGTCACCAGCTTGCGGGCTTTGTCAAAGCGGCTCTCAGTAAGGCAATTGCCAATCTGCCCACTCCCATCCGTGATCAGCCTTAACAACCCGATATCACTGTTTCGAGGCATTTGACGCCTGGAATGACGCAACCCGAGCTGCGTGAAACCCGAGCATCAGCACCCCTTGGTGCGACGCAAATTAGCGCGACAACACCCCACAGGTTTTTGAAAAACGCATCGTTGAGGGCCGGGAAAGGGGGATGCAGGCATCCTTCATTGTAACAGGATCACGCGACATCCTGCTCGTGTAACCCTTCAGTTTTCGAGCAAAACATCGGTTCTGATTACTCACCTCTGACCGGAGCCGATGTCTTCGCAGGCCGCCTTGAACAGCTGAACTTCTTCATCAGGCGGCATGGCACCGGATGGTGATTCCAGCCCGTCAATCACATCCAGCGGCAGACCGGACGCATTCGCAAGAGCCTCCTGTGTCAGACCGGCCAACATCCGCATTTTGCGAAACTCCAGCGCAAGCCTGCATTACGGCTCGTTTTTCTCGAGGTAGGCCTTGAGATCCGGCCTCCTCGCGATCTGGGCTTTGCGCAATTCGTCCGAACCCATATTGTCTCCTCTTTTTTTGCCGCGGCAATCGCGGGCCAATTTCTCAAGCTCAATTTCCAGTTCGGCGGACAGATCTGGAAAACCCCGACGATCCGGGCGGGCGCGATGGCATCGCCCAGACCGTTGGTAGCTCAATAATAGCCGGCCTCTTCATCTTCCAGACAGTCGAACTTGGCGATGATCTGCAGTTCCGGGAAGCGGGATCTAATGGTGTCAATGAGAATCTCCGGAGGGTCCCAGGGGGTGTCAAATTCGTAGGTTGCTTCGGTTTCGCAGCTGCGATCGCATTCCCCATCCGAAGCATTCCATTTACAACCCCAGTTTTCCCTGGCCCAATGCTCGTACCCAGTTACGCCAAGCTCGTCGAACGCCATTCTTTCCTCGGCAGTCAATGGACGTTCCTCGAGAACATTGCCGTTCTCGTCCCTTTTCGAGAACCACATCTGACAATGGACTTCACACCCGTCGACCATGAAGGTCTTTCGCCCGCCCCAGAGATACTTGAGCACGGTTGGAACCGGCACGAGCCGGTCAAAATCGAATGGCTCTGAGGGACCCGCGGCTATGGACATGAACTGATCAATGTCAGCCTCGTTGTCACCGCGGACAATGATCGTGTTTCTACACCAGTTTGGCATGGTTGGCTCCTTGGTTTCGGATTTACTGGATTGGATGTTGGTTGGGTGCCAAACACGGGAAGTGCTTCTTCCCGTGTTTCACAAATGTCGCCGATGGTTTTCAGCGCTCGTTTCTGCGCGGCCTGACCGTTGGTGGTGGTGCAGTCAGTGGCGGCACAGTCGCAAAGTTGGAATCAGACCTGGTGCAAGCGCATACGTGGCCCAGGCTGATCGATCTTCAATAGTAACCGGCTTCGCCGACTTCGAAGTAGTCGAACTTTGCCACGATATTGAAATTCGGATAGTGCTTTCTCATGTAGCTGACGAGAGCCTTGGGCGGGCCGCCTGCGGTCAGGAATTTGCAAATTACCGAAGTACCGTCATTATCGACATCGGCATCAACGGTGTCGCTCTTGCACCCCCAGTGTTCAATCGCCCAGTCCCGAAAATTATCATACTCCAGAGCGTCAAATTCGGCTTTCTCTTCTTCGGAAAGCGGGCGTTCCTCGATGACCTTATGGTCATCATCTTTCTTGCAATACCATCGATCCACTTCCACCTCACCACCATCGATGACGAAGGTCTTATGGCCAACACGGTGGCAAAAAAGGATCTCCGGGACCGGCAGAATTCGGTCAAATTCGAAGGGCTCCTCTGCCCCAGCCACGTCGATGACAAATTGTGAAATGTCGCCCTCATCTCCGTAGATCATGAGGGTGTTGTCACACCATTGCACCATTATTTACTCCTTGGTTTCATTCATTCTGGGAAGGACATTGGTTCGTTCACAAATTCGGGAAACTTTTTCCCGAACATTGATTGTTTTTTTGGGAGCATGACTCCCACGGATCACTGCAGTTCCTGCCGACTAGACTGCCGGGCGCCTGGAAAAATGGGGCACGAGATGCCTCGTCTCGTTTGAAGGCTTCCGACCCGTCGCGCGTTTGGATCGCTTCTCGCCCACGGTGACCTATCGTGCCGGCCAAATGGCTGGAC
Source organism: Ruegeria sp. BB7 (assembly GCF_056539365.1). Classification (NCBI taxonomy): domain Bacteria; kingdom Pseudomonadati; phylum Pseudomonadota; class Alphaproteobacteria; order Rhodobacterales; family Roseobacteraceae; genus Ruegeria; species Ruegeria sp. BB7. The sequence goes on along the minus strand of NZ_JBQFUV010000015.1, from coordinate 50,260 downwards.
GGAGAGCGCAAGATCAAAGATGGGCGTGTCCTAATAGACTGTTATTATTAGGCGCACCCCACATTTGCAGGTCAGGCCGACCAGGAACAGATAAGATACCCGTGTTGCCTGACCGCCTGAAACAGCTCCTGGGCCACACGCAAGTAATAGTGCAGCAAGACATGCCAGGGATGGTCGTCTTCACCATCCTGATGCAGCGGCTGCAACGCCTGGGGAGGCGTCTCAAACGGTGGCTTCATGTCCCGGGACAGTTCGAAGAACAGGTCGAGCGCCACTTTGGTGATCGTGTCCTCATTGACGTAAAAGTCGGTGAAGCCTTCTCGGACCTCGCCGGCGGAATGCTGAAAGAACATGTCCTGAAACCTGCGGTGATTACGTAGGTAGAAGACAGTATCGTCTGTTCCTGGAGCCAGGAAAAAGACATCAAGACCCATGGGGTTTCCTTTCTGGGGAAGTTGAATTTCGACGCACCGGGTTTGCCCGGCGCGCCATTTGGCTGCGGGATGGAGATCGGTTCGTTCTGAATCTCCGAACAACCAATTCGGGGAGAAATCCGACCCGTTTCATGTATCGGGCAGGAAGTGTTGCTTCGGGCAGCGGGAGGGTGTGACCGCCTCGCACTGAGAGGAGGTGGTCAAAACCGAACCCTGCCTCAGGAGGCCTGCAGTGAAATCAGTGCACTCAAGGCCCCACGAGCTTCAAGATCAGGAACCATCGAGGATCATGTCCTCGCCGATGCTCCATCCGGGATTTGCCAACGCGACCTGGGTCTGCTTCCCGGCTATCTCGATTTGGTAGATATCGGTCACCGCCTGGCAGGCGCCAGCCCAGGCAGCGCGCTTGCTCCGGAAGGCATCCATGGGATGCGTGCTCAACGTATTTGGCAAATGCTGGGGAACGTTCTTGAAAAAAATGTCGAAAACCCAGCACTCCTCGGCAAGCTTACGAAAGACAATCGAGCGAATGTTCTTGACCCGTACGTGGTTGTCCATAGCGGCGGCCAGAGGTGATCTGACGATGCGGTGCGCATGTGGGTCCAGGGGTTGCTTACGGGCATGCGCGAGCGCCTTGCGCGCGAGTTTCTTGCCTCGTGCGAATTGCTCAGGGGTGCATTCTACATACCTCATTGGAGTTCCTTTTCTTTGAAAATGGTGAAGGTTTGGCCGCATGCCTCCGATGGCGCGCGGGGGTTGATTGAGCCGGTACGGGAATTAAATCGGGGTTGGATCGTTCCTTGCCGCACCTCTCACCAGCGGGAGGTGAGCAAGGAATGACCCAAAACCTGAACTGCATCTGTTGCGGATTGCGGCTGACGCGCTATTCCCAGACAAACGCCATTTCGACGATCACCCGCCGCCCTGCCCCATGGTTGGCATCGCGCAGGTCATATGCGTCTTCGTCACCGCCACCGGTCAGGTGAATGGCATCGCGGAAACAGGGCAACCCGGCCACCGCCAGGTTCTCCAGCGCGGTCACAAGCTTGCGCGCTTTGCCAAAGTGCGCCTCCGCAAGACAGCCGCCAATCTGCGCGCTCACATCCGCGATCAGGTGGTCACGATCTTCGGCCACAAGGAACGATCCGGTGGTGGATCGATCGAGCCCACCGAGATCGGCGCACAGGTTGCCCAGCGTGTCGCCCCAGCTCTTTCCTTCGGAGAGCCACATCGAGCGGCAATCGTAGGACCGCAGCTCGGAGGTATCGAACCGTTCCGAGCAACAGCCAAGGATCTGAACAATGGGATGATCCCAATTGCCGAGGCGATCCTCGGCGCAATCGTCAGCAAGGGTGCTGAGCAATTCGAAACTCGCCGGCTCAAAACCGCAGAATTCCGTGATGTCGCGCTCGTCGAGCAACACGGCTTTGTTGATGTAAACACCGCCCATGATGGGTCCTCCGTATCAGGCTTGGGCGCAAGCATGACCAACCGACCGGACGGCATGTCCGGGTCAGGTCCTTGCCTGCATGTTTCATGAAATGAACTGAGACCGTTCTGGTCCCGCTCGCTGGATGGAGGGGGTTTCCTTCGGGTCTCACCCCGGGGATCTGAAGGAAATTCAACTCCGTCCGGAGCGGGTCAGACCTTACCCATGGCCGACCTCGGCTCTTTGCAAAGGTGGGTGCGCCCTAATAATAGCATATCTTTATTAGCGGCCGCCCATCTTTGGTCAGACGCCGCCATGCATGGCGTATTCGACGGGCATATTCGCCGCTGGCAAAGAAAATTCAGAAATCCATTTCCGGAAATTTCAAACGAACCGATGTCCTTCCTGTGAAACGAAATACAGGAGTGAACATGCCAAATTACTGCTTCAACCGCATCGGTGTCCACGGCGCGTCCGAGGACCAGATCACCCGCTTCATGGAAGCGGTATCAGGGCCCAACGGCCCCATCGATTTTGAGACAATCGATCCGGTGCCGGACCTGGTCAAGCACGTTCAAGAGGGACACTGCGCCTTCCATGTCAACGACAAGCTTGTCACCGTCAAAAATTGGTATGAGCGATGCGACGAAAACGGTGAGATCTGCGAAAGGCGGATGTTGACCGATGCAGAACAGGACGAGCTGACAGAGTTGGAAACAACGAGTGCCTATAAATGGCGGTGCGAAAACTGGGGCTGCAAGTGGAATGCGGAAGGTATCGAGGTCGACCACCAGGGCTCCAGTGTTCAATACACGTTCGAGACCCCTTGGTCGCCACCGGAGCCGATCATCCACTACCTCCGCGCCAGATTTTCCGATCTGCAGATCACCGCATTCTTTGACGAACCTCTGATGCTGATCGGCGGGTATTACTGACCTGTCGCGACCATGGCCCGCAGCGCGCTGGTGCGCTGCGGTCTGAAATTGTAAGGGCGGTGTTCAGACCGCCTCAAGCACTGCCTCAGAGTCCACCTCCGGCGGAGTTTGGATCGCGTCCGCGGGCCAGTCGATGTGTGAATAGGTGAAACCCGGCCATAGCGACTCCGCCTTTTGGAGCGCGTTTGCTTCATGCGCGAACACAACGGCCAGCGTCGGGCGCCGTCCTCCAGATGGGTTCGAAAGGCTCACCGGAGTTGCCGCCATCTTGAGGTCGCTCGCAACTTGCCGGAGTGCCAACAAGGCAGTATCTGCAGATATTTTCCTCCTGAATTCCTTGCCCGACGATTTGCTTCGGAATGTATGAGACGCATCCTCGACGAGACCCACACCGGATATCCTGAGCCCTTCAAGCGGCAGGCTACCCGCGTTGACAATTGCTTTCTTCAGCTTTTCATAGTGGTCGGGCGTTCCGCGCCACAATTCCTCAAAACTGACAAGCTCATCAACGGGCAAACCTGGAAGCGGAATGTTGCAGATATTGACCACCCGCTTGGGTCTTTTCGGCGAAATCAGGCGCAAGCGTGCAATCGCCTGGCTGGAATGCGCCTCTCTGTTCTGTCGTAATAAGGTGTCCCCCCTGGGATCGGGATGGATTTGCACGGGCAGGATCTTCACCTCCCAATCGGGTCGCGTTCGCCCATCGTCGCCTGTTCTGATGAAAATTTGGCGATCGCTTTGAACAAGCCTGTCTTCCTGGGCGAATTTGAGGGGGTCTTCGCTGTCTCCGAACACGGCCCGGAGATCGTCTTCAATGGTAACAACATCTGTTTGCAAGCGACCGATCAAGATGATTGTGCCGTAGTCCTCAAAATCGTTGACACCAAGAAGCTTCTGACCAAACCAACGGATAGTTGCACCGTGCAAAGTCTGCTTTTGAGCGGAGTTGTCGTGGAAGGTAGCACCGACATCACCGCAAAGCGCCCGAAGGGTGTTTTGGGTTGCGACAACAAGCGTCCTGGCCCCCACTTGGTCCGCTGCGGAAACCTCTCGCCTGATAATATCCGCCAGCTTTGTTCTGGTTTTTTCGGAGTCGCTTTTGTTCGTGAGCAGGTTTCTGGACATGGTCCAATCCCTGATTTGAACAACCCACGCCTCGGGCGGTGATAGCAGCGTGAACACCTCGGCACCGGGGTGAAACCGCTCAACAAGGGTCTCGTCGAGATCGGCATCGAGAAAAAGCGCAGGAGCATCATCCGGCAGCTCTTTCAGAAAATGCGCCTTGATCCACTCTGGGGGGGCATCCGCCGCCTTCTTGCTCACAAGAGACAAACGTTCGGTTGTTTCTCTGTCGAATGTATCCGCCAGAAGGCCGAAAACTCTTGTGAACTCCTGGGACTGACCTAATCCGGCATCGGATGCTTGGCCGAGTATCTTGTCAATCTCCTGTTCCGATGATCCAGGATCGATTGGCAATGCAGATGTAGCCCCTCCCGATTGAGCGGAGATGGCTTCCAGATCCCCTCTCTCAATCCTTTGTTCGCGCAGGGCCAAGTGGATGGGTTTGTTGTCTTTGAGAGCCGCATAGACAGTTTGTCTGACGGTTTGGTGTTTTTCCTGAATCTCGGACGGAACACCACTCAACTCTTCCGAGTTCCACTCCTTCAACGGAATTTCGACGGAACCCGTCATTGTTGTCCAGAATTTCTCGTCAATGACTCGCAGCGCCACCGGTCCAGGCACGACAGGCGGTAGAGCCAGATAGGCATGAGCCAGGAAGATGACGCTATGTTCCCTTATTTCGAACTGCCTCATATATGGGCACCCGTTGGCGCAAGGCGCTTCAATGGCCACTCCATCCTCTTCAACCCGGCACAGGGCTTTTGTGATGGAAGGAACCCGTCCTGTGATCTTCCTGACCAGCTCAGGGCGTTCACACATGGGCTGACCGGTTTTCGGGTTGTCAGCTTCGCGCCCGCGCAAAACGAAGCTGGGTATCCCGCTTCTCCGATTGGCGAACGCTTCTGCGGCACGATCGGCGAGATCATGCGTCGGAACATAAAACAGGATATGTCCGCGCTTCAGGATGGAAGGCCCATGTTCCGCGATCAATCGAAGGGTGGTGTCGGTTTTGCCCAGCCCGGCGGACACCTTCAGTCCAAGAGCAATCTTGCTGCCGTCCGCCTTCTCCGGTTTGTCCACGACGTTCCGCAAAAACTTGGAAATTACGTCCCCAAGTTCTTCGCGAGCCTTCTTGGCGTTACGCCAGTCAATGTCCTGCATGGGTGGTCTTCTGCTTTTTGTCTTCAGGCCCGCCCGCCTGTCGGTACGGCACGCGTAACAATCATGAGGCGAGAATTGAAGACACAATTCAGGCTAAATGATGTTTTCCAGCGCCCTCTCCATCGCGCGCGTCCACTGCGAGCCTTCCCTCGCATCGCAACTGTTTCCAGCGGCCAGTGAGCCTATGCGCCCTGCCCCTTTTCATCGGCAATGAGAATTGACCCCAAGCGGAAGCGAGCCGGAGATTTCCAGAAATTTTTTCGACAATAGACTGATTTTATTCAATAAAAAACTGCAGAACGCGTTTCCGCGTTTTGGAAAACGAACCGATGTCCCGCGCACACAACGCAAGGACATCAACCATGACATCGAAAACACCACGTTCATCAGCTCGCATCCTCGACCAGTTCTACACTGACCCTGCGGTCGCAGCGGACTGTGTCGCATTTGCGAAAGAACATCTCGGTCATCTCAAGGTGGGAATGGCAATCGAACCCTCGGCCGGGAGCGGCGCTTTCTCCAACCTGCTCGACGGGCCCCACTTCGCGCTGGACATCGATCCCAAAGACCCAGGCATCGTAAAGTCCGACTTTTTAACCTGGCAGCCGCCCGAAGAGAGCGGGGCTTGCCTGGTGATCGGCAATCCCCCCTTTGGCAGGTCGAGCCGAACGGCCGTTAAATTCTTCAACCACGCGGCCGGTTTTGCCGACGCGATCGCCTTTATCGTGCCGCTGAGTTTCCGCAAGCAGAGCATCCAGTCGCGGCTCGACCCAAATTTTCATCTGCTTGCCAGCCGTCCCCTGCCCCGGAAATCCTTCCTCTTCGAAGGGATGACCTCGCAGAGCTGGGGTTTGCCACTGCGCACCCTTAACCAGCAAATGACCTCGCCCGCTAGTTTGCGGCAGGCGAGATCCTTTCCTTCACGAACTCTCGACACGAACCGAGAACCGGTCGATACGGCTCTTCAGAACATGTCCCTGTGGATCTGCTCCGCTTTCTGACGATCGAACACTTTCTGGCGCCGATCCCAATAGGATGTGAAATACACCATCAGCAGATCGAGTTCGATCTTCCGCGCGCTCAGATGTTCCAGGTCGGTGCGCCCCTCCTCATCCAGTTTGGCGCGAATGCGGGCACGGGCATCGAGGATAATTTCACCAAAGCCGGGCAGGACATTGCTGTCATCTTCATTCAGGCAGTCGCCGTTTTTGAGGCGGGCGCATAGCTCCGGCCAGAGCCGGCTCATAGTGCCAGTGGTTTCGATGGCGGCGTTCTCCCAGGCCTCCGCAAAAATACGTCCCTGGCGCAGAGTGTCGTAGATCAGATCCTCGATGGGTTCGAGTTTTGTCATGCTGGTCTCCCAAAACAGACCGCGCAGGGCCGCGCGGCCTTTCAAGACGGTCAGCAATTGGGGCATGCTGACCGGGGCGCTTTCACGCAGCGATGAGGAGAGTTTCCTCATCGAGAGAGCCGTCGATGAGACCGAGCGTCCGCAAGCAGTCCGTTAACCCATCGCAGAGCCGGCACAGCTCGTGCACTTCCTCGGATGCGGGATCGAGTTCGGCAAAACACACCGCCTCGAGGCTGCCAGCCTCATGCACGTTCCGCAGCATGAAAAGATCGTGCAGTGCATATAGATCGTTTTGCATGGATCGCGTCAGGCCCTCTGCATCGGGCAGGTCATCTTGCAGTCGCTGAGCACGCCTCAGAGCGGGTTGTCCACCCAATAGGAGAGCCGCGTTCTGCACCTCTTCGTATTCAATGTGAAAGAATGCCTGTAATGCCGACAGGCCGCTGGAAGAAAGATCAAACATGGCCTTTCCTTTCATTGCCAGGACGACATGCCCCGGCTTCAAGAGCGCGGCCTTTCCTTGTCTGCTCCTATCCTTGTCAGATGGCTGGTTGCAGGGTCGGAGGCCTCACAAAATGGCCTCCGGGACTGGAACAAACCAACTGAGCCAATCCTAAAATAATCGAAAATCTATTCTTCTTTTTTGCAAGAAGAGCGCGCCGGGTAGTCCACTCCAACATTGCAGTGATCTCAGCCCCGCCTTCAGACAGGAAAACCGAAATGGGCGCGATATCCCACGTATGGTGCTTGTTAGTTTGCTATCGGGAGCTTCAATCTCCCCAAAGAATTGGAGCACCAAAAGGCGCAAATATCGTTTTTTTCTCCATGGGTTATTGCAAAATCCATCACCGGGTCTTGACGGATCGATGAGGGATACCCATGTCTTCGATGCCCTAGGTTTCGCCAGGTACTGAGATTCAGACCTGCACAGCCGACAGGTTACCGACACGAAAAGGGAAATGACTGGTTACGGCCGGCATGTTCCCGATTTACGCAGCCCGTGTCGGTGACTTTTTTCTACCCACATCGCTATCTTTTTTCCAAGGCAGACTCTGTCTCCGGCGCGCCCATTGTGAAAGGTGAACGGATGCCAGATATGCCCAACTGGGTGGAGGTCATCGATGCAATCACTCGCGTTGCAAAGATTTGGATAGCTTGGTTAACCTATCGTAAATCGAAGGACGAGCGAAAGAAGCGCAAAGACGAGTGAAGAAAAGAGCGGAGCTTGACCGAGCTCCGCTCAAACATTTTGGACTTCGTGAAACCTGAACCAGAACAAGCGCCCACGCAGATCAAACCAGATCCGGAAACCGCGCGACCAATTCTTTGTTTCGCGCCACCGCCCGCATGACCTCATGGGCCGACATCAGGGTTCGCGGCACTTCATTGGCCCGCTCCGGTGTCAGCAGCTTGAACCGGTCCTGCATATACCGATTCAGATCGTAATATTGCTCGCCGAACTGACTGCGCACCAACAGCGACCGCTCGGTGCGCTTGCCTTTTCGCGCGGAGACAATCCCGATCCGGACACTCCACTCGCCGGCGATCAGGACGGCCCCGACTGGCAGGGCCTCAAACAGTGCGTCGATCCGCCGGGCGCGCCCCTCCGTTTTCCACGCGCACTTCAGATCGCGCGCAAGGACATGAAGCAAATCCCCGAATGCATCCCGGACCTTCGCGCTCGTCTGATTGGCGCCCGGGAGATAGTCTCGGATCAATGCCTGGTGCGCCTCGGGGAGATCAGCCACCGCAACCGACGGGACGTGATCCCACGGAACGAGTTCCAAAACGTCATCCAGAGCCGGCAGCACCCAGTTCCAGAATTTCCGGGTTTTCTCCACGAGGTTCCCCCGGTTCTCGCCTGACTGGTGTGCGTAAACCCAGGTCGACCACCGGCTGCTTTGGGATTGAGGTCGACGTTTATACGCAACCTCGCCCAAAGACGATGCAAAGGATACCGCCACCTCGTGAACGACACCGTTGCTCGCAACCACCCGGCTTGAGAACTCGACGCCGGAGAGATTGGCAAGCCTCTCCTCGGCCCGGTTCACCAGTTGCTCTCCCGGCGCCAGATCGATGCTCCGGCGCAGCAGGTTGCGACCGGCCGAGATTTGATAGCTCTCCATGTTTCGTTCGATCTCCTGTGTTTGCCGGAGGGGAGAACCCCCGGCTTGGATGAATGGGTCAATATTGCTCCGCGATTGGATCACGGGGCCCGCAGGAAGCTGGCGGGCTCACGTGCCGGTCCGTTTCCCGCGCGGGCGTCGCGCCGGCCGGGCCCGGCATTTGTTACCACCCCTGCCCTTGTGGGAATGTTCCGATCCGCATGGAGCAACCCCGTGATCCAACCGGCCCTGATCATTGGCCTCCCGCAGCTTTTTCGCCGCCTGCACCTGTTTGCCATTCGCCCGGTAGGTTTCCGTGGTGGCAGTGGAGGCGTGGTTCAGAACCACGCTGGCCAGACGGGCCTTCTCCGGCACCTGCGAGACGATGAAACCGGCAACGATGTTGCGGATGACCTGCGGTGTGACACGTTTGCCAAAAAGCTTCTGGCATTGGTCGCCCACAATCTGGCTCAGGTAATCGGGCGCGACCGGTTTCCCGCGACCGCCCACAAACAGCGCGGTTTCCCGCAGCGGCGCGACGGCGGCCCGGTGATGCGTCACATAGTCTGTGAGCTGCTTGCGGACCTCCGGGGTCAATACCCGCTCATCCCTTTTCTTGTCCTTGGTTTCCCGGGGCGAAAGAAAAAGACGTGTGAAGTCGGGATCAAAATTCTCTTTCAGATCCAGGGTCGCCAGCGACTCCCGCCGGATCGGCGAGTTTACCAGCAGGCTGATCGCAAGCCCGGTGCGTGCCAGTTTGTTAGCCGTTGTTTTGGCTCGATACCCGGTGGCCGCCCGGTGATGGCGGAGCGCAACCTCCGAACAGCTGATCGCGGCCTGGCGCAGCTCGGCCAGATCCACCAGCCGCGCGTCATTGCGCGAGGGCTGCAGCGCCATCTTCTTTTTCAGAATGCGCTGGACAGGATCGAGCCATGTCCAATCCCGGTCCCGGAACAATGCCGTTCCCAGCATCTTCAGGCGCTGAATCTCGCCGTGGATCGTCGCAAGCGACACATCACCCGCCCGAAACTCGGCCTGACGGGCATCCAGCCACCGCTGCACGGTGATCCGCGTGACTTCGTCCTCCAATCCCTCTGCGCGGCAGAAGTCGAAAAAGGCCCAGACCGATTGCAGGCGGGATCGCAGCGTATCCGCCGTCCAGGCCTCGACCAGCAACCCGTCACGCAAGCCCTCCGGACAGAAATGCAGCTTCGACTGCGCCGCCTCCCGCCAATTGGGCGGCAGGCGATGCCAATTACGGGTGATCTCACGCTTGAGCGCCGCGCGCTTGCTTTCCACCTCGACCCGAGTTTCCCGGACAAAGACGGGCGTGTCGGGAAAGACCGCCTGCAGCGCCTGCTTGGCGGCCGCAGCCATTTCCGGCCGCAGGTGCCCCAGCCTGCGTTCGATCAGGGCCGGCGTGATCAGGTCGGGGGGCAGATCATCACGATCCGCCTCCAGAAGCCAGCGACCCAGACCCTGCTCAAGGCGCGGCCTCTGATACTTCGAAGCGCCGGAAAACCGGTCCTTGAACCTGGCCCGAATATCCTCGGGCCAAGCCAAAGGTCGCATTGAAAGGCGGTGCTGCGGCATGTCTCAGCCCTCCATCTGTTTCTCGAGGTCGATCCGGAAATCCACATGCGACATGATCCGCCGGGAATACTGGTCGAGCAGGTTGAGGTAGTTCTTCTGCGCCACGATCTTGCAGACCTGCGCGTAGTAAGACTGCGTGGTCTCGATCCGCTTGTGCCCAAGCACCTCCTGCACCAGACCCATGGCGCTGGGATCCATGTCGAGGATCACCTTGCCGGCGATATGGCGCATCACCTGCAGATCCATCCGCAACTGGCAGTGTTTCCAGATGTGTTGCCGGAAACGCTGGGACAGTTTTACCTTTGTGATGTAGCCGAGACCGGACGCGTATCCGCCATGTTCACCTTTTTCCTTGCGCGCGCTGGCAGCACCGGGAAAGAGATGCGGGTTTTCCGGATCGGACTTGGCGTTTTCGACAAAAAGCGGACGGTAGACTTCGATGAAGCGCTTCAGCATCTTCACCGTCTCCGGATCGATGGTGACATGGATGGAGCGCAGGTTTTTCAGCTCCGCCCCAGGCAGGATCAGAGTCCCCTCCCCTGCTCCTACGGGCAAGCTCAGGTGGCTTTCCTCGCCAAAGGCGCGCAATCGCGCGATATTGGTCCGCCGCATCGGTGTGATCCGTTGCGCCAGTTGCGCGATCAGGGCGGAGCGCGCCAACGACGCCTGAGCGATGGTCGGGCGGTTCTTGCCCTGACGGGTCCATTTCTCAGCCTCGCTCCAAAGTATACCGGGTGCCTGGAACCAGCGTTTCAGCGCCGAGTCTTCGTTGAACTGGCGCAGCATGGTCTCGTGATGGCGACCGATCTTGCGGTCTTCATAAACATAAGCCAGCGTGCCATCGGATTTCAGCTTGGTGCCGACGACACTTGGATCCAGCTTGAGCGTGAGCTGGCGGACCGGCTCCAGCAGCTCGTCCGACAATTCGCAACTCTTGCCGACAGAATGCAGCGCCTGCATCAGCGAACATTCGTAGCGCCCCACTTTGTGAGTTTCCCAGCTCTCGCCCCGGGCTTCGACCCGCGCGCGGCGTTTTCCGCGGATGGCCGCCACCGTGGCGAGAAGGCAGTCCTCGCGGAAGAGGTCTTCCAGAACACGCGGTTTCTGCCCCACCTTCGGGCTGGTCTGGGCCGCATGCCAGACGCGTTTCACCGCGTCGCGCAGGTTTTTCTGTGTGCCCTGTTCGCGCGCCAGCACCGTCTCAGACCCGGCATTGGAAGCGACAAGATCGCCCAGACCAAGATCATCCTCTTCGTCGGCTATGAAGGAGGACCACGCCTCATCACCCTGCGGCGCCACCATGCGATCGGTCAGCGCGTCGAAGCGCGACCGGATCGGGTCGGGTAGCTCACTCCAGGCGACATCCGGCAGCCTGTTCTGAGGGCCGGTGTTTTCGAACCGCGCGGCGGACAGACCGTCCTGGGCGATCACCCTGTTCCAGATTTTTCCCGCCCGGCGCAGCTTTTCCTTATGGCTGGCCGATTTGGTGGCCAGCTCATAGACCATAAAGCCGGCGATGAATTCGGCCTGGACCTGGGCCGGCGCCAGCCCGTCTTTATCCGCTCGGACCGCAAAGCGGCGGAGGATAGCCCTCTCCGCAGAACAAGACATCGGAATTTTTGCCTCGAGCTTTTCCAGCATGTCCCGCCAAAGTTTCGGAAGCGTTTTGATATCCGCCGGCCCGCTCGACACCGCATTGGGATCCACAAGCCTCACCGCAGCGCGGATCAAGGCGATTTTGTTGCTGAGCGCTTTGGGAGTGTGGACGCCAAGGTCTTCTGGGGTCAAAGCCCGCAGCTGCGGTTCCACCACGACGGCCGTCGCCACGATGCTTTCCGGGTCCGTCGCCTGGGACTTAGCAAGGTCTTTCAGAGCGCCAACGCTGCGCCGGGTTTTGTCCGAGGCTCCACTGGCCTCAATCGCGTCGATGGCATCGGCCAGAGACGGCAGCCTGCCCTTGAGCCGCAGCACCAGGTTGCGCCGGAACCCCTCCACCCAGGCCCGTTCGGCGCGCCTGGCATCGCTCAGGATCTGGGCATGCCTCTCACCGAGTTTGGCGCGCAGCTCCGATGTCGGGTTCAAGGCCGCATCGAAGAACACATCGGCAGGCAGGTCCGGCCCGCCCGACATGGCGTCTCTCAGCGCCCGAACCGATATGATCGTGTTGATCCTCGTGGAGGAATTCATCGGGGTCAGGCGCAGCACCGAAATCACGTCGGCGGTGGTGCCTATGGCTTGGGAAATGTCCAGCATGTTTCTTACCTTTCTTGTTGGGTGTTGGGGGGTGTTTTGGAAACGCGTTCAGCATCAGACGGGTTTTCAAAACACCCTCCGGACACACATCCAAACCCTGTTCCAAACCCCGTCGGGGGCAGTCATCCACCACCCACCCGCGCCCTGCCCCGACCCGGGGCGACAGGAACCGACATCGGGGAACACAGGGTGGTCTGCATTCCCACACAATGGAGACCGGCCTGTTTCCCCGGGATTCCTAACACTCTGAATTACAACGACTTTATTCTGCGTCATGTTTTACCATCCGAACACAGTAATCGATCCAGATATCCTGCATTTCCCGGGCAATTCCCTGAAACCGCCACAGCTCCAACGCGGTGAGCTGCCAGCGGCCGTTCTTGCGGGTGCCCTGCAGTTTGCCGTCCGTCAGATAGCGCTGCACCTGGCGCTCGGACTTGCGCAGAAAGTTGGCCGCCTCGCGGGCCGAGAAAGTTTCATCGGGGGATACGATCATTCGGGGTCTCCTGTTCCAAAACGTTGGAAGGGAGATGGTCCCGTGCGGCGGTTCGAAAAAAACTTCGCCAAAAAAATCGCGACAGCCCGCGCCGTAACCCGAACTCCCACGCCGGCAGAGCGACATGAGGCGTCACAGCACCGTCCGGTTGGGCCGGGTGAATTCCCTAAAACCCGCGGGTCAAACAATCGGTTTTTCCGTTTTGGCAAAGAACACCAAGTCGTCCGTACCGCGCCGCTCCGGCGCGGCACCACACCATTGAGAAAAGGAAAACCGACATGAGCATGATGAACCCCACCAAACGGGTAGAATTGATCGAACAGGCGGAGGCAGGGCACTGTCTCCATTTCTATCCCGAGGACTCGCTGGAACGCCAGACGGCGTCCAGATACTGGAACTGTGATTGGCGATCCATGTTGCGCGCGCTGTTTGCCGAATGGCCGATTTCCGGGACGCCGATCCGGGGCGTCTCCTTTGTGTTTGCCGACAAGCCTTTCGAACTGAGCCGATTCCTGGTCGATGCCGTTGTGATTACGGAGGGCGCGGAATTTAGGCGCATTGACGTGACCAACCTGCCTGAACCTTTTCGGGCAACGCTTTCGGTCTTTGAGGACTGCGTTCAAATGGCCATTGTTGGGAAAGTCGGGAATGCTGTGGCCACGATGGCCGAACTTTACGGACATCAATTACATTCCGGCCAGGCCTATCTGACACTCGAGACGCTGACGGTCATGAATATCCGGGGTGAAAACCTGTCCGGCATCGTCGAGCTCACCCCCACCCTGCCCTACGCGGTTACCACATTGCTGACCGGGGCCGCGGAGGAGATTGCCGCCCGCAGCCCGGAATGTTGCGAACCGGGCGGCACGTTCTGGCTTGTGGACTGGATTATCAACAACAGGGACGAAACCCGGGTGAGCCAAAAACATCTCAAAACGTGTTTTCGAAATCTGCGCAACGCGCCCAACGAGGGCCGCGCAAACCTCAAGACATTCCGAGAAACCTCCCGAAGGTTTCATCAGCAAGAGATGTCGGAAACTGCGAGACCGGATCAAGCCCCGCAGACAAAGCCAGTTCAATCAGGCAGCGACCACTTTTCTCTGCCCTGTATCGCGACGCCCCAGGAAACCCGGTCGGCGCCGCCCGATCTTCTTTACCTTGAATTGTGATTTCGGATGCAGGCCCTGCATCTCGAAGAGGCGATCCACGGGTGGCAGCTGAGCATACAATGCGGCCAGCCTGTGCGTGAGACCGGGAGACAGATGGCCGACCCTGGCGGTGCCCAGCGACCTGCGCTGTTTGAACCGGGGATCGCCAAGGTGCACCCGAACGCGGCGGTCCACCTGGAAACGGGTGGCCGCATGCAATCCGGCGGCCTGGCAATCGGTTTGAGAAAACACGGCCAGGGCAAGATCGGGATTGTTGTTCAGGCGCAAATTGGTTGTGCCATAGGCGACAACAACGTCACCCCGTTCAGTGTCTTCCGCGACAATGGCGCAGATGCGGGTCTTCGATCCGCCATCGGCATAGGGAAAGTCGAAGGCGACAAGGTCACCGACGGTGAATTGTTCGGGAGTAGTAAGAATGGGCAAGGTGGCCTCCATCGTTAACGTGAAGGTCACCCGGAAGCAGAAAAACCTCATTCGGCTCTTTGGGTCCGGGTGCCACGGCAAACACCCGGAATCACAGAGACCAATGAGGCAGGCTCTCAGCTGTTTGATTAAGGAGCATCGGAGGTGGATTCAGATGCTCCAAGAACCAACAATGACAGGCATATTGTTCAAAGCATGTCGATGGAACGCGCAGGTTCAGATCCCACCCGGCAGGATATCCTGTTCGATGTCGTCGATCTCGTCAGAATCCAACTCATCTTCAGCCACCCGCAGGACATCCTCGTAATCACCCCGCAAATTCGCGTCCACCGTTTCCGCATCCGAGATCGCCAGCGTCATCGCAACGATCTGGACGGCCAGGTGACGCGTTGGATTGTCCGGCGCCACACCCTTGCCGACACCCGTTCCCGTGGCCAATTCCCGGACGATATCCATCACATCCTCCTCCTCAAGGGAGCGGATGATATGAAAGGGTCCGCGTGGTGTGTCCCAGAATTGCCGAACGTAAGTTTGAAACGCAACGAAGTCAGGATGCTGCTGAATGGCGTTTCGGTCTCGAATACAGCACAGGAAATCTTCGAGAAGCGCGCCGGGATCGCCGGCAGCCTCCGCAAGTTCAAACCCTACGGCAATGAGGTTTCTCGTCAACAGGTCCAGCTGAAACGGACCGGCGCACATCTCCTGCACGTAGTGTTCCTGCGCCTGGGCCAGCGCAAAAGAGATCACATCCGGGTTCAGAACGGTAGTTGATTTGGTCATGCATTTTCCTTTCAAACAGTTCACGGCGATACGCCTCGCGCGGGATATGGGTCTGTTTGAAAAAGGAAGAAGTGAGGTAGCAGGCCGATTGGGAAAAGGTTCCAACGGCCCAACCCGGCCGTTCATAGCGATGACCAATACTTCAGTTCAGCTTCTACAAAGCGGTCACTAATCGCTGCCACAAAGCAACCGATCCCTGTGTGCCAAGGATCGGACACTTCAGTCTAGTCGACTGGGCTACACCTTTCTCTTGCCACTCAGCATAACTGTCGTATGATTTCGCCTAGGCACGGCCCGCGCCTCCCCCCTCCGTTGGGAAAGCACACGTCATGCGGGGCACTCGGATCATCGAACCATCCGTTCGAGCACACATAAGGAGGGATTGTGTCATTCGCTCGACTAGGAGGGTTTCGAATGAAACGACCAACTACACCTATCTATGTTCTTAAGCGCCGCGCCAAGAAGCTGTCCCGCGAACGCGACATCCCACTCCATGAGGCGCAGAAGCTGATCGCCAAACAGGAGGGCTTCGCGAGTTGGAGCTTGCTTGTCTCTCGCCCGAAAGCGGCACCCGTTGCCACCAAGATCACGTCGCTCCCAGTTTCGCCTGTTGATCGCACGGAGGCCATTGAGATCGCCAATCACACCTTTGAGAAGGTCTTAGATCGGATTGAACCGGACAACCCCGTTGAGACGCGGGCTTTGTGGGATGCAGAAGACTACGTCGACAACAGATGGCTGGACGAAGGCATGTTGCCAATCAACCGAGATTATGCCCTGTCTCTGATCGAGGCATTCCTTGTTCATCATGTGATCGACCTTGCGAAGGAGGTCGAAAAAAGGAGCACATAAGCCGCGATATCAAAACCGTACCCGGTGATGCCCGCTGAGTATGGTCCTCCTCGACCCGTTCGGCAAAAGTTTCTGTCATAGATGTGTAGCATCGGATATAGGAGCAGAGACAGCCCTAAGAAATTCGATGCCCATTAAACTTGGGGCAAGAAGTGTAACCTCTACATCAGGTTCAAACGGGTTAACACCAAGAGGTTTCGGGATGGTGAAATCGAAACGCTCCAAGATTCCAAGAGCTTGCAAATCATGCGCTAGGTTGAGTTTAGTGGTTTCAGTATATGATCGACCGATTGGCGACCCGTAGCCACCACTATCGATTTGATGGGCGACAGACTTCCGCAATGTCACCCGCAAAGGAAACCCACCAAGATCACGTAGCTTGCAAGAAATGCCTGTAGCAATTTCATTCCAATGCTCCCAGTCTGGTTGCTCAACTGGAATATTCGGAAATTTAACACCGATAAGGGACAGATAACTTTTGTGCGGCATAGGATGTCCTGCTCCAACACCAGATATTTCCTGAAGCAGTGTAATATTTGGGCTACGTTCAGACCAAACGGTCTTTTGCCACAACTCATCAAGAGCACGAGCCTCTTCATGGCCGATGCGAGACAGGTAGCCGGTAAAAATCACATCTCGAGATCGAAATTCTTCTGCACTGCTGAGCAGCAACCTTGCCCACTTATCTCGCAAAAACTCGTTGTCTTCCAATGCAACATTTCGGGTCCATTCTGCGATCAGCTTGGGCGGCTTTGGTGTAATTGAAATACCTTCACGCTCAGCGATCTCTTTTGACAGCCTCACCGTCTCAGCAACGTATATGAAACTTTGCCGCTCACCCCAAAGATCAATGCGATTGGCAATCTGTCTAAACGAGGATGTGAACGGCGAAACAAGGTCAACCAAGGCGTCCGTTACCTTCGCTGGTACATTTATTCCCTTATTGTCGTCGTTCCATTCGAATTTGAGGTTGTCGTCGCTCACTGGTTTTTGCTCGTTCATTGATATTTTGGCTGTGAGTTCAAAAAGTTATTAGACGCGGGTTTTTCAACGCCTTGGCACATGCCCGCCGCATCTATTGTCCTGGGCGACGGCCATCCACTAGTCATGCATCACCTCAGCCCGCCCCAAAGCGATCGGCATGTTGCCCCTAACCAAGTACACCGGCATGTTGTGCATGGCAAAAAAGGATCCTGTAAGGGCTGCCGCAGAAGCCGCGATAGTATCAGCGGCCCTCCGCTTTAATACCGTGCATTCTGGAAGCTTCCATTTCAAGGCGCGAGATTTCGGCGAGCAAAGCTGCTTCGGGTGACTGGTTTCCGTGTGGGCGTTTGCGTGTAGACAGCATTTCAATTGTCTTCACCCGTGAAGCAAGGTGCGTCGGGCTAGCGGCCATCTGGAGTTGATATAGGTCTGTTCTAGTTCTGGTGTTTTTATAAGCATTCAAGGCCTCTAGGATTGCCTCACCTCGGCTCTTTGGGCGATCACTATAGTCAGCCCCGCCACCTTTCACCAAATTGGTGTCCGACTCTGCGTTTGCCAGTCCGTCTTTGATTGCTTCAGACAATTTACCAAGGAACTCTGCTCGTCGTTCAGGGCTCCAGCCGTCGGCCTGCGAGCCAAAATAGAGGTTTGGAAACTTGAAGTGCACCTTGACACATTTAGGCAGCATGTCGTCTATGCCAATCACGGCGCGTACCAGGTCTATCATGCTCCTTGCGTCCATTCTCCGAGCGCAATCGGCCATGTTATCTAGCGCTTCCAAATTGCTGTCGGTGACTAGGTCACCCGTATTCCAGTTCCTCATTGCGTTCCATCTTTCTTTCGGGAATCTCTGGTTGGAATAGTCGGAGCACTGCGTCTGGTGAACATACCGGACGTCCTGGTTTTCGCACATTTCGCATTTGGCGGAGGGTTCACCGAGACCCTCAAATCCGATACAGATACAACTTTTGTTGGGAACACCATGTTTCGACCATTTTCCAAACGATGACATTTCAGGCCCCTTGGCCTTCTGACACAGGCAGTTTGATCAGATAACCGCGCGCCAGCTTCTGTTTGACCAGATCGGCAAGCGCAGATTCAGCCTCGGTTTTTGTCGCGTACCAATCATGGCGATGCCGCCCCCAAGTCCCAAAGCGACCCCACTGCCTGTGGACGCCGTGTTGGCCGAAGAGGTCTTTGGTCAGTTCCATGGAATAGAACCGGTTCATGTTAAGGGAGGGATCAATACGGCGCAAATCAATTTGCATCGATCTCCTCCTCGCTCATCGGAACATAGTCGACGGAGACCCGTTCAAGGCGAGGTTCATTTTGCGCAAGACCCCATCGGCGCTCCGTATAAAACTCAAGTGCCTTACGGGTTCTGGCCTCAAGCACGTCTGAAGTGAACCCAAATTCGATGCGAACCACGCGTTGCTGCGCCTTGGTCAATCTTGAATGTGGCCTGAGCTTCAGGATGGCCCAGGTGAACCAATCATCATCTCGGGGTACCGCATCGGCCGACTTGGTTTTTGCGAACGAATGATCAGGGTCTATGCGAGCAGGATGGAAGTCACGGAAACCCTCACGTTCAAAACACCAGGCGCGTACGTGAAGCCTAACGCCATCGGAAGCAAAACGCACGGGCGCGATCCAGCGTGTCATCGGCTCTGGGTCCCGCATCGATTGATAAACTACCCTCGTTGCCTCTTTGGCCCTGAAGGCACGGTAGAGCGGCCGTAAAACACGCAGGTCCTGAGTGCGCTGCAAATCTGGCAATCTATCGAATGCGGCAGATGATGCGCCGGCCAAGAGTTGCTCCAGCTCCATCGAAGACGCTTTGCCAGTGAGCCGTTCAAAGCTGCCAAGGGCAAGGTATTGGCGCGACGACGCGTCATAGTGCAGCGCGTCTTTTGGTGCTTCGGCGAGGTAAGTCCGAAAATCGAGAGCGGCCTGCGCATTCGAAATTCCAAAACGCTTGATCAGGGACGCGCGGGTTGCTGCGCCGTCCCAGAAAAATAGTCTGTCGAGGTATTCCAGGCGCGCACGCTGGGCATGTTTGAGGTCTTCGAAGGGCATGGGGGAAGGATATCTTGACTCTCCACCATTGTCCATATAGTTTTTACATGTGTAATAATTGACGGTGTAGCATGAGAATACTTCATACTGCAGATCTGCACCTGGGGCGGCAGTTCATGGGGTTGAGCCTTGAGAAAGATCACGAGACCATCCTGAGCCAGATTCTTGAGACGCTTTTGGTCGAACGGGTTGATGTTCTTGTGATTGCAGGAGACGTTTTTGACCGTGCCTCGCCGCCCAACTCGTCAATCCGGCAGTTCAATCGCTTCCTGAAGCGTGTGGCAGAAGAGACCGAAGCCAAGGTGGTGATGATCTCGGGAAACCACGATTCCGGTGACCGGATCGAGGCAATGTCTGTCTTCTCCACCGCGTCGAGGGTGCTGGTGCGCGGAATCGCCGACGCAGTCGAATCTCCGCTTGTGCTGAGTGACGAGCATGGCGAGATCGCCTTTTCCGCACTGCCCTTTTCCTATGAATACGCCGCGCGGGAGGTGTTCGGGGATGAGGGTATCAGCACGCCAGCAGATGTCATCGCGGCCCAGATCGCCGCAGCGAGGGGGCAGGTGCCCGAAGGAGCGCGTTGGGTTGTAGTGGCTCATGCCTTCGTTGCGGGCGGCGCGGTCGGTGAGACCGAGCGCGCCCTGACACGGGTCGGCGGCATCGAAACTGTGCCCTCTGATGTCTTCGACGGGGCGGATTATGTGGCACTGGGCCATTTGCACAAGCCGCAGGAAGTAGGCGCTAGCCACATTCGGTATTCCGGCGCACCGCTCGCCTTCGGTTTCGACGAGGCGGGAAGCCAAAAATCCATGACTGTGGTCGATCTCAAAGCTGAAGGGGTCGAGATTCGAACCGTAGCTTTCCGTCCGATCCGGCAAGTGCGATCGCTGACCGGGGCATTCTCGGATCTTCTGGCAGGAACACCGTCTGAAGATTTCATCCAGGCCAATCTGACGGATGAAAACCCTCTGATAGATCCGATGAAGCGGTTGCGCGCGACCTACCCCAATGCCTGCCATCTGGCCTACGATCGACAGGGTCGCGCGCCAGAGACCAAAATGCTTAGCGGTGGGCGAGCAGCGGTCACGCCGATAGATATGGTCGGCGACTTCATGAAGATTGTGCGCGGCCGGGAGCCAAATACCGCCGAAGTAGCCATCGTCGCGGACAAACTGCACGCAGCAGCCTCCGGGGAGGAGCAGGCATGAGACCCATTCGCCTATCGCTTCAGGCCTTCGGGCCGTTCGCGACAACCGAGGTGGTGGATTTTCGCGCCGCGCTGGAGACAGGGCTGTTCGGAATCTACGGCCAGACAGGGGCTGGGAAGTCGACGTTGTTTTCGGCGATGTCTTTCGCGCTTTTCGGGGCACCAACTAAGACCGATCAGGAACCACGCTCACTACGTTCAGATTACTCTGCGCCCGATCTACCCACTGAAGTCGAATTTGTCTTTGAATTGGGTGCCAAGACCTACCTGATCCGTCGTCGTCCGGCGCAAGAGCGTCCGAAGGCGCGCGGCGAAGGTATGACAGAAGACGCGGCGGAAGCTTCGCTATTCGACGTCACCGGAATCCCGGTGGACACACTTGGCCCGACTCAGTCTGGCCGCATCATTGCTGAAAAGAAGGTCTCGGTCGTGGGTCAACAGGTCGAGGCGCTGCTGGGTTACGGGGCAGATCAGTTTCGACAGATCGTGCTCTTGCCGCAAGGCAAGTTCGAGACGTTCCTTGCAGCAAAAACTGATGCGCGGGTCGAGATATTGCGCGATCTCTTCGACGTGAAGATCTATCGCGATCTCGCCGCCCGGCTGAAGGAAGAAGCCTCAGAGGCAGAACGAGCGTTGCGCGACCAGCGTTCACTCTATGTAGCCCGGCTTGAGGAACGTGGCTTCGAGAGCGCCGAGGCACTGGAACTAGGAATTTCTGCGGCGGAAGCCAGGGTAGCAGAGAAGCAGGGAATTCAGCAGATCGCAGAGGCGTCGAACGAAGCCGCGCGCAAGGCTTTGACCGAAGGCGAACAGATCGAAAAGGCTTTTGCTGCCGTCGATACGGCGCAACAGGCGCTTGACGGCCTTGAGGCGAAAACGGATGAGGTCGATGCTCTAGCCAGGCAGGTTGAGGCAGTCAACAATGCCTTGCAAGCTCGTGATCTTGAGACGGCTTGGCACAATGCGGAGCACGACGCACGACTTGCGGTGGATGCCGTTTCCAACGCGGAAGCGGAGCTTAACACCGCTAATGGGGCGAAGAAGGAAGCGGCACAAAAACTGATCCAAGCTCAGTCGGGCGATGAGCGACGGCAGGAGGTTCAAGCTGGTCTGACAAAGTTGGAGTCGATTGAGAAGCAGGTCGGGCATGCTGCGGAGCTACAGAAAGCGTTTGATGCGGCTGCGACGGACGAAACCTTAGCGAAGAAGGCGCTGACCGAGGCCGTAGAGGCCCGTGAAAGGTTCCAGTCTCAGCGTGATGCGGCCGATCTGACGCTTGAACAAGCGCGAAAGACCGAAGCGGTGCGAGGAAAGCTGACCGGTGAGCTGGCCGAGGTAAACCGCGAAAGGGACAAGGCAGCGGCGCATGCAAAGGCGCAGGGAGCTGTCGCGGATGCTGAACGAAAGGTCGAAGCGGCATCGAGTGAGCTGGCGACTAAGACCGATGCGGCACAGGCCGCCGAGGCGACCCTGACTGATGCCGAGGCACGGCTTTCGCGCACGCAGGCGATCATTCTGGCCGAAAAGTTGACCGAAGGAGCGCCCTGCCCTGTCTGCGGTTCCCACGATCATCCTGCGCCCGCCCATGGCGCGCCCGAGCAATCTGGTTTGACCGAAGCGTTTCGTAGCGCGCAGGCGCAGGCGAGAACTGCAGCCGAGGCCCGGGTTCGGGCGGAAACCGAGCTGGGCAATTGCCGAACGTGGCTGGATGAAAAGAAGCGGGCGCTGGACGAACAGGAACGGCCCGAGCGTACGATGGCGGTACTCGAAGTTGAAATCACTCGGCTGGATGGCGCCATAGCCACGCTTGGAGAGGCCGTTGATCTTGACGCGATGTCGGAGAATTTGGCCGACCTCAAACGGAAAGTGACCGAGGCCGAAGCTGCCGAGGCTACGGCGCGCACGGCTTCAGGACATGCTGAGGCCACTCTTGTTGGGGCGCGCGCCAAGCGCGATACAGTGGTTGAGTCCCTGCCAGAAAGTCTGCGCATGCCTGAGGCGGTTGTCGCACGACGGGAGGCTTTGCAACGCGAACAAAGGCAACTCTCCGAGGCGCTGGAACTGGCGACGCAGAAAGACCGAGCGGCCAGCGAAGCGCTTACCCGTGCGCAAGAGCAGCTCGAAGCAGCGAAGCGGGCGTGCGACGCGCAGGCGCAGCGCGTGGAAAAGGCGCATGGTGATTTTGGCGCTCGGCTGACCGATGTCGGGCTGGACAAAGCAGGATATGAGGCTTGCAAAGCGCATTTCCCGACCCTCAACGCCGACCGTAAGACGGTTTCCGATCATCGTGAGGGCCTGATCGCGGCGCGCACGACATGGCAGAACGCTACGGCCGCTTGTGTGGATCGCGAGCGCCCGGACCTCGCCCCGCTTCAGCTGGCTCTCGACAACGCTACCCAGGAATTGAACGCTGCCAACGATGGGCTCTCCTCGTCCAGAACAGATGTATCGTCTCTGGCCAACTTCAAGAAATCGCTGGCCGAAGCCTTGGCCGAAACCGAGCGGCTTGAGTCCGAAACCGGTCCGCTTCGGGGGCTGGCCGATCTGGCCAATGGCAAGAACGATTTCAAGATGACGCTCGAGACCTTCGCGATTGGCGCTATGTTCGACCAGGTGCTCGAGGCGGCGAACATGAGGCTCGACCCTATGACGCGCGGGCGCTACCGGCTTGCACGTGGGCTCGAGGCATCGGGTGGGCGCGGCAAACGCGGGCTCGAAATCGAGGTTTTCGACATTAACACTGGCAAAGCGCGTCCAACGGCTACCCTGTCCGGCGGCGAGACATTCATCGCGGCACTGGCCTTGGCGCTTGGGCTCGCCGATGTTGTCGAGAGCCTATCTGGCAAAATCCGGATGGACACGATCTTCATCGACGAAGGCTTCGGCAGCCTCGACACCGAGAATGGGGCCGGCACCCTGGACCAAGTGATACAGGTTCTTGCCGCTCTGACAGAGGGCAGCCGGGCTGTGGGACTGATCTCGCATGTTGGGTTAGTGCAGGAGGCTATCCCGCAAGGGTTCTACGTGCGTACAACACCGAGTGGCAGCAGAGTTGAGGAAAGAAGGGGCTTGGGATGACGGGCCGGTGGTACTATCGGAAGGCTCACATCCGCCGTTTGTCGACGGGTCGAACGGTCTCTGTCCGTGGCGGTTGGGTGCTCCATGACATTCAAAGAAATAGGAAGGGCGCGGCCTTTAGTCGGGTTTGTCCAATATGCGGCACTCCGATCTTAAGCGTTGGCATGCCAAGAGGTGGGTGGGTCCACTTCGAGGGGCGTAAAGGTCTGACGCGGGTTAAACATCCATGTCTACATCTTGGCGAAGGTTTGAGCGCACGGCGTGATGAGAACACGCCAGATCTTTTCGGATTGCCCTGAACAGGTCGCCTGCAATCAACAAGGCGGCCACCTCTTCGGCAATGGCCGCGTCAAAGATCCTGACAAAAGCGGCGCGGCTGGCGGTCTGCACCTAGTCCCGCAAATCGGGGTCGCGCAAGGCCAGTGATTTCAGCGGTGAATCCAGATGAACGTCAGCTATGTGCAGAATCTTCTTTGCCCGTCTGTTCCCCGTACCACCGCATGATCTCCTCAATCTGTTGACGCGCCGACCCGCTGACCCGTGACAGGCCAAGGTGACGCGCCAAATCCCCCGCCGGATCCTCTGAGGCCTTCAGGTCCGTGCCGATCTCATCCAGTACAGCCGCGACCTCGGTACGCGACACATCGCGGATGGCGCGGTTTTCCAGCCCGCGATATCGGATGCGATCCTGATATGTTCCAGCCAGCCAGACAAAAGGCGTTCCGAACTCATCATGCAGTTCAGCCGCGCCAAGCGCGTGTTCCACCCGGTCCATGATCTTGCGACCCGTGCGCTGCCATCCATGCAGGTTCGCAACTTCGCGGCCCAGATTGCGCAGAGGCATCGGAGCCTGATCCACCAATATCTCGTGAACGATCTGCCGCAGAACCCCCATATACCCAAGATCAAAGAACCGGTCGGGGTCGGCCTTTGGCGTTTCCTCTCTGACCGACTCGGGCGCCTGCCCCCACGAGGCGAAAAGCTGAGGCTCATCGGTCTCTTCCGGCGCGGGTTTCGGCGGCACGCTGTCGGCCTGAGGCGGCTCGGGCGCAGGCAAGGCCCGCACCTCTGGCGGGCCTTCTTCCTCAACCTCAAGCTCTGCTTCCTGTCGCGCCGCGCGGTCTTCTTCCAGCAGTGCTTCCAATCTTTCATTTAATCGGTCGACCACCGCCGCCGGGTCGCGGAACCAGTCGGTCGACCAGATACGCAGGATCGTCCAACCCAAACCTTCCAGCACGGTCTGACGCACCTTATCCCGATCACGCGCTGTGGCAGAGCTGTGATAGGTGGCCCCGTCACATTCGATCCCGGCCAGATAGGCCCCTGCCCGATCCGGGTTCACAATTCCAAGATCTATGCGGAAGCCCGAGACACCGATCTGGGTCCGCACCTCCCAGCCTTTAGCGCGGAACGCCTCGGCAATGGCCTCTTCAAACGGGTTTTCAGTCGGTCCAAGCGATCCTTCCTCGCGCGCGGCCAGCGCAACCGAGCCGCGGTCGGCATAGTCCAGAAAGGTTTTCAGATCACGCACCCCGGTTGCACGGGTGCGCGACAGATCGATTTGATCATGGTTCAGCGAGGCGAACACATGCAACTCGCACCGGGCCCGCGTGACTGCAACGTTCAGACGCTTTTCGCCGCCATCCGCATTCAGCGCACCGAAATTCATCGACAGTTTTCCTGTAAGGTCGGGCGCAAAAGTGATCGAAAACAGTATCACGTCACGCTCATCCCCTTGAATATTCTCAAGATTTTTCACGATCACCGGTTCTTCACGCTCTTCTGCAAAGAACCATTCAAGCTCGGGTGCATCACGCCGCACCTTATCCAGCAGATCAAGGATCAACCCCTGTTGCTGTGCGTTGAAAGTGATCACGCCCAGCGTCGGCCGGTCCTCCTCGGGGAGGGCCAGCCAGGCAGTCAGGCGCTGTCGGATCAGCGCGACAATCGCCTTTGCTTCATCCGCATTGGTGCGCCCTGCCCCGCGCGCATAGGTGCCGTCGATCTTGTGGAATTTCACAGCATCACTGCCCGTGCTGGGTGCAGGAAAGGTGACAAGGCCTCCGTCGTAGTAGAAATGGTTCGAGAATGCGATCAGCGCCTCATCCCGGCTGCGATAGTGCCAATCCAGCCTGCGCGTCGGGATGCCTGCGGTCGCCACCTCATCCAGAATCGAAGGCATGTCGCCAATCATTCCTTCGCCGTCATCCTCGGCTTCGTCGCTGCGGCCAAAGAAGTTCGTCGGCGGCAACTGCTTGGGATCACCTACAATGATCGACTGTTTCGCCCGCGCAATGGCACCAATGGCGTCCCAAGTGGTGATCTGCGAGGCTTCGTCAAAAATCACCACGTCGAACGTTGCCTGCCCTGCCGGAAGATACTGCGCAATCGACAGCGGCGACATCAGCACGCAAGGGGCCAGTTTGGGCAGAACATCGCCCAGATTCTCCAGCAGAGGCCGGATCGCCATCGACGGGCGTTTCAGCCCCAACTGATGCCGCAACACGCCCAGTTCCGATTTTCTGGGCACCCCGTCCCGTGCAGGCAGACGGTGATGAATGCGCCGCATGACTTCCCCTGGGGCATGTTCGGCGACCTCGTCATCCAGCTTGCGGAAGGCCGCAACGATATCCTCATGCTCCCAATGGGCGAACTGGCGCAGCGGGTCCGACGCATCCATCGCCAGCGGCAACCACCACCGCGCATAGGCGCGGCGGCATTCGGCGACCGGATCGCCTTTCAACTGATCCGCCTCAATTGCATCGACCAGAGGCGTCAGCCCCGCGGCTTTGGCCTTGTTCCGAATGGCAACCCAGCGGGTCCAGTCCGCAAGCCGCCCGCGTTGCGCCAGTGTCTGATCCACGGCCTCCAGAAGATCGCGTAAGGGCAGATCGGTGTCCACCAAGCCGCCAAGCCCAGCGAACTCGGTGATTGCCGCATTCAATGCGCTGTCCGCCGCCTGCCAGTCCTCCATTGCCTGTCGCACTTCACCCGCGGGCCCTTCCTCCAACGCAGCGACAGTGGCACCGAACGCAACAGTATCGTTGATCTCAGACTGCGCACCGGCCAATGTCGCACGCAACGAGATCGCCTGAGCCACCCGCCCCTTCAATCTGTGCAGCGACCGGTCTGCGCCGGCGGTATCAGCTACCGGGCTATCCTGCAGCACTGCCAGCTGTTTGCGGCACTCTTCCAACGCTGGCAGATCCCTGCCCGGTTCAACCTGTCCCGAGCTGGCATAGGTTTGCAACAGCTTGCGGGTCTTGCGCTTTTTCAGGGCGGAAAATGGCCAGAACCCCGCCTCACCCGCGCGCCATTCCGCATCCAGCTGATCCAACGGCAGGCGTTTCATATTGTCTTCGGTGTAGGACGCGCTGCATTGGTCCTGCGCGTCCATGAACGCAACAAGCGCGGTCTCGAACTGATCCACTTCGGCGTGCAGGTCACGCTCTGACAGGCGCGGCAACATGCGCAGATCGTCCGCGTCGGGATCAATACGGCGCGAAAGGTCGGTCAGCAGAGCGCGACGTTCCGGCTTCAGCATCCGGTCCGGGGTCAATGCCAGCCGCCCTGAAAGATCCGAAGATGATCTCATGGTGCGGTCGATACATGCCCTCAGGGATTTGGCCTGGTCAATGATCTGGTCTTCCCAGGCATGTGACCATTCCGCCTCGCCGACCAATGGCAGCGGTGTGCCGCCACCTACAGCTGTATAGGTACGGCCAAGTTCCTCGGTGATCTCAAGCAACCGGTCAAAACTGTGCTGATCATGGGCATCCTTATCAGCGAAGGACAGTTTCAACCCTTTTGGCGCCTCCGCCGTCCATGAAATCGCGTCAAAGACCGAAATCCCCTGCGCGCCCTTGGCATGAACCGCCTGCACATAGGTGTTGAGCTGGTCGCGCTTGATCCGCAGCTTCTCGGTGATGTCCAGCCAGTCTTGTTCACTGGTGGCCGAGGCCCTGTCCCATCCCCGGCCAAGCTGCGTCAGAACCCGCTTGCGGTCGGTCTTGTTGGAATGCAGCTCGAGCGCCGCGTCGCCCAACCCGTGTGCCTCAAGCCTGCGTTGCACGACATCCAAGGCTGCGGCTTTCTCGGCGACGAACAGCACCGTTTTACCATGGGCAAGACATTGGCAGATGATATTGGCGATGGTCTGGCTTTTGCCGGTGCCCGGCGGGCCGATCAATACGAAATCCCGCCCCTCAGCTGCTGCAACGACGGCTGACAATTGCGAGCTGTCAGCGGGCAGAGGTGTAACCAGATCCTTGGGTGCCAGTCGGTGATCCATCTGTTCGGCCGGGATCGCGTCCCCTGCCCCGCCCTCAAAGGTCTTGTCAGGGTCGTCGACCAGATGCGCCACCAGCCGGTTATTGCGCAACTGATCGGTGCGCTCGACCAGATCTTTCCACATCAGGTATTTCGAGAATGAAAAGGTCGAGATCGCGATCTCTTCCACAACCTCGAACCCCGGCACTTCGCGCACCCGCTGGCGCATCCATTCAAAGATACGCGGCAGGTCGATGCCGCTGTCGTCGCGGGGCAATTCGCCCTCAAGCTCGGGCAGGGTCAGGTCGAAATCACGCTTGAGAAATTCCAGCAAGGTCGAGTTGAACCGAACCTCGTCTTCGTGGTGCAGGATTCTAAAGTCCGACCGCGCCGATTTGCGTTCCAGCTTGATCGGGATCAGCAGCAGCGGAGCACGATAGCTGCGCTTTTCGCCCTCTCGCTGCCAGCGCAGGAACCCTGCCGCCAGAAACAGAGTATTTGTCCCACCCTCCTGAAGATCGCTTTTGGCTTTTCGAAACAGGGCCAGCAGGCGGTTGTCAGCGTCCTTGCGATCCAGCGGCATCGTGATCTGCCCGCGGTTGAACGCATCCTCCGTCGCGCTGTTTATGATCGCATCCCGTTCCTGCTGCGACAGCTGACGTTCACCAATGGGATCGTCCTCCATCAACGGATAGGCGCGGAACGCCTTGTCCGCGGCCAAAGCGTCCTCCAGAGCACCAACATCGGGCACCAGGCAGGGCACTGTCTGCTTGCTTGGCTTGAAGTTCAGCAAGCGGTTGCGCAGCGACAGGTCCAACAGCTTCGCCTGCCAACGCTCGATCCGCCCTTTGGGCGTGTCGGGCACCTGTTCAATCACTTCCGAAGGCAACAGGCCAAAATCGATCGGGTCCGGCAGTTTCGCCGGGGCAGCCTCAATATGCTCGGCCACACTTGCATCAGCCGCCGCGTGGCTGGCCAACGGACGGATCCGGGCCGAGCGTGCGCGGGTGATGTCAACGGCCATCAGGAATTCCTGCTCACGATCCTCGGACAGACGGGACCGCCCGGCCTCGACCGCCTGTTCAAATCCGGCAGTCGGGCGTTGTGTCAGCAGCGTGGTTTCGACCGGAATGAATTCTTTCGCCTGCGCCGCCTTGCGCACGGTGATCACGTCAGGCTCGGTCACATGCCCAAAGTCCCGGTTGGTGAGCCAGACCCCGACCCAGGCGTGACCATAACTAAACAGGACAACCGGATGCAACCCGGCCTGTTCCCACGCGGCGGCCAATAATAGCGAACTGTCCAGGCACGTCGCCAACCCCTCGCTGCGAATACGTTCGGGCGCACGGATCTTCTGCCCCTCAACCTCGAACGAGGCAGGCGGGTTGGCATAGGTCAGCCCCATACCGGTCACGGCCGACCAGATTGCGCCAGCGATCATCCAGGCGCGCTGCGGGTCACCGGATTGATACCCTTCAAGCGAACCATCATGCCCGCCGCGTTCCAGCAACACAGACGCCTCTTTGAGGATCGCCGCCACCACGGGATCATTCGGAGATACAAAGGCCGCCAGTAGCCGGTCCATGTCACCCAGCCCGCCCCATTGATCGCGGGCCAGCAGCTCCAGAGGCAGGGTTTCTGACGTCAACGGCCCCTCGTCCGTCGAAGCCTTCAGGGTCAGAGATCCGATTTCCGTTTCATTGAGACCGGCCAGCTTCTGAACGTCCAGAGGTGTGGCCAGATCACTAAGTTCCATACTCCCCATCGGGGACAACCGGTCGATGATCCAGGTTTTCGATTTTAACACCGTCGGCTGCGCGGTCAGGGTGATCTGGATGTTGTCCAGCGTGTTTTTAGTCGTATTGGTTATCGACAGCGCCTTGAGAACGGGGATGTCATTCTGTGCCGAGGCGAAATTTACCTTCTTTGCCATGTCAAATTGGAGGCTGGCAGAAGGAGCGATCGTATCGATTGTTTCGGCCGCATTGTTGTCAGCTGTCGAGGCTTGAGAATGGTCTGTGATCATAAGTCTTTATTTCAAATTTTCTGACGCAATCGTGGCGCGCGCTTGCCTTTTTGGGATGATGGTAAACAACCAGAAATACATGTATCACTCTGTAACTTCACGCAGGATACGTGAGGAATGCCGTTGCGCAAGTGGCAAGCTCTGGAAATCCAATTCAAAGTGACCACAAAAGCGCTCACATTTCGGATCGCATCAAGTTGCCAGCCTCTAAAACACCCTACACCTTTGTTATTACGCACTTTTTCAAGTTGTCAGCTGACAATTTTCTGATTTCCCCTTGTTTTCCAAGGCTTTCAGCATTGGCATGCATGAAAATGTGCCTGCCTGCGCTTTTTGCGTCAGCTTGCGCAAGTAGGCGCCGGGGCTTCGAATGTC
Organism: Ruegeria sp. BB7; assembly: GCF_056539365.1. Taxonomy (NCBI): domain Bacteria; kingdom Pseudomonadati; phylum Pseudomonadota; class Alphaproteobacteria; order Rhodobacterales; family Roseobacteraceae; genus Ruegeria; species Ruegeria sp. BB7. The sequence goes on along the minus strand of NZ_JBQFUV010000015.1, from coordinate 20,142 downwards.
TTGCAGACGTTCAAGGATGCAGAGGACGGATGTTGCTGCGGCTATGGCTCCCATGCGGACTCGTGCTTCGTTGAAGACCGGAGGATCAATTCCAATCATGGGTGACAGTTTCTCAGCTACTGTCACCAACTCGGCCCATCCCGTGATGGGTTTGGGATAGTAGTCCTGAAACTCTGTACACGTATTGAGAACGATATGGAGATTGCTGTTATCGTTTTTTTTGTCAGCCGGGATTTGCCGGCCAGAGATCTCTTCTTCAGAGTCAAATTTAGATTCAGATGAATCCTGTATGTGCCGCTCATTTTGACTGTCAGGGCCGCTCAATTGGATAGTTCGCAATTCAGGCTGGTGGTCTGCTTTGCCTGTGTTTTGGTCGGCTGTGTCTTCCATTTCACGGGTCAAATCTTGCAGTGCTTGCTCCGAGGATTTGCGACGCAGGATCAGGCGGGCGTTTTCGATCAACGCGGCAAAGCGACTGTCATTCAGAGCAATCAGCTGTTGCCGCGCCAAAGTGATCCGGTCGCGCAGAGTTCTGATGCGTTCAGTACGCCGTGTGGCCTGCTCAGCGGTCAGAAAAATCTGATCGGCGTGGCCGTTCAGTGGTGACAGATCAAAGCCGAAAGCCAGCTCGACCCCCTGCCCCACCCTGCGGGCATAGCGCTTGCGGTTGGGGCTGTCATGCCGGTTGACAAGACCCAGTTGCACCAGCCGCGCCAAGTGGCGACGCAAGGTGCTTTCGGGCATTCCGTTCAGACGCTCGGACAGGGTGCGGTTCGCAGGAAATACAACCGCCCTGCCCGGCTCGGTCGGAATATCGCGGTCCGGTAGAAAGGTCATCAAGGCCTTCAGCACGGTCAATGTGCGATGAGAGATGTCGAAATCCGCAGATGCGGTGGTCAGCGCGGACAGCACCTGCCATTTGTCGACAGACGTTTGGGCAATAATTACCCGCCGCCCAAAATCACTTTGGGACGCATGTTTCATATTTTTGATCACGAAACACAAAAAATCCCTGCCCTGCGCAGAGCACAGAGTTGACAGGACCGATTCGGAGGGGCTATTTCAAGGGTGCTAAGATTGAAAAGGGCCTTCCGGGATCACTTGTCCTGGGGGGCTTTTTTATGGTCTGCTCGTGCCTCCTGTGGTTGCTTCCTCTGTGGTTTTAGTCTTCCGACCGTTCGTTTTTCCAGCGGTCGTGAAGTTCGGTTAGCAAGGCCTCAGCGTTGGTTTCGAACCAGGCGTCAAAGCCATCTGCGGTGCGGGACGGGATGTTCAGGGTTACTCCGCGACTCGTCAGCCGGACATCGGCCAGCGCTTTGCCCGCAGCATCGCGCAGGGTGCGCGGTTTGGCTGGAGCGGGTTTGCTGGCGCTGGGTTTTTTCTGCGCGTGTTTCAGTACCGCCTCAAATCGCTGGTCCGAATCCAGCGTCAGAAAGTCGGGCCTGTTCATGTAGGTGCTGGCGCGGCTGGCGGCGGCTTTGTCTTTCAGAGTATCGGCCAGCGTCATCCAGCGGTCGCGTCCAATTTTTGGAGCAGAGCCGATTTGACGCAGGAAGGGCAGGGGGAACGCCGTCCCGACCTTGAGCATGCGCGTCACCATTGGCTGATCAATCGACAGGGCCGCCGCGATGGTCTCGCGGTCGTATCCGGCCTCTTTCAGCTGCGCAGCAAAACTGGCCTTTTCGATAAAGGACAAATCCTGGCGCGCAGTGTTTTCCTGCCCCTGCGCCAGAACCAGCGCGTGGTCGTCCAGTTGCCGCACCATGGCCTTGACTGGCTGGCCAAGCTCTTTCAGTGCCATCAGGCGGCGGCGGCCATAGACGATCTCGAATCGGCCCGGTTCCTTGGCGTGCGGACGCAGCAGGATCGGAACCTGCTGACCATAGGTGCGCAGGCTGTCGACCAGTTGCCGGTGCGCCTCGCCATCCGTGCCAAGCCGGTCTTTCAGCCCGGCATCGTCGATCAGGGCGCAATCAATCTCTTGCACCGCGTTTTCCTGCAGTTTCGACAAGGATGATTGCAGCGCGCCAACCGCGCCGCGTGGCATCATCCGCGGTTTTTCGGCTTTCGCTGAACCACCGGACGAGTTCAGGTTGGTTGTCAGAATGCCTTTGCGTGCCATCAGCGCCCCCATGCATGTTGAAGCAATGTCTCGACCTCGTCATTGACAAGATTCAATGAGTCCACAGCACGGTCATAGGTGTTGCGGTGAAACTGGCTGCGTTCGACCTCGTATACCGTCTGCTGTGTCAGCCCGGCATCGGAAATCGCGGTGGATTTCAGCATCGGCGCAACCATGACCTCATTTCCGAACAGCTGCCGAAGGAAGGCGACAACCTGTTGCTGGGGGCCATCGCTGGGTTCATAACGGTTGATCAGAAACCGCAGGAAGTCGAAATCCATCGGGGCGCCGGCGTCTGCGACAACGTCCAGCAACTCTGCACTCATTTGCAGGAACTGGGACATCGAAGCGATGTCCAGCATGTTCGGCACGACTGTGATCAGTACCCCCGTCGACGCACACAGCGCGGACATGGTCAGATAGCCCAGTTGCGGCGGGCAATCGAAGATGATCACATCGTAATTGTCCTCGACCTCTTGCAGGGCGGTCGCCATCCGGGAAAAGAACGCAGGCTGCACGTTGTTCAGCAATGCCTGCGGGGTCTCGTGCTCGAATTCCTGCAGGATCAATCCTGCCGGGGCCAGATCAATACCGGTGAAAAAGGTTTTCTGGATGATGCTGGGCAGGGGCAGGGGGTCTTCGTACCGAATGGCATCATAGATCGTGCCTGATTGTAGAAAGTCGTATTCAGGGCGATATCCGAACAGAGTGGTCAAGGACGCCTGCGGGTCGATATCGACGGCAAGAACTCGGTATCCTTTCAACGCCAGGCGCTGCGCCGTGTGGATCGCGCTGGTGGTTTTGCCCGAGCCGCCCTTGAAGTTCAGGAAGGACAGAACCTGAACCTTGTCACCCGGCTGGCGACCCTTGACGTAGGTGCCGGTGGATTTGGCGGTCGATTCCAGTTCCTTGCGGATGGCCAGCAGGTCTTCGGCAGAGTAGTGGCGGCGCCCACCGGGGGTGGTATGCACATCCTGAATCCGGTTGTCAAAATGCAGCTTGCGCAGGAAACTGGGCGAGATACCCAGCAGACCGGCGGCTTCTCCGGCACTGAACAATCGCAGTTCCTTGCGCGCGTCCGGCGCAAACACTGTCATCATGTGGCTTTCTAAAGCCGCAGTCAGGTTTTCAGCGTTCTCACGAACACGCTGATTGATGTGGATCGGTTCAGCCACGTCTGCCCTCTTTCAGTAACGCTGTTTTTCGCCAACGCTGTTTTTATCGTTTTTTTACGCAAGAAGAGGGGGGTTTGGCAACAGTTTCTTCAAAGTCGAGATATCGCAGGGCCTGCAATATATAGTAGACGAATGGTTTCCAAGAACAATTAGTTACGTAACAGAATGAAAATTATGAATAATTTGGAATACCTCTCGATTCTATGGAAAATTTTGTGAAACGTCAGTGATTGCTCCGGATCAAAGGTTGAAACAGGCTTTCGGGAATCAACCTAAAGCGGGGCAGGGGACGAAAACGGGTAGGATTCGCAGATATCATTTGGCACCAAAAGACATTATATTAATCTTAGATGGGAAAATTTGCGTGAAAGGGCAATATATTGACCTTTAGCTTTGAGGCGCCGACACCTGGCTCGGTGCAAGACAAGATTCGTTTATCTGCCCGCGGTCTACGCCTGGCTCATAACATGACACAGCAGGCTTTGGCCGAAAAGTCAGGCGTGCCGCTGTCGACACTCAAACGGTTTGAACAAAGCGGGGAGATTTCACTGGTGACACTTTTGGCGATTGCCGGGGCGTTGGGGGCGCTGGACGCATTCGAAGATCTGTTCCCAGAGCCTGTAGCTGCGTCACTGGAGGAATTGGGGTCCACAAAGGCTGACCGCAAGCGGGCCGGAAAAAGGCGGGGCTGATGGCGGATCGTCTGAACATTGAACTGGACTTTGGCGATCATCGGCGTGTGGTAGGACAGGTGGCTTGGGTCAAGGACCAGCGACGTGCCGCCATTGAATGGGCCCCGGAGTTCGTCGCAAACCCACTGCCGGTTTCGCCATATGCGATTCGATCCTGGCAGGGGCTGCATTTTGGCGACCATACGCCGTTTGACGGGCTGCCCGGTGTTCTGGCAGATTCACTGCCTGATGGCTGGGGCCGCTTGCTGATTGACCGCGAGTTGGCACGGCGGGGCAGGGCGGTTCATGAGCTGACGCCAGTGAACCGTCTGGCCATCGTGGGTCAGCACGGCATGGGCGCGCTTTGTTACCATCCCGAAGAGGAGCTGACCAAACAGGAAGAGATCGACCTGGATTGGTTCGCCAAAACTGTCCAGCATATCGAAGAGGACGTGTCCGTCGAAGACTTGTCCCGGCTTCGTGCAGGAAGTGGCGGCTCGGCCGGCGCGCGGCCAAAATTTGTGGCGTTGCTGAACGCTGAAACTGGTGTGCTGCGGGATCATCGCAGCACTGCAGGGGAGGGGTTCAGCCACAACCTTATTAAATTCCGATCCTCGTCCGACCCGGTCAGTGCCGCGCGTGAGGAACAGGCCTATGCTGAAATGGCGCGCGCGGCCGGAATCAACATGTCGGGTACACGATTGCTTTCGACTGGTTCGGGTGAAGACCTGTTCGCAACCCTTCGCTTTGATCGGCCCGAGGGTCGGCGACTGCATATGCACACGGTCGCGGGTATTCTGAACGCCGATTTCACCGCTCCGGTTGTGGACTATGAAACCTTGTTGAAACTGACCTATTTCATGACCAACCATCAGGGCGACGTCGAAGAGATGTTTCGGCGCATGGTGTTCAACGTTCTGACCCACAACCGCGATGACCACATCAAAAACCACGCCTTCCTGATGGACCATCACGGAACGTGGCGCCTGTCGCCCGCATATGACCTGAGCTTTTCCGACGGTCCTGGCGGCGAGCACCATCTGAGTGTGAATGGAAACGGCAGGAATCCGACTCATGAAGATTTGGTTGCAGCAGGAGAGGGGTGCGGCATCCGAAAACGGCGCGTGCTTGAAATCATCGAGCAAGTGCGCCTTGCGGCAGAACAGTGGCCAGTCATTGCAGACGTAAGCGGAGTTCCTGAAGATCGAAGTAGAGAGATAATAAAAAGATTGAATTCGGTCGGCAAAAGTTGATCAAGGCGGCCCCGATTTCTTTGGTGCGATTGCAGTATTGTGCCCATTTCCCGGCAAAATCAATCAGACATGATAACCGGTACTTATCGGGTGTAAGAGATAAACTTTAGGAATGTTCCAATAATGTGCAAAAAGTACAAATAATGCGTATTAAGGTGGCTCCACACTGAGAATGAGATATTTACTCATCCCGCCATACATAACCTTGGAAACTACACCCCGGGCCCAATTGAGCCGGTTGTCTTTAGGGTGTGGGCCAACTTGCTCAGGATACGATAGAGTTCGCCCGCCTCCGGATGCCAACGCGCAACCTCTTGGCCCTGAGAGGCGACAACCTGCACGTCGCCACGAGCTGCTGGACCTGTCAGTGCCTGCTGCGGGCCCAAAGCACGGATATTTTCGGCCGTACTGTCCAGGAGCTTTTCATTCAACCGACGCGCGATGTCATCTACTACGCCCGCATCTTTCCAGGCGTCTCGCGCGATCGCTTGCAACACAACGGTAAAGTTGTTAGAGATCACGGCTGCCGCGTGATAGAGGCTTTTGCTGTCTGAACGGATTGCAAAGCACTCGGCCCCCAGTTGCTCGAGTACGGGTTGAATGACAGACAGGGCGGCCTCGTCACCTTCCAGCCCGCACAGCGTGCCACTGAATTGATCTTTTGCGCTCTCTGGGTCAGCAAAGGACAAAACCGGGTGAACGCTGGCAAGACGCCAATTCAGGCGCCTCAGAGGACTCATCTCAGCAGCCGGGAAAAAGCCACTGCAGTGCAACGCCACCGATGCTCGTGCCGCCTCTGTACCGGTCAGCCCATCGGCAAGGCGGGCCGCTACGTCGGCTATCTGAGTGTCCGGTACCGTGATGAACCAAAGGTCGGCGGGGCGCAAATCCGAAATGTGCTTCACTGCGCGACCGGCCTTGACCTGTTCGACTGCGATTTGGGCCGAGCTATGGGTGGCGCTGAGAATATCCTGAACCCGACAATTCGAATTTGCCGCCAGAAGGTGCAGAAAAGTCCGCCCAACCCGCCCCGCGCCGATCAGGTTGATTGTAACACTCTTCATATCACTCCGATCTTCAGTTACTCGAATGAGTGATCAACTCATTTGATTGCTGCAAAAAAGTGCTTGGCCGAAGCATAAAGCTTTTTCTTTTCTACGACAGCGGTAGTTATCTTGGAGTGTAACTGGAATGTCTTGGCTGAACTCAAAAAGGCGGCGCTCAAAGTGAGGGAAGATACGTATAGCACTACTGCAACCTCGGCATTGTAACTGAACCTTGAGACTTGGTGGGCTGCCGCTCTTCAGAAGATGGTCCGGGCCGCCAGACAGGACGAAGCAGGCACTTTGGTGTTTCTGGGAGTGGTGGTCGCATCCTGGAGCTGTATTGATTGTGCATAATGAGTGATTTGGGTTGTTCTTCTATTGTTAGAAGAAAGTTGTTGCAAAATCACCTTTAGGTAGTACGTTTTCAAAAAATCGTTATTTAAACGAGGGATACGGAATGGGTATTTTGCACCGCGCATTTTGCGCGACTACTTTCCTTTGTGCCGGATTTTCTTTTTCAGCCTTTGACGCCTCTGCAGATACCTCTCTTCCGATAAAAGCCGTAGCCGGTCAGACGATTACACTGGACCCCGTGGACGGGGTTGTTTTGCCAGCCGGGCCAGCGTTGCAGCCCTCCTGGACATGGATTGATCGCCCGGCGGCCAGCGTGGCGGATTTCAGCGATGCGACCGTGTTGCGGCCTCAGGTCCTGCTCGACATCCCGGGCACTTACCGTGCGCGTGTGTCCTTCACCGATGCCTCCGGGGCGTTTGTTGCGACCACCGACGTTGTGTTTGGTTCGGACAATCTGCCACCGGTGGCGCGCGCGCGGGTGCGCGGGGTGCCGGATGGGTCCAGCCCGGTCACGCTGGATGGCTCGGCCAGTTTTGATCTGGAGGGCGGCGCGCTTAGCTATAGCTGGGCAATCGAGTCCGCACCTGCAGGCAGTGCCGCGCAGCTGACGGGAGAGGGACCGTTGTCGGCTGTTACCCTTGATCTGGAAGGTGCGTACCGGGTTGCCCTCACGGTGCAGGACCCGACCGGCGCTGTCTCTGAGCCGGAGTATCTCGACCTCCGCTATCTGCCGAACAGTGGTACCACCGATGTCTACCGCCTCAGCTACGAGGTGAACCAGACGGCTGCGACAGGTGTTGCTGATACGTTTGATCTGGGAGAGCGGGCGACCGCGCCCGGAACCCATGACAGAATCTCGGGTTTTGTTCTGGATGATGGTGCCGGTTCTGTTGCCGACACGCTGACCGTGACTCTGAACGGCGTCACGTATAGCGCGAGCAGCCCGACTGAGTTCCTCGCCCTAGTCGATGCGCTGGAGCTTGATACGGATACGAACACCAATGCACGGGTCTCGCCAGACCCGGCTCAATCGGATCTGACCTTCATCTTCGGCACCGCCGGAGGGTCGGTGACGCTGACCGGTCTTGTCGGTGACGCGCTGACCCGGGCCGATCTGGAAGCGCGCGGCGTGGATTATTATGAAGGGGTAGGGGGCCGCGTCGTGGCGCCTGTTCCATCCGCCCGCTTCGATCAGATGCACGCCGAGGTCAGCGTTCCCCTGACCATAGAACCTTACGCATCGACCGACATTGATGGCGATGTTCTGGTGGCGGACGCCGGGATTCTGGTCGCACCTACGTCTTCGTCGCCGGAGATCAGTACGAACATTGACGGGTTGTCGCTTGTGACGGTGGATCAGCCGGGTGATTATCTGGTGGCCCTGGATGTTGCTGACGGGAGCTTCTCCGCGCAGGATCATGTGCTGGTTGTGGCCGGCGCAAACAAGAACCTGCGGCCGGTCGCGCGTATTGCGCCGGTGACCTCGGCGCAGGTCGGGACGGCGCTTACGCTTGACGGGTCGCAAAGCTACGATCTGGACGGGGATTTCATCCAGCACAGTTGGGCGCTGATCTCCGCGCCTGCGGGCAGCACTGCTGACGTCAGCAGTGAACAGACTGGTACGGCCATGCTGACTCCCGACCTGCCGGGTGCATATGTCGTACAGCTGAGCGTTGAAGATGATACGGTCGCAGGCGTACCGGTGACGGCTCTGGTCATCGTGGAGCCGCCGCTGCCCACAGCCAACGCGGGTCGGGATCGGTTGGCGGGTGACAGTGGCCAACTGGCACTTGATGGCACCCTGTCCTCCGGCAACGGACTGACCTATGCCTGGTCTTCTCTGGGGTTGATGGGGGATGGTTCAAGTGTCGAGATCACCGATGCCTCCCTGGCGTTGCCGGAGATTGGCCTGAGCATCCGGGAAGGCCGGTTCCGGGATGTGATCCGTCAGAACGAGGTGTATCACCTCAAGCGCTCCGACACAGGCGACACCTGCCAGTTTGACATCCGTCAGCCTGCGGATATCTCCGGTGCCAGCGCATCGGAGCCTGTTCAGTTCACCCTGCATTCCCGCGGTCGGCAGGCCGGTATGCAAGGCGATATCCTGGTCTGGGAGGTCGAGAACAAACAGACCTACACGCGGGATGTCACATTGCAGGACAGCAATGGCGTGGCGCATGGAACCTGGACCGTTCCCGGTCGCACTTCGCTGCACATGACCACGGATAATATCGGCAATGCACGTATGTACGCCTATGTCGACGGCGTTGCCCGCGACGATGATCGTGTGAAGAAGAACCCGTTCAACCGCAACAACCCGGTCTGCACCGGCCCCGGATCCGGTGTCGTTCAGTTGATCGTGTCGGATTCTGCGGGTGTGTCTCTTGCGGATACGATTTTTGTTGGCAACACCAACCTGCGCCCGGTTTTGGAGGCGGGGTCGAAGATTTCTCTGGTTTCGGGCCAGACGGTCGATTTGAATGCGTCGGACTATAGCTTTGACGGGAATGCGGACAGCCTGTCTTATGGCTGGTCGCTGATTGCCCGCCCAGCAGGGAGCAGCGCGGATCTCGGCGCGCCGATTGTATCGGGTGACGCGCTGAGTTTTGCTCCGGACCGGGTTGGTGTCTATCTGCTCCAGATTACCGCAGCAGACGATGCCATGATTGCCGAGCCGTCGGTTGTGATGGTCGAAGTTGTCAACTCGCCGCCGGTTGCCGCGGTGTCTGGCGATACCGAAGCCTTTGTCGGTGACTTTGCCACGATCAGCGCCGCGGGTTCGGGTGATCCCGATGGCGACGCTCTGTCTTATGCCTGGACACTGGTCTCTGCCCCGGATGGCAGCATGGCCGGGATCACGGGGCAGGGCCAACCGGCCATCACATTCACACCGGATCGCCGGGGTGAGTATGTTTTCAGCCTGGTTGTGTCGGATTATGAGTTCGACAGCGCGCCTGTCACCTGGACCCTGACCGCGCCCAATCGCGCGCCTGTGGCTCTGTTGGAAGGCCCCGATCAAGTCGATGTGGGGCAGGAGGTCATCTACTCTGTCACCGGGTCAAGCGATCCGGATAACGACCCGCTGACCTTCAGCTACGCCGTCACCACAAAGCCTGCAGGCTCGGATCCGTTCTTCGAGGATATTGGCAATAGTGAGGCTGGTTTCATCGCCGACCTGCCGGGTGATTATGTTCTGGAAGTCACCGTGTCGGACGGGCTGCTGGAGGCCACGCATACGCTTGCGGTTAACGCCAGTGCTTTGAATGCAGCCCCGGTTCTGGGCCAGCTGCGCGACAGCTATACGGTTGAACTGGGCCTGGAGCTGGCGCTTGATCTTGAGGGCAGTGACCCGGACGGTGATCCGATCAGCTTCTTTGCGACGCCGCTGCCGCTGGCAACCGGCGTCACGCTTGATGGCAATAACGGTGAGGTTCGCTTCCGCCCCGAGACCGGGCAGCTGGGGACCTATACCTATACGGTCGGCGTATCGGATGGGGTTCTGACCGACGAGGCGACCCTGACGATCGAGGTTGTGGAGGCCACCGCCGGAGATACGGCCATTCACGGCCGTGTTCTGGACGCCACTGATTTTGCAGCCGGGACAATCACGCCGCTGGCCAACATGCCGGTCCGCCTGCGCGATGCCGCGCTGATGACGACAACTGCAGCTGACGGGACATTCAGCTTTGGCAGCCTTGTGGAAGGCACGGATCAGGTGGAGGTGGAACCCTCCGCCGATGGTGGCCCGGGCGGCTATTTGGGCGAGACCCGCGTCATCACGGTGACCGAGAACCAGGATCGCGATATCACCCCGGACTTCCATCTCGTGCCGCTGACCGATGGCTGTGCAACAGTTGTTGCCGGTCAGGAGACGGTGCTGTCCGGAACAGCGTCCGGCGTGACGGTCTCCATCCCTGTCGATTCCGTACAAAGCGATGCGGGTGGCCTGTACACAGGTGACGTCTGCCTGGGATCGCTGCCGCAGCTCTTTGACCATCCCGGTTTCAACGAGGATACCCAGGCCTGCCGGATTTACGCGCTGGATGCCCCCGGTGCGGTCTTCACCCAAGGCATGACCATCACTGGACCGAACCTGGACAACCTGCCGGAACAGACCCGGCTCGAGATGTGGCGGGTCAGCCAGTTGAACGGGTTGTTCCGGCGTGCTGCGGACGCAAGCGTGGATTCCGGTGCGGCCACCGTCAGCGGGACGCTGTCCGGTGTCTCGGGTGGTGCATTGTTCACCTTCCTGCCGCAGGCACCGCAGACGGTTGCATCGTCAGATCAGCCGACAGGCATGAAGTACCTGACCCCGTTTGAGGGTGACAACGCGACCAGCTATACCCTGCCGGGCTATACCGCCTTCGGTGAAGCGCAGGAGATTGCACTCAGCTATCACAGCCAGGCCGCCAACCCGACCATCATCGTGGCGGGTGATGTCACCATCGCCGACGACGCCTCGTTGCCAGTGGCGCTGCAAACGCGCATCGAAGCGGGCGGTCTGTCGATCAGCGACGGGCGCAGCTGGACCCCGCGCGAAGGTCTGGACGGAACCATTCCGGCCCTGATCGGAGAACAGGTGGTTCTGCGCCAGTCCATGCCGGTCGACGGGTCGGGCCTGACCTCCGGGCGCTATGCCTATGCGTTCAACAGCAAGGCGATGTATGACTGCTCGACCGTGGGCGGCACGCATATGGCCGAGTTCTATGTCCAGAACGAAAGCGACAGCCCTTATGGCAATGGCTGGGCCATTGATGATCTGCAAAAGCTGGTGGAAGGACCCGACGGCAAAATCTCGATCATCGATGATGATGGGGTCACCACGTTCGATCCCGAACCCACCCTGACCGAGTTCGAAGACGAACCCCTTGTGTTCCCCGCTGTAGGCCCTGCGGGTATCAAAGCTGTTGATCTGGACAATGACGGTGACTTGGATGTCGTGTTCGGCGACAGCGGTACCGGGACCATTAAGTCGATCATCAACTATGGTGATGGGGACCTGCGACTGGAAGGTTCGGTTGCTGTGGCAAACCCCAATGACGTTCCAAATACAGGGAGCTATCCCCCAAATCTGTTGAATATCGCACTTGGCGAGTTGAACAACGACGGCATCACGGACATTGCCTACGCGCTGCAAGGGCAAAACGGTTTCGGGTATGTCACCAATGATGGATTTGGAAACCTGACGAATGCGTTCCAGTCCGTGAACCTGGATCAAAAGCCCAAAGACCTCAAAGTTGCCGACTTCGGTCAGAACGGGTCTGACGATATTGTTTTTGGGGCCAATACAGGTGGTTCCTGGTTCACGAATGATGAGATCTGGGTCAGTTTTGGGGGATCTGAGGAACGCCTGTTGTTCCAGATTTCCGACTATAGGTCCCGCGGCCGCGGGACATTGCAGCTCATGGTTGGTGACGTTGATGGGAACGGATATGAGGATGTCGCATATCGCACAACCGAAGGTGTCGACTTTGTGTTCACGCGCCGTTTGGAAGACGGTCGCCTGAGTTTCAGCCGGAAAAACCTGCGCGCTGGCAATGGCGGTTTGAACTTCCTGGGCGATTTTGCGCAGCTGCACGACTTCAATGGCGACGGCAAGCTGGACCTGGCCTATAGCTCAGATACGCAATTGCAGATCCTGTTGAACACCACCGGTCAGGCTTTTGCACAGCCTGTCAATCTGGCCCGCCCGCCCGAAGCGGATACGTTCCTGAGCTTAAGCCTGGCGGATGCTAACGGGGATGGTCTGACGGACCTGGTTACAGCCAGCCGCGGGCAAGTCTTTGTCTATATCAGCAATGGTGACGGGACATTCCAGCCGTTTGAAAGCGGTTTGTTGGATTATGGGTTCGACAGAACAGATCTTGCCGACATTAATGGCGATGGCAGCCTGGACCTGCTCACCACCCAACGATTCACGGTGCGGGTGCATTTCTCCAAACCTTCGGCAACAGGCAATTTTGTCTCGGGGCAGGGCGAGTTCTCGACCCTTTCACGTCTGGATGATGGCACCTGGCAGCGCCGCTACAAGGACGGCAACATCGTCCTCTATGACGCCAATGGCTTGCAAACGGCGACAGTGGACCCGCAGGGCAGCCGTAAGGAATACGCCTATGATGATCTGGGTCGCCTCGCGACGATCACCGATCAGGTGGGCGGCGTCACCAGCTTTGCCTATGAAGAGCTGGGGCGTCTGGCGTCTGTAACCTATCCGGATGGCCGGGTTACCTCCTTCGCCTATGACGATATCGGCAACCTCAATGAGGTGACGGAACCCGTCGGGTCCAAGGTCAGCTTCGCTTATGATGCAAACGGCCGTCTGGTTTCCACCACCAACCAGAATGGCAATGTCACCAGCTATACCTATGACGGTATGGGGAACCTGAACGGCGCAACCCTGCCCGATGGCTCCAGCGTTGCCAATCAGGTGGCGTCTTCCCTTGGCCTGATCGATGGTCTGGGCGGCGCGGCCACCAGCCCGCTGATCTATGTGGCGCCCGAAGATCGGGTCACCACGGTCACCGACCGCAAGGGCCAGACGACCGAAGTGATCGTCAACCAGTTTGGCTCTGTCATTCAGACCACCGATCCGCTGGGCCGGGTGACAAAGATCGAACGGGACGGGCAGAACCTCGCGGTCCGGGTCGAACGGCCCAGCGACACCGCCCCCGGCGGCGTGCGTGTGGACACGATCACCTACGACAGCCTCGGCAATGTCGAGACGATGACGGAATCCGTTGGCACCCCGGCGGAACGCTCGACCTCCTATACCTATGAGCCCACCTACAACAAGGTCGTGACCATGACCGATGGGGACGGGTTCACCACCACCTACACCTATGACGAGTTCGGTGAAGTGGCCGGCATGACCGATGCCGAAGGTGGCGCACGAGCCATGACCTATACGCCCGAGGGCAAACTGGCCACGCGGACGGATGAGAACGGCAACGTCACATCCTTCACCTACACTGCCGATCAGAACCTCGCCAGCACCACCTATGCGGATGGCTCGGTCACGCAGATGACCTATGACACGGCTGGCAACACCACCGTGATCGCAGAGGCTGCCGGTTCGCCCGTCGAGCGGCAGGTGCGCCGCAGCTATGACGGGCTCAACCGCGTGCTGTCGGTCGAAGTCACCGGTGCTGACGGTGCCAATATCGGCGGGGTCACGCAATACACTTACCTGCCCGCCGGCAACCTGGAAACGGTGACCGATCAGACCGGTCTTGTCACCACCATGTCCTATGATGGTCTCGAGCGTCTCGTGGCGATCGACGACCCGGCCGAAGGCCTGATCCAGCGCGTCTACAACGAGGCCGGTGAGGTTATCGAACACATCAACGGGGATGGTGAGACCCACACTTACGCCTATGATGATGTCAGCCGCCTGATCCAAACCACGGATCCCGAAGGCCATGTCAAATCCTTCACCTATGACAGCCGCGACAACATCGCGACCGTAACGGACGGGCGCGCGGGCGTGACCAGCTTTGCCTATGACACGCTGGATCGCATGGTCTCGCGCACCGACCCGATCAACCAGACCATGACACGTACGTATGACAGCCGCGGCAACCTGCGCACGCTGACACGCGAGGACGGGCTTGTTGAGACGGCCAGCTATGACGGGCTCAGCCGCCGCACGCAGGTGGTGACACCCGACAACACGCTGACCTATGGCTATGACCCGCGCAGCAACCTGACACTGGCCGCTGACGATGACAGCCGGGTGACCTTCACCTATGACACCCGCAACCGGGTCGCCACCACCACCACCGACGGTACCGTGGGTCCGCAGCCACAGGTTACCCTGACCTACAGCTATGACCTGCTCGACCGCCGCACGGGGATGGAGGACAGCCTTGGCGGGGCCACATCCTATGTCTGGGATGCCGAGGACCGGCTGACCGATCTGACCTCGCCCTGGGGCAGCACCTACAACTTCGGCTATGACGACGAAGGCCGCCGCACCGCGCTGACCTCCACCAGCGGCCGGGCGACCACCTATGCCTATACCAACGGGCTGCTCTCGGCGTTGACCCATGCGCAGTCCGGGGTGACGCTGACCGATCTGGTGTACACTTACGACCCCGACGGCCAGCTGACGGCGATCCTCGACCGGCTCGACCCGGCGCAGTCGAAACACATCTCTTATGATGACCTCAACCGTCTGGTGCAGGTCCGCCAGGGCATCCCGCCCATCGATGGCGGCGTGCCGGTGCCGATCGAGGATTACCAGTATGACGAAGAGGGCAACCGTACCTTCTCGAACAGTTCGTCGGGCTATGAGAGCAACGCTCATAACCAGCTGCGCGAGGATGACACCTATCGCTACGACTATGACCTGCGCGGCAACCGCATCAGCCGGACCCACAAGGTTACCGATGCGGTCGAGACCTATGCCTATGACAGCCAGAACAGGCTGATCGGCTACGGCTCCGACACCACAACCGCCACCTACGCATATGACGCCCTCGACCGGCGCATCGCAAAAACCGTCGGCGCGGATGTGGAGGCCTTCGTCTATGACCCGTGGAACCCCTATGCCACCACGGCCAATGATGCGGTGCTCGACTTCGAAAACGGCACGCTGGCCAAACGCTGGCTGCACGGGCCCCGTACTGACGAACCACTGGGTTTCGAGGGCTATACCGGCAGCACCGATGCAGGGTCGGGCTCGGCCTATGGGCTCTACGCCAACCGCCTCGGCTCGATCCTGGCTGCGGTCTCGATCTCAACCGGCGCGGTTGCCGCCGATTACGACTACGACGCCTTCGGCAATCAGACCCAGACCGTCAACACCATCGAGCAGCGCTATGGCTACACAGGCCGCGAGCACGACACCGAGACCGGGCTCATCTACTACCGCGCCCGCCATTACGACCCCGCAACAGGGCAGTTCATCCAACGCGACCCAATCGGATTCGCAGCAGGGGATTTGAACCTCTATGCGTACGTAGAAAACGATCCGTACAACTGGACTGATCCAACGGGATTAAATCAAAGCGCAGCTTTACTAATTGGAACGGGCAGTGTTCTGGGAGTTGGCTATGCATGCACAACTACGGAAATTTGTACCGACGCAAGCCGGGCCATTGTGGGGAATATTCGCTCTGGGCTACTTGGTTTGGCAAACAGCATCAGTGCAGCTTTGCAAAACTTTGGTAATATATTGCAAAGTCAGTCGAATTCTGATGCGGATACAGTTGCAGAAGCTGATACTACCGGCAATTCCGACCGTATACCACTATACCGTGCTGTTGGTCCGGAGGAAGCAGCTCAGTTGGCGGTTAATGGTGGAAGATTTACTCCCAGCCCAACAGGGAGTGAAGGAAAGTACTTTGCTCTGACTCCAGAAGGCGCAGCTATAGAAGGCCGTGCATTGTTTCCAGATGGTTACGAAGTGGTGGCGACCACTTGGCCTCTACCTTTGCCGCCGAGTGGCTCGTTTGAAGACTCGACGCCAGAGGGTAAAGTACCTAGCGTCGTTATTCCGAATCCGGAACTGCCGTTCTTGTCGCCAGCAATTCCGATATCGAGTGAATAGAAATGAAGTATCCTTCGGAAATAAAACTTTTAGCCAATGGTGGTCGGAACCAAGGTCTCAGTCACTCACCATTCATGTGCTATATGAAGGTCGATGGGGTAGAAGCAGATTACAGTGTACGATTATTTTTCGACGTTGGATCGACCTGGAGACTAGGGGAAAAAAGGTATTGTGAAATTGAATTTCTTCACTGGATAGAGGCCCCTATATCGTTACAGGGCAAAACCTTTCGACTTTTTGAGCAACGAAGGATTGCTACTGGCCGTTTTATTGGATGATTAGACTATACTAACTGTACATTAACGCTGGGCGTGTGACGGTCAGAACAGGCTGATCGGATACGGCTCCGACAAAACAACCGCTGCATACGCATATGACGCCCTCGACCGGCGGATTGCAAAAACCGTCGGCGCGGATGTGGAAGCCTTCGTCTATGACCCGTGGAACCCCTATGCGACCACGGCCAATGATGCGGTGCTCGACTTCGAAAACGGCACGCTGGCCAAACGCTGGCTGCACGGGCCCCGCACCGATGAGCCGCTGGGTTTCGAAGGCTATACCGGCTCCACCGATGCAGGCTCCGGCTCGGCCTATGGGCTCTATGCCAACCGTCTCGGCTCGATCCTGGCCGCGGTCTCGATCTCCACCGGCGCCGTAGCCGCCGATTACGACTATGACGCCTTCGGCAACCAGACCCAGACCGTCAACACAATCGAGCAGCGCTATGGCTACACCGGCCGCGAGCACGACACCGAGACCGGGCTCGTCTACTACCGCGCCCGCCACTACGACCCCGCAACAGGACAGTTCATACAAAGAGACCCCATCGGGTTCGCAGCTGGGGATCTGAATCTGTATGCATACGTCGAGAATGATCCGTACAACTGGACAGATCCAACAGGGTTGACGCCGACAACATCTTACGTCCGAAAAGCAGCAAATGCAGTCAAAACAGCTACTCTCGTTGGGGGCTCCATCGGACGTGGAGTGTTCAGCCTCGCAAACGCGATTTCGAGAGCATTGGAGTGCGTTTCCGCAGGGGCGCACGCAATTGCAGGAAACTATGGCGATGCGGCATCTTCTGGATTGGGCTGTGTATCTGGCGGTAAAGCGGCAAAAACGAGCCAGCCCAGAAATTCAAAGGGTCAGTTTACAAAAGGAGCTGGCGGAGAGTCTGCAGATACTGCTAGAGGGCGCGAGGCACATAAAGCGTTTCAGGACAAAGTGGCGGCAAAACAAAAGGATGGATGGGACCCTAAACCGCGTATTCAAGATGCGGATGGTAGAGTCCATATCCCAGATGCTTTGACACCAAGCGGACGCCCAATTGAATTGAAGCCCAATACACCTTCCGGTATCAAAGCTGGGCGGCGGCAGCTAAAACGGTATGAGCAAGTCACTGGCAAAAAGGGACGACTCATACTTTATGACTAATCGAGGGTTTTGAGATTGTTGAAAGAATTCATAAGACTGTATCTTTCGCCTTTGTTGAAGCAATCTGGATTTAGAAAAAAAGGTCTGACCTGGAATAGGATAGTGGAAGGTTTCGTTCATGTGGTGGACGTTCAAAAAGGAACGCCTGCCGCCGGAGGTGCCGTTGACTTTACGATAAACGTGGGTGTTTTTTCGGAAGAGCTATGGACTATCTACTGGAACAAAGTGGTGCCTGATTTTGTTAAAGAGACAGACTGCTACCCAAGATTCCGACTATATTATCTAGTTTCCAACTTTGACCCGAAACGGCGCAGTCGATGGTGGGAGATTACATCTGAGGAAACTCTGCACAATATCGGTCACGAAGTTCAATTTGCGCTGACGGAGAAGTGTTTACCATTCTTTGATAACATCAAATCTACCGAGGATCTTTTGCAAACCTCTATCGCTTCCAAACCGAGGATGCCCGGGGAAGTGTTGGCGCATGCAATCCTGTTGAATTTTGCGGGGCTAAAAGAAGAAAGCGAAGAGTCGATACATGAAATCTTAGATGACCCGCATTGGGGCAAACGTGCCAAAGGCATTTCAGACAGGTTAGATGCCAGGATCATCGGCAAGTAAGCAACTGTTTTCCCAAGTCTTTTATTGTGGGGCTGATAATGCAGTGGCTTGACCAATAGTTCGAGACCTATGCCTATGACAGCCAGAACAGGCTGATCGGCTACGGCTCCGACACAACAACCGCCACCTACGCTTACGATGCCCTCGATCGGCGGATTGCGAAGACCGTTGGCGCTGATGTCGAAGCCTTCGTCTATGACCCGTGAAACCCCTATGCCACCACGGCCAATGACGCCGTACTCGACTTCGAGAACGGCACGCTGGCCAAACGCTGGCTGCACGGTCCCCGTACCGATGAGCCGCTGGGTTTCGAGGGCTATACCGGCTCCACCGATGCAGGGTCGGGCTCGGCCTATGGGCTCTACGCCAACCGTCTCGGCTCGATCCTGGCCGCGGTCTCGATCTCAACTGGTGCCGTTGCCGCCGATTACGATTACGACGCCTTCGGCAACCAGACCCAGACCGTCAACACAATCGAGCAGCGCTACGGCTACACCGGCCGCGAGCACGACCCCGAGACCGGGCTCATCTACTACCGCGCCCGCCATTACGACCCTGCAACAGGACAGTTCATCCAACGCGATCCCATCGGGTTCGCAGCAGGGGATTTGAACCTATATGCATATGTCGAGAACGATCCGTACAACTGGACCGATCCAACGGGACTGATGCCCCTTGTGGAGAAGTTGGGTCTTGACGCAAGGGCCGTAGCCGATGGCGTTGCCGTCGCGGCATTTGTAGGTGCAGTTGCGATCTTAGCCAACAGAATTTGGGAAGCGTTATTAATAGACAACTCCGTTTTCACCAAGCCAACTGGTAAAAATGATAGCTCGTCGACAACTGCTACACCTAGTACACCATCGAATACTTCAAACTGTGAACCAACCGATCCGAATTGCAAAAATCAGTGCGATGGTCCGGTCGGAACTGGGGGGCAGTCAGCTTCTTCCAAGACGCTTGAAGGAAGCGGAGGGAGTCCAAAAGCAAATGACTACTGGAGATTGGATGTAGAAAACCCTAACCCAGGAACTGTTACAGGCAACTTACATTTGCAATTCGGAGGCTCTGGTTCCACGCATCACTATATCGATCCCAACACGGGACAAATCGACACTTCTAAAATGACTGGTGCTGAGAAAAAATTGGTGAAAAAGAATATGGACAAAATTCGGCGCGGTATCGAGAAGGGTAAGAGGTTCCTGAATTGTTGATCAATAAGTGGCTAGTTTCTAGGCCGCAGGGAAAAAATATAAGTTTTCTTGAGGCTCCAACTTTGGAAGGCGAAGCCTACCCAAGCTATCATGCGTTCTTCGAGCAGTTGGCATTAAAGAAGTGCTTTGGTGGTTTTTTCTTCGGAGATACTGAAATACCAAACCAAGGGTACGTAGATGATGCGCTCAAAAGGTATAACAACAATATGTCATGGGTTGAGTTCTCTTTGAACGGTCGCCATGGCATCGACTATCTGGAGATCGAAAACCAAGACCATGCCTTAGATGTATGGATTAGTTTTGTGGTTTGGTTTGAAAAGAGATTTTGTAAAAAAATGAGCCTCAGAAGGCTCTATGGCATGAATTACCAAAATGAATTTGGAAATGATTTTTGGTTTAATTTTTGTCTACTTAGAGCAGGCATGAATGCTCCAATTCAAGATAAAGGAGCGATGGAGTATGAAGATCCTCACTACTACTTTAGAGTTGGGTAATTTCTTTTTTCCGATCCTCGACCGCCTCGATCCGGCGCAGTCGAAACACATCTCCTATGATGGCTCAACCGTCTGGTGCAGGTCCGCCAGGGCATCCCGCCCATCGACGGCGGCGTGCCGGTGCCGATCGAGGATTACCAGTATGACGAAGAGGGCAACCGTACCTTCTCGAACAGTTCGTCGGGCTATGAGAGCAACGCTCATAACCAGC
>NZ_JBQFUV010000014.1:0-74493 GCF_056539365.1 Ruegeria sp. BB7 | reverse complement strand
AATAGGCGATAGGCCACAAAAAGTGTCGCGGGATGGAGCAGCCCGGTAGCTCGTCAGGCTCATAACCTGAAGGTCGCAGGTTCAAATCCTGCTCCCGCAACCAAAATTACAAGCCAGGTATCAAACACTTAGCCTCGCAACTCGCGAGGCTTTTTGCGTTTTGGGCACTTACCCCTGTGCTACAGCGAACGAAACGCACGCGCATAGGCGAGAAGACTGCGGGAAGCGGCGGGTCACCTAAAAGCATGGCGCGGATACGAACCTTACGGCAAAGGGCCTTCTTCCGTATGGCTGGACGAAGGAGCTGGACCGGGTACTATCCGGTGAGTTTGAGATTTCTGCGCCGTCAGGCTCTGCTCCCCTCAGCGCATTTTGTGACGCATCTGCTTTGCACCCAAGGTGAAACTTCTACTTTGATAAAACACCTGCATGGCTCTGTTCACACCGGCACCATCTGCACTAAAGCAGTTCGCCGATTGGTGGGAAAATCGGCCGATCCACGCTGTTTACCTGAGTCTAAAGTTGGTTTGCGATTGAGCTCTTTGAAAAACGCATAGGAAGCTAAGCGAAGAAAATTTATTTGACATGCATATATAATGTTTCATTTTATCTAATAAATTTTTTTGGTTGGGAGTGTGAGTAATGAAGTGGATGACGATAACAATCGGTTTGCTAACAGCTCTCGCCTCAAACTCAGTTGCTCAAACGGCTCGCCTAAACCCTACAACGGACTATGCGCTCATTAATGGCGCAATCCACACTATGGATAAGGCTGGAACCGTTGCCGAAGCCATCGGGATTACAGGAAACGAGATCGTTTATGTCGGCGACGCGGCGGGTCTTGCGAATGTTATTGGGATCGGCACTGAGGTAATCGATCTGGAAGGCAATATGGTGCTGCCGGGCTTTGTGGAGGGGCATATGCACCCCACGGCCGGAGCGCTGATTATGCGTGGTGTGGACCTCCAGATCGACAGCATCGACGGGATCCTTGAGCGCGTGCGCACCTATGCCGAAGAAAACCCGGAACTGCCAATAATCCATGGATACGGTGTGCGGCTTCACCTTTGGGATGACGGCTACGGCACGAAAGAGATGCTTGATGAGATTGACGCCGACCGGCCGATCTTCCTCTGGGGAGTGGACGGACACCAAGCCTGGGTAAACTCCAAAGCCTTCGAAATCGCCGGGATCGACGAAAACACGCCCGAAACGGTACCAGGTTTTTCGTTCTTCCGCAGAAACGAGGACGGCACGCCCGCCGGTTGGATTGTCGAAGTTCCAGCACAGATGCAGGTGCTCTCGAAACTGATAGATCTAAATATTGATTACACCAAGGCGGGGGTTCGTGAATGGTTGCCCCGGTTCGCTGCGGCAGGGATCACTACAGCACATGACTACGGCATTCAGGGCCTCGGGCAAGACGAAGGCTTTCAGCTCATGACAGACTTAGCAGCGTCCGGAGAGCTTCCGATCCGGGTTCAGGGCAATTTCTATTGGAATGACCCGAACCTCGACCCGATCCCGCCGCTTGAGGCGATGCGAGAGCAATTCGACACCGATCTTGTGTCCGCGCGAGGTCTCAAGATAAATATGGACGGTGGGGATGATGCCTATAGCGCCCTCTACACTGAGCCTTACAGTGACAACCCGGATGCCTCCCCCAACCCAATCATCCCGTTTGACACCCTGAACGAGACGGTGCTGCGCGCGGATGCTGCTGGCATTAATGTAGTGTGCCATTGTTTCGGGGATGCCGCAGTTCGAGCGGTCTTGGATGCGATCGAACTGGCGATCTCGCAAAACCCGCCGCGCGACCGGCGTCACGTAATCAGCCATGCGATGCTTGTTCACCCCGATGATATTCCGCGCTTTGGGGAGCTTGGTGTCACCTGGGATTCCACCGGTGCCTGGATGAGTCTTGATCCAATGCTGCAAAGTGTAACCATGCAGCGCCTTGGCGATGAGCGGGTGAATCGATATTCCCCTATGCGTGCGATTGCAGAGGCCGGCGGGAACGTGTCCTTGGGCTCGGACTGGCCGGCCGCTGGCTACATCTCGGAATACCGCCCACTGGTGGCGATCCGCACTGCGGTGATGCGTCAGCTTCCTGGCCGCGACGATGTCCCACCGCTGGGTGGCGAAGAGGCGCGTGTGCCGATAGACCTCGCAATTCGCGCGAACACGATCAACGCGGCCTACGGGATGGGTAAAGACCACGAAATTGGCAGCATCGAAGTTGGCAAACTCGCGGATTTGGTGGTGCTTTCAGAGAACCTCTACGAAATCGACCCAAGCACGATCCACGATGTCGAAGTGCTCTACACTATCATGGACGGCAATCTGACGTGGGATCATACAAAACAATAAAAGCCTCTATTCTGGAATTCAGCCTCCGAAAGGAGAATAGAAATGAAGCATGTTTATAGAGCTTTTCTGGCTGTGTTTTTGCTGTTTGGCGCGGCAGGACAATCCTTGGCCTGCGGTAACCCGATGCTTTGGGCTCTTCTTTTTGAGCACCATCCGGCGGCCAAGGTTGCTTTTCAGGCGGACTTAGACGCTCGGAAAGCCGGAATTGTTCAAGCAAGACCATTCTTGAGAAGGCCAGGCGTTTCGTACCATTCGTGGTCCATCAAGTCATTGAATAAGCTTGCGCAAGAAATGGCTCCTGCAATCTCTTCAAATTTGCAAAAAGGAGAAACATTTACTGTACTTTTGGCCATCGAGGTTGCTGCCATACGCTTTTATGCCGGTGATAAGGCACCAGAGATCATTTCAGCTTCCGAGATTAAGACCATCTCCGACTACGACGTCACGACTACAGTGAATGTGCTACATTCAGGCTGGCGGCATTCTCTCGCTTATGAAGCAATGGTCGAAAACGATCTCTTAGTTTTGGCCACTCCTGAGGCAGGTGAAACGGTTGCCGGTCTTTTCGACACAATGCCCAATGCTTCGCGGCGCCCCTGAAAATCTTTTGGAGAAGTGGAGCACCCCATTTGATTTGGACCACCGTTGTCAAAAAAATGCGCGCCCTTTCGGAAAGGCCTTGCCTGTGCCGAAGCTTCGCAGAATTGGTTGAGTTCTGATCGTTTCAATGCCGAACTTGCCGGTAGAATTGACCGGCACAATTCTTGTGGCAGCAACTGCCTGTGCGCTAGAAAGAATTAGGCCGGCAACAAAACGCCTCGTACCAACGCTGGAACCTACTATTGCTGATTTTGCAATTGGTGTTGGACTAGCGAAACTCTTAGCTCAAATAATGCCCGGCATTAGAACTACTTAGCTTTTATAGGAACAACTTATGGGTGTCGACAACACGTGGCTTAGGCACTTTGCCCGAATGTTTGAAAAACGCGCGTCAGATGCCCTTGTATTTAATGCTGTGCTGAAGGGCTGTGGCTTAACGCGCAACGATCTAAAGGAGGCTGCTGATCAGATTGACCCTTATAAAGAAGGTCAATTTGTTCGTTTGGCTTGCGACCAGTTGAAGAACCCGGCGTTTGCCACAATGGCAGGTTTGGCATTTAACTCACCGCGCGACATCGTTTGGTACATCGCAAAATATTCACGAAACCTAAAAGAAGCTATTGAAAACGCGTCGCATTATGGTGCGTTGGTTGATGATACTATTGACTACAGTCTGGTTTTGTCAGGAAATCATGCTTCGCTCCAGATGCACATTACTGACGGGGGGCTGGTCAAGTACCATCGTCGGACTGAGTTTCTTGTTTTCTCGGTAATTTCGTTGATGCGTTTGGTCGTGAATGCTCCTCTCCAACCACTGGAAGTTCGGTTCCAACACATGGTCAAATCAGCAGGACCCGAAATTCAAAGGTTGGCGGGATGCATGGTTGCCTTTGATTCCGAAAAGACTGAACTCATCCTGTCGTTATCATCTCTCGATCTTCCCATTCCAAGCTATGATCCAGCTCTCAAAGAACACTTGATTGACTACGGCGACAAACTTTTGAAGGAAAGGGGCGGGTGTGCGCCTAGTACTCGTAGCAAGGTTGAATCACTGCTATTGAACTCGTTGCCTGGACAAATTCCCAGCGCTCAAGAAGTGGCCGCAAGTCTCGGGCTCAGCACACGATCGCTGTCGCGTCGCCTAAATGAAGAAGGCCTGAGTTTTCGTGGTATTGTAAGCAATATCAGGTGTGATCTTGCGAAGACGTATCTCAAGGACGGGTTCGGCATCGGAGAAGTTGCGTTCTATCTGGGTTTTGCCGACCAGCCCGCATTCTCCACCGCATTCAAGCGTTGGACCGATTTAACACCGCGTGAATTTCAAAGACAAAACTAAGCCAATATGACGCCCCGCCTTTTGCCTTTTCAGTTGAACCACGCCTGAGATACGCTTCTGTTTCACTAGTGCGCGACTGACGATACCTGGGTGATTACACAGTCCGAAATTTGTGGCGCTTTCCACAGGACAAGTTCATTTGGTTCACCTTTTTCGATAACCATTGCGACAGCGCTTTTGGGGATGCTGGTCGCAAGGATGATCGGAGTTTTGGCTGTTAAACCATGACATCCAATTGCATAGTCCAATGCTGCATCAAAGTTTGTCGTCCAGGACAACCCAACTTCTTTCCCCAGCTTTTGACCGCGAAAAACCGAAATTTCTCTGGGTAACTGATGCCACTCCGCCGTTGGACTCCAGCATGACCTTCGTTTCTCTGCGTCCATTGCGTGAACGAACATGGTGTGGTCAATTTTTTCGAACCCACCCCATAAACCCTGCAACAAGGGCCAGAAATCTGCGCTGGAGATTTCATTTTCAAGCAACATTTCGACAACAGCATCTGCGCGCTGATCGGCTTCATAGTGTCTGTTCAAATGCATGTTGATTACTTCGACGGCACTGACTGCTTCGGTCTTCATGACTGACGCTCCAATTCTATCTCTGTAACTTGCAAAGCACCTTGCATGGCGCTGTCATCTGATATTGGTGGCGATCGTTCTTTCACTCATTTGAATTCCAGCCAAATGTTTTTCTTTTTCAGCCAAAGCGAGGTGAAGCGGCGCGCATCCATGATTGATCAAGGTGTGGATCACAGTGATCTTTACTTGCGACAGCGACTTTTGATTTGGTCAGAAAACTCTGACAGCAGCACTAAAATCTGAGACCAAGTCCTATAGAAAAGCCGTCGAAGTTTTCCGCAATAACACCGTTCAGCATTATTCGCCCAGCTTTGATGGCAGGAAGGCCAATTTGGCTCGCGTCTAACTCGACACCAACGCCTGCGGTTGCAAGCCAATCCGTATCCAGAACCTCAGCGGCGTTCCCGTGGTAATACACCAACCCTGCATCCAGCACGAGTTGGGTCGACAGATTGAAGATGTTCACATTCTTCAATGGATAGCGGTGGCGTGAAAAAAACGTTGTCTGGTTGGAATTTGCTTTGGCGTCCCCGGCCTGTGGTTCATCGATTGGATGAAATTCAAGGAATGTTTGGCGAAATCGATATTCAGCCTGCCAAGGACCGTATCTGGCTTCCCGATAGACTCCGACAGACGCACCTACGCCAAATGCATTCAAGTCACCATCGATTGGGTCAGTTGACCCTGAACTGACTGGAAAAATTGGAAAGTCAATTATCGAAGCGTCTGCCGTAACATGGCCGAGCGACACATGTCCGACGGGACGAAAGTGCCAGTCATTACCCAAAGGAAACTCCCAGCCTATTCCGAGGGTGGCTGCAACGCTCGCCCAAGTAACGTCCACGTCAACGCCAGGTGCGATTTCTGGGAAGAATACAACTGGGTTGTACACTTGATAAGCCACCAGCCCTTCAAGATAGAGGCCGTTTTCCAGAGGATGAAAGCCACCCCGAAGTTGAGTTGATCGCAGGCTGTTGGTGTCGCCTGATGCCCTTAGAAAAGAGAACGAAGACAGTGTCTCATTCGGCGTTGCGGCAATGCTCAAGACCGAAAGTGCTGCACGTGCCGCTGCCTCAGACGCATCCGGATCAACAGTTTGCGCGGTCGAAGCAGATGCGAAACCTACAATCCCAATCAACGCACAAATCTGGGTCGCCTTTAGTATTAGCTGATCAGGTACTTGGCTCACTGCACGCGTCCATGTGCTCTTTCTAGAATGCGTAGGCAAGCGACAATAGGGTCGCAACACCTTCGGTGGTGTTTCGATTGTCAAATTCCTTCCCCAACCTCAGAGCAATTTGAGCGCCTGGAAGACCTTTGGGCTTCCATACGCCTTCAGCTCCAACTAGGTTAATCTCGTACTTCGACGGGTCACCTAAGGGCGTTCCACTCTGCCTTGAAACTTGAATTGAACGAGCCGCCAATAAACCTAGGTTAATACCTTGGACAACTTCTTTTCCGAAGGCGACTTCCAAAGACAGAACGTCGCCGGGGCGTATATCCGTAGTCTCCTGACGTCCAAATTTCTCGTACCTTGCTTGAAACGTCGCTGCCCATGGCAGATTAGAGTTCTGCTTCCAGGTCGTACCCGCGAATAGCATATGGCTCCACAGGCCCTTGCCGGTATTGGTCGATCCTCCTGCTTCAAACTCTCCAGTTGGTGCCCAAAATGTATATGATGCTTGAAAGTGCCAATTATTGTGATGCCAGCCTAGGGCAACAGGCGTCACAACAGTATCGCCCATATGATATCCTTGGCCCAGTCCAGGCTCCGGCCGCAAAACCTGATCTCTGTATGTAAGGACTACCCCCGCAGAATAATCGGCGCCCAGCAGTTGGACGTCACGAAAAACGTAGCGGAAGGTCAGACGTGCCGCATTCACTGTAGATGTAGATGCGCCGACATCATTTCCATTGTCATCGACGTATCGCTGGATGTCATAGTTTATCCATCCGTTTTCGATCACTCTGGTCCCTTGGGGGGGCAGAATGGCAGAGGTCTGCCCCAGTCCAGCCCCCAGCCCATAGTTTCCTGCGATAGGAAATTGGGCCGCCGCAGAACTGCCGTTCAGTATGACGGCCAAGAATGCCACTATTCCGAAGATTGCAGATAATCTAGCTGATGCTCTTACGCCCATTCTCGCCCCCTAAATAGTTAAACTACTTACGTATCGCTAACGTGAGAAGCTATGTGCGACGTAGCTTCAAAAAATTCAGTGGCGCTCGCGCAAAAAGCCTTGTGTTGTTGGGTACTCAGCGCCCAACAGTTCCACTGTTTAGAGTAAGCGCCATCGCTGGATTAGTTTAGTTTTGTTTGATTGCAATTAACACATCGTCTTAAAAATAGATACTTTAATGCCACAAGCTCATTTCTAAACAGTGCGTTTGACTTCAAATCAAACCGGATCCAGTCAGAAAATATTTGACGGCATCAACTATGAACGCCAATCCCAAGAGGCCGAACAAAAGCGGGACAAGCCACGACGCTGTGGTGCTTATAAACTGGTTGAGCGCCTTCAATTTGTCCAAAATTGAATTTCCCGCAAAAGCATATGCAAGTGGAATCAGTGCAAACGGAAGCGCATACAGAAGGTTATAGATCAACAAACCTATGGGTTTGGATTGAACGTTAAATCGGAACATCTCATTGATGAATCCGAAGTAAGGTACGGCAAATGGCATCCCTACAACACATAGTGTCGCGCCCATTAGGAAGGATGGCAGCACACCGTCCTTCTGCTGGCTCGCCTCGGATCGCGCCGATTGTTTGTCCATTTCGGCACTTGTGCTCACCCTAAAAGCGAGGCCGAGCAGAACTAAGCCGAGAAGTAAGCCAATGATGAAATTGATACGCGTCGGATTCACGAACCCCTCGACGACAAAGTCCACTACTGGAGCGAGCAGTTCCGCAAGCCCGTAGACTATCAGAACCCCCATCACAAAGTACGCCACTGTATGACCTAAGATAAGCGCGTAACTATTTGCAATCGGTCGGCGCCCTGTCAGGGCAAAAGCCGTCGCAGCCAGAAGGACAGGACTGACTACGTCAACCAACAGAATAGGTATTCCAACCACCCAAATGTCATTCATACTCTGTCCCGTTCAATCGGTCTTTTGTCTAACTTGGAAACCTCGACGTTTATTCCTTTGCCTGTTTCCACTTCCGCGAAAGGTAAAGGCCATAAAAGACAGGGTGGACATTGGCCTAATCCCACGTTCCCTCCTCCCTCCGCAGAGCTTTCAGTCTAATTTGATGACCTTAGATGGCCAGTTTATCCATCTTTCTTTTCTCTGCAAATTCTCAGCGTCCTAAGTCTCCGAACACGGACGTAGTTTCCTTTTTGTGTAGCTATCCTGTAGAGGCACCCTCAAGGCGATGCAGCCCCAATTGAGAATGAAACAGGGTATTCGAAAATATGGTGGTGGGTGGCAAGTCAAGCTGTCCGGTTTTCCCGCAAGCAAATTGTTGTAATTTACAGTTACGCTACAGTAGGAAACCTGCTGTTTGCAGTCGCTCTTTCCCACTTCTGTTTTGTGAAAACGGAAACAGGAGCGAAAAATGTCTCAATTCAAACTTCTGGAGATCTTAAGGGATCAATATCCTTCAACCACTGCTGCTGCTCATAATCTTGTGCTGAAGGCATCAGAACTGAGGCTTGCCCGTGAAAACCAAATCTGGATTGATTTTCAAGGCTCCAACAAAGCACAAGTCGCGTTCGAAAACGCAATGTGGGAAGCCTTACTTTGGGCAGCTCGGGAATCCAGAGAAACGAGCCCAGAGCGATTGTTCAAATTCATGGCCAATTTTTTCGCTCAGTTTGCACTGGCTTGCCCTAGTTGGAACAGCGCGTTGCCTCAGGTAACGGACTATTTGCTTGAAGCCAGTGAAAAAGAGGCGTCCATGCTGTTCGACGCGCTTGCTCAGGTTAAAGGAGAGCATTTGGTAGTTAGAGGCGTTGGTCGACCAGAGCTTGGGCTTTCACTCCAGGCTTGATTATCCAGACTTTGGACGACGAAACCAGTGTCGAACTAAACCATATTGCCGTCCGGCAGGAATTCTATGCAACTAGATTGCATGAGTCTGTCGGGCGTTTTCAGTCCAACATGCTGGATATTGCTGTAGCGACCATTGTTGCGAGAGTTCAGCACAATACTTCGAAGCAACTTACGAGCGGTACGCATTCCTTGCACGGTCGTACTTAGACGTCATATGCGTCACTGCTATTGCTGCCAGCCAAATCGCGGATGAGCCAAGTTTATCGACGGCCGCAATTGGCAATACCAGAAACCCAAACAGAATTGACACCAAGTCGCTCGCCTGCCATCCGTCGGCAAGGATATCGGGAAGCAAACCTAGTAGGCTTCCGCAGGCACCCGCAACCAGAGTTGACATCAGCCCCCCTAAGAGAGCCAAAACCCATCCACCAAAACCCTTACGACCGAACATTGAAGCAAGCAAATAACCCATTATCGCACCACCCAGTGTCATTGCGATAACGTAGCGAACGACAAGACCCAAGTTTTCTTTTGCCCAGTCATCTTGCAAACCCTCTGGGAGGTCTCGAGACAGGAACAGCAGAAATAAGCTTCCACCGATCAGTGCCATCATGAGTGTTGATACCAATCTTGTGGTCTTATTTTTTGAATGAGCGGTAGGCATTAAAGTAATCCATTTCGAGAGCGTACACGCATTAGATCAAAAATGGTCCGGTGTTTTTCATTCGTCCGGCGAAGCTGCTTCTTTGGTGTGGACATGCACGTCCATTTGCGGAAACGCGATATTGATGCCCTCTTTCTGCAAGCGGGTTTTGCCAATCTCTGTCAAGTCCCACAGAACATCCCAGTAATCATCGGTTCGAACCCATGGTCTGCAATAAATGTTTACTGACGACGGACCCAATTCACCGACAAATATCCGCGTTTCCGGATTCTTCAGGCAACGTTTGTCTGCTTTCACCATCTCAGCAAGAGTAGCTTTGGCACGCTCAATATCATCTGCGTATCCAATTCCAAAAACAAGATCGACGCGCCGCACTCGGTACTTGGTAAGGTTCTCCATCGACCCCTGCCAGATGGACTGGTTTGGGATCTGTACCAACCGATTGTCAAAAGTTCTGAGCTTTGTTGAAATTATGTTTACGTCGACGACCGTTCCAATCGTTTGATTGATAGATATAATATCACCCTTTGAATAAGGGTTTGTTGCTTGGAGTAAAAAACCGCCAATCACGCTTTGAAATAAATTCTGCAGCATGAATGCAATAAGGAACCCAAGACCACCGACAATGGCAGTTGTGACGCCAATATTTACACCAAGCCCCCACAAGGCGAAAAACAAGCCAAGAACAAGAATGCTCCAGCGGATGACGTTCGGTATGACAACTGCCGCGATTTCATTTTCTTCGTTGCGGCCGTGAAGCCATCTGCTCGATACTCTTTTAAAAATCCCGCTGAGAAGGAAAGCAAAGACCAAAACTATGATTGCTTGGAAAAGTCCGCTTAACGCCCTGATCCCGCCCCTGCCTGACACCACCCAGTCCCAGGACAGATGGGCAATGGCTGACCACTGGTATGAAAGCAAAAGCTCACCGATAAAGCCCTTGATGAACCCTTCGTGCTTTTTCATTTCCTCTTCAGGGCCGCCTTTTCGCCCCAGGGCGTAAACCACAATGATGTAGTTCTGAAGGTCGCCTATGTTTTTTTTATTCGTCGCCTTTATCTCGGCAACGAGTTCAGGAACCTGTTCATCGGCGACAGTTTCCAGCTGCGTTAAACCTTCGGCTATTCTAGCGAGGTTCGTTTGAACCCGGCGCTGCCAGATATCTGCAATCTCTGAAAGATCGTCTACGCCCAAAGCAACTACGTGCCGAGAGAGTACATCTTCGCCCACATTCGCCTCGCTCGCGATCGCAACTGAGTTCTGATACGGGTCCGAGTGAGCGTGTTGCTGTGCTTTGGCCGCTCCCAAAATCAGCAGCAGAATTAACGCGACAGACAATACCGTAGCACCAATAGAAGCCGCTGCTCTGGTGATTTTGTGAAAACGAAAATGCTTCATGTATCTACTCGTACAAATTCCAGTCTATTGTGACACACAATGGTATGGTTTCTACAAGAAATACTGTTTCGACAGTTAATGTCTTTGCGGTTCGGATGACGTTAATCATTTCTTCAACCGCCAGCGTCAAATGGCTCTTTCTTTTGTTCCATCAAAGTTAGTCTAGCATAGATCGCCGGGAGTGTATGGGCCGTTCGAGCTACGCAATTGATCAGGAATTCGCATATCAGGCTGCGAGTAAATCCTAAGCAGGTCAGCGTTCACCGTACTCACCCTTGTTAGCATAGCAAAAACTCAATCGACGAACTGTCATCGAAGCGCAGTATTAGTGATTGGTTCAGATCAGAACAGATTGCGTGGAAATTACCCCGTCTATTGGACATATCTGAAACCATTTACGGAGGGCCTGGAATAACTCCTTCCTCTTGCAACACGCGTAGTATTCCAATGATCGTCGCGGTACTGGTATCAACTGATCCTCTAAGATAGGCCCCCAGACCGCCATCACCAATTTCGCGGGGACCGCCGGTTTCATAAACTGGGTCTAAAGGTTCAAATTCCTCAGGGAAGGCCGGGCAAAAAGGGCGTTCGTTCAAGAAACGTCCAGCAACTTCCAGTAAAATGGCACGCAGTGCTTCGACATCTTCAACGAACCCCTCAATGTCCCGCAATTGCTCAAGGGGTTGCACGACTGCGTCTACCAACTCGTAGGTTACGCATTTTTCGCTAAACCGAGCTGTAGCTGAACCAGAAAAGTCGAAAATCCATCTATCCGTGGGCTCGCCGCGTACAAAGATGTTTTCTCTGGTCTTGGTGCATTCAAAGAACTGTGTATCGAGTTTTCCGCTGAGAGAAACAACTTCACCTTGTGCCTCAACCACAAACTCACTGAGATTGGTGCGGCTTCCACATGAATCTAAAATTGGTTCTTCAGCAAGCAACTCGGGTAAGCGAGCCTGCAAATCACTAAAGTCAAGAACAGCTTCAATGCCTATACGTGTTGGAGAGACCGCCGTCATAACTACATTGAGACCGTAATCAATTTCTGTTGTGCCGACGACCAGCGTGTCCTCTATGTCGAACTCCGCTACTTGTGCTACCGAAGGGGATACGAAACCGATGCCGCCGAACAGAAACATCACGAAATAGGCGTGTCTCATTGTTGCCCCTCGATGATGTCGCTCAATTCCATGACGCTGAGCAGTTTGACAAGTGTCGTTGCGTCTGTGTCGATCAATCCTTGAATTTCGGCGCCGATGCCACCTTCGCCAATCTCAAGCGCTTTGACGAGCGTGGCCTGCGGTGACACCGGCTTAAGTTCCTCCGGTACTGTCAGACAGATTGGATTATCATCAAAGTAGATCTCTGCTTGTTCCAGTATTTCGGTACGCGCTCCATCAATGACACCGAATAATCTTGCGATAGCGCCCGTAAACCCACGCGGGTTGAGGTCAAGCTCAACCATGGAGAAGCGCACACATTGGTCTTCGACAAAAGCTTCCACCTTAGCATTGGCGTCAATTTCTTGCGTCAACCAAAGCCCACCCCGCTCTTCGCCCGACTCGTTGTTTCGACAAGAAAAAATTCGAACAAACAGTGATCCGCGCAGCTCGACGTGATCTTCAATCGCTTCGGTTTCAAGAATTTTGACCGAAACTTCTCGTGAACAACTATTCTCATAGATACCGGATGCCAGTTCTGGGAACCGTGCTTGGATCGCTCTGAGGTCAGCCACGAGTTTCACTTGCAAACGGGTCTCTGTTGCCGGGTTTAATCCCGCGTAAAACGCGACATTAAACGTCTCCTCGCCGATCGGTACTTTGCTGGGCAGAAGCAGTTCGATGTCGCCTTTGTATTTGGAGGGATCAATACCTTCGCCGTTTTCGGCGGCAGCCAATAGAACTTGAGGGTTCAACTCGCTTGTAGGCTTTGGTCTGTCGCGTTCACAAGCGACAAGAATACTAAACAGCAAAAACATGAACAATACGATCAGAAGGGATCGCTTCACTTTGGTGAACATGACCGAATTGAACAACACAAGACGTCCGATCGTGCCTGTAACAATTAAGCTATAGAGATAGTATGAAACCATTGTTTAGTCGAGGAAATTTGAAATTCTAACAAATACTTGGAACTGTTGAAGCAAGGGCAAGAAATACAGAGTTCAGAGTGATCTCTTCAAGCCAGGTAACAGTCGTGGCCGGCAAACTTGAATGCGGAAATCCAGTAACCCTATGCAAGTCCTTGAACATACACTTGTCTTTCAGCGCGCTCGTGTAGCGGCGATTGACACAAGAGCGCTGGACATCGAGTTGAGTTGTTTTCGAAAAATGGCGAATGCATCATGGACGCGTAAAGTGATCAGCTTTAACCGCGCCGGAGGACCAATGAGGACCGCAATAAACCTCTTTGTCGTTTGTGGCCTGCTTCTGTTTGTAAGCAGCTGCACCTATGTTCCGTTCGATACTCCTAAGGAAAGCTCGCGTGCTATCTCTGCTGAAGGTACCCGCGCCGGGCGTCTAGTTTCTGACCTCACAGGTCACGATAGCCAAATACTGGCAATGGCACCCTTGTTCGACGGCAACGACGCGCTCGGGGCGCGGCTGCGAATGATAGAAACGGCGGAAAGTTCGATAGACTTGCAAACGTTTCTGATCAAACCCGATCTAGCCGGTTCATTAATGTGGTTGGCCCTGTATTCCGCAGCAGAGCGTGGGGTGAAAATCAGGCTGTTGTTCGACGATGTTTTTACGACAGCAGGTGATGATCAAATCGCGACATTGAATGCCCACCCGAACGTGGAAATTCGCGTTTTCAACCCGCTCTCCCGAAATAGCACTGTAGCCGTAAATTTCCTGTTGGACTTTTCCCGAGTGAACCGCCGCATGCACAACAAAGTCACGATCACAGACGGCAGTTTTGCAATTTTAGGCGGAAGAAACATTGCGGACGAATATTTCAGTATTGGAACACAATATGACTTTGCCGACTTCGACCTCTTTGTTGCAGGCAAGCCTGTTCAAACATTGTCAAAGAGCTTTGATACGTATTGGAATGATGCCTGGTCTCTGCCTTTTGATGCCATAGACGATGGCGACATTGTTCCTCTGAGCGAGGCGTATAAACAGTTTCAGAACCGCGCTCTTGATCAGGAAGTTGCTATTTACGATCGGGCTCTGGGATCTGAATACATAAGACAGCTCAGGAATGGTGAGGTACCTGTCTACTATGGCCGTGTAAAAATCGTTGCGGATGATCTGCAGAAACTTCGCACGCCCTCTGGAACCGGTCCCTTCGCTGTTGGGGACGCATTTTATAGTAGCCTAGGGCGCGCCGAAAACAGCGTCACAGTGGTTACGCCCTACTTTATTCCAGAGGAGTACGGCGCGGAGTATCTTGAGCGGCTGGTTAAAAAAGGCATTGATGTTTCGATCGTTACCAATTCTCTTGCCTCAACCAACCACCCTTACACTCACGGTCACTATGCGCGCTATCGTAAACGACTGTTGCGTGCCGGAGTTAACTTCGCTGAAGTTCGCGCGAGCGCACCGCCTTCGACGGAAGGCGTCGAAACACCGCTGACTCTACACACCAAGATCGCCTTGATTGATGAAACTTACGTTTTTGTGGGTTCTGCAAATGTTGATCCCAGGTCCATCCGGCAGAACTCGGAGATCGGAATGTTGGTGCGTAGCCCTAGTCTAGCGAAACAAATCAAAACGCAGTTGGATGCGGCCATACCGGTCTACACTTATTCGGTATCGCTCAATGACGCTGGGAAAGTGCAATGGGAGGACACAACTTCTAGAAATAGCCCGACTATACCCCAAGAGCCATCAGCGGGATTTTGGCGCAAATTGGTAGCTAGGGTTTCTAGTTGGTTGCCGATTGAACAACAATTGTGATGCCAACTACAAGCCGCCGCGTTTCCAGCCTTATCCATGAAGATTTTCCCGCCGAGCCCATTCTCACAGTGCGGTTTTCCAACCCAAGTCGATCTTCTGTTGGTGAAGAAATCACTGCGCTCCTAAGTGTTAGGCGACAAGTGGAGTTTCGGCTGCGATTGTTTGGCTGCAAAGTAGCTAAAGAAAGATCAAGTCTCGACGGAACGCACTCGTTTCGTACCTTCCCGCAGCAGTTCTACCACACCAGATGCATAAGGAAGATCATCAAGATACTCTTCGAGAGAAAACTGTTTAGTTGGGAAGTTGGACAGCGCGTTTTTTGCCAGTTTTGTCTCTCCCGCCATGCCGTGAATGGCCGCGATCAACAACCAGTCGCCTGCGTGTTCACGAGCATCAATCCGCTGCACTTTTTCTGAGGCTTTTGCGTAGTCTCCTTCCTGAACATCCTCCAAGCAAAGTGTGATATTTGTCCAGATCGGCAACAATGGATTGATGTCCAAAGCCTGCCTTACCATTTCCGCGCCAAGCTTGATATCACCCACTAGCGCAATCCAAGCCCCAGCCAACGCAATCAGCAACGCACTGTTGGGATTGGCCCGAATTGCAGCGTCTATTAAACGATTGAACCTTTGGGTGTCTCCTGCCAGTAACGCATATATCGCCGCTGCAAACAGAGCCTCTTGGCATTGAGGTTCCAGAGCTACCGCTTTTTCAGCATGAATTTGCCCCTGTTTAAGAATGGCACTCAGGCGTTTTTGGCCTAGTGCCACCTCCTCCGCATATCCCAATGCCATCAGTGCGTGGGCCAGCCCGCTGGTATCATCGTTCTGAGTGGCCGAACGCGCCAAATCCATCATATGCTGCAAGCTGCCCGATCTAGATGTGCGAACGTGGGCATGAAAGGCCAACAGAGCTTGATAGGTATTGCTCCCGGTTAGCGAGCGGCTCGCTAACTGACCCGCGGCATCGGTTGCAACAAATCCATACGCGTCAGCCAGCTTTGCCGCACATTGTTTGGCAATCTCTTCTTGGGCTTTGAAATAATCTGGGGCGTTTGAATTGACATCACGCCGGTCGGCCCACAAGACCGAGCCGTCAACAGTCCGTTTTAGTTGCACAATCAGGCGCAAGTTGGCTTCATCGTCCCGAACCGAACCATCCAGAACATAATCGCAAGAGGGTGTGTTTTGCTCATGAGACCCATCTGGGCTCTTGTCTGAATATCCAGTCAGAACACGGATATGACTGAAACGCGCAAGTTCCAGGCCCAATTCTTCAGGAAAGCCCTCACGGAAAAGCTTTGCGCGTGTTGTATCCGAACCAGTAAAGCTACTGATCCCGAGGACTGGCCAACCTTTGCGGTGCACTACAGGTGGTTCCAGCGGTTCGGTGTTCTTGAAGTTTACTTCAAAAAGTGGGCGGTACTGCCCTTTTGGGACAGATATGGCAACCGAGTCGTTAATCCCTGTCGTCAGGTAGTAATAGTCTAGTGCCTTTCGCAGTTTGACGGCCTCAATCCTGACTACAGGATCAGCATTTGGATCAAATTCAGCGCCTCTTCCAAACACATCCATTGCTAATGCAGTGCCCCGCAACTCATCACCACGGCCTTCAAGCTCTCGATGAACAAGGTGCTTCAGGAACGTCTTTGTCCGCGCACTGCATGGGAAACTCTCAGACGTCGTGATGCGTTCCAGTTGCTTCAGAATATCAGCTTTGTCGACATTTTCTGTCACGACTATTCTCCCGCACTGTCACGAAGCAATGTGTGTTAACCACAACTACTGTATAGCAACATGTAATTTCCTACCGCCAACCCCTTCTCAACCCCATCTTAGAGCCACTGAAGAAGTTTACGTTGAATCGAAGGGAGCTACTGATGACACATCGAGGGATGATTGCGGTAATTGTCACGCTCGCGGTGATGGTGACGGTTGTTTCAAAAGTTCACATCGCTGACTTAGAGCAAGAACCTCTGCATCAGTCGATTAGCGGAGCTTCGGCAATTCCTGGAGTGTTGTAACACCCGATCAAAAGGCTTTGTCACAGGGGCTCTACTCGTTCTCAGTGAGTTTTCACATCAGTATTAGGCACCAGCCTATGAAGCTCGGAACTATTGGAAGCTCTTAGTGACCTAATCTTACGGAAACTAGTTTTAGGCATTGCAGCTTCGACACGCTGGCCGCCGCATTTCTAAAGTTGCGGGTCTACCAACCTATAGCAATGGAGTGAACATGCGCTAGTATAGAAATGAGTTAATTTGTTACGGAATTGATCATCATGACAATGAGCACCCATGCTGTAACTCTCATCGTTGCTGCGATCTACCCGACAGTCTCAATGGCGGGCAATGCTGAAGTTTCTAATGTCTCATCGCCGTTTAAAAAGCCGGCCGTACTACCTGAGTCGGGCGTCGACTGGACGGGATTCTCCTTCGGTTTGGAGCTTGGCTATGCTCTTGATGTTGAAGGCACCAGCAGTCCAATTTACGGGGCGAAGCTGGCCTACGATTACGATTTCGGCAGTTTTACAATTGGTTACATCTTTCAATACACCCGACTAGAGCAGGACATTGACGCTGGGTTCGAACTCGTTTCATACACTCGTCTTGGTGCGCGTGGTGGCATCGACAGAGGACTGAACTTGTTCTACGCCAGCGCTGGCTACGCTGAAATCGACACGCACGCCGCCGGCAATACGAACCCTGGCGACGGCAGCGGTTATTTCGTGAGCCTTGGCTATGAGCGCTTCATTCGGGAAAAGCTCACGGTTGGGGCCGAGTTGATGTATTCTGAGTTTTCAGATTTTAATCGCGAGTTTAGAGACGTGGATCTGACTGCGCTTGCATTTTCAGTGAACTACCGGTTCTGAACCCATGCGGGTTGCTTCCCCTATTCACAACTCCGCTTCGAGTTGGGTAATATCAGGGCTGCGTAAACTACCAATGAGATGGGGGTGGGCGATGGTGCCGACATTTTGCCGATACGCTTTTCTGCCTTCCGCCGAGGTGTTTCAACGCATCAGCGTATATTGCGCCAGACCTTCGGCGCATCGCTCAGCACGCGTTGTCGGCAAGGAGGCGTAGCAAATCGGTGCCAATTTATCCTGAGCTAAAGACTGTCTTCGTTCATATTCCAAAAACTGGGGGATCAACAGTCTCTACAATTTTGCGCCGTCCTAGTCACTTTAGTCTAACCAAACATGATCCTATTCCCGCGATCGACAAACACTCGTCAGTTTTTGTGAATCTTCAGCACTTGGGACCGGAGGCGGCGGACTACTTTAAGTTCAGTTTTGTTCGGAACCCTTGGGACCGTTTGGTCTCCGCCTATCATTATATCATTGCGCGGCGCGAGAAATTGGAATTGGTGACAAATAACGACACTTTTGAGAGCTTCTTGTCTTCATTCATAGAAGAGCCGTCGCAGTTCCTTGAAATACCATATTTCAAACCCCAATCTGATTTTCTCGTGGATGACAGTGGAGAAATACCGTTGGATTTCCTGGGTCGCTTTGAAACCTTCGAAAAAGACCTGAGCGTTGTTCTTCGGGAAATCGGCGGTCGGCGTATGTTCTTCAAGCATCGGAAAAAGTCGAAGAGGCGAGACTATCGAGACTATTATTCCGCTGAAAGCAGCAAAGCAGTCGGTGAGGTATACATCCGTGATGCTGAGAATTTCGGGTATGTTTTCAATGACGGCTTAATTCGCAAAAAAAACTTTGGTCTTCGAAAACTGTAGTCTTGGGGGCGGTAAGTGCGGACTTGGTTCCGTTCTGACATTGGAACTTCTCCGAGTGCCGTGCGGGTAAGGCACTTACAAATTGTCGTTTCGCTTCCAACTTTATGCCGATTTTCGGCGCGGAGGGGGCACGCTCTCCGATTACTCTAAAAGCCGCCCAGGCACGCAAATAGCAATCTAGTTCCAACTCGTTGAATTATTTGATTGCAGAGAACTGGTCCAATCAAGGGCCATTAGCCAGCACTTCAGTTATTAATCTTCAATATTTCGAAGGTCAGCCTGAGAACGCTGGTCTTCTGACCTGATTGGCCTGCGCCAGCGCCTCCTCGGCTCGACCGACTACCACCTTGCGCACCCGGTTCAGGCCATAGGCGTTTATCCGGCTCGAGCACTTCCGCAGGGGCAAAGCCTGCTTACACCCAAAGCTATCCACCCAAACGAACCTGCCCAGGCGGGCTCCCTGAGTCTGGAACACGATGTTGCTTAGGTTCTTGTTGCTAACCACGATATGGTTATCGATCAGCGTATCGAAGAAAGTGTGCAATAGCGTCAAGTGCCAGGACGCGAGGTGACCTTCATCGATCATCTGCCTCAGCGTCGGAGGCAGATTTCCATCGGGATCGGAGATGCGTTCGTAGACCAATCCCAACCCGAGGTCGGTTGGAACCGTTCCGTGAACCTCGCAGATCGGCAATTCTACACCAGGCTGCTGCACACGGGCCTTTAGCTCGAGATACTCGCGAAACTCCCGCACAAAGCCCTTGTACATGGTTGCTCGGCGAAATCGGCGCTCGATCCGGTTTGTATTTGGGATATGGCCATGATCGTCGAACGTACCTGGCTGCGGCACTTTCACAATAAGAGCCGGGTCGCTCGGATGAGCATAGACAAACTGACGGTTACCCTTTGCAAGCACGGGCTCGGCGCTCAACCTTAGCATCTTTCATCTCACTGGGCTGTGGATAAGGAGCATGATATCGTATCTTCGAAACAAAAAAAGTGGGTGGGCCTGGATGGCACAAACTGTGTTGCATCGATATTAGCGCCTTATCTGCTCGTATTGAATGATGATTGCGTCCGCTTCGGGCTCCGGGACGACGCTCGCTTCACTCTGCCTGCGTGATAACTGTGCGGACAAAGTCATCAAAGTATGGATACGCGGGTAGGCCAATAACCTGACAAGGCCCCTTTCTATTCAGCGGCAAACACAAATGAGCCAAAGTTTGCTTTAAACGGCCGTTTCAGCAATAGTTCTGGAACAGCCAAAATTCGAGGAGGGACTTCCATTGTTTCAAAGTCTCCGTACCGCGCTCGCCATTCTGTGCGTTCCTTTTGCTGGTGCAGCCAACGCTCAGTTTTATGGCCATGAATTCGAAGGTACTCAGGCCCCGATCCGTGAGGGGGAACAACCCGTTATTCCTTTGGACACTGAAGATCCAACTTACAATGCGTGGCGCACACCCTTGCCAAGTTTTGAAGGAGAGCGTGAAGGACGCGAGCCTGGAATTGTTGACCCTCAACGGTTCTTTGGTCAGGGCTACATGCAACTCCCAACTTTTTTACACCAACCATTAGCATTCACGCCCGGCGATCTTGCAGCCGCTGAAGTCGACGTCGCCATCATGGGTGCATTTACGGATATGGGCAGTGGTGCACGGGGGGCGTCGCGCGGGCCAAACGCCGTGCGTAACTCATCAATTTACCTTGGATATGGAGCGCGGCAGCCGCACATGCATGTCATGGTTGACCCACTGCAGGACATGACAGTCGTCGACTACGGAAATGCCCCCAACGATATGATGAGCACAGAGCGCACAATTCATGCGGTTCGTTCTTTTGTTGGTCAGGCAGCGGCAGTGCAACACGCTGACGGTAGCCATGTGATACCCTTTATCGTTGGTGGCGATCATTCACTGATGTATCCAAATGTTGCTGCGATGACGGACGTTTACGGAAAGGGTAACGTTGGCGTTGTTCATTTCGATGCACACTACGATGCAGGAAAATACAGTCTCGGGCACCTGATCAATCATGGCATGCCCGTCTTCAGGTTGATCGAAGAAGACTTGGTTGAGGGTAAAAACTTCATTCAAGTCGCCTTGCGCGGATACTATCCAGACGAAAAAGCATTTGAATGGATGCGTATGAACGGGTTTCGCTATCATACCATGGCTGAGATCGCAGATCGCGGCTGGGACGCTGTTATGGAAGACGTCATTGCCGAGGCGAATGAAGGGCCGGAGTACATTTATATCTCTTTCGACATCGACACCTTCGATCCAGCGTTCGTACCCGGAACGGGAACACCTGAGCCTGGCGGCCTGATGCCCCGAGAGGTTTTCCCAATAATTCGACGCCTCTGCGCCGAGTCAAACGTGATCGGGTTCGAAATTGTTGAGCTCGCTCCTTTGATGGACCCTACCTATGTTTCTGCTTTAAATGCTAACCGAACCATCAGGGAATGCCTGACGGGCATTGCCATGCGTAAACAAGGTTTGACCGAACCGGATTACAAAAGCCCGCTTACTGTTTCGCACGGTCAGAATGACAATTAGGCTAATTGTCTGTTCGGTCTGTTTGGTTTCTCTGACAGGTTTGGCGGCGCACTCCGAACCACTGGAAATTTCGTGGTCTGATCTTCGAGAAGGTCGCCTTGTTGAGTGCTCTGAGTTTTTAGATGGCTACCTGTCAAATCCAATTTGTTCGCCAAGAGACTTGAGTGATCGCATGCTTTCAATGCAGATAGCCGATTGTGTACCTGGGAACTTTGGCTTGGAAGGCAGTATTGTTCAAATTGCTGGTTACGCCCATCCCATTGAGTTCGAATTTAGAGATGTGAAAAGCTTTTTGTTGGTTCCTCTGCTGTCTCAGAAGTGCCGACATCCACTTGCACCTCTTCCTGATCAGGTTATTTCTGTTGAGTTTCCAGAAGGCATCGACATTACAGCGGATCCGGTTTGGGTTACTGGTAAAATTTTCATCCGCCCAACTCAGAGGGAACTCGCGCCTTCTATCTATAGGATCGAAGCTTCGGAAATAGTCACCGCAACCATTCCTGACGTCTCAGCCGCCGAGTAAGGTCTTCCGCCAAAGGGATCAGTGAGCGCGATGTGCTCGTTGCGGATATTGGATCCGGTTTCTTAATCGTCTGTTGGGCTGGTCAAAGCGGCCACTAGTCGAAAATAATCTTGCCATGATGCAGCAAGAATCTGCATCGAGAGGGTTCATTAGAAAGAAGTTTCGTTGACGTTCGGAAAAGGTCGAATCCTGCTCCCGCAACCAAAATACACAAACAAATACAACGACATAACGTACCAACAGGCGCTTTCTGCGTTTAAGGCCTCAGCACAACTGGAAGCACTGTGGAAGCAAAAGGGGCAGGAAAAGCCGTGTGTGGTGGGCGAGCAACAGAAACCACTCGCATTGCGCAGGTGCTACTGGAGGGCTTCGGTTTTGGGGCAGGGGCTACTTCTCGAATACCTACGAAGCCATTTCCGAGGACATCGTTCTGCAATACCTCCAAAACCATTTCACGAAGTAACCGACGCCAGTCGGTAGTGGTTCAGTGGACCGGGAGAAAGTATCCGTCGTCAGAGTTTTTCGGAAAGAACGGGCTGTTTCGTAATGGAGGCTCTGGTTCGGTGTCTGTTTAAGTTTACGCGGCATCAGATTGGTGCTGCAACCGGCGTTTTCGAATTGTCTGTTTCTTGATCTCCTCTCTCCTCTTTAGGATCTTCGCGCCCCGGCCGTGATAGACGTCAGCCGGTGTCAAATTGCCGAGGCTCTCGTGGTATCGCCGGTTGTTGTAGTAGTCGATAAAGGCGCCGATCTGACGTTCGAGATCGCCCGGCAGGAAGTAGTTTTCCAGTAAGACCCGGTTCTTCATCGTCTGATGCCAGCGATCAATCTTGCCCTGGGTCTGAGGGTGATGCGGCGCGCCACGGACGTGATCCATGCCCTTGTCGTCGAGATAATCCGCCAAGTCGGCGGTGACGTAGGATGAGCCGTTGTCGCTGAGCAACCGGGGTTTCTGAACGACCATGGCCTGATTGCATCCGGAGACCTCCAGCGCCAGTTCCAGCGTGCCCCAGCCTTCATCGTCGTGCAGAGTTTCCACGCGATGATGTCGCGGCTGTAATCGTCGAGGATCGTGCTGAGATAGAACCAACCCCAGCCGATGACTTTCAAGTAGATGAAGTCGGTCTGCCATAGCTCGTTGGGTCGCATCGTCTTGTCCCGGAATTCGTCTGCTGCCCGGATCACCACATGGGCCGGGGCCGTGATCAGGTCCTCGGCCTTGAGGATGCGATAAGCCGATGCCTCGGATACAAAATACCGCTTCTCATCGGTGTATTTGACCGCCAACTCGCGCGGCGGCAGATCCTCATGATCCAGCGCAAAGTCGACAAAGGCCTCGCGGATGTCGTCCGGGATGCGGTTCCACACCGACCTCGGTCGGGGAGAGCGATCAGCGAGCGCATCAACGCCACCTTCAACCCAGCGGGCATACCAATCGTAGTAGGTGCTGCTGGGAATACCGAGCATCGCCAGTGTTTGCTTCACCGGCAGATGCGAAGCATCCACCGTGCGGATGATCTCAAGCTTCTCTGAGGCTGGGTATCTCATTCGTCGTCGGCCCCATCCCCGAGCATGCTTTTTTTGAGCAGCCGGTTCTCAAGCGTTAACTCGGCAACGACCTCCTACAGGGTCAACGCTTCGGATCGCAATTCCCTGACTTCAGGAGCCGTCGCCTGCCGGGCTGTATCGCCCGCCCGCCGGCTCTTCCCATTCCTTTCGACCAGGAATAATACAGGCTCTCAGCGATCCCCTGACGGGGGCTCAGTGCGGCATTGCTTTCTTCGCCCGGCAGGCCAGCCAGGACAATCCTGATTTTCTCCTCGGCCGAGTAATGCTTGCGCGTTTTGCGCTTGATGTCCCTGACCAGCTTGTCAGCAGCGTCTTTCGATGTTCCGGACTTCTTGTTCATCTTCGCTCCATCATGGCTTCGATGAACCAGAAATCCTCCGTTGCTCAAACCCCTAAATCTGTCCGGTAGGCGCTGACGTCAGACAAGATAGATAACATTGGCTGGTCAGGTTGGTCCCAAACGGGCG
Organism: Ruegeria sp. BB7; assembly: GCF_056539365.1. Classification (NCBI taxonomy): domain Bacteria; kingdom Pseudomonadati; phylum Pseudomonadota; class Alphaproteobacteria; order Rhodobacterales; family Roseobacteraceae; genus Ruegeria; species Ruegeria sp. BB7. The sequence goes on along the minus strand of NZ_JBQFUV010000014.1, from coordinate 50,789 downwards.
GACAGCCAACGGCCCATTTTCAGTGCCACAAGCTGAGATGTCCGTCAGATCAAGTTTGAAGTTTTACATCTAATCTTACCTACTGTAGTTACACGAGTAGTCATTCTTGTTAATTGTTCCGTAACGCATATATGCTTTGGCTCTACAGCCGCCGCCACAAATCGATGTAGCATTTGAGCAAGTGCCGCATCCCGACACATCGTGCAGTTTCAGCGTTCTCAGTGCTTCCATTTCGGCAGCGTGGTTCCATTGCTCAAGAAAGGACGTGCTGTAAACTGATGGTGATTTGAAATCTGTTTCGGTGAAAATTGAGCAAGGAGCTAACCGACCAAATGCATCGAGAGCTGCATTTGTCGTTGCAGCCGCACAAGTCTGAAGCTTGTCGATATTTTTTTTGTACGGATAAGGTTCTCTATAACTCCATGGATAGTTGGCACCAATATCAATTTTCGGAATAGCGCCCAAGAACTCTCTTTTTGTTGCTTCGAGAAATTCTGCTAGCTCAAAAATTTCTTGAGGAGTCAAAAACTCGGCGTCATTCTCTCTTGCTCTCCCACTCTCGAAGGCAAATCGAACGACCCATCTATCAGGCTTAACACTTGCTACAACCGCTCCCAAATCTCTTAGCCTTGGGACAGATTTCCGGGTCAGGACCGTTTGAATATACACCCTACTTTTTGTATTCGCCAACAAACTTAAAGCACTCAATGTTCTTCGAAATGCGCCTTTGCAGCCTCTAAAAGTATCGAAAGATGATTCGTCTGGATCGTCTAAGCTAACGTTGAGCACGTCTATACTATCTTCAATGCGATGTACGTTCGTCTCAGTTATGAGTGTTGCATTTGTCCCAAGCGTTAATTCGCGCGTTAGAGGACGAACTCGATCAACAATCTCCCAAAAGTCTTTCCTCATCATCGGTTCGCCACCGGATAACGTTATGTTTCTAAATCGAAACTCTGAAATCTCATCAATAATGGCGGAGATTTTCTCGAATGGAGGGTTAAAGCCCTTTGGCGAGGAGTTATTGTAACAGTGCACGCAAGTCTCATTGCACCGTCTAGTTATTTCCCAATAAAGGTCAAGTGGTGCGGATAGGGTTGGAAATCGCCCCTCATTTCCTGGAATCCGAATCTTCAGTTCGTTCGGGCTACGATCACCGGCTATGATCCCGTAGATAGTTTCAGCCTGTTCTTTTGCAAATCCAGTTTGTTCAGTAGGAAATGCCCTATCCACTTCCTCTTGAAGCTCATGAATAGAGATCCCATTCGATATTGCCTTCACCACATCAAAACCAAAGTGGTCTAGGAGAATGATCTCCTCGGACCCCAGTTTTGCAAGAATGCCTCCGAAAGGCTCCTTCCTTGCTAGGAACGACATCTGACCTGTTTACTCAAGAACAAAAACAGACGTTTCGTCGATGCCTTGCTCTTCAAGAACCACGCTTACAGATACCGATCCATGGCAACCGCATCCGCAAGAGGCCATAGAAATATCATCGCCATCTTCATAAGGAACCAGTCGGTTTACGGTAAATAGTCCTTCAGTTGGAACCTTTTCGGCTTGTACTTTGCCAGTCATAAGAAATCTCCATAGTTTAAAATTGAGTCTCAACTTTGCACATTTTGGCGATTCTGTCATGTGATAAAGCCAGTCGCCTTATGGTCCTGAAGCCATGCGAACGAACGAGTCAGGGTCGCGCGTCGCGCCGGAGGCAGTGTGATCGCATCCGCATCGCTGGTAATCAGCCATTGTAGCCATCGGGCATAGCGCAATTCTAACGTCTTCAACGAGGTCGCGCGTAGATGTGAGAGCGCGCCGCAATCGTCAAGCGGTCCACCTTCCGTCTGAAGGTTGAGCCACTATCCCGGTCTTGCGCAGGCCATTCGTCGAGCGGCAGAACAAGGCTCATCAGCGACGCCCTTTCTTGGCGTCTATCAGGTCAGCAAAGGCGCGTGTTGCCGAACGTGCCTCAAGACCGGAATACATGTTGATGGTGTGGCTGACCTCCGAATGCCCGAGCAACCGACGCGCAACCTCGTAGCCGCCGGGATTGGCGTCGAGCCAGTTCATCACCGCGAAATGCCGAAACAGGTGGGCGTTCATCTCCAACCGCCGTTTCCTTCCGGATCCGTTTGGAGACGCGCGCAGACAGAACGCCGGGGTCAACTGAATGCTGACCATCCCTCCGGGGAAACAGCCACGGCGTTCCTGCCGGACAGAGTTCCGGACAGCGAGATTTGAGATGTACGTCGATCATACGCAATACATCGCGCGGGATCTCGAGCTCGACAGGTCGCACGTTTTTTGTCTCACCGTCTTCCTGAACCAGGTAGACGCGCCCATCGCCCGGGCGGTGCTGGTGGCGATCCAGGTGGAGGCCAGCCAGCTTCTTAACGCGGACGGGGCAACCCAGTAGGATGGCGATGGCAAGCGTCTTGGTCGCGTCTCTGAAAGATTGGATAAAGGCGGCAACTGAATCGGGCTACATCAGACGCTTGCACAGCAAATCAAGAACCGGGCTTTCCAGAACATTACAGCGAATGGATTGATTGTGCGTACAGGTGCTGGACTCGCAGGCGGCTGAGCAGGCGAGGTGGTTGTGCTCAGCTGTTTCGAGCGAATTGACTAGGCATTTTCAATGCATTCATTTGTTTAAAGCTATCGTATATGACTGCAGGTGTATTTTAAGCCAGTCAGTTTGCAGCCTTATTCGACGTTTTGAGAAAATTGTTGTTGACCCATTGCTGGCTAATCCGCTGCGATTTTTTTAAAATCGCTAGGTGAAACACCGAACTCCTCTTTAAACGCCCGCGAAAAGTAGGTTCGACTTTGATATCCTGCCATTACCGAAATCCGCTTTATGGGCAGATCACTTCGGGTTAACAGGTCGGCTGCCCTGCGCAAGCGTATATTTCTAAGTACTTCGATAGGTCCGATCTTGTATGCCTTGCCAAATCGCGACGCAAAAACCGATCTGCTCAGCGCGCATCTTTCTGCCAGGCTTTCGAGATTGTGACCAAATTCCGGGTTTTCGAGCATAGCTTCCATGGCAGGCCAGAGTTTTTCATCTGTTGCACCGTCAATCCACCACAACGACGGATCACCAGCATTGTGCCGCCGCCGGAATAATCGAATGACGCATTGCTCCAAAAGGGATTCCGCCAGTGCTCGGGTTCCTATGTCCGGGTGGCTGACCTCATAGACGAATTGATCTAACGCCATCCTTACGCGGTCTGTTGGCGATAGGTGCTCGACAATCGGATAGCGAAGCAGGCTCAGTGCTCCGCCACTGCCCCGATACGCGATTTCCAGACGTCCACATATTGCAAACAGCGGCGACCCAACCGAATTGTCGCCGACAACAACATTGGTCATTCCTTCGATTGGTGGCAGATTACGTGGCCTTGTGCTCCCACCCGCGTTGGTCACATGAAAGGCGTAGGTCAAATATGCCGGTGCCAGCAGAACTGTTCCCGGGCTAAGCTGAACATCAACATTATTCCCAATGTTAACCGTTGCCGAACCATCCAATACATAGTGCAATATGGCAAAAGGGCGAACGCCGAAATCAACACGACAATCCCCACGCAGTTCGCATAAGGCGAAGGGGCTCATTTTGATTTCCAGGGTCTCCAGAACGCGTTCGATCGACATGTCTGGCCGCAGCCACTTCCAGCACCAGAAGACGCCTTTCAGACGATAAGGCACGGCATTTTTTTTATTATGTCCGCAGTTTTTGTCCATTCAAGGAGAAAGTGTTATGTGCACCAACCCAAATTGCGACAATGAAACCGATATTGGCCGCCGTCAGTTATTGACAAGCACTGTAGCTCTGGCCGCTGGTGGTGCTTTGCTTTCCGGGCAAGCACTTGCGGCTTCAGATCAAGACGGTTCCTATTCCGATCCAAGTGAGCCAGCACTGCCGCCGACAGACGTGGAAGTTGGATTGTCTGATACAGCCTTGGTCGTAACTGACCCGCAGGTTGATTTTCTGAGCGAAGACGGTGTCACCTGGGGCGTTGTTGGGGCATCTGTTCAGGAACATAATACCGTCGAAAACATCGGTCGCCTGTTTGAGGCTGCAAAGGCACAGGGAATGACGGTCGCCATTTCGCCTCATTACTATTACCCGTCCGATCATGGCTGGACCTTCGGTGGTCCGCTTGAAAAACTCATGCACAAAATCGGAATGTTCGATCGGAAAGGACCGTTGACGCTGGACGGTTTCGATGGTTCGGGTGCTGATTTCATGCCTCAGTACAAAGAGTACATCTTGGACGGAGAAACGATTGTCGCCAGCCCTCACAAAGTCTATGGGCCGGAAAACAACGACCTGAGTCTACAATTGCGTAAACATGGCGTGTCGAAGGTTATTTTGGCTGGCATGTCCGCCAACCTGTGCCTGCAGGCCCATCTATACGAGCTGTTGGAGCAAGGCTATCAAGTGGCCGTTGTTCGCGATGCCACTGCGGCAGCTAAACTTCCGGAAGGGGATGGGTATTTGGCTGCCCTAATCAACTTCCGTTATGTTGCCAATGGACTTTGGACCACCGACGAAGCAGTTGAAAAAATTCAGGCTGCATCCTGATGTAAGGTCGGATCTCAGAGTAAGCTGCGACACTTAAAGTTTCGGTGCGTTCAATGCTTCTCCCCAAAGTGGGAGAAGCATTCACGCGAAACTCTCATTGATTGCAGCAGGTTGAGCGGGCGACAAAAGCCAAATAGCCAGGTGTCTTGTAAATCTGGCTATGGCCGAGCGGCCCGCGGGGAAATTGAAACACGCTAGCATTTGCGATTCAGGGCAAAAAAACCGCGCAAATTTTATTTTTTTCCGCGGGCTACGGGAAACCCCCAATATCGAATGGCAGGTTGTTTCGTTAACTGTGCTTTATCGAACGGGTTTTACGGACGATACCACTTTTCCCCTGTGAGGGGTTGGCTACTTACCCCCTCGGCCGGCCCCTCAGTCATCGGCCGCGACCCGTTTCGATCCCTCCAGTAAAGGTGTTCAAGCGCTGTGATCCGGTGCGTAAAGAACCTGTGTGACAAGTCCGGGTAGCACCGCGAAGTCGCCAAAACTGACGGTGTTCAGTATCTCGTCGACCGGAGATTTGCGATAGCCTTCGGTATACAGGAAAAACGGCACCTGTGCGCGTTGGGCGGTTTCGGCATCTACCTCACTGTCGCCGACAAACAGTTGCGGACCAGCAGAGGAGACAGCGGCAAAGCTGGCCTCAAGGTGGGCGGGGTCGGGTTTGCGGGTCTTAAAGCTGTCACCGCCAAGAACGGCATCGAAAAGTGGCGCCAGTCCCAGAGCATCCAACACATGGCGCGCCGGGGCTTCGGGTTTGTTGGTGCAGACCCCAAGAACGCAGCCCATGTCGCGCAATTCTTTCAGAGCTTGCAGGACACCCGGATAGACGACTGTCTTATCGCTTGAGGCTGCATTGTAGTGGTTCAGAGTTATCTGGGTCAGCTCTGAATGAAGGTCCATCGGCAGGTCGTGATGATGGATTACACGCTCTACCAGTTTGGGTAGACCGTTACCGACAAACTGTTTGATTTGATCCTGCGACAGGGGTGCGACGCCAACGCCGTCCAGCATTTTGTTGGTGGCCGCAACAATATCAGGAAGGCTGTCCACCAGCGTTCCGTCCAGATCGAACATGATTGTTGCGCTCATCGGTTTTCCCTTTGGAGTGATACGTTACGCCAGGCGTAACGCGCCTGAATTTCTGGTGCAATCAAGTAAGTTTGGGGGAATTGAAAGAACGGGCCTTGACATACCTGACTAAAATAATCAGATTATGCGAGAGATCATCAGCCAGCCCTTATTGGGGTCAGCCAGAACATCGAAAACCGCAAATAGATCAAGGCATTTTGCCTGAGACTCTCTGGAGTTGTCCTGATGAATATGCAGACCCCGAATCCCACTCAATCCTACGCCGTATCCATGCTTCCGGCCCACAAGGCCGAAGACCTGACCCAAGGTGGCAATCTGGCCCATATCGAACTGGGCGACCAGTTATATACGCTGCGCATCACCCGCGCGGGCAAGCTGATCCTGACCAAATGAGCGCGCCTGACCCTCGTGGTGGGGCGACCGTTGGTCGCCTGACCGATCTTGATCCGATAGAAGCTGGGGCTGTGATGTATCTGCGGCTGTGGGGGGCCGGGACACAGGGGCGCGCCGACGCTGCCAGCGACTTTGAGATGGCATTGGGTGCCGAATGCGGTCGCGCTGCGATGATGACGCTGGATCATCTATGTTCGCTTTGTGCGCATCACGGGCGCCGCCCGCTGATCCACCACGGACTGGGTTGTTCCTGCCTGGGTGCGGACGAGAATTGTTTTGCGCAGATGATCGCAGCCGCATCCGAAGGAGCCCGCGAAGATGCCATGATGATGGCGTCACTGATCGTGAGGCCGGATTTTGCCCCTGCTCTGGCCTCCTTATCCGAAGACTTGGGACTGGCCTTGCGTCGTATGACTGCGTCCATCCCACTGCCCACGACAGGACATCAACCCCCCGCAGCCGTGCTGCACTAAGCAGCTGATCCGCGAAAAACCCCGGCGCGCACCTCGCGTCGGGGTTTTGTTTATGTCAGCAACACCCACACCCTGCGTGATGGTGGTCATGGTCGCAGACGGGGGCAGGGGCATAGTCGCCAACCTCGGTCAGCACGTCCCGCAAAGCCCAAAGGATCATGTCCACATCCTCGGCCTCGATCGTCAGGGGGGGGCGGATTTTCAGGATATTGTCCTTCGGCCCTTCGCTGCCGATCAGAATGCGGTGGCCACGCATCCGGTTCTTGACGTATCTGCAGATCTCGGTGCCCTCGGACCCGTCCGGGTTGATCAGTTCGACCCCCAGAAACAGGCCCATGCCGCGCACATCGCCAACGCAGCCGAACTCAGATTCGATTTTGCGCAGGCCATCCATCAGGCGCGCGCCCATGGCGCGGGCGTTCTCCTGTAGACCCTCGTCATCAACGATGTCCAGAACTTCTTTGCCGATCCGACACGACAGGGTCGAGCCGCCGAAGGTCGAAAAAAACTCGATCCCGTTGTCAAAGCTGTGTGCGATTTCTTTGGTTGTCACCAGCACACCCAGAGGGTGGCCGTTGCCGATGGGTTTACCCATGACGACAATATCCGGCAGCGCGCCCTGATGTTCAAAGCCGAAGTAATACTCGCCCAAGCGTCCCAGTCCGGTTTGCACCTCATCGGCGATGCAGACACCGCCTGCAGCGCGGATTTTCTCATAGACCGCAGGTAGATAACCCTTGGGCGGGATGATCTGACCACCAACCGAAGGGAAGGTCTCGGCAATGAAGCCCGCCACGCCTTGGCCTTTTTCCTGTAGGGCAGCAATCGCCGGATCCACCAGATTGGCGTATTTCCAGGCGCGATCAGGATCGTCGCGTTTGAACGACCCACGATAATCATCGGCGACCTCAACTAGTTCGACCCAATCCGCCTGACCAACACCGCCGGGCTTGTTGAACTTATAGGCCGAGATCGCGACAGCCGCGTTAGTATTGCCGTGATAGCCGTGATCCGGCGTTACTATCCCCTTCGCCCCGGTATGCGCGCGCGCCAGCCGCAGAGCCAGTTCATTGGCCTCGGTGCCGGAATTTACGAAGAAGCAGACCTCGAAATGATCCGGCAGTTTCGACAGTACTTTGTCGGCAAACGCCGTTTGTGCCGGGTGCAGATAACGGGTGTTCGAGTTCATCCGCTTCAGCTGATCCGCCGCCACCGCCTGAATACGCGGATGCGCGTGGCCCACGTGCGGGACGTTGTTATAGGCGTCCAGATAGGGGCGGCCCCATTCGTCGAACAGGTGGTGTTTCCAACCGCGTACCAACATGACCGGGTCGTCATAGGTCAGGCTAAGATTGCCGCCAAAATGGTCATGCCTCCCTTGCCGGATTGCCTGCTTGTTGGTCGGGTGGTAAAACACCTTCTCATCCGGCAAATTCAGCATTGCCGCAGGGTTGGGGCAGACGGCGTGCCATAGTTCCATCTCGTCCGGGTCGCCAACGCCCGGCCAGTCGGTCTGCATCCCGTTCGTTGTCAGAGCAAGTTGGAAATGCACATGTGGGGCCCAGCCACCATTCTGGCTGGCATCGCCCAATCTGGCGAAGGCCGCGCCTTGCGCCACCGGGTCGCCCGGATTAAGCCGCTCGCAGACCTCGGGGTCCAGATGACCGTAGAGCGTATAGAACGGATCACCCTCGGGCGTTTCATGGTGCAGAATCACCACACCACCATAATCAAGATGCACATCGCGGTTTTCCACCGCCTCAACCCGGCCACTCATCGGTGCGTGCAGCACAGTGCCTGCGGGGGCAAACACATCCACCGCCAGATGAACCGTGCGCCGGTCCGAGGCTTTCCAAGGCCCCTTGCGGAACCCGGGCTCGGCATAAATCAGGCGGGGTTCGTTGTAATAACCCAGCCAGAGCCCCTCGCCGAATTCCTCACCCACGCGCGCGGCTTCTTCCAGCGGCATGTGAAATGGGTTTTGTGGCCATGTCGAGTTTTCAACCGAGAGCGAACCCATGGGGACATCGCTGAGATCCTGATCGAACATCTGGGCGAACTGGCCACGATGCTCGGACAGGTAGGCATGGATCCGCTCGGCTCCGTCCGTCACCGGTAATCCGCAGGCTGAACGCAGCCTGGCCGACATCAGATCACCATTCACACCCGTATTCTCAAGGAAGCGCCAAGCTGGGGCTTGACTGATGGTCACATAGGGGTCATCCGGGTTCTCCGCCGCCATAATGGTCGAGTTCACGACAGACACCGCCAGACGCATCCGCAAAAGCGGCCAGATCAAATCAATCTCATCTGCACGCAACCGGTTGGCTGCATGATAACCGCGTACCAAAGCAGCCAATGCGCGTTCAGGCTTGGGGTGATCCAGAACGACATATGCCCCCGCGATAGCCAGATCACAGATGCGCGGAGCCGCGCACATATCGCCCAGATCAATCAGGCCCGAGATGCTTTGGCGCTGTCCCAATTCACCTTCGACCAGAATGTTGTAATCATTGGCATCATTGTGGATCGCTTGTTTGGGCATTCCCGCCAGCGTTCCCGAAATCACCCGGAAGCCGTCGCAGATTTCCGAAAGCGAGTTCCGGCGCGCAGGGTTGGCTACCACATCCAACTGATCCGCGATCCAATCTGCCTGTGCCAAATCCCACTTGAAATCTGCGCGATGCAGCCCGTCATGCGTAAAACGTTCCAGCGCTTTGTCTGTCGCACCCAGTACGCGACCTAGTTTCAAGATCAACTCTTCAGACTTTGGTGCAGCCATGGCATAGCACTGCCCCGGCCGGCATTCCAGCAGCCAGACCAACCGCCCATTCCCTTCCAGATCGGCAATCTCCGGCAGCAGCGCGCCGGTGAGGTCCGGGTAGACCTGCGGAAATGGCAATCCAGGTGCTTCGCTCGCAATATGCGCCAGCGCCTTTACCTGCAGATCGATGAATTCTGCTTCACAGCCCGCGCGCATGACCTTCAAAACATAGTTCTGACCATTGGTGGCCCTGACCATGAAGTTCAGGTCATATTCCCCATCCAGCCGCGTCAGCTTGGCATCCAAGCCCCAATGCGCCCGCAGAGCATCCGCCCAGAATGCAATCATGTCGCTCATCTGATTCCCTGTCCTTTTCCCACCGGGATCCCCTTCATCTGGCCAAAAATATCTTCGGGGGTGAATTGGCCCAACGGGCCAAGAGGGGGCAGACAGCCCCTTTTGTATTAATCCAACGCACGCAAACGCTTGATCAACGAAGACGTATCCCACCGACCGCCACCCAGCCTTTGCACATCCTTATAGAATTGATCGACCAGCGCCGTTACTGGCAGAGACGCCCCGGTTTCGTTTGCCGTCTCCAGGCAAATCCCCAGATCCTTACGCATCCAGTCAACTGCAAAACCATGCTCGAAGTGATCGTCCAACATGGTTTCATAACGGTTCGCCATTTGCCAACTGCCCGCCGCACCCTGACTGATCACCTCAACAACAGATTGGCCATCCAGCCCAGCCTTCTCGGCAAAATGCAGCGCTTCGCTGAGGCCCTGAACCAGACCTGCAATAGCGATCTGGTTGCACATCTTGGTCATCTGTCCCGCGCCGCTGTCTCCGATCCGACGGCAGATTTTGGAATAGACCTGCATGATCGGTTCAGCCGCATCATAGGCGGCCTGATCACCGCCGCACATGATCGACAATACGCCATTCTCGGCACCCGCCTGACCGCCCGAGATCGGGGCATCCACAAAGGCGATGCCCATGCCTTGACCAGCCGCAAAAAGTTCTCGGGTCACCTTGGCGGAAACAGTGGTGTGATCGACGAAGGTTGCACCTTCGGCCATCCCGTGAAAGGCTCCGTTTTCGCCCGTGCAGACCATCCGCAGATCATCATCATTGCCGACACAGGCCATAACGAATTCAGCGCCTTGCGCGGCCTCTTGCGGGATGGCCGCCATGGCGCCGCCGTACTGAGCAACCCAAGCTTCGGCCTTCGCTGCGGTGCGATTGTAAACAGTCACCTCATGACCTGCCGCCTGCAGGTGACCAGCCATTGGATAGCCCATGACGCCCAGGCCCAGAAATGCAACTTTAGCCATATGGTGATCCTCTCTGTTATCCGACCCGTTTCACTTGGAAGAACGGATTGTCAGGCAGAGACAAAGCAAAGCCACGCGCAAAGAGCAACCCCGCGTCAGGGCTTGCCGCCCAAATCCTGCAGGATCGGACAATCGGGGCGGTCATCCCCAGCGCAAGCATCAATCAGGTGGCCCAGCGTGTCGCGCATGGCATTCAGATCGGCGATCTTGGCTTCGATCTGCGCCAGATGCGCGCGGGCGACTTTTTTGACATCGGCACTGGCGCGGGTTTCGTCCTCATATAGCGCCATCAGCGTGCGGCAATCTTCGATCGTAAAGCCCAAGGCGCGGGCGCGCCCCAGAAAGTTCAGCTTGTGCACGTCCTGCGCGCGAAAGCGGCGATAGCCATTGTCGTCGCGCATCGGTTTGATCAGGCCGATATCCTCGTAATACCGGATCGTCTTGGCGGGCAGGCCGGTTTGGGTCGCAACGTCTCCGATATTCACGGCGTGACCTCCTGTGTTTCGTGGCCTTGAAGTGTCTCAGGCAGGCTGGCGCGCACGCGGCGCAGGCGCAGCGCGTTCGATACCACAAAGACGCTGGACAAGGCCATCGCCCCGGCGGCAAGAGCCGGGGACAGAAGATGCCCGCTGATCGGGTACAGCGCACCTGCAGCCACTGGGATCAATAGGATGTTATAGCCAAAGGCCCAGCCGAGGTTCTGGCGGATGTTGCGCATGGTGCGGCGGCTGATCTCGACTGCATTTGCAACACCGCGCAGATCGCCGGACATCAGCACCACATCTGCCGTTTCGATCGCCACATCCGTCCCAGTGCCGATGGCCACGCCGATATCCGCCGCCGCCAGTGCGGGGGCGTCGTTGATCCCGTCTCCAACAAAAGCCAGCGTGCCGAACTGGTCGCGCAGCCCGCTGATCGCTGACAGCTTACCGTCTGGCAGAACTTCGGCTGTGACATGGTCTATACCCAGCTTGTCGGCCAGCGCCTGCGCCGTGCGGGCATTGTCGCCGGTCACCATTGCCAGCGTCAGGCCCATCGCATGCAGCCGCTCCAGTGTCTGTTGCGTGCCCGGCTTTATTGGGTCCGAGACGGCAAGCAGCGCTGCCGCCTGACCGTTGATAGCAACGAACAAAGGTGTCGCGCCTTGATTGGCGCGATGATCTGCCTCGGCTGACAGTTCCGCAAGATCGATAGCGTTTTGTGCCATCAAGCGGGGCGAGCCCAGCAAAACGTCGTGGCCTTCGACCTTCGCGCGCACACCCAACCCGGTGAGGGATTCAAACTCTGACAGGTCAGGAACCTCTTCAGGTCCCGCGCGGGTGATCGCAGTCGCAATGGGGTGTTCCGAGCGCGCCTCAACCGCTGCAGCCAGCCGTAGCACGACGTCGCGGTCAAAGCCGTTCACAGTCGTGATGCTTTCAAGTTCTGGTCGTCCCAGCGTCAAAGTCCCGGTCTTGTCAAATGCAATGACCTTGGCCTGTTGCAGTTGCTGCAACGCATCGCCTTTGCGGAACAATACGCCCAGCTCGGCCGCGCGCCCGGTCCCGACCATGATTGAGGTTGGTGTTGCAAGTCCCATGGCGCAGGGGCAGGCAATGATCAGAACCGATACGCCCGTAACCAGCGCCATCGGCAGCGCAGGCGCCGGGCCAAATACAAGCCAGACCACAATTGTCAGCAGCGAGACAGCGATGACAGCAGGCACGAACCATGCGGTGATCCGGTCGACCAGCCCTTGAATCGGCAATTTGGCCCCCTGCGCCTGTTCCACCATCCGAATGACCTGCGCCAGCACTGTATCCGCGCCGACCCGTGTGGCCTGCACACGCAGCGCACCGGTGCCGTTGACTGTACCGCCGACGACCTGATCGTCGGGCGATTTTCCAACGGGTACGGGTTCGCCCGTGATCATGCTTTCATCAACGTACGAGGTGCCGTCCAGCACGTCGCCATCCACCGGCACCCTTTCGCCCGGTCGGATTTGCAGGATGTCTCCAACCGCAATGTCGGCGATCGGGCGATCAACGAACTTACCATCCACCTCAACGCGGGCAGTCTTGGGCTGCAACCCTGCCAGCTTGCGGATCGCGGCTCCGGTGCGACCTTTCGCGCGAGCTTCCAGCACTCTGCCCAGCAGGATCAGCATCACGATGACCGAGGCGGCCTCGTAATACACATTGGCGCTGCCCTGCGGCAGAATCTGCGGAGCAAAGGTGGCAGTGACCGAGAACAGGTAGGCTGCCCCCGTTCCCAAAGCGACGAGCGCATTCATGTCCGGCGATCCGCGCAGCAGAGAGGGGATGCCTTTTGCATAGAACACCCGCCCCGGACCCAGCAGAAGAACCGTGGTCAGCACGAATTGGATCAAATGACTGGTGTGTATACCGATGGTTGCGTGAATCCAGTGGTGGAAGGCCGGGATCATATGGCCGCCCATCTCTAAAACGAACACGGGTAGAGCTAAAACAGCTGCCATCATCGTCGCGCGCGTCAGGGCGTCAGCCTCATTGGTTTTAGACCGTTCGGCAGAGGTATCAGCCGTCGTGTCTGTCACGCGCGCTGGATATCCGGCATCAGTGCAAAGCTGCGCCAGAGCTTGCGGGTCTATCGCGCCGTCAACATAGCTGACCTGTGCGCTCTCAGACGCAAGATTAACCTGTGCCTCGACCACCGACGGATCGGCTGCCAACGCCCGCTCGATCTTTGATACGCACGAGGCGCAGTTCATCCCGCCGATACTCAAGCTCGTTTGCCGGACATTCGCCGGATATCCGGCAAGGGTGAGAGCATCAGTTAATGCGCTGACCTTGCCGTCATAGGTGACTTGTGCGGTCTCAGTTGCGAAATTGACGGTGGCGTCCGACACGCCCGGCACATCGCGCAGCGCCGTTTCTACGCGCCCTACGCACGACGCGCATCCCATGCCCGATATTTTCAACTGAGTTGTTCGTGGCGCTGCCATCCGACTCATCCCTAGTGGTTCTTCACCCTTCAAATGGGGGTTCCAGTCACGGGAAGGTCAAGGGGAATGGTGGGTTTTCTGGAAATATTCCCTTGAATGTCAATTGTTCGATAGCTGCTTCAACAAAAGTGAGTCATGCGTAGCAGGCGGAGACGAGCGCACAGATTGCGGCGACGCAAAGAACGCCACTAAAAGGGCCAAGATCAAAAGTGCAGCCCCGATCAGGCATAGGCCAGCAATATTTAATGTAGATCGCAGCATCGGTGGGCCTTCTCAGTTCTGATGGGACTGGTTGTCCCGCTCAGCAGGATCAGGTGTGTTTTGTCAGTTCCTGCTTTAATTTTTCGTTTTCAGCCTGAAGCTGCGCCAATTGCTGACCCAGTGCGTTCAGATGCGGGCGCAGTTCAGCTTCGGTAAACCGAGGGGTAATGTGGCGCGGGCAGTTCCAGTCCAGTGCTTCCACTTGAATGATGACGGCACGCTCGGCAGGGGCTTCGGCACTGCTGGGATAAAGGCTGGCTGCAGCGGCCTCACCTTCGGTAAACTCGACACGTCCTAGTATCTTGAGCCGCCGCTGGTTGGCGTAATCCATCAGGATCAGAGAAATCCTGTCGTTGCCATCCAGATTTCCGCGCGAAATATACTGTTTGTTGCCCGTGAAATCGGCATAGCCAATGATCTGCGGGCCAAGAACATTCAGGAACCCCACTGGTCCGCCGCGATACTGAACATAGGGCCAGCCTGTTTCCGAAACGGTTGACTGATAAAATCCATCGCACGCCTCGATAAATGCCTTTTCCGCCGGACCAATCTGATGGCCTTGTTGCGGGCCATCCTCAATGAACTTCGCGTAAGTTTTTGCCGAACCCATCCTTTCCTGATGTGCCCGGACAGCGGGGGTAAAGGTCAGTTCGGAAAAGGCGCGCGGCATATCAGGTCCTTTCAGAGCCCAAGTTCAGACAGGCCCGGGTGACTGTCCGGGCGAGGGCCTTGCGGCCAGCGGAACAGGCGTTCCTCTTCGGAAATGGGCAGATCATTCAGCGAGGCATGGCGTTTGGCCATTCGACCATCTTCGGCAAATTCCCAGTTTTCATTGCCATAAGACCGGAACCACTGCCCGCTGTCATCGCGCCATTCATAGGCGTACCGTACCGCAATTCGGTTGCCGGAATGGGCCCATAATTCCTTGATCAGCCGGTAATCCAGTTCCTTGTTCCACTTGCGTGTCAGGAAGGCGTGGATATCCGTATGACCGCTCAGGAATTCAGCTCGGTTTCGCCATTGGCTATCATCTGTATAGGCCGGGGTCACAACATCCGCATCGCGGCTGTTCCACGCATTTTCCGCCATGCGCACTTTCTGAATCGCAGTGTCTCGCGTGAACGGGGGCAGAGGGGGGCGGTTCATGTCGTGGTCTTTCATGTCAGCGCGGCGGCGATCATTGCGAAGGCCAACAAAACGGGGACGTATTGAGGAGAGAAAAGGCTGGTATGGCGTCTCATCTGAAGGCTCCAGGGTTGACTGATCGGTACATCTTGTTCTCAATGTGTACCGATCGGTAAACTTTTGCAAGTCTTATTTTGAAATCTGACCCGGGGTCTCATTGCGGTTGTCGTATGGCGCATTGAGCATTATGTACTGATCTGTACACCTAGGAACCAAGACATGCGCCCAAACAAACGAGATGAGCTGGTCCGCAATGCCCTGCAGGTTTTTTATCGCGATGGGTTTCATGCGACCGGTATGGACAAGCTGGTGGCCGAAACGGGTGTCTCGAAAACCTCAATGTACAAGCACTTCCGCACCAAAGAGGACCTGATCCTCGCAGCTCTAAAATTGCGTGACGAAAGCTTTCGCGAAGACTTTTTGCATCGCATCAGCGAGATGTCAGATACACCAGCCGGGCAATTGCTCGCCAGCTTTGATGCTCTGGGCGAATGGTTCCAGCAGGAAGAATATCGCGGTTGCATGTTCATCAAGGCTGGCGCGGAGTTTCAGGAAAAGGATCACCCGATTCATAAGCAATCGGCTGAGCATAAGCAGATCATGCTGGATCACTTTGCCGATCTTGCCCGCCGGGCTGGTGCGCGTGACCCCGGAAATCTGGCTTGTCAGATCCTGCTATTGCAGGAAGGTGCGATCGTGACGGCGGTGTTTCTGAAATCCTGTGAGCCCGCCCGAGAAGCCAAGGCTGCTGCTCAGCTTCTATTGGATGCTGCGCTGGCCTGATCAGGTTTTGGGCAAAAAAGACGTTGCGTTGCAAGCCTGTTGACAGATTGGAAAGCGAAACCTCCCGCGCTAGCCTGATTGGCAAGACATAAGGGAAGGGTTTTGTATGTCGTTGTTTACCTCGACTGCGAGCTGGGTGACGGACGAGCACCAGATGTTCGCGGAAATGGCAAACCGATTCATGGAAGATGAATTGGTCCCCAATATCGACCGCTGGAACGAGAACGGCGTCGTGGATCGCGGCATGTGGCGCAAGGCTGGCGAGATTGGGCTGATGGCCGGTGCGATACCTGAAGCCTATGGTGGTGTAGGGGGCGGGATCGGTTTCGATGCGGTCACGATGTACGCGCAGTGTTCGCACGGAGATTCGGGCTGGGGCTATGCCATTCAATCCATCGTGGTTCACTACATCAACGCCTATGGCAGCGAAGACCAAAAGCAGAGATGGCTACCAAAACTGGCGTCGGGTGAGATGGTTGGCGCGCTGGCGATGACCGAGCCTGGAACCGGGTCGGACGTGCAAGCCATTCGCACGGTCGCGGAAAAGGACGGGAATTCCTACCGGCTGAACGGCTCCAAGATATTCATCACCAATGGGCAGTCGGCAGATCTGATCCTGGTGGCGTGCAAAACAGACAAAACCCTAGGGTCCAAGGGGATCTCTCTGGTTGCCGTCGAAACCGAGGGCGCTGAGGGCTTTCGAAAAGGGCGCAACCTCAAAAAGCTGGGGATGAAGGCCAATGACACGGCCGAGCTGTTTTTTGAGGACGTCAAGGTGCCGATGACCAATCTTCTGGGCACGGATGAGGGGCAGGGGTTTTATCAGATGATGAGCCAGCTACCGTGGGAGCGACTGACCATCGGCATTGGGGCGCTGGGCGCGATCGACTTCGCCATTGCCGAAACGGTGAGATACACGCAGGAACGTAAAGCGTTCGGTCAACGTGTAATGGATTTTCAGAATACGCGGTTCAAGCTGGCAGAATGCAAGACCAAGGCCGAGGTTCTGCGCAGCTTCGTCAATGACTGCATAGCGCGGCTTGAGGCGGGAATGCTGGATGCGGCGACAGCCTCGATGGTGAAATACTGGGGCTCGGAAGTGCAGAATGAGATCATGCATGAGTGCCTGCAACTGTTTGGTGGCTATGGGTACATGATGGAGTACCCAATTGCCCGCCTCTACGCCGATGCGCGCGTACAGATGATCTATGGCGGTACCAATGAGATCATGAAGGAACTCATCGCTCGTTCCTTGGATAAATAGCCAGACCAGAGCCTCTTCCGACCGTCGTCAATGTTTCCTGCGAAACATCTTCTGCCTGGCCCCTGCCGTCCGCAGGACGCAAGGCCAAAGGCCGCGCAGGTACTTTCTGGGAAATTATGACGTGTGCTGGTTATATCTGCTCTTTCAGCCATGCCCGGAATGATTTGAGCGGTTCCGATTCCGCTCGGGATTGTGGCCATACAAGAAAGAATTGTCCAAGGCTTACCCCGGGACCTTGCCAGGCCAGAACCAACCGCCCGGCCTTAAGGTCTTCTTCAATCAGGTAGCTGGGTAGCAATGCAACGCCTAAGCCGTGAATGGTCGCTTGGCCCATTGTCGAAAACTGGTCAAACAGCATGCCGCGAATCCCGGTGACCTCGCGGCCCTGTGCAGCGAACCATTTCTCCCAGGCGTCAGGCCGTGTTTCGAGGTGCAACAAAGGAGCCTGTGTCAGCCAGCCGATATCATCTGTGTTGTCGGGCAATAGACCTGGCGCGCACACAGGCAGGACATCTTCGCGCATGAGTGAGAGATAGTTAACCCCCGCCCAATCCCGTTGACCGAAATGAATCGCGGCGTCGAAATGATTGGTTTCGAAATCGAACGGGCGTAAGCGCGTGTTCAGGTTTACGGTAACTTCCGGATGGCGGCGGGCGAAATCCTGCAGGCGTGGGGCCAGCCAGTGCATGCCAAAGGCGGGCAGGATGGACAGGTTCAGCGAACCGCCCGTCGGGTTTGCCTTGAGCTTCAGCGACGCCTGCGCCAGTTGGTTCAACGCAGTGCGGGCGACCTGAACGTATTCCTGTCCCGCAGGGGTCAGGTGCAGCCGCATCTGGCTGCGTTGGATCAGGTCGACGCCCAATTGCTGTTCCATCGCCTTGAGCTGTCGACTGATCGCACTTTGTGTCAGCGAAAGCTCTTCCGCAGCGGCTGAGGCGCTGCCAAGGCGATCGACCGCCTCAAGTGCCAGCAATGAGGGGATCGAAGGCAAAAACCGACGCGGGGCAATCATATGACTAATCCTCATACCTTTCGAATGGAATATCACTGGCTTTTACCGGGCGCCAGTCCGATACAAATCTAGGTTTTAAAGATGGGCGCAGCTTTGTTTTGCCTCTGCTTGCTAAAGCCTGCAAAAAAGGGGCGTACCGGGTTTGCGTTTACGCTGGTATGTAATTGGAAAGGATCAGGGAACAGGCCATGGATCGCGCTCAGATCGTTCACGAAAATTTCCTGACCCGCGTGGCTCGGCGCGATTTTCCCGATGGTGCAGCACCGCGCTTGGGTTTGACCAACAGCGATGCGGTATCACTGTTCAGATCTCAGGTTCTGAGCCGGGCGCTGGACCGCACAAGCCGCGCGATGCAGAAAGCCGGGCAAGGGTTCTATACGATCGGGTCCTCTGGGCATGAAGGTATGGCTGCGGTTGCCCATGCGTTGCGGCCAACCGATATTGCATTCTTGCATTACCGAGACGCGGCGTTTCAGATCGCCCGGGCCGAGCAGGTGCCTGGTCAGCAGATTGCCTGGGACATGCTACTGAGCTTTGCCTGTTCGAAAGAAGACCCGACTTCCGGTGGTCGTCACAAGGTGCTCGGCTCCAAAGCGCTGATGATCCCTCCGCAAACCTCGACAATTGCCAGCCACCTGCCCAAAGCAGTCGGCGCTGCCTACAGCTTGGGCGCGGCAAGGAGACATGAGCCCGAGCATCGCGAATTGCCCGAGGACGGGATTGCGGTCTGCTCTTTTGGGGACGCTTCCGCCAACCATTCCACGGCGCAGGGGGCGATCAATACCGCCGGGTGGACCAGTGTGCAGTCGACGCCACTGCCGCTGTTGTTCGTGTGTGAGGATAACGGGATCGGCATATCGGTTAAAACGCCAACGGGCTGGATACAGATGTCGATGGAACATCGGCCGGGTATCAAGTATTTCCAAGCCAATGGGCTGGATATCTACGAGACTTATGCGGTTGCACAGGAAGCAGCCGATTATGTGAGGAACCGTCGCAAACCTGCTTTCCTACATTTGAAGACAGTGCGCCTATACGGTCATGCAGGAGCGGATGTTCCGACCACCTATCTGCCGAAAGCCGAGGTCGAGGCAGATGAGGCCAACGATCCCCTGCTGCATACAGTGCGATTGCTGGACCATGCGGGTGCGCTGACCCCGGAACAGGCGTTGAAAATCTACACCGACACCTGCGCCCGTACGGATCGCGTTGCGGCTGAGGCGACAACGCGCGCCCACTTGACCAACGCATCCGAAGTGATGGCGAGCCTGATCCCGCCGAAACGCAGCTGTAAACCCACCAACGGCCCCGGTGCCGAGGCACGTGCAGAGGCATTCGGTGGCGATATGCGCGCGATGGGTGAGCCCCAGCCCATGAGCCGTTTGATCAACTGGGCGCTGACCGATCTGATGCTGGAACATGCTGAGATCGTCTGCATGGGCGAAGATGTGGGCCGCAAGGGTGGCGTTTATGGCGTGACTCAGAAGCTCCAGCAGCGCTTTGGTCCCGACCGGGTAATCGACACCCTGCTGGACGAGCAGTCGATTTTGGGCTTGGCGATTGGCATGGGCCATAACGGTTTCATTCCGATCCCCGAGATTCAGTTCCTTGCCTATCTGCACAATGCCGAAGATCAGATCAGGGGTGAGGCCGCAACCCTCCCGTTTTTCTCGAACGGGCAATTCTCGAACCCTATGGTGTTGCGGATTGCGGGATTGGGGTACCAGAAAGGGTTTGGCGGTCACTTCCACAACGACAATTCTCTGGCCGTGCTTCGGGATATTCCGGGCGTGATCATAGCTTGCCCGTCGACCGGGTCGGATGCCGCGCAGATGATGCGCGAATGTGTGCGCCTCGCGCGTGAAGAGCTGCGGGTGGTGGTGTTTCTGGAACCCATCGCGCTTTATCCTATGCGAGACTTGCATGAGGCGCAGGACGGTGGGTGGATGACAACTTACCCTTCACCCGATCAGCGCATCGCGCTGGGCGAGATCGGAATAGACGGAGATGGCACCGATCTGGCCATCGTCACTTATGGAAATGGTCATTATCTGTCGCAACAGGCGCTGTCCGAGTTGGCAGCCGCAGGCGTGAAAACCCGTATCATCGACATGCGCTGGCTGGCGCCTCTGCCAGTCGATGCCCTGCGCGAGGCGACCAAACCCTGCGCGCATGTTCTGGTCGTGGATGAATGCCGCCGCACAGGCAGCCAGTCCGAGGCCCTGATGACGTTCTTTGCTGAAGAAATCCCCTCAACCCCAACAGCGCGCGTCGTGGCCGAGGACAGCTTTATCGCCACCGGCCCGGCCTATGCCGCGCCGCTGCCGTCCAAGGACGAAATAGTTGCGGCCGCGTTGAAGCTGACCGGAGGTCGTTCATGACCCGCACAGCCGTTCTGATCTGCCCCGGCCGGGGCACTTACAATAAGCCCGAGTTGGGGTATCTGCATCGACATCACGGGCAGGGGATGGATCTTTTTCGCAGCTTCGACTCGATCCGTGCCGAGATGGGGCAAGAGGCCGTGACCGCGCTGGACAGCGCGAGCCGGTATACGATGAGCAAGTATTCGCGTGGCGATGTCGCCTCACCGTTGATCTATGCAGCGGCGCTGGCCGATGCACAGGCTTTGGCCGAAGATATTGAGGTGGTTGCCGTCACGGGGAACTCGATGGGCTGGTACATTGCCCTGGCCGCTGGCGGTGCGTTGTCCCCGCAAAACGGGTTTCGCGTGGTGAACACAATGGGCACGTTGATGCAGGAGCAGCTTATTGGCGGTCAGCTGGTTTACCCGTTTGTCGATGACAACTGGAATAATGACGCCATGCGCAAAGCTGACCTTCTGGCCGACGTTGCGCACATCAACGGGATGGACGGTTGTGATCTGGCGCTGTCCATTGATTTGGGTGGAATGCTGGTCCTTGCCGGGAATGAGCCAGGGTTGGCGGCGTTTGAAGCCTCTCAACCCGTTGTTCAAGATCGGTTTCCGATGCGGCTGGCAAACCACGCGGCGTTTCACACCGCCTTGCAGGCCCCGGTCGCTGCAAAAGGGCAAGCGAGGCTGAGGCCAGACTTGTTTGGCCAGCCAGAGTGTCCCCTGATTGACGGGCGCGGTAAAATCTGGTGGCCGGGGGCGACGGATACACAAGCGTTGTGGGATTACACGCTGGGCCATCAGGTGACCGAGGCTTACGACTTTACCCGCGCCGTCCAGATCGCCGCTCGAGAATTCGCGCCCGATCTGTTCATCGTTACCGGCCCGGGCGCGACCTTGGGCGGTGCTGTGGCACAATCACTTGTTCTGGCGGATTGGAAAGGCATGGGGGATAAGGCGGCGTTTCAAGCGCGGCAAGAGACCGAGCCCTTCCTGATTGCCATGGGTCGCGATGATCAAAGGGCGCTTGCAACTGGCTGACCCAAACCAGATGATCCGCGAAGTTGCAAGGAGCCCCCATTGAGCGACCACAACAAGACCCTTTGGCTAAAAACATGTCGCGAAAAGGCCGAGACTCGCCCTTTGACCGAGGGGGCAACCGTTGATCTTGCGGTGATTGGCGGCGGCTATACTGGGTGTTCCGCTGCGTTGACTGCGGCGCGAGCCGGGGCGTCTGTTTGCCTGCTCGAGGCGCAAGAGATCGGGCATGGAGGGTCAGGCCGCAATGTCGGGCTGGCGAATGCAGGGCTTTGGGTGCCGCCCGACGAAATCCGCGCCTGTCTGGGTCAAGACGCGGGGGACCGGCTGATCTCTCTTTTGGCAGAGGCGCCTGCAGATGTGTTCGATTTGATCGAGCGGCACGGTATCGACTGTGATCCAGTGCGCAACGGGACATTGCATTGCGCGCATTCTGCGTCGGGATTGCGCGACTTGCAGGTGCGTCACGAACAGTTGGCCGGCACGGGGGCACCGGTTAAATTGTTATCGGGCGAACAGGCCGCGCGCCGTACTGGAAGTGCGGCGTTCCACGGTGCTCTATTCGATCCGCGAGCGGGGACGATCCAGCCGTTGAGCTATGTCCGTGGTCTGGCCCGGGCCGCTGCTGAGGCCGGGGCGAGAATTGTCTCTCATTGCCCCGTTGAAAAAATGCAGCACGCCAATGGCGTATGGGCATTGGAAACGTGTCAGGGCGAGGTGCGCGCGAAGTCGGTGATACAAGCCACCAACGCCTACCATCAGGGTCTTCTGGCTTCGGCTCCGGCTTATGTGCCGGTTTATTACTTTCAGTTTTCAACCGCTCCGCTGTCAGACAAGTTGCGTGCAACTATTCTACCGGGTGGTGAGGGGTGCTGGGATACCGGGCTGATCATGACCTCATTCCGCGTGGATGCCGAGGGGCGGCTTGTCATCGGCGCAATGGGTGATCTTGCGCAGGCAGGCCGCGTTGCTCACACTGCTTGGATTAGGCGCAAACTTACCGAGCTGTTTCCGCAGCTTGCCGGTCAGTCGCTGAGCGACGGATGGCACGGGCGGATTGCCATGACTTCGGATCACCTTCCAAAGATCACGCAGATCGGCCCCAATGCTTTGTCAGCGCATGGGTTTTCAGGCCGGGGTATTGGGCCGGGTACCGTTTTTGGCCGTCTGATGGCCGAGAGTCTGTTGCAGGATGAACCCTCGCTGCTGCCGGTGCCTGCAGTGCCTGAGCATCACGAGAGCTGGACCAGCCTGCGCCGCGCCTATTTCGAAACCGGCGCGGCGCTGACGCACCTTATCAAGGCGCGGTTCTGACCTCAGACAGACCGGGTGATGCCGCCATCGACCCGGATATTCTGGCCGGTGATATATCCGCCGCCGTCAGATGCCAGCATGGCGACGACCGAGGCGATCTCATCATAGCTGCGTCCATAGCGGCCCATAGGGATGCGTGCGCGGAATTCTTCTTTTTCGGGTAGGCTGTCGATGAAACCGGGCAGGACGTTGTTCATGCGGATGTTGTCGGCTGCATACTGGTCCGAGAACAGTTTGGTGAACGCCGCCAGCCCGGCGCGAAACACGCCCGAGGTCGGAAAGACCGGGTCAGGCTCAAACGCGGCAAAGGTTGAGATGTTGATAATCGACCCGCCGCCCTGCGCTTGCATGATCGGCGTGACTAGGCGAGTGGGGCGCACGACATTCATAAAATAGACATCCATGCCTGTGTGCCAGTCTTCGTCCGTCAGTTCCAGCACAGGTGCGCGAGGGCCATGCCCAGCCGAATTGACCAGCACATCAATGCGCCCCCAATGGTCCAGTGCCACATCGACCAGTTTCTGCAGATCGTCGGTCGACTGGTTTGAGCCGGTTACGCCGACGCCGCCCAATTCTTGTGCCAATGTCTGGCCCTTGCCCGAGGACGAAAGAATGCCAACTTTGAACCCGTCAGCAGCTAGGCGTCGGGCGGAATCTGCGCCCATGCCACTGCCGCCCGCCGTTATAAGCGCTACTTTAGTCATGTGATATCTCCGTTTTGCTCTCCCTAAAAGATGCGCTTGCCAGGTGAGTTTGACTAATCAGTTCTTCTGTTTCTATGTTGTAGAAAATCTGCAGGATAAACCTATGGCTGCATTGCCCCCTTTAAACGCCCTCCGGGCTTTTGAAGCTGCCGCTCGGCATCTGAACTTCCGGTTGGCAGCCGAAGAATTGGGCGTGACACAAGGCGCCGTCGCCCAACAGGTGCGCGGACTCGAAGCGCGATTGGCCAAGAAACTGTTCGACCGACTGCCGCGAGGCCTTGCGCTGACCGAGGCCGGCAGGCGATTTCACACGCCGTTGCGCCGGGCATTCCGCCTGATTGAAGAGGCGGTCGATGACCTGTCGGACGACCTACAAATAACGATTTCGGTCACACCAAGTTTTGCGTCAAAATGGTTGGTTCCGCGTTTGAATGATTTCACCTCCCAGCATCCCGACATCTCTGTTCAGGTGGACGCGCGCGAGCGTCTTGCGGATTTCGAAGGCGACGGTGTGGATATTGCGGTGCGGCAGGGGCGGGCGCCATTTGGCGCAAACCTTGTGGCAGAGCCTCTATTTTCAACTGAATTTATTCTTGTGTGCTGTCCGCGGACTGCGCACTGCATCTCACGACCTTCGGATCTGTCTGGCCAAACCCTTCTGAACGATACTCACGGGTTGTGGCCGTTATTCCTTGAACGCTTGGGTGTCACCGGCAAGCCGAGAATGATGAACTTCAGCCAGACCAGCCTTGCCATTGATGCCGCAGTGTCGGGGCAGGGGATTGCTTTGGCCAATGCGCCTTTGGTTTCGTCCGAACTTGCGTCAGGCAAATTGGTTCAGCCGCTTTCCGACGTTTTGGTCGAAGATCTCGGGTTTTATGTTGTCATGCCGAAACCTCCACGCCAGCCGCAACTTGTAACTCTGATGAGGGATTGGCTGCTGTCTCAAGTCTAAAGCGTAGCAGCAATGCCTTCGATCCGTTCGCGCAACCAGCGATGGGCCGGGTCGTTTGCTGAACGCTGATGCCAGACCATGTAGATTGAGACCGGCTCACACTCGAATGGCAGTGGTGTGCAATCCAGGGCCGCCAGCGGACCTTGTTTCATCAGCGCCGTATCGGTTGAGATCAAGTCGCTTCCTTTCACAAAGGACGGGATGGCGTTGAAATGCGGCAGGGTGACGGTGGGTGGCCGGATCTGGTTCTGATCCACCCCTCGCATCACTGCACGAGAGCTGCGCCCGTCGGTGAAACGCACCTCGACATGTTCGGTCTGGCAATAGCTCTGCCAACTGTCCGGCGGCTTGCGCTGGTCGGCGTCGTAAAAAATCATCAGCGGACTGACCAGTATACGTTTCTGGAAGATGTCCGGCCCGTCCGGTGGCAGTGGGGTCAGCATCAGCTGGCACCGATCGCTGCGCAACAGATCAGGGTCTGGGACACCTGATGGAATAAAGCCCAGCCGCAATCGCACGCCTTCGCTCCGCAGCGCATGCAGCAACGGTGGAAAGATCAATTCACGCGGCATGTCGTTGGTAGCGATCTGGACGCTGATCTCTTCGGCTTGCGGGTCAAACGGGCGGTCATCGGTCAGCGCTCGCATCCCGTCCAAAACGCGCTGGACCGGTTCTTTTAGCGACAAGGCGCGCTCGGTCGGTGTTAGCCCCTGGCCCGAACGCACAAACAACGGGTCACCCAGCACCTGTCGTAGCTTGGCAAGGGTGTGGCTGATCGCCGATTGGGTCACGCCCAGCCGGTCGGCGGCCTTTGAGACCGAGTTTTCCTCGAGGATCGTCAGAAAGGTGCGCAGGACTTTGCCGTCCATGTCAGTGAAATCAGTTTTTCTCATATTAACTATGACTAGTCATGAATGGATTTACTGTCCACGACGCATTAGGTGATATTCATCATCAGGAGGCACGCGATGGGAATCCGCTTTTTCTCGGACAAAAACCGGCCGGTTCACATGGGCCGATATCCTCTGGAGCGGTTGGCGCGGCAACCCGATATGCCGGACTTGTCCTCGGTCGTGCCGATGCCTGAACTAAGTTTCCGACGCCCCAAACACCCCGAAAGCATCGTCAATGCGATGGGTGAGTTTCAGGCGATGATGGACACTATCCGCGATGGATTCGTGAATCCTGCGGTCTCGGAAATTCCTGCAGACCCTTTGGAGCGCGCCAATCATCTGAAGGCATTTGGATATTTCAATGATGCGTCGATGATGGGCTGTGGCTCTTTACCGATTGAGGCGCTGTTGCCTGAGCCTCGTCGTAATCCCGATATCGACCGTCTGGCCCACGCGTTGAAAACGCGCCAGACCAAGACGTTGGCTTCGGGGATAGACCTGATCATGGCCGACCTGAAAGAAAGCATGGAGGCCGCGCCCAAACCAATGGGCACGCATCGCCATGCCATTGTCTTTCTGTACGAACACAACCGCGACCCCGAGCCGGGTGAACCAGGTGCGGATTGGATCATGGGCGCGCAGGATCACCGCGTCTGTTTGCTGGCCACAGAGAATGCGGTGGTAATTGCCAACTATATCCGCTTGTTGGGTTTCGATGCGCGGGCACATACGGTGATGTCCTCCGAAGTTGATCTAGGGCGGCTGGCTGTTGCGGCAGGGCTGGCCTCGGTCGAGGGCGACGACTTGATGGTTCCGTGGCTGGGCAAGCGGTTCGGTCTGGTCGCTGTGACGACAGAGATGGAAATAGCGCATGACCAGCCCTTGCGCCCCATGGCGCAACAACCGTGGTTTCGCACTCAGGGGCCTGCATGGTGGCTGGGTACGGGCTTTGTCAAAAATGTGCTGAACCGCGACCCCTACGCCAAGCGCCGTTACGTGGATGGGGCGCACCCGTTCGAAAAGCTTAAGCGCGTCGAGGATCCAACCACCTATATCGACGAAGAAAACGTCGCCCGGGTTCCCAAACGTGCCGATATGTTCGCACGGGCGCAGTTCGGGGACATGGGTAAATCACTGCAGGACGCAGCCAAGGGTGGCTACTACGTGCGCAAGGCTGCCCCCAGCTGTGCGCAACGTCGCGCGCTGGGCGCGTTTGTGTTGCTGCAGGATGGCGAGAGCGCGAATGTTACGCCGCAGTCCGATGCAGCGCGCAATGCCGCGAATATCAAGGCCGCGAGCTATTTTCTGGGTGTCGATGCGGTGGGGCTCAGCCGTTGCCCAGAATGGGCTTGGTATTCTCATGATGCGACGGGAGAAGAGATCACGCCGCCCCACGATCAGGCCATCAGCATGATCATCGACCAAGGGTACGAAACGATGGAAGGCGCCAGCGGCGATGACTGGATTAGCGTCGCCCAGTCGATGCGTGCCTATCTGCGGTTCTCGCTGCTGGGCGGCGTGATCGCGCAGCAGATCCGAAACCTCGGTTATAAGGCCAAGGCCCACACGGTGATGGATGGTGAGGTATTGCAGCCCCCCTTGCTGCTGCTCTCCGGGCTGGGTGAGGTCAGTCGGATCGGCGAGGTTATCCTGAACCCCTATCTCGGTCCGCGCCTGAAATCCGGTGCGGTCACGACAGACATGCCGATGGAGCATGACAAGCCGATTGATTTTGGTCTGCAGAGCTTTTGCGAAAGCTGCAACAAATGCGCGCGCGAGTGCCCGTCAGGGGCGATCACAGCCGGGCCGAAGCTGATGTTCAACGGCTATGAGATTTGGAAATCGGACAGCCAGAAATGCGCGACGTATCGGGTAACGACACCCGGAGGCGCAATGTGTGGGCGGTGCATGAAAACCTGTCCGTGGAACCTTGAAGGTATCTTCAAGGAGCGCCCGTTCCGTTGGGCGGCGATGAACATTCCGTCCGCTGCACCTGCTTTGGCCCGGCTGGATGATGCTGTCGGGAATGGTGGGTTGAACGAGACCAAGAAATGGTGGTGGGATCTCGAGTTGCAGGCGGACGGAACCTACAGACCCACCGCACACCCTTTGAACCGGCGCGGTCTGCAAACCGATCTGGATCTGAAATACGAAGACCAGACACTGGCCGTCTACCCTGCATACCTGGCTCCGCATCCGTGGCCCTACCCCTTTGCCATGGACCGCGAAACCGGGATTGCGGCCTATCAAGCAATGGTGACGGCGGAAGAATACAAGGCACGCAAAGCTGCCGGTGATATGTCGGTGATCCACCGTTACAACATCGCAGGCGATGCACCAGTGATACGGGTTGAGGTGACCAAAGTAGATAAGATGGCGGCTGATGTGACCAAGTACGAATTCTCGGCCCTCGACGGTGCACCCTTGCCGGACTGGACGGCAGGGGCGCATCTGGACGTGCTGGTCGCGCCGGAATTCCTGCGTCAGTATTCCATGTCCGGCGACCCGTCGGACCGGTCGGCCTATCAGATCGGTGTACTGCGCGAGGATGAGGGGCGCGGGGGGTCGGCCCTTTTGCACCGCATCTTTAATGAAGGGCGCAAGGTTTTCATCTCGAAACCCATCAATCATTTCGAGCTGGATGAGACTGCGACCAAGACCTTCTTGATGGGTGGCGGGATCGGCATCACTCCGATGATCGCTTTTGCCCACCGCCTGCACACGCTGGGAAAACAGTTTGAGCTGCATTATTCTGCCAGCACCCGCGCCAGTGCTGGGTATTTGGCCGATCTGGCGTCAGCGCCTTGGACGGATCACGTACACTACCATTTCTCGGACGAGGGCACGCGGGCAGATTTGGACAATATTCTAAAGGGTTATCAGGACGGCTGGCACGTTTATACCTGCGGGCCGGATCGTTATATGGACGGCGTGATGCAGGCCGCATTACGGCAGGGATTCCCCGAAGATGCACGGCATCTGGAGTATTTCTCGGTTCCCGAGCAGCCAGAATATGAGAACCATCCGTTCACGTTAAGGCTTGCAAAATCCGGTCGCGAGTTGACCGTTCCCGCGGACAAGGACGCTGCGCAGGTGCTGACAGAGGCCGGAATTCAGGTAGATGTGAAATGCGCCGATGGTATCTGTGGGGTCTGCAAATGTGGCTTGATATCGGGCGAAGTCGACCATCGCGATTTCGTTCTTTCGAACAAGCAACGCGAGGGCGCGATGATCCTTTGTCAAAGCCGCGCGGCGCAACCGAACGGTGCGATCGAAATCGACCTCTGAAATAAGGTCTGGAAACGACATCGGATAACGCAAAAATTGGTCGTTCCAGCCATGGACGCCGGTATGCTGCTGCACTAACGTCCCCTTCGAACCCAGTGAATCCTGATCAACAGGTACGAGGTATTTTATGGATTATCACAGCCCCGCCAGCTTTGCCGAAGCCTCGGCGCTGGCAGCAAACGCAACGGGCATTACTCGGTTTCTGGCAGGGGGCACGGATGTTCTGGTGCAACTGCGCTCGGAACTGGTGACACCCGATACGTTGATCGACATCAAAAAGATCGACGGTGTACGCGATATCACACGTAATCCCGATGGCAGTTGGACGCTGGGCGTTGCTACCACCGGTGCCGAGATGAGCGAACATCCCGATCTTGGTCGCGACTGGCCAGGCGTGGTCGAGGCGATGGACCTGATCGGCTCGACCCAGGTCCAAGGCCGTGCGACTCTGACCGGCAACCTTTGCAATGGCTCTCCGGCGGCGGATTCGGTGCCTGCAATGGTGGCAGCGGGCGTGACGGTTACGGTGACCGGCCCTGAGGGTGACCGAGAAGTGGCCGTAGAAGATATTCCAACCGGACCCGGCAAGACGTCCTTGGAGAAGGGAGAGGTAGTCTCGGCCGTCAACATCCCCGCGCGGGGCGAGAAGGGTGGTGACGCCTATCTGCGCTTCATCCCTCGCACCGAGATGGACATCGCCGTGGTCGGCGTTGGCGTGAACCTGCGTCTGGATGGCGATACGATTACCGAAGCCCGTGTCTCGCTGGGGGCTGTGGCCCCGACCGTTCTGCTGGTTGAAGACTGCGCCAAGGCCATCATCGGCAGCACGCTGGATGATGCCGCGCTGGACGCCTTGGCCGCTGCCGCATCCACCGCCTGTAACCCGATCGACGACAAGCGCGGCACGATCGTATTCCGCACCGAGGTTGCTGGCGTTCTGGCCAAACGCGCCGCCAAAATCGCCTATGCCCGTGCCAAGGGAGAGCAAGCATGAGCAAGTTCCATGTATCGACCACCGTGAACGGTGACGCGGTTGAATATCTCTGCGATCCGCGCGAAACCCTGCTGGACTGTCTGCGCGACAAGTTGAACCTGACCGGCGCGAAAGAGGGCTGCGGTACCGGTGACTGCGGCGCGTGCTCAGTCACCGTCGATGGTCGTCTGGTCTGTTCCTGTCTGATGCTGGGGGTCGAGGCCGAGGGCAAGACCATCGAAACCGTCGAGGGTATCGCGGATGGCGACGTACTGCATCCACTGCAGAAGAAGTTCATCGAACACGCCGCGCTGCAATGCGGTATCTGCACCCCGGGGATTCTAGTTGCGGCCAAGTCGCTGCTGGAGAAGAACCCAAACCCGACCGAAGAGGAAATCCGGTATTGGCTGGCAGGAAACCTCTGCCGTTGCACCGGTTATGACAAGATTATTCGCGCTGTCATGGAAACGGCCGAAGAACTGCGGGAGGCGTCATAATGGCTCTGGACGATCGCAAATCGGAATTCACTTTCGTTGGTACGCGCCCGGATCGCCCGGACGGGTTGGACAAGGTCACAGGCCGCGCCAAGTTTGGGGCCGATGTTTCGGCGCCGGGAATGCTGCATGGCGCGATCCTGCGTTCGCCTCACGCCCACGCACGGATCGTCAAAATCGACACCTCGAAGGCCGAGGCACAAAAGGATGTCAAAGCCGTTGTGACACGCGCGGATTTCGCCAAAGTGCCGTTCAAACCCGGTCTAGAAGGCGAGTTCTGGAACGTGCTGGAAAACGTCATGGCAGGGGAAAAGGCTCTGTATGACGGGCACGCGGTGGCAGCCGTTGCGGCTACTTCGGCCTTGGCGGCACGCGATGCGCTCAAGCTGATCGAGGTTGAATATGAGGTCCTGCCCCATGTCACTGATGTAGACAAGGCAATGGCTTCGGATGCGCCTGTCATCCGCGAAGGCGCGGCAGATTACTCCGTACCCGAAGGGATGCACCCGAACGTCGTCCGCTATCACGAAAGTGGCCACGGTGACGTCGAGGCCGGTTTTGCCGAGGCTGATCTGGTGATGGAAGACAGCTTTGTGACCGAAGCGACCCATCAGGGGTACATCGAACCGCACGCCTGTCTGGGGATGCTGGGCAATGACGGCAAGGGTGAGCTGTGGTGCACCACACAAGGCCATTGGATCGCGCAGAAAACCTGTGCGGCCTTGTTGGGCATCGAGACCTCGCAACTGCGCGTCACGGCATCCGAGATTGGCGGCGGTTTTGGCGGTAAGACAACCGTGTTCATCGAACCCGTCGCGCTGGCGCTGAGCCGCAAGGCCAACCGCCCTGTGAAGCTGGTCATGACGCGGTCCGAGGTGTTCCGTGCGACCGGCCCGACCGCCTCCGCCTCGATGGATATCAAGATCGGCATGAAGAAGGACGGTACGATCACCGCCGCGCGCGGCGAATTCCGCCTGCAAGGCGGCGCGTTTCCCGGGGCCCCAGGTGATTTCACAGCGATGTGCGCCTTTGCGGCCTACAATCTGACCAATGTCAAACAGATCGGCTATGACGTCATGGCCAACCGCCCGAAGCAAGCCGCATATCGGGCGCCCGGTGCGCCGATGGGGGCCTTTGCCGTTGAGTCGGTTATCGATGAGATGTGTAAAAAGCTGGGCCTGGACCCCATCGACGTCCGCCTGAAAAATGCGGCGCACGAAGGCACCAAAGCCAGCTATGGCCCGCGGTACGAGCGTATTGGCTTGGTCGAAACGCTTGAAGCCGCCAAGGCGCATCCGCATTACTCGGCCCCGCTGAAGCCAGGGCAGGGGCGCGGGATCTCCTGCGGGTTCTGGTTCAACCACGGCGGCGAGACGTCGGTGTCGCTGGCCCTGTCCGAGGATGGCTCGGCCCAGTTGATGGTTGGCACGCCGGATATCGGTGGTTCCCGCGCGTCGATGGCACTGATGGCGGCCGAGGTCCTTGGCATTCCCTATGAGAACATCCGCGTCACCATCGCCGACACTGCGACGCTGGGCTATAACGATGTCAGCCACGGTTCGCGCGTGACCTATGCGTCGGGTCTGGCGACCATCAAGGCGGCAAAACACGCGGTTGAGAAACTGTGCGAACGGGCAGCGGCTAAATGGGGCATCCCGGTCGATGCGGTGAAATGGGAAAACGGCTGCGCGGTGCCCTCGGGGCCCAACGCAGGTGACTTTGACCCGATGCCGTTGGCCGATATCACCGCCGATATGGGCGCAACCGGAGGTCCGATCTCGGGGCATTTCGAAGCTACTCCGGAAGGCGCAGGCGTATCCTTCGGAACCCATATCGTTGACGCAGAGGTCGATCCTGAGACCGGTAAGACCTCAGTCACCCGCTACACGGTGATTCAGGACGCAGGTAAGGCCATCCACCCGACCTATGTGGAAGGTCAGTATCAGGGCGGGGCCGCACAAGGCATCGGCTGGGCTCTGAACGAGGAATATATCTATGGCGAGGATGGTCGGTTGCAGAACTCGATCTTCCTCGATTACCGGATTCCCGTTGCCAGTGACCTGCCGATGATTGACACGGTGATTGTCGAAGTGCCCAACCCCGGCCACCCGTTCGGTGTGCGTGGTGTGGGCGAAACCGGGATTGTGCCTCCGCTGGCCGCCATCGCAAACGCTGTGTCGCATGCGGCCGGCGTGCGGATGAAGCAACTGCCAATGTCACCGCCGCGCATTTTGGCCGCGCTGAAGGACAATGGTTGAGGTCCATCTCTGGTCCGGTCTCCGGTCATTGACCGGGGGCCAAAAGGTGGTGGAGGTCGAGGCCAAGACCACCGGCGAACTGCTGCGCGCGCTGGTACAGGCGCACCCACAGTTGCAGGCACCGATTGATGCGGGCGTGTCCATCGCAATTGATGGGCGCGTCATTGCCAGCGGTCTAACCGAACCAATTCCCGAAGGCAGTGAAATCTATCTGATGCAACGTCTGAGGGGTGGTTAACCCTCGGGCGACCACGGTTCGCGCCCGACCATGCGATCAGCTTCGGCGGTGATGTCGTTCATGTGTTGCTCAAGGTTCTGACGCAGTTCTTCGATCTGCTCTTCACGGGCCTTTCGCGGAACCTTCTCGGTCCATTCACGACACAGAAACACGCCCTCATTGCGCCAGGGGCGCGGCATCAGCAGCCGGTCCCATGTGCCTGCCTCACGACCATACCGTGTGGAGTAAGTAACCCCGAACACGCGCTTGCCAGAGGTTCTTGCCCAGACCAGAGGCACTGTCTTGGACACCCTTTCGGGCCCGCGCGGGCCATCAGCGGCGATACCGATTGAGATGCCCTGTTTCATCTTTCCAAGCACCTCGCGAGACAGGGCGACGTGGCGCTTCTTGCTGGCCATGGCAATCGTGTCCATGCCGAACAATTGCTGCACACGGCCCACCATGCTGCCGGCTCGCGCAGCCGAGGTAATTGTACAAATACGCCCTTTGTCCAACGGAAACAAAAAAGGCGACTGTGCCAACCTTTGATGCCACAGCACGACGATCACCGGTTCGCCCTGTTCGACCAACGCATCCAGTTCATCATATCCAATGCGCTGCCACGTGGTGTTGCGGTTGACCATCCGAATATAGCTTGCAATTCGTCGTGCCACCCAGTTCAGGACGGCTTCGCTGTCTGCAATTTTCTTACGAATACTCACGGATAGGGTCCCTCGTACTGATCAAACCGTGTCTTATAGAACTCGACGCGGTGCGCAACTTGTTTGTCGGATAGCATTAGTCGCGTGGAATCTGAAAAAGACTCTTGAGTCCGCCGCGCGGCTGGCATATCTGAGGCGCACCTTAGGGGTATAGCTCAGTTGGTAGAGCGACGGTCTCCAAAACCGTAGGTCGCGGGTTCGAACCCTGCTGCCCCTGCCATTTCTCTCACACATGGATGACGCGCAGCGCTGCTAGTGGCTGATTGGCCTGTAATGTGGTTTCCTCTGCCGTTCGATTGACCTATTGTCCACGCGAACTGCAAACGGTCGGATGAGGGTACATGTCGCGTTTTGATGGATATTTCCTGCGGCAGTTGCTGATTCTGTTCGGCTTTTTCACTCTGGTTCTGGTCGGAGTGTTTTGGATCACCCGCTCAGTCAGTCTTTTTGACCGTGTTATCAGCGGCGGGCAGTCAGCCATAGTGTTCCTGGAATTCACCGCGCTTACCCTGCCGACGTTGATCCGGACCGTGATGCCGATGGCCGTGTTCGCTGCAGCTGTTTATGCCACCAATCGCCTGAGCCGTGAAAGCGAATTGCCGGTGATGCTGGCCACCGGTTCCAGCCCGTGGCGGCTGGCGCGAGGGGTCGTCTTGTTTGGTGTTATCGCGGGACTGATGATGGCCGTCATCAGCGTGTTTTTACGCCCCGCTTCGGTTGAACAGCTTGAACAACGTCAGGCCGAGGTGGCCGGAGATGTGACCGCGCAGTTGTTGAATGAGGGAGAGTTCCTGCACCCGGCCAAGGGGGTCACGGTTTATATCGGCAAGATCGACCTGGACGGCACGCTATCAGAGGTATTCGTGTCAGACCGACGGGATGCCCTAAACCCGATCAGTTACTCTTCGACGACAGCGTACCTGGTCAACAACGAATCCGGCATTCACCTTGTGATGTTGGACGGGGTTGCATTGCGCTTGAATCAGCAGGGTAGAACGCTGTCTTCAACCTTGTTCGCAGATGCCTCCTATGACATTTCTGCACTGACAAACACCAATAGGATGGCCGAGCGCAGCCTTGAGGCCATCCCCACGGTCGAGTTGCTAAGAGATCGAGAGGCCATCATTTCCGCCGAAGGCTTTACCGAAGGAGAACTGATCGACGAGTTGCACCAACGTTTTTCTTGGGTTGCGATCTGCATCGCAGTGGCATTGGCCGGATATTCGACCCTGATGCTGGGCGGTTTTTCTCGTTTTGGCTTGTGGCCACAGATTTTGGGTGCGTTTACGATTTTGATCCTTCTCGAGGGTGTGAGGGGGTTTGTCTCTCCGGTTGTTATCGCCGAGCCAAAGCTGTGGATGCTGCTGTACCTGCCTGCAATTATCGGCATTCTTATTTCAGGGCTATTCCTGTTGATCGCTGGGCGACCTTTGGTACGCAGACGATACCGAGGCACGACCGACGGGGTTCCACAAGCCTAGCCCGGCTCCCTCAGATCGGTCAGGCAAGTCAGAACATCGCTGGAAGTGGCAGTGCCCTTGCGGGTCACCAGATACAACGGCAACATCATATCTATTGCGCCAACTACTGGGATCAGATCGCCGTTGGACAGGTGGTCGCGAATGACAAATTCCGGGAAATATCCGGTTCCGCCCCGTTGCAGGAGATAGCGCAATGCCATCAGGCAATTGCCCAGAAACACCGTTTGTCCCCTTGCCTGCCGCGCGGTCGAGCGCACGTGATCTTGATAGAGCTCCCCCAACTCCAGGTTGACGAAGACCGGGTCATCCGAGGCCGGGGTTTCAACGAGTATCAAGCGCTCTGCACTCAATTCGTGCGACTGCACACGCGGGTCTTTGGGGTGTTCATGAGTGAGCGCTGCATCCAGAACATGGGTGGCAACTGCATCGACCATGTTCAAATCATGGTCAAAGTTCAACGTCAGCAGAAGCTGACCCAAACGCTCTTCAAACTGAATGGCTAGATCGACCAGCAACGGATCCCAGATGCTCAACTGTGCGCCCAAACGCAAGGCGACCCGATTTTGTGTCTGCATCGGCAAGTCGCGCGCTGCGAAGGACCACAATGACAGCATTTGTTCGGCGTAGGGGCGAAACTGCCGCCCGAAATCGGTCAGGCCGGTGCCTCCGGCGCCACGTGTGAAAAGCGGCTTGCCAGTTTCTTCCTCAATCAGTCGAATTCGAGCGCTGACGGCTGTCTGGGTTACGTTCAACTTGCGCGCGGCGGCATGGAAGCCTCCGGTCTCGGCCACGCAGAGAAATGTTTCGAGCGCCTTGAGTTGCATAATGAAAGTATTTTTTCATCGTTCTGATAAAATCAATTCATTTTTTCAACCGGAGGCACTGCGCTAATCTGAACTCAACACCTGAGCCTAAGGAATGTGCGATGCTGGATAAAAGCCACAAACCAAACTGGACCAGTTTTGAAGAGGCCACCAAGGCCGACTGGGACGCCGTCATGGAATATGAGGAAGCTTATAATGCTGCTCTTCCAGACAGGATTCTGGATGCGGTCCGCTCGCTGGACGAAGAGTGGACGCCCTATCCTGTAAACCGTTATCAGCACAGCCTGCAGGCCGCGACGCGGGCCTATGAGGATGGCGCGGAGGAGGAGTTGGTGGTCGCCGCCCTGATCCACGACACCGGCGATATACTGTCGCCCTACAATCACGGTGAGCTGTCAGCCGCGATGATGAAACCCTATGTCAGCGAGAAAACCCATTGGATCCTCAAGCATCACTGCGTGTTTCAGGGCTATTACTACAATCATCATCTCGGTGGAGACCGTAACGCGCGCGACAAGTATCGCGACAGCCCCTATTGGGAGGACTGCCGCTATTTCTGCCATGAATACGATCAGAAGGCGTTCGACCCGAACTATCCAACCAAACTGCTGGGATTTTTCGAGCCCATGCTGCGCCGCGTGTTGAACAAGGGCGAATGGCACATGGAGCTGAATGAAACGTCCGAGGGTTAACAGGCCGCCATCAGGCGATAGACGATCTGCGCGGCGGTAAAATCCCAGGCGGCATTGCCGTCGGGGGCCAGTTCGACAACGTCGAAGCCCACGCATTTTCGACCTTTGAGGGCGTGCTCGATCAGGCGCAGCGCTTGATAATAACCCAATCCGCCGGGGACCGGGGTGCCGGTCGCTGGCATCTGGGACGGATCCAGCCCGTCGACATCAAAGCTGACATAGACCAACTCGGGAAAATCTTCGGGCAGGTCGACGGCGTGGATATTGCCGGTCACCAGTTCTTCTGCATCCACGTGGAAGACGTGGTTCTTCAATCGGCTTTGCGCTTCTTCGGTGGAAAAGGCGCGAACGCCGAACTGGGCTAGACGAATGCCCTCTTCGGCCAGCAGGTGCATAACCGAGGCGTGGCTATGTTTCTCACCTTGGTATGCGTTGCGCAGGTCGGCATGGGCGTCGATCTGGACGATACCGATAGGCTGGTTCAGGGCGCGGGCCACGCCCATCACTGAACCGTAGCTGAGCGAGTGTTCACCGCCCAAAACAACCGGCACCTTGCCTGCCCGCACAGCCGTTTCGGTGCGCTGGGCAAGACGTTCCATGATTTCGGGAAGTGCGGCGTCACAATCCAGTGGCGCTTCGGTGTGGATGCCTTCGACGCAGGGCTCGGCGTGGCCGATGATCCGTTCCAATTCGTTGCTGGCCTCGATGATGGCTTCGGGTCCTTTTGCGGTGCCCGAGCCGTAGGAAACCGTGCGTTCTAGCGGTACGGGGATCACGCGGAAACGAGCGTTCTCGGTGCGCTCGAAGGCTGTCAGTTCGCTGTTGAGGAAAATGCTCATGAGAGTCGGTCCTTAAAGTCTTCATAGCCGAACTGTTTGATGACTTTCAGCTCGTCCGTTTCGCTGTTCCACAACGCGATGGTGGGTAGCGGAACCCCGTTGAAGGTGTTGGTCTTGACCATCGAGTAA
The DNA here is from genome assembly GCF_056539365.1 of Ruegeria sp. BB7. Taxonomy (NCBI): domain Bacteria; kingdom Pseudomonadati; phylum Pseudomonadota; class Alphaproteobacteria; order Rhodobacterales; family Roseobacteraceae; genus Ruegeria; species Ruegeria sp. BB7. The sequence goes on along the minus strand of NZ_JBQFUV010000014.1, from coordinate 13,480 downwards.
TGAGCCTGATCGAGGAAGGCAAAGCGCTGGCCGATTTCCAGCGGCTTGACCCAAGTGTAGTCGCCGATCACGTCGCCTGCCAGACAGGATGGCCCGCCCAGACGATATGTGTGGCCAGCCTTGGCCTCGTCCATCAGCGCAGGGCGATAGGGGGCCTCGATCACGTCGGGCATGTGACAGGTGGCTGAGATATCGGTAATGGCCAGATCCATGCCATTGGTCGGCAGGTCGAGGATCTCGCCGACCAGAATACCCGCGTCCAGAGCCACCGCCTCGCCGGGTTCGAGGTAGACGGCGATACCGTATTTTTCGCGGATGGTTTTGATGAACGTCACCAGCCCGTCGCGGTCATAGTCATCGCGGGTGATGTGGTGGCCGCCGCCGAAGTTCAGCCATTTCAGTTGGTCCATGAATGGGGCGAGTTTGTGTTCAACGGCGACCCATGTGCGGTGTAGCGGTTCGAACCCCTGTTCGCAGAGCGTGTGCATGTGCAAACCGTCGACTCCGGCCAGGGTCTCGGCAGTCAATTGGCTGGCTGGCGTGCCCAGACGCGAGCAGGGCGCGCAGGGGTCGTATTTCGGTACTTCGCCCTCGGAATGTTCCGGGTTGATGCGCAGACCGACCTGAACGCCGGCAGCCTGAGCCTTGGCGAAGAAGCGGTCTTTTTGCGCTGGAGAGTTGAAGATGATGTGGTCGGATAGCGAAAGGATTTCGTCTATTTCGGCGTCCTTGTATCCGGCACAGAAAGTTGCGACTTCGCCGCCGTATTCCTCACGACCTAACCGGGCCTCATAAATGCCGCTGGCGCAGGTGCCGCCGAGGTGCTGGCGCACCAGAGGGGCCAGCGCAAACATCGAAAACGCCTTGAGCGCGCTCAGAACATGCGCGCCGGATCGGGTGCCGATATCGGCGAGGATGGTCAGGTTGCGCTCGACGGCTTTTTCGTCGACCACGAAGCAGGGCGTGGGGATGCGGGTGAAGTCGAAATTGCGGAAAGCGCCGGCGTCTCCGGCTTGTGTAGTCATCATGTCGGACATAACCGGCGTCTCCTGAATTGGAGAGGCCGGGGGGCCAGCCCCCCGGACCCCCCGGGATATTTTTTAGCCAGATGAAGCTATGGGGATCAGAATTCAACCGGGCCGTCGAGTTCGTGGACCTGCCATGGGAGACCGTGTTCGTTGAGCATGTCCATGAAGTTATCCGGATCTAACTGTTCCATGTTCCACACGCCCGGTTCGATCCAGTTGCCCTTCAGCACCTGAGCGGCACCGATCATGGCGGGGACGCCGGTGGTGTAGCTGACGGCCTGGCTGCCGACCTCGGCATAGCACTCTTCATGGTCGCAGATGTTGTAGATGTAATAGGTCTTCTCACCCGAGCCGTCCTTGGCCTGACCCGTGGCGATGTCGCCGATGCAGGCCTTGCCCTTGGTTTCCGCGCCCAGATCGCCGGGATCGGGCAGCAGGGTTTTCAGAAACTGGATCGGGATGATTTCCTTGCCGTCATGCATCACCGGGTCGATGCGGGTCATGCCTACGTTCTGAAGTACCGTCGCGTGTTTGATATAGGCGTCGCCGAAGGTCATCCAGAAGCGGGCGCGTTCGATCTCGGGGAAGTGGGTCGAGAGCGACTCCAGTTCTTCGTGATACATCTGGTACATGTTTTTCCGCCCGATGGCGGGAAAGTCGTATTCAACCTTGTTGGTCAACGCCGGGCTGTGGTGCCATTCGCCGTTTTCCCAATGGCGCACCTCGGCCAGAACCTCGCGCAGGTTGATTTCCGGGTTGAAGTTGGTCGCGAACTCCTGATCGTTCGAGCCGCCATTGGCGTCCAACACGTCGATCTGGCGAATGGTGTCCAGCTTGTGCTTCTTCAGCCACTTGGCGAAGACGGATGTAACGCCCGGATCGAAGCCTGAGCCGAGGATGGCGGTCAAACCGGCCTCTTTGAACCGCTCTTGATAGGCCCATTGCCAATGGTATTCGAACTTGGCCTCATCCTCGGGCTCATAATTCGCGGTGTCGAGGTAGTGGATACCGGCCTCAAGGCACGCATCCATCAAAACCAGATCCTGATAGGGCAGGGCAAGATTCACGAGGATTTCCGCGCCGGTTTCCTTGATCAGCTTGACCGTGTCCTCGACCTTGTAGGCGTCCAGTTCTGCCGTTGCGATATCAATGCCCACGCGTTCTTTCACCGCTTTGGCGATGGCGTCGCATTTCGATTTGGTCCGGCTGGCCAGAGTGATTACGGTGAAGATGTCCGAATTCATCGCCATCTTGTGCACGGCGGCGTGGGATACGCCGCCCGCGCCGACAACCAGTGTTTTGCCACTCAAAGTTCCCATGGGGGTAATCTCCTCTCTGGGGTTATTCGTAATAGGTGTAGCCGTTGATCGAGTCGCGATAGGCGCTCATCAGGGTTTTGCGGTCCTTGGCCATAAGAGTACCTGTCGAGATCGCCTCGTCCACCATTTTGCGGAAGGCGGCGACGCAATCCTGCGGGTCGAACTCGACATAGGACATGACTTCGGAAATTGTGTCACCCTCCTGCTCGTGCAGCAGGTCGAAGCCGCCATCGGGGCGCAAGTCGATCGTGACCACGTTCGTATCACCGAACAGGTTGTGCAGATCGCCCAGTGTTTCCTGATAGGCGCCGACAAAGAAGACACCCATCAAGTATTCTTCGTGCTCAGGCAAAGAGTGCACCGGCAGGCTGGGCGAGACGCCGTCGGCCAGAATAAACCGGTCGATCTTACCGTCGCTGTCGCAGGTGATGTCTGACAGCACGGCGCGGCGGTCCGGCATCTGGTTCAGGTTTTGCAACGGTACAATCGGGTGCAGCTGATCGATGGCCCAGACATCGGGCAGGGATTGGAACAGCGAGAAGTTGCAGTGATAGATATCGGCCACTTTCTCAAACTGGTCGTCTACATCGGTTTCCAGATCCTCATTCGCCGCCAGTGCTTTGAGGCGGGCCATCAGCGACAGATAGATACGCTCGGCCCGGGCCATCTGACGCAGGTCAATGTAGCCTCGGCGGAACAGTGCACGCAGTTCGTTACGATAGAAAGTAGCGTCGTTCCAGCATTCCTGCAGGCGGTCGCTGCTGAGATAGCCATGCACGGCGGCGAGGTCCGAAACCAGATGGTGATCTTCGGGTTCGACCTCGGGGCCGTTTGGTGCGTCGTAAAGCGTGCTTTCCAACACGTTGAAGACCAGCATCGAGGATGTCGCCACCACCGCACGGCCGCTTTCTGTGACCAGTGTGGGATGGTTGACTTCGGCCTCATCCATCGCATAAGCGACGGTTTCGACGACATTGGCGCAGTATTCCTCGACCGTGTAGTTAATCGAATTCTCAGCCGCTTTCTTCTCGCCGGTATAGTCCACGCCCATACCGCCGCCGAGGTCTAGATGGGTCAGAGGTACGCCCTCACGCGTCAGTTCAGTGTAATAGCGACAAGCCTCACCAACGGCGCGGCGGACGTCGTTGACGTCCTGCACCTGAGAGCCAAGATGTGAATGCTGCAGCTTCAGGCAGTGTAACAGGCCCGCCGCTTTCAACTTGTCGACGGTGGCCACCAGTTGATCGGTATTCATGCCAAAGGCCGAGCGGTCGCCCGAGCTTTCCTCCCATTTACCGCTGATCTGGTTGGTCAGTTTTACCCGCACGCCGATCAGGGGCTCGATGCCCAGCTCATTGTAGACTTCGATAACTGTTTCGGCTTCTTTCGGGCTTTCCAGAACGATAACGGTGTTGAAACCGATTTTGCGGCTGAGGATGGCCAGCTGGATGAATTCTGCGTCCTTGACGCCGTTGCACACGATCAAGGCTTCGGGGGCCAGCCGGTGGGCCAACGCCACGACCAGTTCGGGCTTGGATCCGGCCTCAAGGCCGTAGTTGTATTTCTTACCGAACTCGACGATCCGATCGACCACCTGCGCCTGCTGGTTCACTTTGATCGGGAAGACACCGCGATAAGAGCCCTTGTAGCCGACGCGCGTGATGGCATCGCGGAAGCTTTCGTTCAGATGGGCGATTTCATGCTCTAGATAAGACGTAACGCGCAAAACCATCGGCGCCTTGATGCCCCGGTCATCCAGATCTCTGAGGATACCGGGCAGGCTGATCGCCGCCGCCTCAGGAACCAGAGGATTGCGCAGACCGATTTCTCCCTGCTCCGTCACCTCGATGAGGCCTCTGCCCCATTTCTCAACCCCATAAATGGAATGCGGTGCGTCGGGCGTCTGTTTCAATCAGGTCAGTCCTTAACTTTTGAGTGCGTATTTAGCGCCCGCCAATACGGCAGCAATTTGATTCTTCCAAGTGTAATCTATGTGGCGGGATTTGCCGAGTTTTTGCGGGTGTTTGAATTGGGATCAGGTGATTATTCCGTTGGCCGTCCGAATAGGCGGAACCGTGAGAGTTGGAAGTCAGTTCGCCAACGATCCCAGTGCCTGATGTGAAAAGGAAACCCTCGGGGACGGGGGCCAATGCCACAGACATCTTGCAATCGGAAAATTTCATCCAGTTGACCTTTCGCGCCGTCAGATGATGGCCACAGTTTCCCCTCACCGGAAATAGCGATGCTGCAGGTATGGCCGTGTAGCCTTGCTTGAACGGTATCGGGGGCAGCAAGGGCACCCTGAGCGTGAAATCCTTTGTGTCCGATCACAGGCTTTCGAGAAACCGGATCAATGCATCACGGTCGGGCTTGGGCATGGTGACAACCCTATCGCGGGCTGACTGTGCCTCACCGCCGTGCCACAAGATGGCTTCCAGTAAGGATTGCGCGCGGCCGTCGTGCAGGAATTGCGTATGACCCGAGACTTGCTGCGTCAGACCAATCCCCCACAGTGGCGGGGTGCGCCATTCGCGGCCCGTGGCGCGCGCTTCGGGGCGATTGTCGGCCAGCCCTTCGCCCATGTCATGCAACAGCAGGTCGGAATATGGCCAGATCAGCTGAAAACTGTGCTCGGGCCGGTCCGGCATGCGATGGGTGACAAAAGCAGGCGTATGGCACGAGGCACAGCCAGTATCGTGGAACACCTGTTTGCCACGCAAAACCTGCGGGTCATTTACATCGCGCCGCGTTGGAACGCCCAGATTGCGGCTGTAGAACGCCACCAGATCCATGCCGGTCTGGTCGATCTCGAAAACGCGATCATCACCGTCACCATGTGGAGCGCTCACGCAATCGATCTGTGCTGTGGTGCAATCTCCGTGACCGGCAGGGTAGAGCGGGCTGGAGATGCCGAGATCACCGGCAAAGGCTGCCGCCGATTGCTCCATGATTGTGGACATCCCGGCCTTGTGTCCGAACCGGCCCATCATTGGTTTGGCAAATTCTGTTGCCCAGACGATGTTTGGACGACCTGAGATGCCGTCGCCATCAGCATCTTCCGGGTCGGCATTGGCCAGCAGGTCTTCGACCGGGATCGCTTCGAGTAACCCGAGACCGATCATCTGCGGCGCCACACGCGGGCTGAGCATGGCATCCGGGTGCAACGGTCCGTATCCCAGGTCAGCCGCAGCGTAGGTCGGTTTGCGCAGAGTGATAGTTTCGCCGTCCGACAAGGTGACCGGCACGTCTTTGTATGTGATGTCCAGTCTGTATTCCGCCGGATGGCCGGGAAGGGCCAGATCCTGCATTTGGCCACCGTAATTCGGTTCGGGTTGGGTGGCGATGTAGTCCTCAATTTCTTCGATCCCCTCACCACCGGGGATCGAAACCCGCAGAAACATCGAAATTGCGTTGTCGTTGGGGCCGTTGGGGGTATGCCCGCGCCCGTCCTTGATGTGACAGCGCTGACACGAACGGGCATTGTAAAGCGGCCCCAACCCATCCGAGGCCAGTGTAGAGGCCGGAGAAGACACCCAGACTTTCCTGAACAGCCCGTTGCCGACCTTAAAGTCCAGCTCTTGCTCAAAGCTCAGATTGCCTGAAGGCTGCGAAAACGCGTTAGCATCCGTAAGAGCGCGGACGGTTGCGGCACCGGCCGATAATTCCTCGAACTTCTGCGAGCTGCTGAAATCCGATGGCGCAGCTGTGGCGCGGGTGACGCGAAGGCGTTCATCCTCGGTGCGGGGTTCAAAATTAAGGTGGAGATCCTGCAGCTCGGCGGCAGGCGTTTGTGTGGCCGCAAGCGCGGCCACCGACAGCGCGACAAGCCTAGTCGCCTTCGTCCATCTTCGATGCGTTGAGTTGCGCATAGTTGGCTTCGCCAATCCTTTCGTAAAGGTCAAGCTGAGTTTCGAGGAAGTCGATATGGCTTTCCTCATCGCGGAGCAGGCCTTCGAACAGTGACATGGAGACAAAGTCGCCCGCCTCGCGGCAATAATCGCGGGCCTCGGCATAAAGTGTGCGGGCATCCAGTTCCGCTGCCAAGTCACATTCCAGTGTTTCCTTTGGGGTCTGTCCGATCCTCAGGGGATCAAGTTTTTGCAGGTTGGGGTGGCCTTCAAGAAAGATAATACGTTCAATCAGCTTGTCTGCGTGCTCCATCTCTTCGATGGATTCCTCGCGGCTTTTCTTAGCCATATGGCCAAGGCCCCAATCCTCTTGCAGGCGATAGTGCAGCCAATACTGGCTGACGGCCGTCAGTTCATGCCGCAGAGATTTGTTGAGATATTCTATGACTTTGGGATCGCCCTTCATCTGCTTTCTCCTGGGTTGCTTCGGCGCGTAGGGCGCGGAGTTGTATGGGAACTTCCAGATTATCGCTCGATCTCATCGTGTCCAGAAAAAGGGGCATGCAGCCGCCGCAATCCGCCGATTTTCCAAGCGCGTGATAGATCTTGCCAGGTGTTATGATTGCCCGCGCGTCGGCTGTTCGCATCCAGTCGATCGCGGCGCGGATATCATGGTCGGTTATGTTTGTGCAGTGACATACGATCATGGTGAATCTCTGCTTGATGCATTCCTTAGTTAAATAGTTGGTTATTTTTATCAAGTCCAGCCAATAGTACGGCGGGCGACGGGCAAGAAGCGTAAAGGCGCGCACGTTTCTCACCCGACACTTGCTTAGTGGAAGACCGCGTTTGGATTATCCAGACTGTCTGACCCTTCAATGTTGATCTGATCGAGTTCCAGTGTGATCACGATACGCTCGATGATTTTGGTCTGATCAATCAGGCCATTGACGCCATCCATGATCAGCAACTCACCGCCTTTATTTCCGCGTTCCAACATCTGGTCATAGGTGAAACCGGCTTCGGCTGTTGCTTTCAAAAGACCCAGGGCCTGCATGGTGTTGGCCAGCTTGACCTTCATCTCGGTATCCAGCGCGGGATCGGAGGCAATCACGAGGTCAGACAGCGACACGCCGGACACTGGGGTGCCATCTATGCGAGTATAGCTGCCCAAATAGACGTTTTGTATGCCAAGGCCGTCGTAATAGTGGCTGTTGTGAGTGTTGTCCGAAAAGCAATCCTGCTCTTCTTCGGGGTCGTTCAGCATCAGGCCGAGGCGCATACGTTCACCGGCCAGCTCACCGTAGGACAAAGAGCCCATGCCGGTCAGAATGGCCGAGACGCCAGCCGTTTCGTTCGCAATCAAAGCAGCGCGTGCTTCACCACCGTCTTTCCACTGGTCGGCCATCCATGCCAAATCGCTGACCAACAGTTCCGTGGCGGCGCTTAGATACTGGGCGCGTCGGTCGCAGTTCCCGTTTGTGCAGTCGTCACCTTGAACATAATCAGTGTACGGACGGTTGCCTGCGCCTGCGCTATGACCGTTCAGGTCTTGACCCCATAGCAGGAATTCGATGGCGTGATAGCCGGTTGCCACATTCGCCTCGATTCCGTCAGCTTCGTGTAGGATATCGCCCAGCAGTTCCGGGGTGATTTCACGCGCGTCGATGGCCTGACCGGACAGCCTAAAGGTAGGATTTGCGATCACGTTCAATGCGGCAAGCTCGTTCGCATCGGTGGGGCCGCTATATGAGGCGTCAACATAGTCGATCAAACCTTCGTCCAGCGGCCAGGCGTTCACTTTGCCCTCCCAGTCGTCAACAATGGCGTTGCCGAAGCGGTAGACTTCGGTCTGCTGGTAAGGCACGCGCGCAGCAATCCACGCAGCACGCGCCGCGTTCAGAGCGGTATCAGTCGGATCAGCGATCAGAGCGTCCACGGCCTCTTGCAGTTTCATGGCCGCGATCAGGCTGTCTTCGTATTTTGCCTCGGCGATGTTTGCATAGGTGTTTAAAACATCGGCCTTGGACGGTGCATCAGCTGCAGCGGATGCTGAGGCAACGCCAAGGGCTAAGATGCTGGTTGCAGCAAAAAGTTTGGTCATTCAGGTGACACTTTCCTGTCAGAAACATATTCCCGAGTGTCATCGGCGCGACGCACTCAGGAATTTAATTGATAGAAATAGTCAGGTATGTCAACCTGAGTTTAATAGTCAGGATTATTGGATCGAATTTTTTCGACCTACCATCAGGAGGCAGCCGTTGGAAAATGCCCCGAATGCATGATCTAAACCCGGCGCCGCGCCTGCTGTCCGATTAAGCTGAAAAAGGCGAACAATACGGCCGCAACGCAGACAATCGATGGACCTGCAGGCGTATCGAACACATATGCCGCCCTCAGGCCCGCGACTGCGGAGAAAGCGCCGATCGCGGCTGCGATCAATGCCATCGTTTCCGGTGACCGCGCCAAACCCCGCGCCGCGGCGGCCGGAATGATCAACATGGCCGCAATCAGCAAAACGCCGACGACTTTGATTGCCACGGCCACGGTCACGGCGAGGGCCAAAGTCAGGATTAGCTGCTCGCGCTTGGGATCAAATCCGCTGGCATAAGCCAGTTCTTCGTTCAATGTCGCAGTCAGGAGTTGTGACCACCGCCACGCGATCAAGGCCACGACCAGCGCGGCACCGCCCCAGATCACGACCAGATCAGATCGCGACACTGCAAGAATGTCGCCGAAGAGATAGGCCATCAAATCGATACGTACACCAGACAAGAACGAGACAGCGACAAGGCCGAAAGCAAGGGCGGAATGCGCCAGAACCCCCAAAAGCGTGTCCATCGCGTATCCGCGTCCGGTTAACAGAGTCACGATCAGTGCCATGGCAAGCGCAACTGCTAACGCTCCTGCAAAAATAGACATCTGAAATGTCAGTGAGAGTGCCACGCCCAAGATTGCCGCATGTGCTGTGGCATCTCCAAAATACGCCATCCGGCGCCAGACAACGAAGCATCCCAGGGGGGCTGCGGCGATGGCAACGCCAACGCCTGCAAGCGTTGCGCGCATCATGAAATCATCAAGCATTATTCTGCGGCTTCCTGAGAATGTTCACTGTGGTCATGATCGTGGTCGTGATCATGACGATAAAGCGCCAGCGCGCCGCCTGTGCCTGTTCCGAATAAGGCGCGGTATTCCGGCGCCGACGCAACTACGGCCGGAGAGCCCGCGCAGCACACATGACCGTTCAGACAGACAACCCTGTCCGATGCGCTCATAACCACATGCAGTTCATGACTGATCATCAAAATGGCACAGCCGGTTTCGCGTCGGACATTTTCGATCTGATGATAAAACGCCGCCGATCCCGGCTGATCCAGGCCCTGGGTCGCTTCGTCCAAAAGCAAAACCTCGGGTCGATTGATGAGGGCTCTGGCTAGCAAAACCCGCTGAAACTGACCTCCGGACAATTGCGACATCTGGCGTGTCAAAAGGTCAGGCACGCCGGCAGTTTCAAGCGCTTCGGTGCATTGTTTGCGCGACACGCGATTGGTCAGACGCATGAACCGTTCGACAGATATTGGCAAAGTCGGATCGATGTGCAGCTTTTGCGGCACGTATCCGATTTTTAGACCGGGCTTTAGTGAAACTTGGCCAACTGATGGCTTGGTTGCACCGATGATGGCTCGTAACAGACTGGTCTTGCCCGAGCCGTTCGGGCCGACGATCGTAACGATCTCGCCGGGCTCGATTGTCATGTCCACGTGGCGCAAAACGGTATTGGAACCGTAGCGTACGCTGAGATTGTCAACGGTGATCAGGGTCATTTCTGCGCCTTTTGGGTGCAGTCCGGGCACAGCCCTTCGGCTTCTACTACCGTTCGCTCAATCTCGAATCCTGCCGCGCGCGCTGCTGCGCCCAGAACGCCTTTGGCCGGGGTTGATTGCGCCTCGGCCACGGCATCGCATCTTCGGCAGATCATAAAGGCCGGCGAATGTGCAGAGCCGGGGTGAGAGCAAGCAACAAATGCGTTCAACCGCTCGATCTTATGGACGAACCCGTTTTGGACGAGGAAATCGAGCGCGCGATAGGCAACCGGCGGCTGGGATCCAAATCCTTCGTCACGCAGACGATCAAGAATTGCATACGCCCCAAGCGCGCGATGTTCTTGCAGCAACATTTCCAGAACCTTGCGTCGGACCGGGGTCAGGCGCAGCCCTTCCTCTTTGCACTGAGCATCCGCCGTGGTCAGCGCAGTCTCAACGCAATTCTCGTGGTCGTGCTTCTGGAACGCAACCGGGGCCATGTCCTCGGTCGGAATGGGGCGCGTATCACTTGTCATGTTATTCCATATCATATATGTCGCTCGTAACGTTATAAAATCACACAGAGGGTCTGATGTCCAGAAAGCTTCTTCCAGTATCGATCGCCGCCGTACTTATGGGGGGAACGGCCATGGCGGATGTTCCGAATGTAGCGGTCGACATCGCGCCCATTCACTCGCTGGTAGCACGAGTTATGGAGGGTGTGGGAACGCCTGATCTGATCGTGCAACCCGGTGCCTCGCCGCATGAATACAACCTGCGCCCCTCGGAAGCTGCCGCACTGCAAGAGGCAGACCTAGTGTTCTGGATGGGTGAGGGTCTGACACCTTGGATGCAGGGCGCAGTGGAGACACTTGCCGATGGTGCAACCGTTACTTCGTTGCTGGAAGTGGACGGCACGGTTCTTCTTGATTTCCGGGAAAACGCCTTGTTTGAGGCGCATGATCATGAAGATCATGCCGACCAGGACGCGCATGATAAGCACGACCATGACGACCATGCCGAAGACAAAGAGCACGACGAGCACGAGCATGACGACCATGATCACGATGATCATACCGACCACGATGAGCTCGCGCACGGCAAACATGACCCGCACGCATGGCTTTCCCCGGCAAACGCTCAAACCTGGTTGAACGCGATCGCGTCACAGCTTTCATCCGCAGACCCGGATAACGCGGGGGCCTATTTTGCAAATGCCGCAGCAGCGCGAGACGAAATGGCTGCCCTGTCTGCCGAAGTGGCCAAGACACTTGAGCCCGTCCGAGGGGGCAGCATTATCGTGTTCCACGATGCCTACCAGTATTTCGAGGATGCGTTTGACTTCCGTGCGTCGGGCGCAATTTCCATCAGCGACGCATCTGACCCAAGCCCGGCCCGCATTGCAGAAATTCAGGCCCGAATCAGGGATGAGGGTGTAGACTGCGTGCTGGCTGAACCTCAGTTCAACCCCGGAGTTGTCGAGGTTGTGCTGGATGGCACGGAAGCCAATACTGGTGAGATCGATCCTCTGGGCTCTGATCTGGAGCCCGGTGCAAAACTGTACCCCCAAGTCATCCTCAACATGGCGAAAACATTGGCCGAATGCTTTTAGCTTTTTGCCCGGTCGAATTTAAAACTTTGACCGGGCTGATTTACGTCAGGGACAACACAGGTACTCAGTGCTCTTTTTTCAAGTTGATCACGTTGTCTCTGACGTATTCCCCAAAGGTGATTGGAGGGGGGCTCCAGAAAGCACCAAAGCTGGCGCGCCGATAACAGCCAAGAGGGGCCAGACCTCTCGTGTTCTATTTCGCTGAGTACGATTCATTATTGGGATCAGGCTTCATGACTGTTTCTAGCAGACAACGGGTAGTCGACAAAACCACGGTGGTGTCCGAGTTGTGCAACGAGGCGGCCGTTAGGTGCCTCGGCGGTTTATAGGACCTGACACTAGGAATTTTTGCCCAAAAATGGCATAGTGAGACTTTGGTAACGATTTTTTCCCCTCATTTTGAGATTTTTTTGTTCAGCAAGAGAACAAGTTTCTTCGACCCGGAGGATACGAACAAGTTCGATAACGGGAAGTCTGATGGACAACGATCTCTCGCAAGAAGACATTGCCTTTGACGGAGCAATTGGGTTTGGGTCCGCAACAGTTGGTGGTCGGGGTGGTGAGATTGTCAAGGTGACAAGCCTCGCCGATTCCGGTCCGGGGACCCTCCGATGGGCCCTAGAGGAACTAGATGGTCCGCGTATTGTTGTTTTCGAGGTAAGCGGGCAGATAAATCTTGAAGAAGCGATCCAAGTCAATGGTGATGTAACAATCGCCGGCCAAACCTCACCCGAAGGCATAACCATAACAGGCGCAAAGCTTAGGATTGTCGAGAGCAATGTAATTATTCGCGGACTTCATTTCCGTCCAGGCGACGGAGACGGTGACGAACCCGAGAATAGAGACGCCATCTCGATCGGTAGCAGTTTAGGTCAAGTCGAAAACGTCGTGATCGACAGCAATTCCTTAAGTTGGTCGATAGATGAGCTGATTACAGTCTGGTACGGTTCCAGAAACATTACGCTTTCGAACAACATATTCTCGGAGGCGTTGAATTACTCGCTCCACCCGAAAGGTGACCATTCGATGGCTCTGATGGTCGGCGACGATAGTTCCAATGTAACCGTATATGGAAATCTGTTTGCTCACAACGAATTCAGAAACGCGACCGTTGCGAATGCAAACCAGGTCGAGTTTATCAACAACGTGATCTACAACTACGGAACACTTGGCTTCAACGGGCGAACTTATTCGACCGCCCATATCATTGGAAATGTTTACATTGCGGGTCCGGACTCAGCGGTTGTCGAGGCAATCCAATTGCGGGCACCTGAAGATGGTGCAGCCTATTATTTATCGGATAACGTTGCAGAAATTGGTGGCGACGCAATCTCGAAAATCTCTGAAAGCCTGGTGTTTGAACCCAGCGGCGTCCCTGTTCTGACGTCATCAGAAGTCATAAATTACGTGCTGGCCAACGCTGGTGCGCGATATCCGTCACAGGATTCGATTGATGCACGAGTCATCCAGTCTGTGATCGATGGAACCGGTAGCATCATCGATTCACCCAGTGAAGTGGGCGGCTACGATAGCGTGCCAAATACTCCCGCACCCAGTGACCGCGACAACGACGGTGTTCCGGACAGTTACGAGGAATTCGTTGGTTCTGACCCCGATCTTTTCGATGCGCATGGTGATGTAAACAGCAATGGAATTTCCAACATTGAAGACTATATCAACGGATTGATCGTCGGGGATGATGTTCTCACCCCAATCGTCGTTTCTGCCGTCGCCGCAAACATCGGCACACCCGAGGCTGGCTCCTCCGATACCGAGATCACCGTGACCTTTGCCGACAACGTGGCCATTGATGTCTCGAGCATCGATATCGGTGATATCACGGTGACCGGCCCTGCGGGACCGCTGAGCG
>NZ_JBQFUV010000013.1:0-75944 GCF_056539365.1 Ruegeria sp. BB7 | reverse complement strand
ATCCCCGACCTCGTCCAGGGCGCAATCATCGACCCCTCATGCGGCGGAAACCCAATAGAACTCAACAAAGAAAACCTCAGCGAACTCTTTAAGAACGCGTTGTAAATCCGTTGCGAGCCCCGGCTACACTGGTTGGGGGCTCGCATGTTTTTTGCAGTTTCTTCGGTGCGAGGGCTTGAACGCATACAGTCCTTTAAACGTCTCATAGCGCAATGGATTTTAATCTGATGACCGAATTTATTGGAAAATGCTCAAAAGTTTCATGACAATCGGTAATTGTCACATTACTTTTACATTCTTTGTGGATTTTTAAGCGAAACTGTGCTGAGGTTCAAAAATGGATGACGATAGCGATAACATCCCCCATCGAGGGCGCGAACTTCTTGATGTGCTTGCTAGGCTGGGTGGCTCGGCGCGCAACACCCAAATCGCACAAGTCATGGACGTGTCGGAGGAAACCGTTCGTCGGCTGGTCAAGGGGCTGGCGAAGAAAAACATGGTTGAAAGAGTGCATGGCGGAACATTTCTGTCGCGTGCGCAAGATACGCCGATGTTTTCCGGGGCGTTGGAGCAAAATGCCGAGGAAAAGACGCTAATCGCCAAAAAAGTAAGTCAGATTGTCGAAGATGGCATGGTGTTGTTCATCACAGTCGGATCGACAATGACGCATGTCGCCGAGCAATTGCGCGATCTGAAGAATTTGACCGTGGTTAGCAACTCGCTGTCGGTGGTTGCATCGCTGGCTGATCACAACGGGACACGCGCGATTCTGGCCGGAGGCGAAGTCATTCGATCTGAGCGTGGCAGTTTCGGTCGCGCCGCCGAACAGCTTGCCTGTCAGTACAGCTATGATGCCGTGATTTGCGGTGCGGATGCCGTGTCACTTACAGGCGGCGTCTTGGCTTCGAACCCGCTAGAGGCTGAACTGACACGCGCGTTGCATAACAATACACGACGCATGATCGTCGCAACGGATCACACAAAGTTCGGGGAAAAGGCAGCCAATGTGGCCTGCCGGTTCGATCAGATCACGGATCTGGTGACCGACATTGCGCCGTCCGAAACCTTTGCCACTGCATTGAAGGATGCAGGGGTCAAAATCCATGTCACCTCTCGCCGAAGTGGCAAAAAGAAAAAGAAAACCGACGTTGCTGCAGTCAACTAATCGGTTTCGCACTTACCAAGAAACGAAACTGACTTTCCTTAGGGAGGAAACATGAAAAAGCTTCTGATGTCAGGTGTGGCCCTTGTCACCCTTGGGGGAACCGCCTGGGCGAATTGTCCTGCTGCGACAGTCGCGGATATGCAAGGCGTATCCGCCGGCGCTTTCCCACAGCAATTTGACCTGGCAGAGTTTCAGTCGGCAGCGGGTTGCACGCTGAGCTTTGCCGAAAACCCGGCTATTGGGGACCTGAATGGCATGATCCGCGGCAATGGCGATTTGCCGAGATTGGCGGACCGTCTGCCAGCCGAACCCTTGGTCATCGTGCCTTATGACTCGATTGGTCAGTATGGTGGTGTTCTGGACGCGCTGTCCAACGCCACGGAAAGCGGAACGTCAGACTTTTTGTCCGTGCGCCATGTAAACCTGTTCCGCTATTCCGACGACCTTCAGACCCTGGTTCCCAACGTGGCAAAATCCTGGGAATGGAATGACGATTTCACTGAACTGACCGTACACCTGCGTGCCGGTCACAAGTGGTCTGATGGCGCGCCCTTTTCCGCGGCGGATGTCGTCTTCTGGTACGACAACCTGATGATGGACACCAATGTCATCGCCGAGGCAAAGGATTACGCGTTGGCCGGCGGTGAGCCGATGAAGGTCGAGGCACTGGACGATACCACCGTCCGCTTTACGCTGGCCGCGCCCAAGCCCGGGCTGACCGAGACATTCTCGTTTACCTATGTGCAGCCCTACCAGCCCAAGCATTTCTTCGAAAAGTTCCACCCGGCACTGGATGCCAACGCGGACGCCAATGCGCAGGCTCTTGGCTATGAAAACGGTTATGAACTGATCAAAGCGTATTATGGCAATTCCGACTGGATGGATACGCCGTCGCCGATGCTGACAGCCGGTGACAAGCTGGCGGGTCTTCCCAAGGACGCCATGCCAACGCTGGAAAGCCACATCCTGGTGAAGGAAAGCACCGAAGGGCGCCATTACGTCGCCAATCCCTATTTCTTCCAGGTTGATACTGCGGGCAACCAGTTGCCCTATATCTCGGAAATGGATGAAACCTATGTTCCGGATGAAGAGGTGCGTAACCTCAAGCTGCTGAACGGCGAGGTGGATTACAAATCTCAGGGTGTGAACCTGACATCTGCTCCGGTTCTTCTGGAGGGGCAGGAAAGCGGGAACTACACGTTAGAAGTGAAACCAGCGATCGGCTATCCGGTACTGACCTTCAACGTAACTGCCGAGGATGAAGGCAAAAGAGCAGTCTTCAACGACATCCGTTTTAGAACGGCAATGTCTGTTGCGATGGACCGCAATCAGTTGAACGAAGTTACTGCGTTCGGGCTGGGCGAGCCGACACAATATATCGGCTTCTCACCGCGCCCGGATTTCATCGACGAAAAGTGGTCAAACCACGAGGCTGGGTTTGATCAGGATCGCGCCAATGCGCTGTTGGATGAGGTTGGCCTCGTCGATCAGAACGGCGATGGGTTCCGCGATCTTCCGAATGGCGATCCCTTTGTGCTGGACTGGCAATTCTCGACGCAATCTGCATCCGCGCAACTGGTAGAGCTTATTGCGCAGAACTGGAAAGACGTCGGCGTCAACACCGCGATCAAAGAGGTCACGTCGGATGAATTTCGCGCAGCGCAGTCGGCAAATACTCTGGACATGGGTATGTGGCTCAAGAGCCAACCTGCAGGCTCGGTTCTTGGCGACGGCGAAATCTGGGTACCGCCATTCGACGGGTATTTCGATGTTCGTACCGGGATGCTCTGGGCTGAGTACATCAGCTCGAACGGTGAAAACGGTGTAGAGCCGCCCGCATGGGTCGCTGATCTGAAAAACGCTCTGGACACATATCAATCCAGTGCACCTGGGTCGGAGGCATCTGTCGCAGCCGCTCAGAAGATGGTTGAGATCATGACCAGCGAATTGCTGTTCATTGGTACAGTCAATTCCCCGGCGCCGATCTATCACTCGAACAACCTGCAGAACTTTACTGAGTTCAAGACGCAGTCCTACGAGTTCTATCGGACCTATCCGTACCGCCCCGCACAGTGGTGGCTGTCTGAGTGATCCGATCTTTGATCTGAGAAAATGGAATGGGGCGTCAGCGCCCCGTTCCAAATGTTAGCCGGGAACAACGAAATGCTCCAATTCGCTCGCTTTGCCGCCACGCGTGCGGTGATGGCTGTGGTCACTCTTGTTTTGGTATCCCTCATCGTATTTTCGCTGATGGAACTTGTGCCGGGCGATTGTGCCGAACGCTATCTCGCTTACAAAAACACCCAAGGATCGGCCATCACGCTTGCTGATATCGAGGCCGAAAGGGCCCGGCTGGGGCTTGATCGCCCGTTTCTGACCCGCTGGGCAAGTTGGTTGAGCGGTGCTTTCCGTGGTGACTTTGGCGAAAGCTGTATCCTGCGCGTGAATATCGCCCAGCTGTTGGGGGACAAGTTCTGGATCTCGTTGTGGATCTGCCTTGGTTCGCTGACGCTGGCCTATATGATCGCAATTCCCGTGGGTATTATTTCAGCGGCATCGCGGAATGCGTTCCTGAACAATTCACTGCGTTTGGTCAGCTATTTGGGTCTGGCGATGCCCAACTTTTTGCTGGCGTTGATGGTGATGCTGTTTTCCACTATCTATTTCGGTGAAACCCTAACCGGCCTGTTCAGCCCCGAATACCGCGAGGCCCCATGGTCCTGGGCCAAGTTCGTTGACCTTTTGAAACATGCCTGGTTGCCAATTTTTATTCTGGGCTGGTCCGCTACGGCCTTTGCGTTGCAAACCGTACGGGCCTTGATGTCCGACGAGATCGGCAAGCTTTACGTAACCGCAGCTGCCGCGCGTGGTATTTACGGCCGCCGCCTGTTGTGGCGCTACCCCGCCCGCCATGCGCTGGGGCCAATCGTGAACTCTCTGGGATTTGACCTGAACCGCATCTTCAATGAACTGCCCATTGTCGCCCTGATCCTGACCCTCACCGAAGCAGGGTCGCTGTTATTGGAGGCACTGGCACGGTCCAATGACCAGCAACTGGCTGGTGCGATTATCTTCCTGCTGACAGCCGCCATCGTCACGCTGAACTTTGCCACGGACATCCTGCTGGCCGTGATTGATCCGCGCGTGCGCAAGAGCATTCTGAGGTAAGATCCATGTCTGCAAAACCGTCCACGAAAGCCGATGATCAGAAGGCCAAGGAGGCCTATTTCACCGCATCGCAGCGGCAGCTGATCTGGTCCCGGTTCAAGAAACAGCGCGCGGCGATGATTGCGGCAACCGTATTGGTGGCGTTAATCCTGTCCGGTCTGTTTGCGCCATTCCTGTCGCCCTATGATCCGACTGTTGCGGGCCGGGACAAGGATTACCTGAACGGCGCGCCGCAGATACCGAAATTCTGCGACAAGAACGGCTGTTCGATCCGCCCATTCCTGCACACGGTGACCCGCGAACGGTCGCTGGCGACCAATTTCCGCTGGGTCGAAAAGATCAACGAAGATGAACGCCGCTACGTGGAGTTTTTCGTGAAGGGTGACAGCTACAAGTTGTTCGGATTTATTCCAGGCAACGTCCATCTGTTCGGCATGGACCAAGGCTACGTCCATCTCTTCGGGACCGACAGTGCGGGTAAGGACATCTTCTCGCGCACGCTTCATGCTGTGTGGACGTCGCTGCAAGTGGGCACAATGGGGGTGGTGATCTCTTTCGTACTGGCTCTCGCGATCGGTGGTATCGCTGGGTATTACGGTGGAATGATCGACAGTGTGATCCAGATGATCACCGATGCAGTGCGCACCATTCCATCCATTCCTCTGTTCATGGCAATCGCCGCATTCATTCCGCCGGAATGGTCTGCCGAAACACGGTTTTTTGTAATCACCATGATCCTTGGGTTGGTTGGTTGGCCTACGCTTGCCCGTCGGGTTCGCACCCATCTACTGACCGAGCGCAATCAGGAATATGTTCTGGCCGCGCAATTGTGTGGCGCGCCTGCAGGTCATGTGATCAGGCGGCACCTTCTTCCAAGTTTCACCAGCTACATTATCGTCGATCTGGTTATCACTTTTCCCTATGTGGTGCTGTCGGAAACCGCGCTTAGCTTTATTGGTTTGGGGCTGAAGGATCCGGTGAACTCATTAGGTGTGTTGCTTCAGAATGTGACCAAGGCCGACGTCCTGCTGAATTACCACTGGTACTTCATACCAGTCATCTTCTTCATTGCGTTGGTCATGGCCTTTGTCTTTGTCGGCGACGGGTTGCGTGATGCTGCCGACCCTTATTCGGAGACCCGTAAATGAGTCTGATTGACGTTGAAAACCTGACACTTCAATTCAAGACTGACGAAGGCTTGATTACGGCAGTTGACAACGTTTCATTCTCGTTGGCTCCGGGCGAGGTCATGGGCCTTGTGGGCGAAAGTGGTTCGGGCAAGTCCGTGACGGCGAAATCGCTGATGAAACTCAATCCGGCCAACGCTGTCTATTCGCGGGAAAGCAAAATAACTCTGCACCTCGATGATGGCCCGGTGGATGTAATGAGCCTCAATCGCCCTCGCGACATGGAAGTTGTGCGCGGCGGGGCAATTTCGATGATCTTTCAGGAACCAATGGCCAGTTTCGCACCAGCGATGACGATTGGCAGTCAGATGGTCGAGCAGCTTTTGATCCATACGGATATGTCAAAAAGTCAGGCCCGAGAGCTGTCAATCGAAATGCTGGACCGCGTCGGAATATCCGATGCGTCGACCCGGTTTGGGCAATACGCATTCGAAATGTCCGGAGGTATGCGCCAGCGGGCCATGATTGCCATGGCCTTGTCGACCAAACCGAAGCTACTGATCGCAGACGAACCCACCACCGCGCTTGATGTGACGATCCAGGCGCAGGTCATCGACCTGATGAAGGATTTGGTGGATGAGTTCGGCATGGGCATCATCTTTATCACCCACGATTTGGGCGTGGTTGCCCAGACTGCGGACAAAGTAGCGGTAATGTATCTGGGTAAAATGATCGAACAAGGCCCGGTGCGCGAGGTGATCCGTAATCCCTATCACCCGTATACACAGGGCCTGATTGATGCTCTGCCGCAGCTTGACGACCTGGACAAGCCGCTGATGCCGGTGCCGGGCGATATTCCATCGCCGCTGGAACGGCCCGAGGGCTGCGTTTTTCACACCCGTTGCGGCAAAATTATTGGTGATATCTGTCGCACGGCCGCCCCAAGCTGGGCCGATACGGGTGAAAACCACCGAACCGCCTGCCATCTCTGCCATGAGGGACGACCCGCATGAATAGCGACACTCTGATCGAAACCAAGAACCTGTCGGTTGGGTTTCCAGTAGGTGGGAAACTCTTCAACAAGCGAGTTCTGAAGGCAGTAAACGAAGTTTCGCTGTCTATTCCGCGCGGATCATTCTTTGGGGTGGTTGGTGAGAGTGGCTCGGGTAAAACGACATTTGGACGCGCTCTTCTGAACGCTGCTCCGATTACCGGCGGCACTGCACATTATGACGATGGAGAGGTCAACTATGACCTGGGTGAGTTGGCGGGCGCCGACCTTAAGGAGTACCGACGCCGCGCACAGTTGATCTTTCAGGATCCCTATGCTGCCTTGTCTCCGCGCATGACCGTGCGTGACATCATCGCTGAGCCGCTTGAAGTCATGGGGCTGTGTGATTCGCGTGAAGAGGTCGATGAGCGTGTTCGCGAAATCGCCGGATTGTGCCGGTTGAACCTGGAACATTTGCGCCGATTTCCTCATGCCTTCTCTGGCGGTCAAAGGCAGCGCATCTCTATAGCTCGTGCGCTGGTTTCCAAACCCCGTTTCGTGGTGGCTGATGAAAGCGTGGCAGCACTGGATGTGTCGATTCAGGCCGACATCCTGAACCTGTTGAAATCCCTTCAGGACGAGATGGGATTGACCTATCTGTTCATCAGCCACGATCTGTCGGTTGTGGCGCATACCTGTGATCATGTCGCCGTGATGTACCTGGGTCAGATTATGGAAAGCGCCCCTACACGCCAACTGTTCAATTCGCCTCGGCACCCCTACACCAAGGCGTTGTTTTCAGCGATCCCTTCGCTGGACCCCGATGACCGCGGCAAGGCGCAGAAACTGGAGGGAGAGATCCCGTCCCCGACAAACCGCCCCAGCGGCTGTCAGTTCCATACACGCTGCCCCTTTGCCACCGACCTGTGCAGGCGGGAAGAGCCGCACCTGGAAACCTGTGAGGCCGGACATGCAGTGACCTGCCACCGTTGGCGCGAACTGCAATTGGCGGATTAGTCATGGTGAGTTTGTCATGTCGTCGGCATCCGGGTGGTGTTTGAAAAGGTGGCGGCTAGACACTCTGATTTTCAAACCTCGATGCAATCAGACGTTCGTCGTTAAAACTTACCTGTGCGACGTATCCAAGCTATGGCTGTTTACTTGGATAATTCAACGCCTTCTTGGTTTTGCGCTTGCGTATCGCACAGGAAATTCTGCTAGGCTTTGGACTTAACGGAAATGCCTAATCGGTGGCGGCATGATAGAAAGACACATCGCGACACTTTTGGCCCTGGAAGCCATTGACCGGAACGGCAGTTTCACTGCCGCAGCGCAAGAGTTGGGCGTGTCTCAATCCTCGGTCAGTATGAAGATCGTAAGGTTGGAACGCGATCTGAAAGTCCGTCTTGTCGAGCGTACGACCCGTTCAGTTGTCCTGTCGCAAGAAGGCAAAATGCTGGTTGAGGCGTCCAGAAGTGCCATCGGTGAACTCGAGAACGCGTTGGCTGACGTCCAGAACCTGCAAAAAGAAGGAGTGCTGGTCGTGGAGGTGCTCAGCTCCCTTGCGTCGAAATGGTTGATACCGCGCTTGGGTGGCTTCCACAGCCAAAACTCGGACGTAACCATTAATGTGAAAGTTCAGGATGATCAGACTGAACCGCTGAGCGCAGATTCAGATTTATCCCTGCGAATTGCCAGCTCTGCACCGCCCGGAATTCATTCAGAGTTTCTGACCTATGAAGCAGTGTTTCCTGTGTGCTCTCCAGAACTTGCGCGTGAGTTTCAGGGGATGTCACTGTCCGAAGCTGCCAAGCGCGTTCCTCTACTGGATGATCGTATGGCGCTGGAAGATGGTAGCGGATGCAACTGGCAGGAACAATTTCCCAGTGTAGCTGTTCCAACAGAGGCCTCCGGAGGTCAGCGATTGGTGTTTGATCGCTCTGATCTTGCACTTCAGGCGGCTGTCTCTGGACAGGGTTTGGCCATCGGTCGAACCTTTCTGTGCCTGGATGAAATCGAAAGTCGCGCCCTGGTTGCCCCATTTGGTGTGACGTCCCGGCTGAAGTGGGGATATTATCTGGTCAGCCGCAAGTCACTCCACGATTGGCCCAAGTTTCTACGCTTCAGAGCGTGGCTAATGGACGAGTTACAAAAAATTCATGAACAAGCTAAGGCGCTGAAAATATGTTATGATTAGGAACTAATTACTCCTAAACTGGATTAATCAAAATTTTGATAGCTTAATAATTTGCCGGGAGACGCCCATTTCCTCACAATTTCGTCAATGGCGGCGAAACTGGAGTCGGTCACATGACCAAGACACCCGATCTGAAGGAATACGCGACATTCGCGGGGCACCTGGCCGACCTCAGCCGATCTGTGGCGCAGCGGGAATTTCAGAATATACCCGCGTTTCAAAACAAGCAGGACGGATCGCCGGTTACCGCTGCGGATAAGGCTGTTGAGGCCGAATTACTGCGTGCTATCCGCGAACAATATCCCGATCATGGCATTTTGGGAGAAGAAAGCGGCAGCAGCAATCTCGACCGCGATTTTGTCTGGGTCGTGGACCCAATTGACGGCACCAAATCCTTTGCCACCGGGACATCGACCTTCGGAAGCCTGATCGCACTTTGCTATCAACAAAAGCCCGTTGTGGGCGTAATCGAACTGCCGGTTTCCGGCTGGCGTTATTTCGGAGTCGAAGGTGAACCGACAACCTTCAACGATACCCCTGTAACCACCCGTAAGGATCTGACACTGGCGGATTGTGTTCTTTCAGCCAGCGGCGGTGAGTTTTTTCGCGGGCCTGCGCCGCGCTCTGGGTTCGAAGCGCTGCGGCTGCAATGCGACTGGACTGTGTATGGCGCGGGATGTTCCGCGTTTGGATCGCTGTCACGTGGTCTGATCGACATTTGTCTGGAAGGCGCAAATCTGGCCACTTTCGATTTCTGTGCGCTTGCACCGATCGTTGAAGGTGCCGGAGGACGGATCACCGATTGGCGCGGGCAGCCCTTTTCGCTCGTCGCCGACATGAACCACCGTGCCGAAGGCGTCGTCGCCACGGGGGACGCCAGACTGCACGACGAAGTACTAAGCATACTAAACGCCTGACGGTTCGCTGGATAGCCCGGGCACCCTACTGAAACTTAACGTCCAACGAGGAGAAACCCATGAACAGGATTTTTGGAATGGCACTGGCGGCGGGCATGAGCCTGGCTGCACTTGCTGTACCGGCAGCGCAGGCAGAAACCATCCGCGTTGGCACAACCTGCACCTACTTTCCTTTCAACTTCAAGGATTCTGACGGTAATCTGTCGGGCTATGATGTTGATGTGGCGAAGGAAGTGGTCAAGCGCATCGGCGCGGAAGTCGAGTTTGTTTGTCAGGCGTGGGATGGGTTGATCCCGGCCATCCTGTCAGAGAAGTTCGATCTGATTGTTGCTTCGATGTCGATTACGCCCGATCGAATGAAGAAACTCGATTTCAGCGTCCCCTACCGGATTTCAGAAGGGCGTCTGATCGGTCGTGTCGATGCTGAGCACAAGCTGTTCAACGAAGACGGCACTCCGATTGTCGAAGCTTTTGACGGGCTGCGTCTGGGCCTGCCGCGGTCTTCGGTCTATGACCGCTGGACCGATGCATTCCTGCCCGAGGCCGAGATTTTGGGCTATGACAGCCCGGATTCAATGTATCTTGATCTGCAAAATGGCCGCGTTGATCTGATCTTTACCAACCCGATGAAAGCGCATCTGAGCTTCTTGTCTGCCGATGGTATCGAAGGGTTTGAGTTTGTAAGCCCCGCCATTAACGACCCGGAATATTTCGGAACAGGTGCAGGCATCGCATTGCGCAAGGGCAATGAAGATCTGCAGGCACGTCTGGATGCAGCTCTGACCGAAATGCGCGAAGACGGTACGCTGGACGAGTTCAGCCTGCGTTACTTCCCCTTTGCGATCTACCCCGAATCCTGAGGGTAATGCGACGCTCTGGTGCGGCGCAGGGTTGCTGCGCCGAGCCATCACATAAGCAGGGTTCAATAAACGAGCCCTGCCGCGCTGCCCTTCCGCAATTGGGATACGATTGTCATGCAAGAAGTAATGAACTGGTCGGATGAGTTTCTTGCCGGCACGTTTGTGATCATCAAACTCTTTTTCGTCTCTTTGGTGATGGTGATTACGTGGGGCCTGTTGGGCGCAACGGCGAAACTGTCGAACAGCCGTATTGCGCGGGGTATCGCAAACGGGTTCACGGTACTGTGCCGGGGAACCCCCGAATTTTTGCTGCTCTTGATCGTCTATTTCGGATCGGCCGTGACGCTCACGTCCATCGCGCGCGCCATAAACCCCGAAATCCGCTTTCTCGATATTCCGCCATTCTGGGCAGGGGCCTTTGCCATTAGTCTGGTGATCGGCGCCTATGCCACCGAAACCTTTCGCGGCGCGTTTCTGGGCATCGACAAAGGGTATATCGAAGGGGCCAAGGCCCTGGGCATGACCCGGTTTCAGGTGTTCTGGAAGCTGCGTGTTCCGATGATGTGGCGTCTGGCGCTGCCCGGGTTTGGTAACCATCTGCTGTCGCTTCTGAAGGACACCGCGCTGGTGTCGGTGATCGGGGTCGAAGGGATACTCTTTACCGCGCAGCAGGCCTCGTCGGTCAATCACAAGCCGTTCACCATGTATCTGACGGTCGCGTTCATCTTTCTGGCGCTGTCGACGGTCATCGTCGTGACGATGAAATGCGTTGAAAAATACGCCTATCGCCATTTGGAGGCCGCACGATGACCTTCGAAAGCTCTCTAATCCTCGAAAGCCTGCCGCGCCTTATGGATGGGTTGTGGGTGACGCTGCGACTGTTTGTTTTGGCGCTGACATGCGGCACCGTTTTGGCCGTCGGAATGGTTTTGCTACGAATCTCGTCGCGCAAGTACCTGTCATGGCCGGTGATGGCCTATATTTACGTGTTTCGCGGCACGCCAATTCTGGTGCAGCTCTTTGTCATTTATTACGGGCTCCCGCAGTTGGAATTCATCCGCACCGGACCGTTGTGGCCTTTCTTCCGCGAACCCTTCTTTTGCGCCTGGTTCGCACTGACCCTGAATATTGGCGCCTATACAACCGAGATTTTCCGGGGCGGCATTCTGGGTGTGAACAAAGGCCTATTAGAGGCGTCCAAGGCTTTGGGCATGACCTATACGCAAACGTTCCGCAAAGTGACGGCACCTATTGCATTCAAACTTTGTCTTCCTGCGTATAGCAATGAGATGATCAGCGTTCTGAAGGCCACAGCCCTGGCCAGTACGGTCACGATTTTCGATGTGACCGGAGTAGCTCGCAAGATCGTGGCGGAAACTTTTGCGCCTTACGAAATCTTCCTGTCAGCGGCCATCATCTATCTGATCCTGGCCTGGATTATCCAGAACGGCGTGCGCCTGCTTGAGCGGCGGATCAGCCGCTATGCCAACTGAACATTGAAAGTGTAGCCATGCAAAACAATCCACCCATCATCTCGCTCAAGAATGTTCACAAGTATTTTGGCGACTATCACGCGCTGAGAAACATCAATCTCGATGTAGAAGAAGGTCAGAAAATTGTCGTCTGCGGCCCATCAGGATCTGGAAAATCGACCATGATCCGCTGCGTCAACGGGCTTGAGCAGCACGATGAAGGGACCATTATGGTCAACGGGCATACGATGAGCTCGGATGAAAAGATCGGCAACCTGATCCGTCAGGAGGTCGGCATGGTTTTCCAGTCCTTCAATCTGTTTCCGCATATGAAAGTGCTCGACAATCTGACGATGGCGCAACGTATGGTGCGCAAGAAAACGAAGGCCGAGGCGCGGGACACCGGGATGAAGCTGCTTGAACGGGTTGGCATCGCGGCACAGGCTGACAAGTTTCCCGGCCAATTGTCGGGTGGGCAGCAACAGCGTGTCGCGATCGCGCGTGCGCTGTGCATGAACCCTAAGGTTATGCTGTTTGACGAGCCGACATCGGCGCTGGATCCAGAAATGATCAGCGAAGTGCTTGACGTGATGACCGAGCTTGCCCGGGACGGCATGACGATGATCTGCGTTACCCATGAAATGGGATTTGCGCGCTCGGTCGCTGACCGCATCGTCTTCATGGATCAGGGCGAAATTGTCGAAACCGGCGAGCCCGAGACCTTCTTTGCCAATCCAGCGCATGCGCGGACACGGGCATTTCTCGATCAAATCATCTCGCACTGAAACGGTTGACCTAAACGGAGGGTGAACATCATGCAAACCGAACAGGCAGCCCGCTTGGTTCACAACGCTCTGATGCAAAACACCACGTTCCCAGACAGCCTGTCGCGGCAGTTTACCTTGGAACAGGCCTATGATGTTCAATTTGAACTGCTGAAACAGCGCGAGGCAGCTGCCGAAACCCATGCCGGATGGAAAGTGGGGCTGACTTCAAAGGCGATGCAGAAACAGCAAGGTGTTCCGGAACCATGCATGGGCCATTTGATGGTCGAAGGGCATCTTACTAGCCCATGCAGGCTTGAATTCGACACGCTGATGGCACCGGGATTCGAGAATGAGCTGTGTCTGCGCCTGGGGCAACCGCTTGTTGGGGAAGTCAGCTATAACCAAGCCCTGAATGCTATCGAAGCCGTGGCACCGGCTATTGAAGTTATCGAAAAACGTGGCGTGTTTGCTGCGGATTTGCCGCTGGCCTTTGCCGGAAATTCCCAACAACGCGCCTTTGTGACAGGTGACTTTCACCCGATGAACATCGGGACAGATCTGGCTGAGATTGAGGTTGAGGTATCGGTAAATGGCGTGTCGCAGGAGCGTGCCATGGGGGCTGAGGTTCTGGGCTCGCCGGTGAACTCGGTCGTCTGGCTGGCGGAGATGCTGGCCAGATATGGCCGTAATCTGAAACCCGGCGACCTGATCATGTCTGGATCATTCACCAAGCAATATCCCGTCGCCAAGGGTAATCGGGTGTGCGCCGAGTTTTCGCAGTTTGGGCGCGTGGAAATTGAATTCGGGTAGAACACAATGGATCTGGGACTGACAGGAAAACAAGCAATTGTCTGTGGCGGTAGCCGCGGTTTGGGGCTTGCCTGCGCGCAAGCGTTGGCTGGCGAAGGGGTGCAGGTTCTGATCGTTGCGCGCAACCCGGATCGTTTGCGCATCGTTGCCGAGGATTTATCAGGAAATAGCGGCGTCGAAACCCGGTGGCTCTCGGCAGATGTTACTTCTGAGGCGGGTCAGGCTGAAATTTTTGCCACGATGCCCGTACCGGATATTCTTGTCACCAACTGCGACGGCCCGCCTCCGGGCCAGTACACCGACTGGGACGAGGCGGACTGGCAAAAAGCCCTGCACGCCAACATGATCAGCCCGATTTCACTGATCAAGCGGGCGTTGCCCGGGATGATTGATCAGGAGTTCGGCCGTATCGTCAACATCACCTCGTCGGCGGTCAAGGCACCGATCCCCGTACTGGGTCTGAGCAACGGCGCCCGTGCCGGTCTTACCGGCTTTGTTGCAGGGCTCGCTCGTGATGTGGCCAAACACAACGTCACCATCAATAACCTGCTGCCCGGCCCGTTCGAAACGGATCGTCTGACCTCGGTCCTGAAAGCGCAGGCGCAGATGCAAGGCCGCGCGCTTGAGGAGGTACGTCAGGAATGGCTGGACGCGATCCCGACACGTGCCTTTGGCCAGCCTGAGGAATTTGGCCGGACCTGCGCGTTTCTTTGCGCGTCAAACCACATCAACGGGCAAAATGTGCTGCTGGATGGCGGCGCGTATCCCGGTGTTTTCTGAAAGGAGCCGATTATGCTGCAGCGTTGCCTTCCGTCGTCCATTGTCGACACGCTGGAGGATTCTCCGATCATCGACGTTTTGCGGATTGGTCAGGAAGTTGAGGGTATCATTCCCCTTTGGCTTGGTGAGAGCTGTTTTCCAACCGACACGTTAATCACTGAGGCCGCTGTCACAGCCCTGAGGAATGGCAGGACATTCTATACACCCAACCGCGGCATCCCAGAGCTGCGCGAAAGCATCGCGCGCTATTACCAGCGCATATATGACGTATCTCTGTCGGATAACCGGATCAGCGTTGCCAATTCAGGAATGCATGCAGTCACAATGATCTCGCGCGCCGTGCTTGAGGCTGGTGACAATGCGATCCTGATTACCCCTTGCTGGCCGAATGTCGATCGGGCGATCCGGTTGCTCGGGGGAGAAATTCGAGAGGTTCCCTTGGATCTGCGCGAGGATCGTTTTGAACTGGATATGTCCAAGGTCGAAGCGCAGATCGACGGTCGAACCAAGCTCATCTATCTGTCGTCGCCGTCGAACCCGACGGGCTGGACCATTGACGAGCCACAATCGAGGCAGCTTCTTGAACTGTCGCGCAGAACCGGAATCTCCATTCTGTCCGATGAGGTTTATCAACGGCTCAGTTTCGACAATGAGATGGGACCGACCATGCTGTCCTGTGCCGAGCCTGATGACGCGCTGTTTGTCGTCAACTCGTTTTCCAAGGCCTGGTCGATGACGGGCTGGAGATTGGGGTGGATGGTCTATCCGCAGGTCTTTCACGATTCATTCGAGAAACTCTCCCAATTCAGCATATCCGGCTCGCCCGGATTTGTTCAGATGGGAGGGGTGCAAGCTCTGGATCAGGGCGACGATCTGGTGGGAAAATTGCGCCGCCACTGCATAGAGGCGAAAACCCATGTCGAAAAGCGCCTTGCCGAACTTCCTGGGGTGTCTGTCATTCCCAGCATGGGCGGGTTCTACACCATGTTCAAAAGCCGCAAAACCACGGACAGCGTTTCATTCTGTAAGAATGCCGCTCGAAATACCGGCGTCGGTTGCGCGCCGGGTGCAGCCTTTGGTGCGGGTGGGGAAGGGTTGGTCAGGCTATGCTATGCACGTGACCTTGATACACTGGATGTTGCGATCCAGAGATTGGCGTCGGCGTTGTAAGCTTTCTTATTCCAGTAACCAGATTGGCATGTCTTTATTGGGTGGTCTGGGTTGAAATAAACCCGAGAACATCCAATTATTTTCGCCCAGTGAGGATCTTGGCCAGATCGGGTTCAACCTTTTGGGATTGCTCAAGATCGAGGCTGTTTTTAATGTGAAGAAGGTGGTGTTGGATGTTGTCTTCGGCAGCTTGCGGATCACCACTCACGATTGCATCAATGATCGACGCGTGTTCGTCATCGGGGCAGGAGGAATCCTTGTTGGTCCCGAATAGCGCTACGATCAAAGATGATCGGATAACCAGTTCCCGAACGACGCGAGTAAGTACCGAATTGCCATGGCATTTGGCCAATTCGACATGAAATTCACCAGAAAGCCTGATGATTTCAGTTCGGTCATTCCTTGCCCGTGCTTCATCTTCTTTTTTGATGTGAGTTCGCAGCGCATTGACGCCCGTGCTGCTGATCTCGTGAGTCAGTTCACGCACGATGCCGGTTTCGATCATTAGACGGGCTTCAAATACCTCGCGGGCTTCGTCAGGGCTGGGGCAGGCGATAAAGGCGCCGCGATTGGAGCGCAGTTCAACGATACCTTGACTGCTTAACAACAACAAAGCTCGGCGGACGCGCATCCGGCCAACACCAAATGTCTCACATAAGGTTTGTTCGCTCAGCTTGGTTCTGGGCGCGAGCTTCTGTTCCATGACGGCGGAGTAAATCCGATCCACGATCATCTGTTCGTCAGGATCAGTGCGCAGTGTATCGAGTGTCTGGTCAGTCGCGTTCGTCATCTCGTTCCGCATCGGTGGAAATGCCTTGAAGATTTTTAATAGCCGCAAGGTCGTACTCTGACAATATATCGGCTGAATGTTAACAATATCAATAACAGATAGGTCAAAAAATGTTGACAAAGATTGTTAACAATGCAGAACTTTACGGCATCACCGGGATTCGACCTGTGACTTTTTAGTTGTTCAAACGCCCGGAAGAGGCGTCGAAACCTCAATAGGGAGGAAATAATGAAACGCAGAAATCTGATGAAATCATCGGCTGCTTTGGCTTTGGCCGTGTCCGTGTTGGGATCGACCGCCTGGGCGGAAAACCCGGTGCTTAAGATTGGCTTTGTCGGTGTGACCTCTGGTCCGGCAGCGGCCTGGGGGATCTCCAACCAACGCTCGATGGAAGCGCGGGCCGATTGGATCAACGAGGCCGGCGGCTACAAAATTGGTGATACGACCTATGACATCGAAATCGTGTCATTCGACGATCAGAAAGACCCCAAGCGCGCAATCGCCGGTATGGAAAAGATGGCGCAGGAAGGCATTCACTATGTGGTGGGACCCAACGTGGATGATGGCGCCGCAGCGGTTCGTCCTGTCGCTGAAGCGCAGGGTATCATGTATTTCCCTTATGCTTTCCCAAAGGAGCTTTATACCGCTCCGGCTTCCAATGCCGTTCTGGGCATGGTCGCGAATTATCAGTCCGGGCCTGCCATTTATAAACATCTGCGGGATGAAAAGGGCGTTAAGACCGTAGCATTTGTTGCTGCAAACGAATCCGACCCACTGAGTCAACGGGACGGTGGTGTTCAAGCTGCCAAATCTCTGGGGCTAGACGTTGTGTCGGACAACGTAACCTATCAGGTGGACACCACCGATTTCACGCCGGTCCTGACACCAGTTATGCGCACGCAACCTGATCTGCTGGTTCTGTCGGGTGTCTCACCGGCCAATGCTCCTCAGTTGATCCGGTCCGCGCGTGAGCTTGGCTTCCAGGGTATCATCTCAACCGAAACCGCGCAGGATGCGACGGTTCTGCGCGAAGGTGCGGGCGATTTGGCCAACGGGTTTATCTCCGTCGGCGGTGCTTCGACGCCCGAGATAGCCTCGGATGACATGAAAGAATTCGTCAAACGCTACACTGATATGTTTGGTGAATATAACGACGAGTCCAATACCAAGGTGTACGCGCTGGAGTATATCCTTGCGACCTTGAACGCCAATCCGGCAGGCATCGACGATGTGAAGGAATTCCAGGCCACAATGGATACGTTCGAAGCACCCAACCCCTTCATGAAAGGCGACGCCAAAATGAGGTATGTTGGAACAACGTCGTTCGGGCAAAAGCGCCAGATTGCGGTTCCGCTTGTGGTGAACGTATACCAAGACGGAGCGTTTGAAACGCTCTTTGTCGCTGAAGTTGACTGAGGCCAACCTCCCCAACTAGGCGAAAGCCTGACAGGCCTCAAACCCACCCGGGCTGATGATCAGCCCGGGACACCCGAACCTTACGCGGGACTCTCATGGAACAGATATTAGCAAATGGCATCTATCTGGGGGCGCAATATGCGATGATCGCCCTGGGATTGACGCTGATCTTTGCCCTGATGAACGTACTGAATTTTGCTCATGGGCAGATGTATGTTCTTGGCGGCTTTGTCACCTATACCTTCTACGGACAACTTGGCTGGCCTTTCGTAATTGCGCTGTTGGCGTCCTGCATCACGCTGGCCGTGCTAGGTGCGTTAATCGAACGGTTTTTATTTGCACCGGTTATTCGACGATCATCCCGCGAGGAAAGCACAATGCTTTTGGCCGCTGGGTTGGCGTTTCTGTTCGATGCGGTCATCCTGTTGGTTTTCGGCGAAAAACAACGCGGTGTTCCCAAGATTGTCGATGGCGTCTTCAATTGGGACTTCAGGCTGATCATGCCCTATGACCGGATCCTGATCTGTGTGCTGGCCATTCTGTCCATCGTCACCTTCATCCTGTTCATGCAGTATTCCAAAACGGGACGTGCCTTGCGAGCCTTGGCTCAGGACAGGACGGCAGCGCAGTTGATGGGCGTGAATGTTGCCCGGTATTCCATGATCGGATTTGCCCTGGGCGCAATGCTTGCCGGACTGGTCGGCGGATTGCTGGTGACCATCACTGGCGTCAACCTTGGCATGGGCGGGCCGACCTCGATCAAAGCCTTCATGATGGTGATGATTGGCGGTGCCGGGGTAATCTCCGGTGCGATTGCTGGCGGCATCATTCTGGGCTTTATGGAAGCCATCGGTCTGGCTGTCCTGTCGCAATACGGCGATATCACCTATCTGCTGATCTTCGTTTCACTGATGATTTTCCTGGCCATCCGCCCGCAGGGTCTGATGGGCAAACCGTGGGGATAATGCAGTGCCGAAACTTTCTATGATCCAATGGTCGGGTGTAGCGGTCTTTCTGCTTGCCACCTTTATCGCGGTTCCTGGTTTTATCGCTGCCACCGGGCGGTCTGACCTTTATTATACGCTAACGTCAGTGGCACTGCTGTCCATTGCCAGTGCTGGGGTCTGGCTGACGTTCTATATCGGCCGCATCAATATCGGTCAGGGTGCCTTTGCCCTGATCGGAGCTTATGTTTCGGCCATTTTGGTGACCAAAGCGGGCATCTCGTTCTGGCTGTCCCTGCCGTTGGCGGGACTCTTTGCAGCAGGGGTTGCCGTTTTGATCGGCCTGCCGATCCTGCGGCTGCGGGGTGTGTATTTTGCGATGATTTCGCTGGTGCTGACACAGGTCGTCACACTAACGGCACTGGCCCTGCCTATCACCAACGGTGCCAAGGGGATCACCTCAATCCCGCTACCGGGAGGGGTGTCGATCCTGGGCATTCCGCTGATCCCGGATTTTGCAACGCTGGAGAACCCAAGACTGGCTTTCTACTATGCCGCCTGCGTACTGATGGTGCTGACTTTTGCCGCTATGTACCGGCTGGTGAATTCTCGCCTTGGACACCTGTGCCGGTCGATGCAGCAGAATGAAGAACTGGCCAGCTCAATCGGTGTAAATATCTCGTATATCCGCGTCATCATCTTTGCCATCTCGTCCTTTCTGGGCGGCATCGGTGGTGCGATGTTCGGGTCGATTGCGCAATCGGTCTACCCGTCAAGTTTTCAGGTCGCCGACAGTGTGAACTTCATGCTGAACTGCTTCCTGGGTGGTCTGGGCTACGTGTTTGGCCCGATGCTGGGCACGCTGGTACTGTATTTCGGATGGGACCTGCTGTTCGAACTTGGTCGCTTCCAACTGCTCGCCTATTCCAGCCTGCTCATCATCCTGATGCTGTTCCTGCCCAATGGGCTGCTTAGCTTGCGAGTGCCAGGTAAGAAGGGAGGTGACAAATGAGCCATCTTCTGGAGGTTCGCCATGTTACCAAGAAATTTGGTGGCCTGACCGCGAACAGCGATATCTCGTTCAATGTGAATGAGAACGAAATCCTGTCGGTGATCGGGCCAAACGGGGCTGGCAAGAGCACGCTGTTCAAGATGATCTCATCTTTCCTGCCGACCACGGCGGGCGAGGTACTGTTCAAGGGTGAAAGGATTTCGAACCTGAAACCGCATGTGGTGGCCCGCAAGGGTGTTGTCCGCACGTTTCAGGAAACGACGATCTTCAAATCCATGACCGTGCGCGAAAGCATTATTGTCGCTCAGCACCTGCGCGCGCGCGCCTCGTTGGCGGGGTATTTCTGGGGTACGAAAACTGCGCATGAGGACGTCGACAGCTTTGGGCAATATGCCGACGACTTGATTGATTTCCTTGGTATGACCGAGATCGCCAACGAACAGGCCTCGAACCTGCCGCAAGGCAATCTTAGGGCGCTTGGGATCGCGATAGGTCTGGCCACCGATCCCAAAGTCCTGCTGTTGGATGAACCTTTTGCAGGCATGAACCACGACGAAACCATGAAAATGGTCAATCTGGTGCGCAAGGTTCGCGATGATCGGGGTGTCACCGTGTTGCTGGTGGAACATGACATGCCGGCGGTTATGAACATCTCGGATCGGATTGTCGTGCTGAACTTTGGCGAGATGATTGCCGAGGGCTCGCCCGAGGAAATCCAGAACAACGAAAAGGTCATCGAAGCCTATCTGGGCAGTGCTGACGACGAGATCGGGATCTGAGCCATGACAAAGATGTTGGATTTCAAAGATGTCGAGCTTTACTACGATCACGTCTACGCCCTGAAGGGTGTCTCGATTGATCTTGAGCAGGGCGAAACTGTCGCTCTGATCGGTGCCAATGGTGCGGGCAAAAGCTCGATCCTGCGGGCCATCACCGGGCTGGCCAAAATCAAATCCGGCTCTGTCGCGTTTGAAGGAGAACAAATCGCCCGGGCAAATCCGGCCGAGATTGTCTCGAAAGGTATCGCCATGGTGCCCGAGGGAAGGCGCGTGTTCCCTTATATGTCGGTCAAAGACAACTTGCTGATGGGGGCCTTTACCCGTTCAGACAAAGCGGATGTACAGCGCACGCTGGATTCGGTTCTGGAACGGTTCCCACGTTTGAAAGAGCGCTATTCGCAATCCGCTGGCACGCTGTCCGGCGGTGAACAACAGATGATGGTGATCGGTCGAGCCCTGATGGCCAAGCCACGTTTGCTGTTGTTGGATGAGCCTTCGCTGGGCATTGCGCCCAAGTTGGTTCAGGACATAGCCCGCTCGATTGTGGCGATCAATCGCGACGAGGGTGTTTCGGTACTGTTGGTCGAACAGAACTCGCGCATGGCGCTGTCGATCTCGCATCGTGCCTATGCGCTGACCACGGGAAATGTGGTGATCTCGGGCAATTCAAAAGAGCTTTTGACCGACCCCCGTATCAAAGCCGCCTATCTGGGCGGGGAAGTGTGAGGACGTTGTGAAATTGCTTGTCGTCAACCCCAATACCACCAGTTCCATGACGCGAAAGATCGCGGCGGCGGCCCGTGCGGTTGCACATCCAGATACCGAGATTGTTGCGGTCAATTCACAAGACGGCCCTGCGAGTATTCAAGGATATCTGGACGTTTCAACCTGCGTGCCAGGCTTGCTGGACGTTGTTTCGCAATTTCCGGACGTGGATGCCATTGTGGTGGCCTGTTTCGATGACACGGGCGTCGATGCTGTACGTTGCATCACGACGGCGCCGGTCATTGGTGTAGGAGAGGCGGCATACCATGCGGCTTCCATGATCAGTCCAAAGTTCAGCGTCATCACGACATTGTCGCGCTCCCTTGCCGGGTTGGAGGCGAACCTGTTGCGCTATGGTCTGGATCGCCGTTGTGTTCGGGTGCGGGCATCCGATGTACCGGTTCTGAAGCTTGAGGAAAACGATCCCAAGACCGTCGATAAAATCCGGTCGGAAATTCGGGCGGCGATAGATGAAGACAGGGCTGAGGCCATTGTTCTGGGGTGTGCAGGGATGACAGACCTGATGTCGCATCTGTCGGAAGAATTCGGTTTGCCAGTCGTTGATGGCGTCGCCTGTGCGGTAACTTTTGCAGAAGCTCTGGTCAAAGCCAGGTTAACGACGTCCAAGCTTTGTTCCTATGCATGATCAAACTATTTAGATGGTCAATGGCTGATGACACCATGACACCGATCGCAGTCGCAGTCGCAGTCGCAGTGGCGGCCGTAATATATGCGATTTCGGTATATCACCTTCCTTCATCGGCCTCGGATTTCCGCCTTCGATAGTAAAAAGCCTTTTCTATCGTCGCCGGTTTCGGCGCAAAACGACCCCACAGTGCACTGGGCTATCACCCGCAAGCTCCTGAAACCAATATTCCGATGGATTACAGGCCGATGATGCACTAACAATCAATTTGGACCAGTCAGATGAGGCTGCTCATCAAGGCCGCGCGTAAACGGTTTCGTATTCCGCGATGTCAATTTGCCACCCTTGTGGCCAGCTTGTTTTTGTGAAGGCAAAAGCCTGTGCACGACCTCTTTGGCCGATAGTTATTTTGCGACAGATCTGCCCGCACCGTTCTTGCGCATTGTCAGGCCAATGCGTTTTCGCGGCACATCCACCTCAACGACTGCGACCTTCACGACCTGTCCGGTTTTGACCACCTCATGCGGATCCTTGACGAACCGATCAGCCAGTTGACTGATATGGACCAGCCCATCCTGATGCACGCCGATATCCACAAAGGCACCGAAGGCAGCAACATTGGTAACCGTGCCTTCAAGAACCATTCCTGGTTTCAGGTCGGTGATGTTTTCGACACCATCCGTAAATGAGGCGGTGACAAAACTGGGACGCGGATCACGACCCGGTTTTTCCAGTTCGGCGAAAATATCCTGAACTGTTGGCAGACCAAAAGTATCGTCTACGAATTGCTCGGCCCTTAACCCTTTCAGCGCACCGTCATGGCCCATGATCTGTCGAATATCCCGGCCACATGCCGAAACAACCCGACGGGCAACGTCATAGGCTTCAGGGTGGACCGAAGACGCATCCAGCGGTTCTGCGCCGTCGCGTATGCGCAGAAAGCCAGCGCATTGTTCATATGCGCGTGGGCCAAGGCGGGCGACCTTAAGAAGCTCTTTGCGCGATTGAAATGCGCCATTCAGATCGCGGTGCATCACAATTGCTTCGGCAAGGACAGGCCCCAAACCTGACACATGAGAGAGCAGGGGAGCTGACGCCGTGTTAAGGTCGACACCCACTGCGTTCACGACATCCTCGATAACCGAAGCCAAGGATTGCGATAGGCGGTGCTGGTCCACGTCATGTTGATATTGACCGACACCAATTGATTTCGGCTCGATTTTCACCAGCTCTGCCAGCGGATCTTGCAACCGGCGTGCGATCGACACTGCTCCACGTAGAGAAACGTCAAGATCGGGGAACTCGCGCGCGGCCAGTTCCGAAGCGGAGTAAACTGAGGCACCAGCCTCGGACACAATAACCTTGGTAGGTGCAGCTGCGGATTTGGGCAGCAGTTTCAGTGCGTCCCCCACTAATTTTTCGGTTTCACGGCTGGCCGTGCCGTTGCCGATGGCGATCAGTTCGATTTTGTGAGAGGCGATCAGATTCAAAAGGGTTGTCTGAGCGCCGCGCAGATCGTTTTTTGGTTGAAATGGATAGAGTGTATCCGTTGCAACCACCTTGCCCGTGGCATCAACTACGGCTGCTTTGACGCCGGTGCGGATGCCCGGGTCAAGACCAAGCGTTGCTCGTGCACCAGCGGGGGCGGCGAACAGCAAGTCTTTGAGGTTTCGGGAAAAGACCTGAATGGCCTCTTCTTGCGCACGTCCACGCAGGTCGGCCATCAGCTCGACCATCATTGACAGGGACAGCTTCACCCGCCATGTCCACCCGGCCACCTTGCGTAGCCATTTATCGGCAGGACCATCGCCACGTGTTCGCAAATGGGCAGCGACAATCGCTTCGGCCCGCGCGGCACCTGTTTCAGGCTCGGGCGCAATGTCCAGCGTTACAATCCCTTCCTTCGAGGCGCGTAGCATCGCCAATGCACGATGCGATGGGGTCTTGGCCCACAGCTCGGAGTGGTTGAAATAATCGCTGAACTTCGCGCCTTCTTGTTCCTTGCCGTCAATCACCTTTGAGGTCAGCACGGCCTCGCGCTGCATAAAATTGCGTAATTCGCCCAACAGAGCGGCGTTTTCAGTTAACCGTTCCGTGATGATGTCCCGTGCACCGTTCAGCGCGTCCTTGAGAGTTGGCACCGCTTCAGTGATGTAATCCTGAGCCAGAGCCTCGGGATCGGCAGAACGGTCTATCAAAATGGCGTTGGCCAGCGGTTCCAACCCGTTTTCCCGCGCGATCATCGCCTTTGTGCGACGCTTGGGTTTGTAGGGCAGGTAGATATCTTCCAACTGCGCCTTGGTGTCTGCTTGTGCGATGGATTTGGCCAGCTCGTCAGTCAGCTTGCCTTGTTCCTTGATCGACCCAAGAATGGTTTCGCGCCGCGCCTCCAACTCACGCAGATAGGTCAGGCGGTCTGACAATGTGCGCAGTTGGCCATCATCCAACCCACCGGTTACTTCCTTACGGTAACGCGCGACGAAGGGGACGGTGGCCCCTTCGTCCAGCAGTTTCACTGCGGCGCCTACCTGTTCGGGGCGGGCGTTAATCTCGGTGGCAATGGTGCGGGCGATGCGGTCCAAGGAGGCCTCCTGAAAAAGTCTGGAGGGACTTCTTAGCCAGCCACATCCCTAAGGGAAAGGGGCTTTACGATGCGTGCACCTTTCCGTCCAGAGAAAGAAGATCTTCATGTAGTGTTTTGGCGATTTCGACATATCCGCGCTCGGTGTTGCGCGCCCGGGCGGCAAAGCGCCGTTGTGAGGGTAGGCGTGCGCCCTGATCGAGGATATCGGCAAACAAGCGCTCGGCGCGTGCGTTGTTTTCCGCCGTCCGGCCGCCGCTGAATTGGGCAGGATCGAAGGCCAGTATGATCTCGCCGTGATAGGGCGCGCCACCTGCACCTTCGGCAAACTCCATGCTTTCTAGGCTGGTCAGATCGTCGATCAACGGACCAGCCAGAAGCTCGATCATAATGGAAAGGGCCGAGCCCTTGTAACTGCCGAAGGTCAACATCGCGCCGTCCATTGCGGCCTGCGGATCGGTGGTTGGGTTGCCGTCTTTGTCAATGGCGACCCCTTCGGGCAGAGATTTGCCCGCACGGCGATACAGCTCGATCTCACCGCGGGCAAAGGCACTGGTGGCAAAATCGAAGGTGTACGGATCTTTGCCGTGCCTTGGCCAGCTGAAGGCCAGTGGATTGGTGCCGAGGCTGCCGCGTGTGCCGCCTGCCGGGGCCACCCAGGAATGGCTGGGTACCATTGCTATTGCGGCCAGACCTTCGGCGGACAGCCGTTCCACTTCGGGCCAGAGAGCCGAGAAGTGGAAACATCGGTTGATCGCCATCGCGGCCATACCATGGGTGCGGGTCTTTTCGATCAACACAGGCAGCGCTTTTTCGAAGGCCAGTAGAGACATTCCACCCTGTGCATCGACTCGAACGATTGCGTTGTCCGATGGCGCAAGAGCGGGTTCTGCATGCCCGTCGATTTTTCCGGCCTTGATCGTATCGGTGCACATGAACAGGCGGAATAGCCCGTGCGACTGGCAGTCGTCGATCTGACAGGTGGCCAACATGTTGGTGATTGCTGCGGCATGATCCGCCCCGAAGCCGGATGCGGTTAGAATGGACAGGCTTAAATTTCGGATTTCATCCAATGTCAGTCTGACTGTTTCGCTCATGCCACGCGTCTCCCTCTTCTGCGATGAGACAAGGAATAGCGGGACAAGACTGGCAAAGGGAACCCGGTTTCCGCCGGGCTCGGTCTTAACCCGGTATTTCTGCTTGCAGATATGCGATCAGGTTGGAGATGTCCTTTTCTTTCGTCAGGCCTGGGAACTGCATTTTGTTGCCCGGGATGGTACTGCGGGGATCGGACAGGAATGTGGTCAGGGTCTCGGCAGTCCAAACGATACCCGACTCTTTCAAAGGTGCAGAATAGCGGAACCCGGCGGCCTGTCCAGCCGTGGCGCCGAAAATGTCGTGCAGCGATGGACCGACCGAATGACGGTTTTCATCCAGTTTGTGGCAGGCGCTGCATTTGCGGAAGACTTTCTTGCCCGCTTTGGCATCACCCGTGACTGCGGCGACGGCAATCGGGACTGCACTGGTCACTGCGGCCTGTTCGCCGTCTAAATTGAAAATCAGCCGCGCGGTAACAGGTACAGTCCGTGTTATGCTGGGCAGACCGGCAAGCTCCATCAGCTTGTCCACCCCGGCGTTCACGCCAGCATCCTCGGTGCTGATGAACACCATGTCATTGGTCGACACCATCACCGAAGTATCTGAAAGGCGTGCCACAAACATTTCGGCGTCAAACGCCACATCTGTTCCGACCAAAGATAACAAGGCATCGACATCGACAAGGGCTGTTTCGCCAACGCTTAGGCTTGAGACCTCGGCCATATCAAACTTTGCCTTAAGTGAAGCCGTGCCCGCTTTGCGGAACACATGTTCGATCATCCGTTCATTGCGTATGTCGACATTGGTCTCGATCGAGGACAGGTCTATTTGGATCTCGGCCTGACCATCGGGGGTTACATGACCGCTGAGACCGGTGAAAAAATTAACCTCACCCACAGTGTCTTTCTTGATGGTGCCATAGGCAAGATGAGAACCTTCGGGTGCCAGAGTCCACGTCTCGGCCAGCGCCGGGGTTGCAACAATTGCCGACGCAATCGTGACTGCCTTCAACAGAAGTTTCATTTCATTCCTCCACGGTATTGTGTCAGTCCTGACCTCGCGGGCCTGGCCCGTAGAAGGCAAACACAAACAGGTCGCGATTTATTCGATGGGTGGTGAAATTAGTTCAGAACAGGCTGTGCGGGGCGCGATCCAGGCGCATTCGAAACGCGTTTGGCGGTTCGGGTTGGCGTTGTCCGGAGCATCCGATGTAGCTGACGATCTGTTGCAATCCACGTGTTTGCGCGCGCTGGAACGGCACCACCATGTCACCTCGCACGACCGGTTGGACAGCTGGCTGATGACGATCTGCCGTTCAATCTGGCTGAATGAGGTGCGCGCGCGCTCGGTTCGCAAGGCGCAAGCCCTGACCTCTACTCCCGAGGCAGAACTAATTTCGCACCAACCGGATTCTGAAACGAATATTTTCGCCGCTGAAGTGTTTATACAGGTGATGCAACTGCCAGAAGCACAGCGGGAAACAGTTATGCTCGTATTTGTCGAAGGCTACAGTTACCGCGAGGCTGCTGCGTTGCTGGAGGTTCCGATTGGAACTATCATGAGTCGATTGTCCAACGCTCGGCGGAAACTGAAAACAGTGATGCAGCATGAGTCGGCAGATGCTGTTCAACGGAGTGGCAAATGAAGTTCTCCGATGAGACGCTACTGGAATATCTGGAAGGCAAGCTGGATGAATCCGGGGCCAACGCAATTGAAAGTGCGGTTGAAACGGACCCTGATTTAGAATTGCGCCTGATGGCGCTGGACCCGTATGCACCAGCGGTTCAGGCGGTATTTGATCGTTTGTCTGCAGAAACGCCACAGATTGATTTGCCTGAGCCGGTGTCCCAGGCACAGCCTGTCTTTGGCGGGTTGCGGTTGCTGGCCGTGGCGGCCTCGGTTGCGATAATCGCCGTTTCCGCAACGTTTTGGACCACACGTCCAGAGCCACTGGGTTGGGCAGAACAGGCGGCGATTTACCAGTCGCTTTACGTCCCCAAGACAATTGCGTCGTTGGACAATTCACCCGAACTATTAGATGCGCAATTCTCGTTGGCCGAGGAACAATTGGGCCGCGGGCTCAACCGCGATGCGCTTGCGGCGCTGCCCGGGATGGAATTGAAACGCGCGCAGGTTTTGGCGTTCGAAGGTAAGCCACTCATACAGGTTGTGTTTGCCGATGCTCAGGGCCGACCCTTTGCCTTCTGCATTATCCGCCAAGGGGATGATGCGCCAAACATGGGTGTCGAGCAGGAGATTCTGAGCGGGTTGGCTACGGCCACATGGTCACAGGACGGTTTCGGATACATGCTGATTGGCAGCAGCGACCAGATTGATCTGAGCAGGCAACTTGAATTTCTAACTGCGAGTTTCGCAAGTTAAGCACGTAATGCGCAAAAAACGCCTTGTGAACTGACATAATTCCCAGAAATATACGGGGCATGACACCAAAGCCCGTCATTCCTGATCCGGACGAGGACGCCGACGCGGTAGGCCCTCAAAGTATCTATGACGTGGACCCGCCCGAAGATGACGATCTGTGGTTTTTGCCCCCGGAAGATGAAGAGCCGGTCGATGATTTCCTGATCCCCGGCCCGAAAACTGATCAGCGGTTACTGTTCGATCCACGGGATTGGCGCGCGGCTCAGGCCGAACTTTCTTATGAATTGGCAGATCTGGCAGCTATCTTTGGCGCTTTGGACGAACGTTTGCGGGCGGGACCGGATGGATGGAGTCATCGTCTGGCCCTGATGGATGTGTCGGATCTGGGGTGGTGGACCGGGGATCGGATCAGTGTTGACAGGCTCGCCCTGTGGACTGGTCTGCGAATTGGGGCGACGGGAGATGACGTGCAAGCCCTATTCCGGGCGGGTTGGGCGGTACGACGGCTGACTTCGGGGCCGGGTCCGTCCGACGGCGGCTGGGAGGCCGGCCTGACTGCATTCTTGGATCGCATGGCGCAAGGGATTGAAGAGATTCCTGAGGCGGTGGCCGATCTGGCAGAAGTCATGAGAAACTCTGAAGGTCTGCACCCGGTGACGCAGGCCGCAATTGGATTTCATGCCTGGCGTGCGTTCTCTCCGGGGATCGGACAGGATACCGAGGCTGCGATCATCGCATCTCGCCATGCGGCTACGATGGGGCGGGGCGGCGCGATGTTCATGCCTCTCGCTCTGTCCGGACCAGGGGCATTGCGGGGCGCCGGAGAGGTGCAAGACAAGCTATCCGCATGGGTTCGCGGGGCAGGGCAGGTGGCCTTGGCGGCGCTGATGCATCTGGATCGGGTCAGTGCCTGGGAACAGCGCGCGCGTGAGGCAACTAGCGGGCTAAGCGGACGAACGCCACCTTTGTTGATCGATGTCCTGACCGCTTGGCCGATGGTCTCGGCACCGTTGGCCGAAGACCTGACGAAGGCCTCACGCGCAGCCGTGCAGCGCAATTTTGATCGGTTTACCCGGCGCGGTCTAATTCGCGAAGTAACAGGGCAGGGGCGTTATCGGGTCTGGACGGCCGCATTGTGATCCAACAACCAGTCGCGAAAGGCACGCGCCGGTGGGCGCAAGGCTTTTCGGGAAGGGTAGGCAAGATGATAGGCTTCTTGATCGTCAATCTGAAAACCCGGCAGGCATGGGACAAGACACGAAAGTTCCATAATCCGGTTTGACGCAGGCGCACGGGCTAGCGCGATGCCCCCTCCGCTAGCCGATAACTCGGCCGCCATCAAAGAGTTGTCGGCAAAGAAATACCGCGCTTGGCCGGTGGGTAGGCGCATGGTTTCAAACAGAAGCGGCCAGCTCGCGCGATGGGTTGAGACCT
The DNA here is from genome assembly GCF_056539365.1 of Ruegeria sp. BB7. Lineage (NCBI taxonomy): Bacteria > Pseudomonadati > Pseudomonadota > Alphaproteobacteria > Rhodobacterales > Roseobacteraceae > Ruegeria > Ruegeria sp. BB7. The sequence continues at coordinate 46,673 of NZ_JBQFUV010000013.1, read as the reverse complement.
CGATCAATGGAAATTGAAACAGATCCTGAGGGTGGCTGATTTGCTCAGCAAGTACTGGTGGGGCTACGGGATAAAGGCGTTCGCGCATCAATAGATCGCCCTTGGCATTGAAGAGGGCGGGGTTGCCGAACACGATCTGCAGATCGGTGAACTGATTGGCAAAGTCCGAAACAAGATTACCGGTCGTCAGGGAAAGGTTGATCTGAGGGTTTGCTACCTGAAAACCTGGCAACCCGCTGGCCAGAACCCCATGAGCGTAAAGCAGAACAGATTGCACAAATAGGCGTTGTTCACGAGTTTCGCCGAACAGGCCGGTTGTTGCGGTCTCCAACATCAGTAGGGATTGCTGGACCGACGGCAGATAGGCGCGGCCGGCCTCAGTCAATGTCACCGCATGGGCATGGCGGTGAAACAATGGGGTTCCCAGCCGGGCTTCCAACGCCTTTACCTGTTGACTAACGGCTGCTGCCGACATGTTCAGTTGCACGGCTGCGCGCGCGAAACTTTCGGTCCGGGCGACCGATTCGAAAACGCGCAGCCAATTGAGTGACGGGATGCGGGATGACATGAAGACAGGCTAAGCTCAACTTATCCTCACGGGCAAGAGGTTACACGCTGAGCAGCCTTGATACTGGCTTATCCTGAGGTTGCAACCAGCCAGAGATAAACGCCATGTCACAACCTTCAACCACTCTGACCGACGCGCAAGCGGAACAATACTGGAAGGACGGATTTCTTTTTCCGCTGACGGTTTTTTCTCAAGACGAAGCTGCAGATATTCGTTTGGAACTAGAACAGCTTGAACAGGATTGGCTTACAGCGGACCTGCCTCTGCCGCTCAATACATACAAGCGGGTGAATGCCCATTTGGTGATCCCGCTGGCGGCAAAAATTGCGCTGGATCCGCGGGTGCTGGATTTGGTCGAAGGTGTGCTCGGCCCGGACATCATGATCTGGTCAGCCGAGTTTTTCATCAAAGAAGCCCACACCAAACATACGGTGGGGATGCATCAGGACCTGACCTATTGGGGCATGGGCGAAACGCCCGATCAGGTCACCGCGTGGATAGCGCTATCTCCGGCTACGGAAAAAAGCGGATGTATGGATTTTGTGCGCGCCAGCCACAAGAACCCGATCCTGCCACATAAGGACACCTATTCTGAAACCAACCTGCTGTCGCGGGGTCAAGAGATTGCGGTCGAGGTTGCAGACGAAGACAAAACCCATATTGAGTTGGCCCCAGGGCAAATGTCTTTACATCACGGTCTGACAATTCATGGGTCCGGTCCAAATCGATCGGATGACCGCAGGATTGGCCTGGCAATCCGTTATCTCAACCCCAATGCAAGACAGCTGGTCGCGGATCGAGATTATGCGCTGATGGCTCGTGGGCAGGACGGGCATTCAAATTTCGTGCACGTGGAGCCCCCAAGCCAGCTTTTTTCTGATCAAGCGCTGGCTCTTTACGAACAAGTGCGCCGCGATCAGAGCAAAGCTTTGGCAGAAGGAGCCCAGGTTGCGGTACCGCTGTATGGATCGACTTGATCGCATCGCCTAACCAGGAAATGAATTAGCTGCCAATCTCACCGCAGTCTTTTGCCTTGGGTTGCATTCCGCATCGCCTTAAGGTTTTGAGGTGACCACGATGCGCACAGTATTCCCTGGGAAGAAATAATGACGAAAAAAGCGTTGATTACCGGCATTACAGGGCAGGACGGCTCCTATCTGGCGGAATTTTTGTTGGAAAAGGGCTATGAGGTTCATGGGATCAAGCGCAGGGCGTCGTCGTTCAACACACAGCGTATCGATCATATCTACCAGGACCCGCATGATCCCAGTCCCAATTTGTACCTGCACTATGGTGATTTGAGCGATACGTCGAACCTGACGCGCGTCATTCAGGAGGTGCAGCCAGACGAGGTTTATAACCTCGGCGCCCAATCTCATGTCGCAGTCAGCTTTGAGGCGCCTGAATACACTGCGGATGTTGACGCCATTGGCACCTTGCGGTTGTTGGAAGCAATCCGCTTTCTGGGGCTGGAAAATAAAACACGTTTCTATCAGGCGTCCACGTCTGAGCTGTATGGTTTGGTTCAGGAAACGCCGCAGCGTGAGACGACTCCTTTTCACCCACGTTCACCTTATGCGGTGGCCAAGCTGTATTCCTATTGGATCACGGTGAACTATCGCGAAGCCTACGGCATGTATGCCTGTAACGGTATTTTGTTCAATCACGAAAGCCCGCGCCGAGGCGAAACCTTTGTGACCCGCAAGATTACGCGAGGACTAGCGAATATCGCGCAAGGGCTAGAGCAGTGTCTTTATATGGGCAATATCGACAGCTTGCGGGATTGGGGGCATGCGAAGGATTACGTGCGGATGCAGTGGCTGATGCTGCAGCAGGACAACCCGGAAGATTTCGTGATTGCCACAGGCAAACAGTATTCGGTGCGACAATTCATAGAATGGTCTGCAGCCGAGCTGGGTATTTCGCTAGAATTCACTGGCGAAGGCATTGAAGAAATTGCGACTGTCGCGTCAATTGAAGGTGACAATGCGCCTGCTCTCAAACCCGGTGACGTGGTTTTGCGCATTGACCCGAAGTACTTCCGCCCGGCTGAGGTCGAATCGCTGTTGGGTGATCCCTCGAAAGCTAAGACCAAACTGGGGTGGGAACCTAAGCTGACCGTGCAGGACATGTGCGCCGAGATGGTTCTAGAAGACCTAAATACCGCCAAACAGCATGCGCTGTTGAAAGAGCATGGTTATGAATTGCCTGTGAGCATGGAAAATGGCTGAGGAGCAGCGCCATGCGTAAAATCTATGTAGCAGGCCACCGCGGTATGGTTGGCGCCGCCATCTTGCGCCAGCTACAAAGCCGCCAGGCAGCGGGCGAAGCGCTTGAGTTGGTCACACAATCCCGTTCCGAACTGGATCTGACCAATCAGGTTGCTGTCCGAGATTTTATGCAGGCCGAGCGCCCAGATGTCGTCATTCTGGCCGCGGCCAAAGTGGGTGGCATCCACGCCAATAACACCTACCCAGCGGATTTTATTTACGACAATCTGATGATTGAATGTAACGTGATCCATCAGGCTTTCGCCGCTGGGGTAAAGCGCCTGCTACAACTGGGTAGCTCTTGCATCTATCCGCGTGCAGCCCCACAGCCGATGCGAGAAGATGCTTTATTGACGGGCGTGTTGGAACCGACAAATGAGCCCTACGCCGTGGCCAAAATCGCAGGGATCAAGCTGTGCGAAAGCTATAACCGGCAGTATGGTGTTGATTACCGTTCGGTCATGCCTACTAATCTGTATGGGCCGGGCGACAATTTTCACCCGGAAAACAGTCATGTGTTGCCCGCGCTGATCCGCCGGTTTCATGAGGCAAAGCGCGATGCGCTGGACGAGGTGAAAGTTTGGGGCACCGGCAAACCTCGTCGTGAGTTTCTGCATGTGGACGACATGGCCGAAGCGTCCCTTTATGTGCTCGATCTGCCGCGCAATGAGTATGAGGCAAATACCCAGCCGATGCTGAGCCACATCAATGTGGGTTGCGGCGAGGATATATCAATTGCGGACTTGGCAAAATTGGTTGCCAAAACAATCGGCTTCACCGGGAAAACTACTCAGGATGACAGCAAGCCCGATGGTACTATGCAGAAGCTAATGGATGTATCGCGGCTTTCCTCTATGGGGTGGCGCGCGCGCGTCCGACTGGAAGACGGTATCCGTGAAACCTATGCCTGGTTTTTGGATCAGGCGGCTTCGGATATTCGCGCCAAGTAACCGCCCGGGGCTAAGCCCGGGCAGTTTTTCGGTTCAGAACCAGCGGCCAATCGCCACTGCTGTTGGGGGCAGTGGTGTCGCATCGCTTGTAGTCGACAGTACCTTGAATGCCACTTGAGTTTCGGCCGGAGCCTCAAAGCCGATGAACCGCGCGCTGGCGCCGCCGCTGCCACTGACGGCAACGGCTGTGCTGGCGGCAAATGCCACTGGGAAATCCCAGACCGCCGCGTCGCTTGCAAATAACGCGCCTTCACTTGTGGTACAGCCTGTTGCGGGCAGTGTGACGGTGCAGATCTGCGTACCATCCGCGAAACGAATGTAATCGCCATTGGGAGTTGCACCGCGCTCCAACACAGCCCCAGTCGGTATCCCAATATTTTCCGAGACAGTTCCAACCAGATTGCCCGGACCATAGCCGTAGTCTGCCCGCATCAGGCGGCCGGGTGTGGTGTCGTCAGCGCTGGTCTGGACCGCCGCACCGCTCGCGGTGCCGCTCGCAGGGTCAATGCTCAGCGCGTTGGTCCATGTGCCGCCGTCCGGCGACACTTTGATGGTGAATCCGGTACTGCCAGTCAGACCCATCTCGGCATGTCCTGTCCAGTTGGATTGGAATAGCAAGGATGCAGTGTCGCTGGCGTCGGCTTTGTTGATTTTCAACTGATGCCCGCCACCATCATGGCTGAGTAATGTGGCGGGGGATCGTACCGATAGCCGGTTGGTGCTGTCATACCCTGTGGCGATTCCCACGCCATCCAAGTTTTCTGTCGCGACAGGGGGGGGCATCCAGCTATTACCGTCCCAGACCAGCAATTTCTCCTCACTTTCATCCCATGTGCGCCAACCAATACGGGGGAGTACAAAATGCCAGGCGTTATCCAGCCAGACGGCCAGCGAACCGGCGTGGCCGGCCCAATCCCCTGTTGGGGTGTTGCCCAAGGCGTGAATCTCTCCTTGATCCGGTGCGGCAGGCGGGATCGTGGCATTGATCGCAGCCACACTGAGTTGAGTAATAATATCAAGCTGCCGTAGGGCTTCATTGTGGGTGACGTGCTTTTGGGCCTGTGACGGTTGCAAATAGGGCAGGTTCAAACGGGGAGAATTCTGTGACACGGGCGTCCTCCTGTGGCTGTCGGTCTGACAATTGATTTGCGCGCCACATTGCCGTCCGGTGGATGAACCGCTGCTAACCGGGCCGAACGCCCCATAAAGCCCTTGCTAACGCTTCAGCGTCCACAACGAGTTTCGGCCGAGGCGAATTTCGCTTCGGCCGAACAAAAAACGTCAAATACTTTGGGCGGTTCGTTATTGCGCCGCCTGACCAGTTGCCACGATGTCGTGCAGGTATTGGCTCAGATCCTCACGCAGGTCGTCACGGGCCAGCGCGAAGGCGACCGTGGCCTGCAAAAAGCCAGCTTTTGAGCCACAATCGAAACGTTGGCCGTTGAACTTGTAGCCAAACACCGGCACGCCGTTGCCAATATCTTCGGCGATTGCATCGGTTAGCTGAATCTCGCCACCGCTGCCCTTTTTCTTTTGATTCAGATTGTAAAGCACCGACGGACCCAACACGTAGCGTCCGATCACGGCCAGATTTGAAGGCGCCTCATCGGGTTTTGGCTTCTCAACCATGCCGCGTGCGCGTACCACTGTCCCGATGTTGTCACCTACGTCCAGAACACCATACGAGCTGGTTTTGTCGGCAGGAACCTCCATGGCCGCAACCATGTTGCCGCCGGTTTCTTCATAGGCTTCTATCATTTGCTGAAGGCAGGGTTTGTCGGCTGCAATTACGTCATCGGGCAGCATAACTGCAAATGGTTCATCGCCGATCAGGCGACGTGCGCACCAGACAGCGTGACCCAGACCCAGCGCTTTGTGCTGGCGGATATAGGCGATTGCGCCGCTTTCCATGTTGGTCGAGTTCAGCGTTTCCAGAAGCTTGTCTTTGCCTTTGGCCTTAAGCTCCTGTTCCAGAACAAGGTTGTGGTCGAAGTAATCTTCAAGTGCCGATTTGCCGCGCGATGTGACAAAAATGAATTCAGTGATACCCGCAGCGCGCGCTTCGTCGATGGCGTATTGCACCAATGGTCGGTCAACCAGGGTCATTATCTCTTTTGGGACCGATTTCGTTGCTGGCAAAAAACGGGTGCCGAGCCCCGCAACGGGGAAGATCGCCTTTGTGACCTTACGTACCATTTGACCTCTCAAGTATCTAAACCAATATTCGACAGTCTGTGTAGGACGCGGACCTCTTAGGCTCAGCGGCCCGAACAATCAACGCGAACACAGCCCTACAACATATATTTGAAGATCGTGACATCCGTAATGGAAGAAGTCAAAATGATCGGGAGATTTCTGCCGACACATCGCGGGTTTTCGCCTTGCTTTGCCGTACAATCAAGCGCCGCTGCGGATATCGTTATTTTTCTGTTCTGTTTCGATATACTTTTTTCTTCAGCGATAGCCCCGGAGCCGGATTATGGCTCCGGGGCACATACATCAGGTGCTGGCCATAATTGCATCCAACGGGTCATGTTCGGCCACAAAATGATCGGGCTTTACCTCATTCAACTTTGGAACATACTCGTTTTCGCCAGCGGCTAACCGACTGGGAAGAAACCGAAGTGCGGCTTTGGGGTCCATAGGCGAGGGCAATTCCCCAGGCAGTTTCAAACGCTGTCGGCTGCGCTCAACATCCGGGTCCGGGATAGGCACGGCCGAGATCAGGGATTTGGTGTAGGGGTGGACCGGATTCGAGCAGATAACCTGCCCATCCCCCAGCTCGACGATGCGACCCAGATAAAGCACCATGATCCGGTTCGACACAGCGCGCACCACTGAAAGGTCATGGCTGATGAAGATCATGGAAAGTCCGAACTCTTGTTGCAACTCTCGCAACAATTCGACGATTTGAGCCTGAATAGACACGTCTAGGGCCGAAACGGCCTCATCACAGATAATAAGTTTGGGCTTATTGATCATTGCTCGCGCAATTCCGACTCGCTGGTTCTGCCCTCCAGACAATTCATGCGGATATCGGTTGATCATGTTGGCATTCAGACCGACCCTTTCCATCATCTCAGCAACAAGACCTTTTCGTTCGCGCTCGGTCAGATCAGGGCGATAGGTCTTCAGCGGCTCGGCGATAGAGGCCGAGATCGTCATTCGTGGATCAAGGCTGGCCAATGGGTCTTGGAATACGATCTGAAGGTCTTTGCGGTATTTGTTGAGTTCGGCGCGTCTGAGCCCGACAATCGGGTGACCCAGCCAACTGACATTGCCGCCGCTGGGCTCAATCAGTTGCAGAACGGCACGTGCCAGAGTGGACTTGCCGCATCCGGATTCACCGACGACGCCCAATGTCTCACCCTTGCGGATGTCAAAGCTGACGCCGTCGACGGCCTTCAGTGGCACCTTACGCCCAAACAACCCACCTGAAACATGGATCGGGAAGTGCACTTTCACGTCATTGACTTTAAGTAGGGGCTCATCAACCTTGTCCAAAGCTTTAGGGGCATCGCCGGCATCAATGCGTGGCATCGCTTCAAGCAGAGTGCGCGTATATTCGTGCTGCGGCGCGCGGAAGATTTCGCGAGTGTCACCGGCTTCGACAAATTGCCCCAAGCGCATGACCTGAATGCGGTCGCACATTCGTGCAACGACGCCCATATCATGGGTGATCAGGGCAATAGCTGTGCCTTCATCCTTCTGCAGGCGCACCATCAGGTCCAGAATGTCGGCCTGAACGGTCACGTCCAGCGCGGTGGTGGGTTCGTCCGCAATTAGCAGCTTGGGATTACACAACATCGACATTGCGATCATTACCCGCTGGCGCATTCCGCCGGACAACTCATGCGGATACTGATCCAGACGGCGCTTTGCTTCTGGGATACGCACACGCTCCAACCATTCCAGGCAGCGGGCACGCGCGGCGGAACCTTGCAGGCCTTCATGCACCTGCAGGACCTCGCGCATTTGCTGACCGATCCGCAAATGGGGAGTCAGAGCAGTCAGCGGATCCTGAAAGATCATGCCTACATCCGATCCGCGGATTTTGTTTAGTTTGCCCACAGGCAGGTTCAGGATTTCCTTGCCGTTCAACGTGGCTGATCCCAATGCCCGGCCAGCGGGCGGCAACAGCCCCATCGCGGCCATGAAGGTCTGGCTTTTGCCCGACCCGCTTTCGCCGACGATTCCAAGGCACTCGCCCGGATTGATGTCAAAACTGATACCTTTAACGGCCTCGACCACGCCATCGGGAGTGTCGAACTGGACGCTTAGGTCCTTTACGGAAAACAAGCTCATATCAGCGATCCTTCGGGTCCAGAGCGTCACGCAGACCATCTCCGATGAAGAACATCGTGATGATGATGGCGACATAGAAAGTCAGAGGGAACAGCAACTGCCACAGCGTCCCGTAACCCATCGTACCCGCTCCTTCAGCGATCAGACGCCCCAGCGAGGTATAAGGTTCCGAAATCCCCAACCCAAGGAATGAGATGAAGCTTTCGGTCAGGATCATTTCGGGCACCAAAAGCGAGGCATACACGATCACCACGCCCAGGAGATTGGGCAAAATGTGGCGATACATAATAGTGAACTCACTGACACCGGCGGCGCGCGCGGCCTCGATAAACTCGCGGTTTTTCAGGGTCAGGGTCTGGCCCCGGACAATCCGCGCCATTGTTAGCCAACCCACGGCACCAAGGGCTATGAAAAGCATGAAGAATGACCGCCCGGCCACAACAAGCAGCAGGATAATGACCAATGTAGCAGGGATTGCCAGCAGGATATCGACAAAGCGCATCATCACGCTATCGGTGCGACCGCCGATATAGCCAGCGGCGATGCCATAGCAGGTTCCGACTATAAGGGCGGTTGCCGCCCCGATTAGGCCGACCAATAACGATGTTGTTGTCGCCTGAATGACCCGGCTATAGAGATCACGGCCCAGATCATCGACACCGAAAAAGTGCCCGGTTTCGACCGAGGGCATCCCCATGCCGCGCACGTCGCCCATGACGTTCCAATCGATCTCTTCGTTGCTCCACACGGCGAAATATGGACCGATGATGGTAAACAGAACGATCAGACCAAGTATGAAGACACTGGCCATCGCGGCCTTGTTGCGGACGAACCGCATCCGTGCGTCTTGCCAGAGTGAGCGCCCCTGAATGACCGTGTAATCGGTGACATCTTCAGCCAGTTGGGCGGCTTTTTGTGATTTTCCAAGCATTGCCAGCCCCTTAGTAGCGGATTTTCGGATCGAACCAGGCATAGGCCAGGTCAGTCAGCAAGTTCACAACGACGGTCAGCGCGCCATATAGGATCGTGACTCCCAACAGCACGGCATAGTCCCGAGACAGAGCTGAACCCACATAGGCCTGCCCCAATCCCCCGGTCGAGAAATAGATGTCGACAAAAACCGAACCGGTTAGAACGTAGACAAAAACAGGCCCCAGATAGGACACTACGGGCAGAAGGGTTGGCTTCAGCGCATGACGCCAAATCACGGTTCTGGTTGGCAGACCCTTTGCGCGGGCGGTGCGGATGAAGTTCGAGTTCAGAACCTCAAGCATCGATGACCGTGTGATCCGCGCAATCGACCCCATATACGAAGTCGCCAGCGCGATCACGGGCATGATCAGATAGGGCCATTGCCCTCCATTCCAACCGCCGCCGGGCAGCCAGCCAAGCCAAAGTGTGAAAGTCAGGATCAGGATCGGGCCCATGATGAAGTTGGGCAGTGCCTGCGCCGCGATCCCCAAACCTACGGCGAAATAATCGATCCAGCTGTTGTGCTTGATTGCGGCGGCGATACCCAGGCCAACACCGACAGTAGTCGCAAGCAGGAATGACAGCGAGCCATATGTCAGCGAAATCGGGAAGCCCTGCGCGATGATGTCATTTACATCCCGATCCTTGAACTTGAAGGACGGGCCGAAATCGAAATGCACCACGATATTGTAGAGATAGTCCCACAATTGCTTCCACAACGGCTGATCCAGCCCATAGCGGGCCTCGATATTGGCCAGAACCGCAGGCGGCAGAGGGCGTTCGGACGTGAACGGCCCGCCGGGTGCAAAGTGCATCAGAAAGAAACTGGCGACGATCAGTAACAGGATCGTCGGAACGGCCGCCAGCAGGCGCCGGATGATATAGGCAAGCATTTCATGCCCCCGTTATTGGTTCTGCCCCGAAGAGAACTCCGGGGCAGAACGTGGTCTAAAGATGATTACTCGGCGCGCTTGTAGAGGTTTTTGGAATACCAGTTCTGCTCTACGTTATTGACCGGCCAGTTCCCGACGTCGCTGTCCATCATGTAGACGCCAGCATAGTGATAGATCGGAATAACGGGGGTCTCTTGTGCGATAATCCGTTCCACCTCGGTATACAGGGGCGCTGCGTCATCTGCAGTTTTGGCTTCCGCAAGCAGCTCATCAACCCGAGCGTTGTTGTACTTGCCGTCGTTATAGCCGGAATCCGACTGCAGCAGGTCCAGGAAGGTTGAGGCTTCGTTATAGTCGCCACACCACGCGCCACGTGCCAGATCAAAGTTCTGGTTGCCGCGCTCTTCCAGGAAGATCTTCCATTCCATGTTCGCCAACTGGGCGTCAACACCGAGCTTTTGCTTCCACATCTGGCTAAGTGCCACGGCGACCTTCTTGTGTGCCTCCGAGGTGTTGTAAACCATCTCAAAGCTCAGCGGGTTGTCCGGACCATAGCCTGCAGCGGCCAGCAGTTCCTTGGCCAGTTCGTCCCGCTCTTGCTGAGACATCGAGGCCATTTCTACTTCCGGCACGGTAAACCCGGCAGTGGCTTCCGGCGCGAACGTGTACGCTTGCGGCTGACCACCAGCCATGATGTTTTCCGTGATGATCTTACGATCTACGGCCAGCGATAGAGCCTGGCGCACGTTCGGGTCCTTGAATGCCTCGGGGCCGCCATCGGACAGGTTGAAGGTGTAATAATAGTTGCACAGGCGCGGGAAGCTTATGGCCTCCTCCGGGTGCTCTTTCTGCAGACGAGGGAACTGACCTGCAGGGACTTCGGTGCGATCCAGCTCACCGGCCAGATATCGGGTCAGCGCGACGTTTTCGTCGTTGATGACGAGTGCCACAACTTTTTCGATGATGGTGTTGTCGTTGTCCCAGTACATCTCGTTGCGCTCACGAACCGAACGTTCTTGCGGCAGGTGCTCGGTCAGGACGTAGGCACCGTTCGAGACGATGTTTTCAGGCTTGGTCCATGCATCGCCAAACTCTTCGATAACTTTCTGCGGGGCAGGGAACGTGGTCGAATGCGTGGTCATCTGCGCGAAATACGGCAGTGGCGCACTCAGTTTGACCTCAAGGGTCTTGTCGTCGATGGCGGTCACACCCAGTTCATCTACCGGCATATCGCCTGCAATGATTTCGGATGCGTTCTCGATCGACATCAGTTCCATGAACCACGCATAGGGCGAGGACAGGGCGGGATCGACAGCGCGTTTCCAAGCGAAAACAAAGTCACCTGCGGTCACTGGATCACCGTTCGACCATTTCGCATCGTCGCGTAATGTAAAGGTATAAACGTCTTTGGTGTCGTTGGTGGTATAACCCGTGGCTACACCGGGAACCAGATTACCGTCTTCGTCTTGGTTCATCAGACCTTCGAACAGGTCGCGGACGATTTCGGCGCCGGTTACATCTTCAACGACCTGCGGGTCAACCGAACTATGCTCGTCCAGAATACGGTAAATGAAGGTCTGGTCATCTGCCAATGCTTCACCGGTTTCCGGATGAGTCCCCGCGGCAAAGGCAGCGCCTGTGATCATGGTCGAGGTCAACAGCCCCGCCAAGGATGTTCGAATGTATTTGTTCATGTTGTTCTACTCCCATTTTAGGGCGCGGCACACGCACCCCATCAGGATGGCCGTTGACCATCATGTTAGTCCGACCTTGAGCAAGACCGGGACTGGTTCGATTTTTGCTTTTTCAGATCGCAATGAACACCGCGTCGCAGTCTTTTTGTATGCAGTCGGGAACGTATTTGCGAAAGTCGCCTTCCACTGGCGAAGAAGGTGGCACTATTTCCAAAAAGGATAAAGAGCAGCCTTAATTTTAGGCAACCACAGGTGGATTCTGAAATTTGCCCTTAGGTCACTCGAAATTTTATGATGAAACTTGAGGTGTTCTTGACATATTCGTGAAAGGTGTCACCAAAATTAACCTTTGGCCACACCAACCGAGGTGGTGAATTTAGGCGAATCGCTACCTAACCAGTTCAGCCTTCATGCTGGCCTCAGGGAAGCAGGTGGGGGGTCTTCCTGTCTGCTGTTGCCAACGTCCGATTGACCGGCGTGTTTTGAAGCCAGGCAGCCCGTCTGCCCCGCCGACATCGTGACCTTGCAGCTCCAATGCCCGTTGTATAGTGGCGATGTCTGAACGGTAAAGGTTCCCCACTTTGCCCCAGCTTCCTTTGAAGTCTCCCACACCGTATTGAATACGATCCCCTACATGGCCGACGAAAAGGGCATATAGATCGCTCTTGTTGTAATCCTTGAGGACGTAGAAATTCGGCGTGACAATGAATGCAGGGCCGTTGCGCCCTGCGGGCATCATCAGGTAGCCTTCGCCTTGCAATTCATGCTCAGGGAAGGGTCTGCCTGAGACCCGCGTAATCCCCATCGCCGCCCAGTCTCGGATGAGCTTGCCTCGGTCCGGGCCTTCCAATGCGCAAGAAACTTGGGCTGGAACGGTCACTTCGAACCCCCAATCGCGCCCCGTGACCCAGCCGTGTTCCCTAAGGAAGTTCCCAATTGATGCGATGGTATCCTCAGGCGAATTCCATATATCTGCGCGCCCGTCATCGTTGCCATCTGTGGCGTAGTTCAAAAAGTTTGAGGGCATAAATTGGGGTTGGCCCAAGGCGCCGGCCCAACTGCTTTTTAAAGCGCCGGGCGTTGCGTGTCCGGCTTCAGCAATTTGCAACGCGGCAATCAGTTCGCTTGTGAAATAGTCAGCACGGTTGCTCATGAAGCCTTTCGTAGCCAGTACCTGAAAAGCATTGTGGCGAATAGGTACCTGCCCATACCCACTTTCGCGCCCCCAAATGGCCAGAATGATACGTCCGGGCACCCCCGTTTCAGTTTCGACACGCGCCAGAATTTCCGAATGGCGGCGCGCCATTTGTCGACCTGTAGCCGTCGCACCTTGAACAGAGCCTGCGTTAAAGTAGCGTCCGGGGGATCCGAACTCTGCCTGTTTCTGCTGTTTGGGAACATTCGGAGGGCTGCCCGGGGGCACCAGGTCCGGCAGCTTCCAGTTGAGTGTAACCCCTTCAAAGGCCCGGCGCATAGTGCGCCGCGAAACTCCCTTGGCTTTGGCTTGCGGCCACACTGAATCCTCCAGCCAAGATTGAAATTGCCGCTCAACCGCGGCGCGATCCTGAGCGAATGAGGCTGTCGAAAAACAGCAAAGGCTGAAGGCAAAAACGATCCAACGCATCACAAAAAATTTCTCGCGCGCTGTAGAAATTAAGTCAACCTTGGCATTGGCTGTGAGTTGCGCAATCTTGCTGTTATGATTGTCCGGGGAATATGTAGGGCAATTGTTGGTTTCGGAAAAACCTTGAGAAAATTCGTGACTCTGCCGATAGTTGACCGAAAGCGTACGCGCACAAGGACGATTACAGGTGATTTCTTCCAAGCCCTTTTCCGTGTTACTTGCTGTGCTCATGGCGGCTGCGATTGCGCTCGTTTCGACACAAACGGCGGTTGCAAGTGACAGTTTTATGGACCCACAGGGTCCAATCGCGGCGGTCCAAAAAACCCATTTACTGCGGGCAACCGTTCTTATCCTGATTGCAGTGATACCGGTGCTGGTACTGGTGCCGTTGATTGCGTTTCGATACCGCCGCCGAAAAGAGGGCGGCGCTGCTTACCGCCCCAAATGGGACTTCTCCGCCCGGCTGGAATTTGTCATGTGGGGTGTGCCGGTTGTAATTGTGGCGTTGCTTTCCTTCTACCTGTGGAAAGCCACACATCGGCTGGATCCCTATGCGTCGACCTTCGGGGAAACGCCTGCGCTGAACGTGCAGGTCGTTGGGTTGGATTGGAAGTGGTTGTTCATTTACCCCGATCTTGGCATCGCCAGCGTCGGAGAGCTGGGTATTCCTGTCAAACAACAGGTTGCCATGACATTGACGACCGACACGGTCATGCAGTCTTTCATGATCCCGGCCTTAGCGGGGCAGATATACGCGATGCCGGGCATGACGACTCAATTGCATCTGGTCGCGGATAAGCCCGAGACGATGCAAGGTGAGAACACGCAATATAACGGTCGGGGTTTTGCCAAGCAAAAATTCCAAACACTTGCCATGCAACCCCAAGATTTCAGTGCCTGGACCGAGGAAGTGAGAACGAATGGTATTCCACTGAACGCTGACACCTACCGAACGCTCGCAATGCGTAGTGATCGGGACGAAGTTCAGGCCGCATTGGGGACAGCTCAGATGCCCGAAAACGCGTTGTATTTCACTTTGGAGGAAGGCGACTTGTTTCAGTCCATTCTGCATCGTTATCACGGCGGGCAACCACTATTGGCTGATCAGCAACCCGGCACTGCTGAATTCGGGCAGGAGGGTGGGCAATGACCGACACTGGTTTCTTTGGCCGCCTGAGTTGGGACTCCTTCCCAATTGCGAGTCTGATCGAAAACCCCAATGCAAATGCAATCGTGGCCAACGCTGCAGCGGGCATCGTGATTGTGGGTGTAATTGCAGTGGTCGGGCTGCTTACGTGGTTCCGCCTTTGGGCGCCGCTGTGGCGCAACTGGCTCACCAGCGCAGACCACAAGAAGATAGGCATCATGTATATCGTCTTTGCCATCGTCATGTTGGCTCGCGGCGTGCTGGAAGGTGTCGTCATGCGCGCCCAACAAGCAGCAGGGCCGGGCGATGGCTTTCTTGAGGCCGAACATTTCGCAGAGCTGTTCAGCACCCACGGCACGATAATGGTCTTTTTCGTGGCCGTTCCGTTTGTCTTCGGGATCGCGAACTTTCTAATCCCCTTGATGATCGGCGCGCGGGACGTGGCCTTTCCCGTGATGAATCAGATCAGCCTTGGCCTGACTGTATCGGCGGGGATGATGTTGATGGTGTCGTTGGTGGTGGGTCATTTCTCAACCGGCGGCTGGACCGCATACCCGCCTTACACTGGCGCGGCGTTCAACCCGGGGGTGGGGCCGGACTACTGGATCTGGGCAATTGTGGTCTCGGGCATCGGTACGACGCTGACCGGGATAAATTTTGCGGTAACTATTTACAAGCTGCGCGCGCCGGGCATGAAGTTCATGCGGTTGCCAATGTATTGCTGGACAATAATCAGCAGCTCGATCCTGATCGTCTTTGCCATGCCGCCGCTAGGTGTGGCTGCGCTGATGCTGGCGGCCGATAGATATCTGGGCTTCCACTTCTTTACGAACGATCTGGGCGGCAACATGATGAACTACGCCAACTTGTTTTGGTTGTTCGGTCACCCCGAGGTCTACCTGTTGGTCTTGCCCGCATACGGTATCTATTCTGAGATTTTTGCCACATTCTCAGCCAAGCGTCTCTATGGCTACAACTCACTGGTGATTGCTACGATGTGCATCGCGGTGCTGTCCTTCACCGTCTGGCTGCATCATTTCTTCACCATGGGCCAAAGCGCGCTGATAAATGCGGTGTTCGGTATTGCGACTATGATGATCGCGATACCTACCGGCGTGAAGGTCTATGATTGGATGGCCACTTTGTACCGTGGTCGCATCCGATTTTCCGTGCCGATGTTGTACGGCTTGGCTTTCTTGATGCTGTTTGTAATCGGTGGTCTGTCAGGTGTGATCCTCGCCAATCCTACGGTCGACTATCAGGTGCATAACACCCTGTTTCTAGTGGCGCATTTCCACAACGTCCTTTTGCCTGGAGTGCTATTCGGTCTGCTGGCCGGGTATAATTACTGGTTTCCCAAAGCTTTCGGCTTCCGCCTGAACGAATACTGGGGGCGCGTCACAGTTTTGCTGTGGACAATTGGGTTCATGCTGACTTTCCTGCCGCTTTATTTTGTTGGTCTCATGGGGATGCCGCGTCGATCGTTCAGTTGGGAAGACCCCAGTTTTCACCCCTATATGATTGTTGCGGCTGTGGGCGCGCTGGTGATCCTATTGGCTCTGCTTTCTGTCGTCGCCCAATTGTGGACCAGTATCCGTGACCGGGAAAAAACCCAAGTTCCGGTTGGTGATCCCTGGGATGCGCGCACGCTGGAATGGTCGATTCCGGCGCCGCCGCCCGCCTATAATTTTGCCGTTATTCCGCAGGTCACTGACCGGGATGACTTTGCCGCCGCGAAAGAACGGGGCGATGCGTATCCAAGGCCAGATAAATATGAAGACATCGTGATGCCGCGCAATACCGCCATTGGGTTCGTCCTTTGTGTGCTCAGCGGTGTCTGGATGTTTGCGCTTGTTTGGTGGATCTGGTGGCTGGCGGCGTTGACGACAGTGCTGATGTTGCTGGCCTTCATCCGCTGGACTTTCAGACTGGACACCGAAGAAACAATCCCAGCCGAGGAGGTTCGAAAGCAGCACGAGGCTTGGTTGGATTTGGTGCAAGACTCTACGCCTGTCGACCGTGACCACGAAATTGCGACGGATAATCGCGGCCTTGCCGGTCCAGATCTGGAGGCGATGACATGAAACGCGCGCCGACACATAGCTATCCGGGACTAAACCTCGGTCGAAGACACGCCGGTGCGGACAAGGCCAGCGAAGTCGTCACTTTCGGCTTCTGGGTCTTTTTGATGAGCGATCTGGTCTATTTCGGCCTGATGTTTGCCATTTACATCACCATGATTGACGCACAGGCAGGCGGGCCTGGGCCGCATGAACTGTTCGACCTCACAAGCATCTTCGCCCAGACTATGATTCTGCTCACCAGCAGCCTGACCGTGGGGTTGGCGATGCTGGCGCTGAAATACAACCTGCCGCGGTGGCGGATCGTTTTCTGGTTCTGCATGACGCTGGTGTTGGGCATCTGCTTTCTGGTGCTGGAGATGCGGGATTTCATGGCAATGGTCGAAAAGGGTGGCATTCCCCAGCGCAGTGGCTTTCTGTCGGCGTTCTACGGATTAGTACCGCTGCACGGATTGCATGTCGCGGCAGGGTGCCTATGGCTGATCGTGCTGGGCATTCAGCTGCGGGTTTTTGGCCTGACCGATCTGCTAATGTCACGCATGGTTCGGCTGGCGCTGTTCTGGCACTTCCTTGACCTGATCTGGATTGGCATCATCACAATCGTATATTTCGGAGGCCTGGCCTATGGATAAGCGCAGCGAGATGCACCGGCGCGAGCGCCGGCGGTATATCATTGGCTATGGTGGCTCATTGCTGCTGACAATCGCCGTATTCACGATTGCTTATAAATTCGGCATTGAAACCAAAGGGGTTTACCTTTCGATCGCATTGCTGGGGTTGGCGCAGTTGATCGTACAACTGGTTTACTTTCTCCATATCGACCGTCGTCGCAGCAGCCGCGAGGATCTGGATCTGGTTCTTTTTTCAACTCTTGTCTTGTTGATTATCATTCTCGGAACCGTTTGGATCATGGGAAATCTGGCGGTGCGGATGCACACCTATCCCATGTAGTGAATTGCATGAATGGCGTTATCCCCAAACCAAGAACGCCTGTGTTGAGGCGAGGGCGATTAGTCAAGTGGTCTGCGCCAAAGCGCTGTTCGCCGACTAACGTATCAGGAATAGACCCAGCCAAAGAGCGAACCAGCACAAGACCAGGCTCAGCAAGATATTTCCGGCGGCCAGGGTAATCGTACGCTCGCGCCGCAATTCTAGCGATTGATAGGCAAAACTGGAAAAGGTGGTGAAACCGCCGCAAAATCCGAAGACCAGCCTTCTTTCTTCTTCGCCTATTTCGACAGGTCCGCCCAGGTAACCGATCCAAAGGCCCAACAGCAGGCTGCCCAGAACATTCACAATCAGGGTCGCAAAGGGAAGGTCATGCCGAACCCGCAAAGCGATCCAGTGACGCAACACCGCCCCAAGACCACCACCAAGCCCAAACATGGCATGCAGGTGTAGCTCGCTCATCCCGACAATCCCCGCCCGTGAAACCGTCGCCCGATGACCTCTCCCAAAATAGCGGCGGCGATTCCGACGGCAATTTCCAGAGTTGCTGCCGAGATTGCGCTCCAGATATTCGACATTGCCATGCGCTCTAACTCGGCCACAAACGAAGAGAAGGTCGACAACCCACCGCAGAACCCGACCGCCCCAAGATGTAGAACATGAGCATGGACACGGTGCCTGACCGCATAGAGCCAGCCGAGGATGAAGCAAGCGATGATATTGATGCCAAACGTTGCCGTCAAAATTGGAGCGCCGGAAATTTGGACCGCGAACGCCTCTCGCAACAACGACCCAGCAGCGCCAGCCACAAAGACGGCGATAAACATGAGGGCAGCAGGTCGGGTCTGTGTCACGGCCAATCTTTCTGCCCAATTCCATCTGTATTTCGGCATACATTTTGCTAACCGAAGGTTCAACTGTGCCCCGGTCTAAGGCCGATTTCACAAATCATAATTGTCCTGTGATGTGTTGAGATAAAAGCTTGCAACCCAACGTCTAACTGATCAACGGTTGCCACAAGCCTGGTTCGGCCACACTTTAGGAGAGCACGAAATGATTGTACGCAGACTCTATTACTTCCTCAGTTATGTGTGTTTGCCGTTGGCCGTGCTGTTGGGCTTTTTCTGGCCTCCGGCCCATTGGCTTCTGGTTATCCTGATCCCATACGCGGTGATAGGATTGTACGATATGCTGACCACCAAGCATAACGTGCTGAACAATTACCCGGTTCTGGGTCATTTTCGGTACATGCTGGAATTCGTCAGCCCGGAAATCCGCCAGTATTTCGTTGAAACAAACGAAAGCGGACGTCCCTATAACCGCATCATTCGCAGTCTGGTCTATTCTCGCGCCAAGGGGCAGGTGGACACCCAAGCCTTTGGTACACAATACGACATTCAGACAGTTGGCTACCACAGGGCCAATCACTCGCTTGCGCCCAAACACGTAGAGGAAAGTGAGGAGCGCGTGATGTTGGGCGGTCCGCAATGCACTAAGCCCTACAATGCATCGCGCCTGAACGTTTCCGCCATGAGTTTTGGTGCCTTGAGCGCCAATGCGATCCGGGCGTTGAACGGTGGCGCCAAGGATGGTGGTTTTGCCCATAACACAGGCGAGGGCGGTCTTTCTCCGCACCATTTGGCAGAGGGCGGAGATATCATTTGGCAGATCGGCACCGGGTATTTTGGCTGTCGCACGCCCGAGGGTGGGTTTGACAAGGATTTGTTCGCCGAAAAGGCGCAAAAGGACGTTGTCAAGGCAATCGAAATCAAACTCTCGCAAGGTGCGAAACCATCCCATGGTGGGGTTTTGCCCGCGGCCAAAGTGGATGAGGAAATCGCCGAAATCCGCGGTGTGCCAGAGCATCAGGATGTCATCTCACCGCCTGTCCATTCGGCCTTTGATGGTCCGACCGGGCTCATGCATTTCGTCCAGCATTTGCGTGAGATGTCTGGCGGCAAGCCCATCGGTTTCAAGCTATGTATCGGGCGGCCCTCGGAATTCATGGCAATCTGCAAAGCCATGTTGGAAACTGGAATTCAACCCGATTTCATTACCATTGATGGTGCCGAAGGGGGTACCGGCGCGGCTCCGGTAGAATTCACCAACCGATTGGGTATGCCACTGAACGAGGCGCTGATCTTCGTCAACAACTGCCTTCGCGGAGTCGGCCTACGCGACGATATCCGGATTATTTGCTCGGGCAAAGTGGCGACAGGTTATGACATGGTCGAGAAGTTCGCCCTCGGTGCGGATATGTGCAATGCAGCGCGGGCGATGATGTTTGCGGTAGGTTGCATACAGGCACTGCATTGTAACACGAACCGCTGCCCGTCGGGTGTTGCAACGCAGGATCCGATCCGGGGGCGCGCTGTAAACGTGCCACAAAAGCGCAAGAGGGTGCATCGCTATCACGATGCCACTTTGGAAAGTTTCCGTGAACTTTTAGGTGCCATGGGCAAGGATAAGGTATCAGAGCTGCATCCGGGCGATATTCGCCGACGCCTTGCGGATGAGCGGGAGCGGTCATATGCGGACCTCTACACTTTTCTCGGCAAAGGTGTTTTGCTGACGGACCAGATACCAGATGAGTTCGCAACGGACTGGAAATTGGCGTCGGCGGATCATTTTTAACTTTTTGCCAATAACCGCCAAGGATTGACCTTTTCGATCCGTCATACCCATCGTGATGCGTATGACAACATCGGATGAGGATCTGGCCAAAGCCGCCGCGAAAGGGGACGCAGATGCGTTTGCGTCCCTATTGGCGCGACACTACGATCGGATTTTTCGTCTCGCCTTTCGCCTGTCGGGGCGGGCGGATCAGGCCGAAGACCTCACTCAGGATATCTGTGCTGTGTTGCCTGCCAAAATTGCTGGTTTCCGGGCGCAGGCCAAGTTCACAACATGGCTTTACCGGGTTGTTGTGAATGCGGCTGAGGATGCACGTCGTCGGCAGGCGAGCCACAGCCGTGCAGCATTGGGGTGGGGAGACGTGGAGCAAATGCGCAGGGCTGAGGCTGCGGAAACCGCCGAAGCTGTCGATTGGTTGCTAAGGGCCATGCGATCTTTGCCGCAAGAACTGCAAGATACGCTGGCCCTGACGCTGGAGGATGAGATGACCCATGCTCAAGCAGCGGAGGTTCTGGGCCTGTCCGAGGGTACCGTGTCATGGCGCATGTCTGATATCCGCAAACGCCTGAGAGCTTTGCGAGAGGAGGAGCTGACACAATGACAGATGACCTCAAAGCTCTGATGGATGCAGCGACGCCTGCCCCGAATGCGCGGCGTCGAGCGGAAAATCTGGAACAGGCGCAAAAAAATTTCCTACGCGCCCAAGGAACACGCTTTGGCAAGCGTCCGACTGACAAGCGTGGCCCGATGGTCCGCCTGACAGAAGGAGTGAAATCAATGCTGAATGTCCTCTCCCATCGCGGCGCTCTGACCGCGACAACCGCGATTGCAGCCGTGGCCTTGGTGATGGTCCTGCCGCAGGCTTGGAACCAGATTCAAAACCCGACTTTCCTGCCGAATGAAAAGCGTGTTGAACCGCAGGTCAAAACGCCTGTGGTGGATCGGGAAAGTGTGCTTTCACATGGCGTACCCCAAGGTGCTGTTCCCGAACCGCTTATTGAAGCGCCTGTGATTGTTGAAGAAAGCGCTGTGGGGTCATCAGTGCGACCGGTCACTAGAACGCGCTCTTTTGGTTCCGAGGCCGATAGCAGCACAGAGTTAGGAATAGCCGGTGGAGACTTGAATGATGCGGCGCCGTCAATTGCCCCGGCTCCGCTGCCATCGGACCTGAGTATTGTGTCGGAAGCAAATACCGAAGCTTTTGCCAATGCCGAAATTAACCCATTGAAAGTCACTGGCGAAGACCCGGTGTCGACCTTCTCAATTGATGTCGATACGGCGTCTTATTCGATTATCCGGTCCTCACTGATGCGTGGGCATTTGCCAGCCAAGGACGCAGTGCGGGTTGAAGAGATGGTGAACTACTTTCCCTACAAATATCCCGCGCCCGAGGGCGACAGACCGTTCCGCCCGGCAATAGCCGTAACACCGACGCCGTGGAACGATGGCACACAACTGGTCCATATCGGAATTCAGGGCGCGTTGCCCGAGATCGAAGGCCGCCCGCCGCTGAATCTTGTCTTTCTGATCGACACGTCCGGATCAATGCAGAATGCGGACAAGCTGCCGCTGCTCAAGCAATCCTTCCGCCTGTTGTTGTCAGAGCTGCGACCGGAAGATCAGGTCTCAATTGTCACTTACGCAGGTAGTGCCGGGCAGGTTCTGGAACCGACTGCAGCGTCAGAGCGAAGCAAGATCCTGACAGCGTTAGATCGGTTGGAGGCCGGTGGCTCCACAGCTGGACAGGCCGGGTTGCAGCAAGCTTATCAAGTGGCGGAAAGCATGGCCTTAGAGGGTGAAGTCAATCGTGTGATCCTTGCCACCGATGGCGATTTCAACGTTGGTCTTTCGGACCCCGAGGCCCTTAAGGAATTCATTGCCGTTAAACGCGACAGTGGCACGTTCCTCAGCGTTCTGGGCTTTGGTCGGGGCAATCTGGACGATGCAACCATGCAAGCGCTGGCGCAGAATGGAAACGGGCAGGCGGCCTATATCGATACACTGGGTGAGGCGCGCAAAGTGCTGGTTGATCAGCTGACCGGCGCGCTGTTTCCTATTGCCAACGACGTCAAGATACAGGTGGAATTCAATCCGGCCCAGATCGCTGAATATCGCCTGATCGGGTATGAAACCCGTGCCCTGCGGCGTGAGGATTTTTCGAATGACAAGGTGGATGCAGGCGATATCGGCGCGGGTCATTCGGTGACAGCTATCTACGAAGTTACCCCGGTTGGATCGGACGCTATCCGCAATGGTCCGCTGCGTTATGCGGAACAGGTGGTATCAGTAGGCACAAATGAGATAGGATATTTCAAACTTCGCTACAAATTACCCGGCACAAAAGAGAGCCAGCTAATTGAAGAACCGATCCGTCAGGGGCAAGGACAGATGACTACGGATGTGCAGTTCTCTTACGCGATTGCCGGGTTCGGACAGTTGCTGCGCGGCGGGGATTATTTGGGGTCTTGGTCCTATGAGGACGCCATTGCGCTGGCCAATTCAGCAAAAGGAGAGGACCCGTTTGGATATCGTGCCGAAGCTGTCACACTGATGCGGCTGGCCGAAACACTTGCTAAATAAAGCGGGGGCGCCGTTATGTGATAACGCCCTTACCCATGTCAAAACTGTCTAGGGTTATTTGCGGCATGGGTATTTATTTTCCGCACACTCCATTCCACTGCATCCCGCATGGTTTTCCCCAAGGCATCGTCGAACGCCTTGACCAGGTCCGGGGTTTGATCACTGTCAGCGATCATGTATTCGCGAAAAGAATCCGAAGCGATGATCTTGTCCTCGAATTCGTCGATGATTTTGATGTTCATGCGCACTTCGACCCGGATGGTTTGCGACCCATCTGGGTTGGTGATCACCAGCCCCTGAAATTCGCGCAGATCTGGCACGATGACATAGTCCGCCCTCAAACCCACAGTCGAGCGGCCAACGGCTGCGACTTTGCCGCTGTTCTCATAGCTTTCAACCAGCAGGGCCTGAACGATCAACGGCGCTCGGTCCACCCACCGGGCACGGGGCAGGTACTGGACCTGCAGCGGCGTAGGTTGGACTGCAATCTGGTCGGTGTTGACCGCCGCAGTGGCTGTGGGTTCCTGCACCACGATTTGTTTTTGAATACGCGGCAACGACGTTGAAAACGTGCTTTTTGGTGTCAGCAAGTAGAGGTCATTCGGCTGCGAGGCCTGCCGCAACGTCCCCAGACCCGTGCAGCCACCCAGCGACACGAGTGTAAGCGCCAAAATGAAAGGCCTGATCATTGGCGAAACTCCGATGCTTGGGTTCCAAGTAAGAAACGTGCAGGGTCGCGCTCAACCTTGTCCACCAACCGATCGAGGCTGATGACGAGACGTTGCGACTCTTCTATGAAGCGTGTGAATTGCGGTAAGCCGACCCGCAGGAAGTTTGACAGTTGGCGCCGGTTGTCCTGAACGATCCCGTCGATGGTGCCGAGAAGATCCGAGGCAGATTGCGACGCGCTGAGGATATCGGCTGAGATATCATCCAGTCGTTCGGTAACATTTTTCACCGTGCTCGCCACCTCGTTCGCGGCGGTGCTGATGTCTTCCATCACCGCGCCGACATCGTCGTTAATAACCTTATTGGCTGAGTCAAAAGCGCGTTCCGCCGAGGCGAGTGTGCCCTGCGCTGTTTCCATCGCACCGTTGATCGATCCAAGCGTTTCATTGGCATTAACGAAGGTTTCGGAAATCGTCGCCAGTGAGACTTCGGCCTCATCCGTCAAGCCATTCAGGTTTTCGGCCAGGGTCGAGGCCTGGTCGATGAAGGGTTTCACATCGTCTTGAATCACGCGATCAGCGTTCTCGATGGCCGTTTTGGCGCTGTCTAAGGTGGCCGTGGCAGATTCAGATGCCGTCTTCACGCTCTTCAACGTGTCCGTGCCTGTGTTCAGCGTCGTTTCGGCAGAAGCGACCAGCGTATCCAGTCCGTCCGTGAAGTCTCCAATTTTCTTGGCTGCTCCACCAAGATCCGCAGACAGGTTTTCGAAATCAGACAATGTCTTGTCCAACCGGCCCGATGCCGAAGCTAGGTTTTCCAGAATGTCGCTGACGGATTTACGGTTCTTGTCATCGACCACCGCATTGAGGTTCTCCAGCAGCGTGACCGCCTCATCCAGTACTTTCGGTGCCCCTTCAAAAAGCGATTGTATTGCACTGCGCTTGCTTTTGATCACGCTGTTTTGCGGCAACCTTTGGCCGCTTGAGGACCCACCGGTCAATTCAACGTAGCTCACTCCCGTCACGCCAAGGGACTGTAATTGCGCTATTGTATCTTCAGTTACGGGGATTTCTGCATCGACCTCTAGTTTCACCCGCACCTTGGACGGATCGTTATCGTCCAGCGTCAATGAAATAACCTGTCCGACCGGCAAACCATTAAAACTGACACCACCGGCAGCGGACAGCCCCGAGACATTGTCGAAAAGTACGTCGTAATAGGCGTATTGCCGCGATATCTCGAACTTCGCCAGCCACAGGAAAAATCCGAACGCCCCAAGGATACCCGCAAGAGTAAAAGCGCCAATCAGGATATAGTTCGCTCGGGTTTCCATGGCCTCTACCTGTCCTGGCCCTTCTCTTGCGCCGCTCGCGCCCGGGGGCCGGTGAAATATTCCTGAACCCAAGGATGGTCCACTTTGGTCATTTCTTCAATCGGTCCTTCGACCAGCACACGTTTTTCTGCAAGTACCGCGATGCGGTCACAAATGGCGTAAAGGCTGTCCAGATCGTGGGTTACCATGAAAACGGTCAAACCCAGAGCGTGCTGTAATTCGCCGATCAATTCGTCATAAGCAGCAGCCCCGATCGGATCCAACCCGGCGGTTGGCTCATCCAGAAACACGATCTCGGGGTCCAGTGCCAGGGCGCGGGCCAGCGCGGCCCTTTTGCGCATACCGCCGGACAGCTCGGACGGGAACTTGCCGCAGCTCAGTTGTGGCAGGCCAACAAGGCTGATTTTCAGACTTCCGAGCGCCTGCATTAGTTTCTCGCTGATGCCCGTATGCTCGCGCAATGGGGCCATCACGTTCTGCAGAACGGTCAGCGAGGAGAACAACGCACCATCCTGAAAGGCGACACCCCAATGTTTTTCAATGCGGCGGCGTTCCTGCTCGGGCCCGTTTAAAACGTCAACGCCCAGAACCTCGATACTTCCCGCAGCGGGCTTGTTCAGCCCTACAATTGTACGCAGCAGCACTGATTTACCCGTTCCCGAACCGCCCACAATACCCAGCACCTCACCACGCCAGACATCTAGATTAAGGTCATCGTGTACCACTTGCGGCCCGAACCGGTTGGTCAGGTTGCGCACACGGATCACAGCCTCACGCTGCATGCCGGTATCCGAGGTCTGTTCCAGAACAGTCCCGTCCATATCAGATCTCCAACACCGAGAAGAAGATCGAGAACAGAGCGTCCAGCGCGATCACCATGAATATCGACTGCACTACCGACGCCGTTGTCCTTTGGCCCACACTCTGGGCAGATCCCTTGACTTGCATTGCCTGCCAGCAGGCGATGACGCCTATGACCAGAGCAAAAAACGGTGCTTTGATCATGCCAATGGCGAATTGCCAGATGCCGGTGTTTTCTTTCAGTCGGGTGGCGAACATGCCGGGGCTGACGTCAAGGTCGATCCAACTCATCAACCCGCCACCAATAAGGGCGGAGATATCGGCGATAAAACCGAGGATCGGCAACATGATCAACAAGGCCACTACGCGTGGGATTACCAGCACCTCTATCGGGTCCAAACCCAGCGTGCGCATGGCGTCGATCTCTTCCTGTACTTTCATCGACCCGATCGACGCCGTGAAAGCCGAACCGGAGCGGCCAGCAACAATTATGGCCGTCAGCAAAATCCCCAACTCACGCAAAACTGAGATCGAAATCAATTCGACCACAAAAATCTCTGCGCCGAATTGTTTGAGTTGAGTTGCGCCCTGAAAGGCCAGCACCACACCAATCAGAAACCCCATCAATGCAACGATTGGGATTGCCTTGAAGCCGACTTCCTCCATCTGTGAAACCAGAGCTGCCTTGCGCAGCCGCCAAGGCATTACGATGGTACGGGCAAGGCGATGCAGTGTTAATCCCAGAAAGCCCAGCATCGACAGCGTATCGTTCCATGCTCCAACAGTGCGTGAGCCAACTTTTGCCACCCAATCGACAAAGCTGCGACGTTCGGTTTCGGCTCCAGGCTTGTCCGGTATGTTCTGCGCTACCGTTTTTAATAACGCTGAGTGTGCCGGGCTCAGCCCCATATAGGTAACCTGAGCGCCCGCCGCGCGAGCCCTTTGTGCCAGATCGGCAATCAGCCAAGCGCCTCCGGTATCCAGCGCTTCGACCTCAGATAGGTCAAACGTGACATTGTCGCCTTGTGGTTTGACCTGGGTAAAGGCCTGTTCCACGGCCTCCAGGGATTGAGTCAGCAACGCCCCCGAAATCCGCAGGCAGACGCCGTTGGCGTCATGGTCCGAATATATCTTGGGCCGCGTCATGCCCGTATGTGATGTTAAACGACATTTACCTGCAACGGATTTTTGCCAGTGGGCGACAATTGCAACCGAACCATAGCAAGGGTGCGACAACTTGAGGGCGGCAATCCACGGATATGCTCATGCTTGTTTACTAGGAACATATGTCGTTCTGCTTTCCTCATTATGCCTGAACAAAATCAACGCGAAGAACCGCTTGCCGTGATCGAAGAACCACTACAGAGTTCGCTTCTGAAACGCCTCGGGGGAATCGGGATAAATAAATGAAGCGCGCCGGAAATGTTTTGTTCATCATCATTGACCAATTGCGGGCAGATTGTCTGAACGGTGCCCTTGCGGCACATGTCGATCTACCGAACCTGCGAGCTTTCGGGGACGACGCAGTCAGCTTTGACCGGCATTTTTCGGTCACCAACCCATGTGGCCCCTCGCGCGCTTCGATCCTGACGGGGCAATATGCGATGAACCACAGGTCGGTGCGCAATGGTACGCCTTTGCGGCACGACGTTCCAAATATTGCGACCGAGATGCGCAAGGCGGGGTATCTTCCCATGTTGTTCGGATATACTGATACTGCTGCCGATCCGCGCGTGCATGATCCGGGTGACCCGCTTCTGAAATCCTATGAAAACCCAATGGTCGGGTTTCACGAAGTTGTCGAGATGCGGTTAGAGGAGTCATATCCATGGCGCGCGCATCTGATGGATCAGGGCTATACCTTTGACGACTATTGGGATCTGTACAAACCGGTTTCGCCAACTGGTGATGCTCCGCGCCTGAACGATCCCGCCGTGTATCGTGCCGAACACAGCGACACCGCATTTTTGACCGATACTTTTCTGTCCAATATTGCGCCGTTCAAAGGTCAGAATTGGTTTGCCCATCTGACATATATCCGGCCGCATCCGCCTTTGGTGGCTCCAGCGCCGTACAACAACATGTATGACCCGGCGGCGTTGCCTATGCCCGTTGGTTTGCCCGAAGTGGAGGCAGAGCGAGCCCTTCATCCGTTTTTTGGCTCGACGATAGAAAACCAGACAGCTGCGGATTTCGTCGAGGGCTTTGACTCGGTTGAGCCAACGCCTGAGAACATAAAGACTATGCGCTCGGTGTATTTGGGACTGGCGACCGAGGTGGATCATCACATTGGCCGCATTATCCAGTTCCTTAAGGACAGCAATCAGTATGACGACACCCTTCTGGTGATCACCGCCGACCACGGAGAGATGCTAGGTGATCGCCATAGCTGGGGAAAGATGTCGGTCTATGACGCCGCCTATCACACGCCGCTGATGATCCGTTTGCCGGGCAACCAAGCTCGGAGGGGTACAGTGGTGTCTGCGCCAACCGAGTCCATTGATGTCACACCGACGATCCTGGAATGGGTTGGGCAACCGGTTCCGAATGCTATGGATGGGCGATCTCTGATGCCCTTACTGCAGGGGCAGGTGCCAGAGGATTGGCGTAGCTATTCCTTTAGCGAACTGGATTTTTCAGAGCCCGAAAATCCAACGCTTTGGCAACGGCAACTAGGCACGGGTAATAGCGACTCGTGTCTGGGTATTTTGCGGGACGAGCGTTTTACGTTGGTTGAGTTTGCTGCGGACTTGCCACCGATCCTTTTCGATCATCACGGCCGAGGAGAGTTGGAGAACGTTGCCTCGGACCCTGAATATGCGGCCGATCTGGCGCGTTTGGGGCGAATGATGTTGCGGCACCGAATGCGCAACATGGATCACACGTTGTCTTTGTGTTCGCTTACGCCAGAGGGTGCAAAATCCAAACCTCGCTACTAGGTCCATTCTGTGGCGTTCATGCCCTCTACACCTGTAACGTATCCGATGCTACGCATGGATCATGGGGAGGGTGAAATTGGACATTACTGAACAGCAGATCAAGACAATGACCACTGCGGGCCTGAACCTGATTGGTCAGGCTTTGTCGATATATGACAGTCAGCTAAGGCTGGTGGTCAGCAATCGCCGTTTTCAGGATATGTTCGACCTGCCGGAAGAATTGGTGCAGCCCGGCGCATTGTTTAGCGACACAATCCGTTACCTTGCCAGTCACGGCGAATACGGTGCAGACGTTGATGTCGACGAGGCCGTCAACCAAAGGGTTCAACAGGCACTGACATTCGAGCCCCACTACATGGAGCGCGTGCGCGCCAACGGACGTGTTATTTCGGTCGAAGGTGCGCCATTGCCCAGAGGTGGCTGGGTTTCAGTCTATACTGACATCACCGACACCAAACAGGCCGAGGCCCTGCTACGGGCTCGGTCCGAAGAACTTTCCGGTCAATTGCTGGATCGAGCAGAGGAGTTGTCTGCTACCAATCGTAAACTTGCCGCGACGAACGCTGCCTTGGAAGAGGCCAAGCGCCAGTTGACTGAGATAGAAGCCCGCACACGCATGACCACCGAGATGATGCCGGCTCATATCGCTCATCTGGATCAAAATAAAAGGTACGATTATTCGAACCGAAGGCTTAGTTCCGTCATGCCTGGTCGCCCTTCCGAAATTCTGGGAATGCATATTTCCGAAGCTCTGGGTGCGGCGGCTTTTACGCGTGTCGAGCCTCACTTACAGAAAGCGTATGGCGGCGAAACTTCGGTTTTCGAATTTACCGAAGACCAGGATTCCCGCCGTATTCGCGTCTCGTTTTCTCCGGACGGAGAGGGCGGCGTTTACGTGATGTCGGTGGATATTACCGAGGAAACCCAGGCGCGCGTTGCCCTGCAACAAACTAGGCGCCGCGAGATGGCTGCCCAGATGACCAGCGGGCTGGCACATGACTTTTCGAACCTGTTGACGATCATTCTAGGAATGCAATCTCGGTTGGAGAAAATGGACCTGCCCCAGGAAGCACGTGAGCTTGTGTCGGCCACCCAGCAAACTTCGCGCCGGGGTGGGCAATTGTTAAACCGGATCGCGGATATGACGGGCAACCGGACGCTTCAGCCGAAGGCAACTGATATGCACGGATTGCTAGAGGATTTGCGTATACTGGCATCACCATCTCTGCCGCGCGGCGTTGGCCTTTCCGTTGTAAATACGCTGCCTGGCGACGCTCTGATGCTGGATCCGGGTATGATTCAGGATGCTTTGTTGAACCTGGTCCTAAATGCGCGCGATGCCTGCGGTGAGTTTGGACAGATTACCATCAGCGCGCATAAAATCGGTGATATTTGGGTTGAGATGGCTGTCTCAGACACTGGCCCGGGATTTTCCAAGGAAGCTCTGAAAAAAGCGCTGAACCCGTTCTTTACAACCAAAGGCAGTAAAGGGTCCGGGCTGGGCCTGCCGATGGTCTATGACACCGTGAAGCTTGCCGGTGGGGATTTGAACTTGCGAAATTCGCCTTCAGGCGCGACCGTCGCAATGCGGCTGCCCTATCGCCCCACACCGCCCGCGCAAAATGGGCTGGTGTTACTGGTTGAAGACAATGACGAACTACGTCGGCAATTTCGTGACATGCTCGTGGAGCTCGGGTTCTCGGTGATCGAGGCGACATCGGTCGATGAAGCCTTGGCGCTGACGGCAGATATCGACGAAATCGCGTTTGTGCTGTCGGATATTCGCCTTGAAGGTCAAGGCACGGGGCTTGATCTTTTGGCAAAGCTCAAGTCGGGTTTGCCCTGCTTACTGATGACTTCTCTACCTTATTCCGATCCGCTTCACCGGCAGGCGCTGACCCTTGCACCGGTGCTGAGTAAACCGTTCACGAAGGCGCAACTGTCTGCCCTAATCCGAAGTGAGGCCGCCTAATGACTCAACCTCTGGTCACAATTGTCGACGATGAACCCGAAATTCGACGAGTACTGACCGATGCGCTAGAAGAAGCAGGTTTTCGCACTCAGAGTTTTGCGCGTGCGCGGGAATTCGAAGCTGCGTTGAAAAAAGTGACACCGGATGTGTGTCTGGTTGACTTGTCCTTGCCGGATACCGATGGGTTGGCTCTTGTCCACCGGTTGGCGCTTGAGCAGGGCGCGGCGGTGATCATCATTTCCGGTCGCGCGCAGGTTCAAGACCGCGTTACTGGGCTGGAACTTGGAGCGGATGATTACATCACCAAGCCGTTTGATCCGGCTGAAGTCGTGGCCCGCATTCGTGCCAGGTTGCGGTCTCCGCGAACGCAGGCCGCGCAATCAGAAGTGGCGCGCTTTAACGGGTGGACGGCGTATTTTGACCGATATGTTTTGGTGGATGCCAGCGGTGCTGAATTTCCATTCAGCCACGCCGAGGGAGAGGTTTTGCGCCTGTTTCTTGAAAGCCCGAAACGCTTGATCAGCCGCGCACAGATGCAAGAAACCTTGGGTGGGGCTGCCGGTGAAAGTTTTGATCGGGCGATGGACGTACGTATTTCTCGCTTGCGAACGAAACTTGGTGAAGACCCTAAGAACCCAAGACTGATAAAGACAATTTACGGTGCAGGATACATTTTCTTGGGTGATGTGGAATGGCAGTAAGAGACGAGCCATTCCTCTAGGGTCAGAACTCATAGTCAGTAGATGACGAACGCGGCGAGTGTGATGGCGGATAGAAAGATCTTAGGGCATCTGTCGTATCTGGTTGCCACACGACGCCAGTCCGACAGCCTGCCGAGCATGGTCTCTATCCGGTTGCGACGTTTGTAGTGACGCTTGTCGGATTTTACCGGTTTCTTCCGCTTTTTCGACCAGGAATGCAGGTGGGAATCCCTTTGTCCTTCAATGCTTCTCTGATCCAGCCAGCGTCATATCCGCAGTT
Source organism: Ruegeria sp. BB7 (assembly GCF_056539365.1). Taxonomy (NCBI): domain Bacteria; kingdom Pseudomonadati; phylum Pseudomonadota; class Alphaproteobacteria; order Rhodobacterales; family Roseobacteraceae; genus Ruegeria; species Ruegeria sp. BB7. Next base: position 15,312 of record NZ_JBQFUV010000013.1, on the reverse strand, counting down.
TCCGGGCAGCCATTCGGCATCCGGCCGATTGCTGAGTAAGGCCCGCGAAGGTGGAGTGCCCCCTTTGATTTGGACCACCGTTATGTTTGAGAAACGGGAGGCGAGAATATCGAACAAGAGACACAAGCCAGAGGAATAGTTCAGAAGCTGCGGCAAGTTGATGAACTTGTCGGCCAGGGAATGACGCGTGCAGATGCGACCCGCGAGGTTCGCATAACGGAACAAACCTGTTATCGGTGGCGCAAGCAATATGGTGGGATGGGAACCGATTAACTAAAGGAACTCAAACGTCTGCAGAAGGAGAATGAGCGTCTGCGGAAGGCGTTCGCTAGCTCACCTAACCTGACCCTCGACAAGCCCATCTTGAAGGAAGCAGCCCGGGGAAACTTCTAAGCCCCGCCCGACGGCGTGCCTGTATCGACCTAATCAGAAGCGAGATAAAGGTATCGGAACGTCGAAGCTGCCGGGTACTGGGGCAGCATCGCTCGACACAACGATATCAGCCACGTGCATGAGAAGACGAAAATCGTCTCGTAGCGGACGTGATCTGACTGGCGCGGCAATACGGCAGATACGGTTACCGCCGCGTCTCTGTTCTGTTGAGAGATGCGGGATGGCAGGTCAATGTCTGTCGTGTCGAGCGGCTATGGAAACGGGAGGGGCTGAAGGTGCTGCGCAAGCTTCCGAAGAAGAGCCGGCTTTGGCTGAACCCTCTCGGGACATTGCTTCGCAAAGCCCATCCGGGCAGTTGACGGATCGTGCATCCGTCTGAGGCCTGAACGCCGCAACCACGTCCGGAGCTATGATTTCGTGCATTGCCGAACTCGACCGACGTGATCGACACTCTGGCCGATCTCTTCATCCTGAGAGGGCCACCGGCATATGTGCGCAGCGACAATGGGCCGGAGTTCATTGCCCAAGCGGTTCGAGACTGGATCGGAGCCGTTGGGGCCAAGACAGCCTTCATCCAGCCGGGCAGCCCTTGGGCGAATGGCTATGTCGAGAACTTCAACGCTAGGTTCAGAGACGAGCTTCTGAAGCGGGAAATCTTCTGCTCTATGAAAGAAACACAAATCATCATTGAAAACTGGAGGAAGCACTACAACACCAAGAGACCACACAGCGCATTGGGTTACCGTCCACCGGCACCAAAATCCATCGTCTCGATGGGCCAGAGACCAGTCATGCACTAACAATCAAACTGGACCGGTCAAATCGGGCCAACCAATGCCTCGGCGGCGCGATCAGAACGGATTTAGACCTGGAGGAGCGCACCAAGTGTAATTTGTAGATTGAATTCTGAGTGGGTAGTATCAACGGGTGATTATTTGGGGCGCTTACAATGAATGAGAACGCACGGGAGTTTGACTGGGATAAGTTGGCCGATGCCATCGAGATCATGGCCGAGGCGTTGTTGCTCACGCGTCAGTCAAAAACAAATACGGACGCTTGAGGGTTGAATTTCCAGTGCTCCCTGAAAATGATGAGCATGCTCAGGCTTTGTATAGGTTGTATACATTTGCGGAGCTGATCGAGGCGGCATCATGGGTGCGATCTCTCACACTAGTTCACTCAGTTCAAAGGAAAGAACTGCACTGGATGCTGCCGGCGTAAAAGCAGGTCCAAAAACAAAATCCAAACCATTGGCCGCAGGTACATTGGAGCGCAAGAGCATCATCGACACCTCCTGTACGACCGAAGAGGTGGCAACTTATCTCGGCGTCAGTGTAGGACGTATTCGACAGCGTGTTCAGGAAGGAACACTATTTTTGCTCCGTGTCGACGGCGAAAAAAGCCGTGTATTCCCATCTTGGCAGTTCACCGAGGACGGAGAGGTTCCGGGTCTGAAAACTGTACTGAAGGCACTTTCTAGAGATCTCAATATGCAGGATGTATTTGGGTTCTTCACGACACCGCAACCGGATTTGGAAGACAGTCCATGGCACTGCTGGATTGGTTGCTTGGGCACGGAAACCCATCTGAAGTTTCGGAGCTCGCCAAAAACCTTTAGTACAAGAAGCGCAACTTTGACGGAATTAGGGGCGCGAATTCAGGGATCAGAATGAAGAAGTTCAGCTAGTTATGTTTCGTAGTCAACTGCCGCACAGGCAAAAGTATTGACTTGTGCGTACAAGTGACGTACATATTCATCGTAGAATTCGAAGGAGGCGCGCTATGCTTGCATTCACAGATGAGACCCAGGAGATCAAGGGTCGCAGCGTAGAACGGATGAATTTCCGCACAAAGGCGCCGATTAAGGCGGCCATTCAGCGTGCCGCGGCATTGTCTGGAGTAGACGATTCCACATTCACTATGAGCGCAGCACTGCGAGAAGCGGAGCGTGTAATTGAGGCGCATGAACATACTCGCTTAGAGGCTGTAGATCACGATGCGTTCTTTACTGCTCTGGAAGCACCTTCCGAGCCCAGTGAGGCGCTCCTGTCCGCTGCGAAACGATACAAGACACGAGTTACTTCTAAGTGAACGAAGAAGCTACTAAGGAGGAGCCCTCCTCGGCGGGGGTTCCTGATGAGTGCGCTCACCAATTCTTGATTGAGGTTTTTGATCCTGACAAACACGACAGGGATAAGTTTTCCTGCGGTGTGGTTCAGGTCGATAACTACTTCAAGCGAACCGCAAATAAGCTGATGAAGGCCGGCAACACATCAGTGTATGTCATGGTCGGTCCAGATGGCGATGTTGCAGGCTTCTACGCAATGAACGCCCACGCTGTTCATTTTCAAGACCTGCCGAAAAAGTACAGGAAAACAGCACCAAGCCACGGATCCATTCCGGCGGTGTATATCTCCATGATCGGTAGGGATGTAAGATATCGAGGGCAAAAAGTTGGTGAGTATCTCCTCGTTGATGCATTGTGTCGCGCTTCAAGGGCGTCGAAGTCCGGCTATGCTGCTGCCGTGATCATGCTGGATGTGCTTGATTGCGGAAACCCTGAAAAGGTCGCAAATAGAAAGACAATCTATGAAGGCCTTCAATTTCAAAATCTTGAGTCAAACCCATTGCGTATGTTCATGCCCATGAAAACAGCAGATCAATTGCGCGAGGCAATCGAAGACGGGTAATCGGCGTTATGTTAAATTTTTAGAGGCGTATCCCTTTGGCATAAGGTAGCCGAATTCCGATATCCTTTATATGAAACAGACAACAGTTCGCCAGTTCCTCCAACAGTTTCCCAATGATGAAGCCTGCCTTGAGCATTTGTTCAACGCGCGCTTCGGTCAGGGTCACGAATGCCTCAAGTGCAAGCGCCCGGCGAAGTGGTATCGTCTTAAGTCCGACCAAGCATATACGTGCCAGTGGTGCGGTCACCACATTCACCCAATGGTGGGTTCGATCTTCGAAAAGAGCCGCACACCGTTACAATTCTGGTTCTATGCAATCTTCCTGTTCACTACGTCCAAGCGCAGCGTCAGTGGTAAGGAATTGTAGCGACGGCTTGGCGTGACCTATAAGACCGCGTGGCGCATGGCAGCGCTGGTGCGTGAACACATGGCCGTAATCGACGGTGACGAGCCTGTCGGCGGCGCTGGTGAGGTCGTGGAGGTTGATGAGACGTTTTATGGCGGTGTGACTACCGGCATGGACTGGCGTAAGCGTAAGGCCGTTGTCATGGCCATGATGGAACGCCACGGTGACGTGATCCTGAAAGTCGTTCCCGACCAGTCAAAGAACACCCTGCGCAACGCGGTTCACCAGAATGTCGAAGTCGGTTCAGAACTGTACACAGACGAGCACAGTGGCTATCAGAAATCGTTTCTGCCGACCGAGTATACCCACAAGACCGTCAACCATTCTGAGGGAGAATACGCCACTCCGGAAGGCGTCAGCACCAACCAGATTGAGTCCTTCTTCAACCATCTGAAAAAGTCGATTGCTGGCACCCATACCAGTGTGTCGCACAAGCACCTTGAGCGTTACGTCAAAGAGTTTGAATACCGCTTCAATCGTCGGATGCGTCCTGAGACGATGCTTTCGGAGCTACTTTCGCGGTTTCCTGAGTTGGGCGCTTAATTACTGCGTCCAACTTGTCTAGATCGCCACTAGGATCGGTTTCATGCTCTTTGATGAATTCGTCAATCTTTTTCTTCTGCCGAGCTACTTTTAGACTGTTGGCTACTGATCGCCCCATTATTGATATCCTCTTCCGTATAACCGGCAAGTATCGCACCTCCGGAAGTGAAAGCTTCCACTTGTTGGTAAGCGTTGCATCTGACCCCCTAAATAGCCACTGATCTGGCCGTTCACCTCATGCGATACTGCAAAAAACGAGAGGCAGCAGCCATGGGGCAATTCCCACAGTCATTCGAAGTATACGGCTTCACTATTGAAGTGCATGCGGGCGGGCGCCGTGTCTGGCCGCCTAGCTTCAAGCGGTTTGTCAAAACCAAACTTGATCTGGGTGAATTGACTGTTGGTAACATCATGGAGGACTGCAACGTTTCGCAATCCCTCGTCTATAAATGGAGGTCAGACGCGAAATCGTCACGGGTCAGAAGCGTCGCGCGGAGCGAAGAACGGGTCTTTTCGGAAGTTCTCATTAGCGAAGCGACACAGCCAAACCGCGATCCGGAAACTGGCAACCGCATTCTTTTGACGCGCGGGGAAAGCACATTGTCTTTTCCAGCCGATTACCCGGTGAACGATCTGGTCACAATCGCACTCGCGATGGATAGCCAATCATGATTTCCCCAGCCGGTAACTTCAAATTCTACGTCGCCACCAAGCCGGTCGATTTTCGTAAAGGCATGGACGGTTTGGCAGCGATCGTTCTGAATGAATTCGATCTCGATCCCTTCAGCGGCGCCATATTCGTCTTCCGTTCAAAACGTGCGGACCGGCTGAAGCTCATAGTTTGGGATGGGACGGGTCTTGTGCCGGTCTACAAGCGGATCGAGGGCAAAGGCTTTGAATGGCCCCGCGTCAGTGACGGGGTGATGACGATGACAAAATCGCAGTTTGAGGCCCTTTTCGAAGGGCTCGACTGGAAGCGAGTGATAGGGCGAGCCACACGGCGTCCGATCGCTGTCTGACGCTTGATATCAACGAAGGGGTTACCTCATGTCAGATTTGGTCATCACCAGCATTCCTCAATCTGTCTTGGGGACGCTTCTATCCGATGCTGCGGAGAGCAATCTGTCAGTCGAAGACTACACCAGACAACTTGTCTGTGATGCCGCCGTGCGTGCTATCCTGGCGAAGAGCCACGATATCTCGGTGGCACAGCTACAAGACAACCTGAGTGCTTTTCTTAGGATCGCCGAGTATCAACCGATCTTCATTGTTGATGAGTTGGGAAGACGATTTGCTTTGATATCTATTGCCGAATTCGAACGTTTGACCGGGACTTCCGAAAACACCTAAAACTGACGTAACATGGGCCCTGCACGCGCCATTTTCCCGGCTACGGCGGCTCGCACTCAGGCATTTATCCGGCTGCTGTCGGTTTCCTTTCTCCCCTCCTCAAAAGGCCATCCCATGTGCAAAAGAGAAATGTGACAACGCCTGACCAAGCGCTCAAGGAAGGGACCTTCGACATCGCCACACAGCTGCCGTTCGCTGCCAAGGCAAAGTGGAATGCCGAAGTCTCTAAATGCAGACTTTTGAACCGCAGAGCGTCAAGTTTTTTGCGATGGTTTAGCCTCACCTGCCGTGTACCGCACATTTGCACGCTCCTCTCCAGCAACAGGCATCAGAACACCCCAAGGGTAGGCGGGGTTCTCGCCGCGCTGATATTGGTAGACTACTATTTCAGGGAGGTTTCGCTTGTCATAGCGCCTGCCGAATGTGAAAACGACGCTGTTGGGGGCTGCCAACACTAGATTGATACGCCGCACTCCTTTCTCGCTCAGTTGCTTGGCGACCTCGAGAAAGTCCTGCGCAAGCCGGTTCTGTTTCTTTTGCGACCAATGCGAGTCTGACGACATACCATCAAGCGTCAATCTGATCGTTGGTAGTGCAAAGGTCGTTGCCAAGTCCACATCATTGACTGGATAGGAAAAGGTGATCGCCAAAATGACTTCCGACGCATCCGAAATCGCGTCGAGCCCGTCCACGACGAAGCGGGCACCATCGTCTTCACCTTCGATCTTGCGCCACGCTTCCTGAGAGCGATCCCAGTCATAGATGACGATGGAACTCTCGTCATCGAGCAGAACTCCAGTCAGAAATGTGTAAGGGACCGGCGTCAATCCACCATAGAATGTCGTCACATCCGCCCGGTCGCCGTCCTTGCGGTATTGTTGAAAGGACCGGTACATCGCCATGATGTCGTCCAAGGCCCTTTCTGGCGCTATCACTCTACCATCGAGCCTGTTGCGCAAATCCAGCAAAACCGGTGTCACTGCCCCGTTGTGACACTTCGCAATCGTGTCGGCCAATGCATTGCCATCATCGTCCCGCAGGCCACGCGCTTCGATCACAACGTTCCGCTTCTTGGATCGCACTCGGGCTTCGCCTACGAATCTTGCGACTGCAAGTATAAGGCCGGCGACTATAAGGAGTAGTGCGATGCCTAAAATGGCGACATCGACGGACTTGATCGCGGCACTTACCTTCTCGGCACCTGCTGGCACGGCCCCTAGTACAAGACGCAACAGCTCAATAATCAAGGGAACGCCGCCATAAACAGTAATCAAAAGTCCGAGGCCAGCTCCGATCAAATAACGTTCGATCGCTGCAACTCGAAACCACCAATCAATGAGTTTCGTAAGAAAGTTGTCGAAGTGTCGTTTCAGCATTTTAGATCGGTTCTTTCGCGTTGTCCGTTGTCAAAGACATTGGGTCATTTGGCAGCTTGGACTAAGGGAGGTTCTTGCAAGTTCTTGAAACGGCACTGGCCAGCGCGCGGCTCCAGATTTGAAGTTTTGTGACTTTGCGCGGTTGCTTTCCATTCTTCGATATCAACTCTTACCCTTTTTCGGGTTCGCAATTTCTATCTCAGGAAATCTCTCAGTCCGCTGGTTGTGCTCGGTTATCAACCGACCTTGCTCGGGCGGTGAACCACGTTGAAAAGTTTTTATGGTCGCTTCGAGCAATTCTTCACTCAGCATCCGGACAATTAGCAACGTGGCAAAAGACGGCCCGCTGTGTTCGACCATCTTAGTCATTGCAGCTACATCGATGTCGCTCGGGATCGGCGGGAATGTAGGATGAGAATGCCACTCGCCCAAATAGTCCACTCGTCCTGTTCGATCTGCGTTCTCATGTAGTATCTTATCGAGTTGCTCACCATGCGTCATAGGGAGACTGGCGAAGCGATTGTGTGTCCCAACTTCAAGGTCAACTGTGAAACCTACCAGCTCAAATTCTCCAGGCCCAAGCTGTTCTGCAGCCAGCCATCCGCCAATTTCTCGTCTACCACCTTTCTGCAAGCACGCCCGCATGGCATTCCAGTGGGTTAGGGGAAACCGGAGACTAAGTGTCATACTCTACCCCTAGGTGTTCCATCACTTGAACAATTGCGATTCCGCTGTCCCCAGCATCCTCGTCGTCCCATCCGCCATTAGAACTGTAGACAACGGGATGAGTGTCAAACGGATGGTCAAAAATCCATCCTCTCCGAAGACCGATATAGTATGCTGGCTCCGGATGGACTCTCATCTCTGGGGTAGAAAGCGCATCCAGGGCATGTCGAGATGTTCGGTTGGCAATTACGCCGACATCGCCATCAGAAGCGAATAATGGTTCGTCTTGGTCGTCACCCTGCACCCCATAGTTACGTTGAAGTCCTTCTGGAGGCGATTTGTCTTTTGCATCACACCAGGCACGCAATTGATCAGCTGCAAGGATAGGGGGCGGATCCTCAGCCGGAACGCTCCGAGCTACAAGCCCACCAAGCCCACCAGCATAAACCCGCGCCCAAACAAGCGGCTTCTTCTTTTGAGTACATATAGCTGCAGCCATGCGAAACACAGCGCTATCGGCTGTCGTTTCGATGACAAGATCACAGGAACTAATGATCTCGCCCAGTTTTGCAATATTCTGAATTGTCGATTGTGAAGTCAGACTCATTCCTAAAGCGGATACCCGCACCTTTGGGTTTATTCGGCGTAACCTTTGCTCCAGTGAAATCGCCTTGTGATGGCCTACGTCCATTTCATCAAGTTCGTTGCGTACCAAGTTGTCGGACCAAAGGACATCGTTGTCTAGCAACATGAAGTGCCCGACACCTTCGCGAGCCAGACCAGCGGCAACCTTGGAACCAAGCGAGCCAGCACCAATAATGCAGACGCTGGATTTTCGATACACTTGGCCGTGTGACCTGCGCTCTTTAGCTCGAGGTGGTTCGAACGTATAGAAAAGATCTATTTGCCTGTTTGCTCCGCTATGTCGAACTAGGAACAAAACCTCATCCTTACCGTTCGACAAGACAACCGGCATTTCTTCAAATCTTGAAATCCACTCTCGCAAGCAGCGCGGTAGAAGCAAGTACAACAGCTTGGTTACATTTTCTTGGGTGAGATCCGGTAGCTTCTGAATTCCAGGTAACCGATACAACACTCCATGAACGACTTTACCACCAAAACCCGGGCCATCATTTGGAACACTCAAATTGGTTTCGTAGCCAATCGACGCAACTCGAGCGACAAGAGCCGCTTGAGTGCCGGTTGATGCAATCCGACGCTCAAGGGTTAAGCGAAGATCGGTTGCGCGTCCAGCTAGGCGTTTTCTCAGTAGACTCGCCGTTTCGGACGGCAACATGAACCGTCTTTCATAACCCGCAAGCAATGACGGCAGATCGGATGGATGGTCACTTTCGACCACAGAAACAGAGGCGTTCGCAGGAGTGGCTTCAAGAAGCGCTTTCGCACTCCGAACCACATCTATGCTTTTGCAATTTGGATGCCAATTGTCGGGTCGATATTGGAGGCAAAGCTCACCACCTTCGCCATATTGGTGCTGAGAAAGCCTCACTGTTTCGTCTGAGGGAAGTACGAAGGGTGGTAACTCTGGAAAGAGGGCGGGAAAAACCAGGCGTAGTGGTATTTGTCTATCATCTATCACCAACGTGAATGACCATGATAACAGACCACTGCTGTTTTGACTGAATCCAGCTCCCTGAATCCAATCAAAGCTCTCCGCCAACTCGGACAGATCTTCGCACTCTTGTATCAACCGCCCGATCATGGGCGCGTCAGGCATCAGCCGAAACCCTTTGGCTCCGTGGGTCTACGCTGTTCATCACCAAATACTAGGCCGGGCGATGAAGCCCCGGCTGCAGCGGCGGGGGCAACAGTTGCAGCTCGCGATCCAGCACTAGTTGCAACACGCAACCGAGCGGCGGCAGCGAGGGGATCACCAAGGCTCCGCGAAAGTTCATTCAGCACAATATTTGCGTCACTAAACCCTCGAACCGCTCCGAAATGCTCTCGGGCAGCCTCCAGCCACTCGAAAAACGCTTCCGCCCGCTCCGGGTGAGTTTCCCAGCGATCAGCAAAATTCTCTGAAGGGTCTGTCGGATTAGCGATCCAATAAAATCCATTTCGATCATCAATATGTTGCGGCATATCCCTTAGGATCTTTTCGATTGCCTCGGACACTCGAGCTTCGCCGGCATACGCATGTGTTGATAGTGTTGTCAGAATGATACTGATCACCTTTAGATCTTGATCATCTTGCTCGGCGAACCACTCGTCACGATGCCGCTTCAAAATCATAATGGCCGACTGCAGAGGGGTACGAACCCGGAACACAGGGACATCTTCGACACTGGCTGTTACTTTGCCCCGCTCATCTAGGAAAGCTCGACGGCGTTGGTTTAACTGTTCAAGCTGTCTAGACTTAAACCAAGCGGCAAAACCACGAGGATTACTTCCCGGCCAATCGTCCGTGATAATATGATATGTTTCGGTTCTTTCTCTATCCGTAATTGCGATCGCACCTTCTGCAAGTGCCTCATTTTCTCGGTAAGATGAGAGGATAACGCGCATTTTATCCTCGTTAGGAACCGCAGGCAAAACATCCATATGGAATTGCGCCCCATCAGCATAAACGAGGGTACAGCACCTTCTAGATTCATCGACTCTATTCTGAATGCCACGAGCCTTGCGATAAGCGTTTAACTCATCCTTTAACAAAGAACGAAGCTCAGCCTGGCTAATTTTCTCTTTCGAGAGATCCTTAAAGGATACCACGATGTCGAGATCATAGTCTTCTTCTGTTGATGCAGGCTTGATCGGCGTTCCCAGGGCAAAGGAACCCTGGATATAAACATCGGGATCAAAATCGCTGACCTTAGAGTCATCGCGATGCAAAAACTCGCCTAGATCCTTGTATCGCTTCTCGACCTGTTCGAAACGATCTTGAGGAACTGCAAGCTCTTCAACCAACTTTTCTACTGCAACGTTGTATCCGTATCCAATGTTCGAACCAGCACTACTCATTTCATTACCACCTCAAATAAATTCAACTTTAGATGCGTTTTTTGTTATGCGTTTTCAACCCGCAAGTCACCTGCCTCGTGCATTCTTTTGGCCAAATTCTTCTCGCGTAGCAGCTTCGTCGGGCACCACGGACCTCGGACAACGCGCTGGTCTCGCGGTCGCAGCGAACGGCCACTTCTGTGGACTGCGCCACGGCGTATGACCGTGCCTAGAAGGTCCGGTTTGAGCCGGTTACGACATGCCACGTGAGCAAAGCTGACTTGCCTGACGAAGGGTAGCTCGGGGCTCAAACCACTTGTCTAAACCAACCGCATAGAAGAACGAATTGAGCCCACCATGTTGGACGCGGCGCCATGTACTGACAGCGGCGATGCGCAGTTAGTTGCAGGAAACTGTGCCTGTCTGGCCCGATCGGTGACCTCAGCCGCAACTGGACATAGTAAGAAATCAATTAAATGCTAGTTACTCTCCCAACTTCCGCCGGAAATGTCCGTATGTCTACGACTCTCGGGTGGCAGTCAGCAAAGCGCACTCTTTGCTTTAACTTCATCAAAATATCAGCTGGATCCACTGACGTTGGAAACAACCTTGATGGTTTTGAAGGCTGCTCCAAATGTAGCACGACTCGAAGCTTAAGATGTGAAAGCACTTTCCTGGATATTTTCCTCTCATTGTCATCCACGCCAACAAACGCGGTGCTCATAAGTCCAGCCATCGTGTCACGGACTTTTACCATGATATCGTCAGCTAACTCGGAAGGATTTGTCCTTGGATGCCTCCTGTAATCCTTAACTTCGATGAGCCATAGCGTGTCTGCCTTTGACACAACGAAATCTACGGCCTTCGAAGGTCCGCAGGCTGAATTGAAAACGTTTCTATAATGGCGCCAGTCATCATACTGTTCTGCATATTCAACCTGTTCAAATATAAAAGACAAGCTGCCTTCATCCAGCGTGATGTCATTCATGGAGAGAGGATTCCACATATCGATCAGATTGAAGAAGTTCTTCGTCGAGAAGAACCAAGGTGTTCAGTTCATCAATTTCGCTTCCCTGTTCGAGTGTAGAGACCTCGTCATCCCCTGAAGCGGCCAGGGAGAAATACCTCGACTGTGCTTTCTTCTTGCGGCCATCCGTTAAAATGGCAATTTCTCTTACAAGGAAAACTGAGTGCGTCGCGAGAAAAATTTGAATACCTTGATCAGCTAGGCTAACGATAACTTGAGCAAGAACCTTTATGAGCTTGGGATTTAGATTTGTTTCCGGCTCATCCCAAAAGAGATAACCTTGTTCAAGCAAAACACCCGTGCTGATCAAACGTGCGAGCATCGAAAATTTTCGAAGACCTTCTGCAACTAGAGCAGACTCCATCCGTCCGCCGTTCGTCCGAAGAAAGAACCTCCCGTTAACATCTACTTCAACTTTTCCTCCCATGGCGTCTTCGATGGGAGATAAAAGCTCATTAACGTTTTTTTCCCGCGGACCGCGCAAGCTTGGTGCCCCCAACAGAAGAACAGTGTCTCGCCAAGCTTTCTCGAAAGGCACATTGTAGGAATCAAATAGAGAAACAAACCAAGGGCAAAGGGTTATTAGCTCTCTTGTGGGAACAAATACAGGAGGCTTGCTCAATACTAAAGCGGGAAGCTTGGTAATTTCAACTTGTGTCTTGGAGTTCGTCGCAAAACCAAAGCTAGTATCCAGTCTTCTATCTTTGAAGTTGACCGAGACCTCAGCCCTATTCCTGCCCTGCTTGCGTTTCACCAGCCGCCCAAGACTATCCGGTCGCATATTACCGACTAACTCATCCGCAATGGCTTTTTCGAGTTGAGATTTCCCAAACTTCTCAGATGGCGCGCTATGAGACTGTGTGCCGTCTGGCTTTAGCGAGCTTAAAATAGAATAAAGCGCCTTGAGGACGTGAGATTTGCCTAGACCATTCTCTCCAACAATCACATTAAGCCCAGGTGAAAATTCCCACTTGTCACTGGGTATGCTTGTGAAATTGCTAAAAGAAGCGCTTTTCAGCATGGTCTTCACCCTCGATGCGTGCCTCATATCACTTGCCGGAAAATTCAGTACTTTAGCAACCTTTAAATGTCGAAGGACTTTCGGGTGGTACCAGTTTCCGCCAATGCAAGGTAGTGTCTCTCCTTAGTGCCAAATGTTGCGACTGCGCGTAGGTTAGTGGCGCGTAGCGCCACCTTACGGTTGGGTATCTCACGACGTCTCACGCGTTGATCCGAGGTACGGCTTCAATCGACGGCTGACAGTTGATCTGTGTAGCTCATGACGACGCCCCACTCGAAAGAAGTTCTTACCCAATTCGTAGTAAGATTTGAGTAGTTCTAGATCAGAAACTTCCTTCACTGGCTTTCCCCTTTTCAGCTTAACATCAGCGTTCTTAAGGATTTGCCTTACCCGTTTGTGACCCAGGCCGTGTATTTGGCAGAGCTTTGGAACACTTTTAAACTCTTCATGCTGATCTCGCAGCAAACGTTCAAAATTAAATCCAATGTCTCCCAACAATTGAAGGATTGTTCCAACGGTTGGTTTTGGGCCGATGGTTCTGGCGTGTGCCAGCGATCCTGTGCGCTCAAGCTCAATTGCAATTATGACCGCCTCTAGCGGTACCTGCTGCTCTCCTTCACTCATGTACTTAGAAGGTGCCCCCAAGTGGGCTTCCATGATTTCGCGAACTTCCGTTTGCGTAGGGTCCATGCCGCTCAATACTCCAACCATCATTTGGCAGCCATTGTCGCATAAATGCTCGAATTTCAGTTTGACCCAACCAAAGTATAACTCTCGGGGATAACCAAGCAAAAATGCGTCAAAAATGTGAATTTCTTCGACTTATAAGTTTGACTGGCTTGGCGATGATTCGTAACAAAATGCCATGATACAAGAAGACAACGCCTGATAAGTCGACCAAACCTATGAACAAATTTGCCGCGCTTCGCAAAACTCACTCAGGGCTGTCAGATGATGACCGCTTAAGATTGGAGCGTCATGAGTACGTGAAAAGCAATTTGAGGCTAGCTGGCACATCCTTAGCTGCACTAGGCCGGGAGTTGGGCGTAAAAAACTCCACAATGTCCTCAGTTTCGATGGGAGCCGCCAAATCCAGGCGAATCCAAGAGGCCATAGCTTCGGCGCTGTCTGTTAGCGTCGTTGAGCTTTGGCCTGAATTCTTTTTTGAAACAGACGATGCAGGAGACCCAAAATGAGCGGTTAAATTTAGGGGCTCTGAATTGAAAGAGGCCTAAGAGGATGTTGGATATCCTCATAGGCCTCGGAAAATCGTTTTGGCTATCACGATCTCTTCCCCCTTCATCCCATTCCCACCCCAGAAAATCAAGCGAAAACGCGGCCGATCCGTTGGCCGTGACCAAAAGAGCTGTGTTTGCAGCAAACATGGGATGAAAAGATCAATGAAGGATATTCAATCTGCCTGTGCGGGTCTCGCGAGGCATCGAGATAAATCTGTGTCTGACACGGCCGCCCGCATATCTCGAGCTGACCACCAGCGTGAAGCTGAACATGACAATGAGATCGTGCTGAAAGAGGCAAAGATATCGACACTCACCGCCGAAATCAAAGTCGTGAAATCAGACAATCGTCGCCTTAGGGCACATATCAACAAACTGACTGACATGCAATTCGGTCACTCGAGTGAAAAATTATCGAAACGAAAGGGGAAAGATAAGAGTGATCCGATCTCTGAGTGCACATCACCGGACCCCAAAAAGCCAAATCAAGACGATTCAGCGGCGAAGCTGGAGTCCGAGGAAACGCCTAAGCCACGTGGTATGAAAGGCAAACAGGCTATCATTATTCCAGATCACCTTCACGCCGAAAGCCAGGTCATCGAGCCGGAACAGGGCAGTAAGTGTTCGTGCGGCTGCACTATGCAGCTTATTGGTGAACAAGTGATCAAACGCCTAACCTATGAGCCGGCCAAGGTGAGCGTCATTAAAGAGCGTTATCCGAAATACGTTTGTCGGGATTGCGATAAACTCGTGCAAGCAAAGGTACCACCACGTGCCTTCGACTATACCCGTTTCGATGATCGGTTGATTGCAGGGCTGGCGGTCAGCAAGTTTGCAGATTTCACACCAAACTATCGCCAAGAACAGATATTCAAACGCTCTGGCATCAAATTCCATCGTTCAACAATGGTTCGTCTGATGGATCAACTCGGAGACGCACTTGTACCGGTTCATGCGGCCCTTGCGGCGAACCTTAAGACCAGCACAAAGTTGAATATGGATGAGACCGTTTTGTCCCAGTTGCTGCCAGGAAATGGCAAGACGAAGACCTGCTATGTCTGGGCCTTGTGCCGTGATGACCGGCGTTGGTTAGGAAATGAACCGCCGGGCGTGGTCTTCAATTTTGAACAATCTCGGCGCGGTGAACATGCCGAAGAAATCTTACAAGGCTTTTCCGGAACACTGCAGGTGGACGGCTACGCTGGCTACAATCGTCTCACGCGCGATGAACGGGATGGAGGTCCGCTGGTCCTCGCTTACTGTTGGGCGCACGTACGCCGGAAGTTCCTGGATGTGTTCAAGGCAACAAAGTCCAAAGAGGCGAGCAGCGTTATTGAACTGATCAATGAAGTCTATGTCGTTGAGCGGTCGCTGAAGGGAAAGCCAGCGTCCGTTCGGTTGGCAGTCCGCAAGAAGGAGGCGGAACCGATCATTGCCAAGCTGTTTTCATTGCTTCGCAAACTCTCTGGCGAAGTTTCGATGAAGTCTACCTTGGGTGCGGCAATTACCTACACGATGTGTCCGTCGTCAGGGATTTTGGGTGTCTGACGTCAGCACCAATGGGACAGTTTAGGTCGATTTGATAAGAGAGGGTTTCTGGCTCATCGTAACCGCCAAGGAGTGGAGATGAGAAAGAAACCCGGA
>NZ_JBQFUV010000012.1:0-91866 GCF_056539365.1 Ruegeria sp. BB7 | reverse complement strand
TCCGGGTTTCTTTCTCATCTCCACTCCTTGGCGGTTACGATGAGCCAGAAACCCTCTCTTATCAAATCGACCTAAACTGTCCCATTGGTGCTGACGTCAGACAACTCCGAAGGAAACTCTACATTCAGTTTTGACAAAGATTGGATGAGATACGGCTGAATTGCGGACGGGTCCGGCTGGAAAGTAGAATGGTAGTAAACTATTAGTCGTTCGTATTCTTCTGCCGACTTGTCAGCAGTAACAATTGCACGAAAGCTCCCTTCGAAAGTCATGCGTTTCGCCAAATCTTCTGCGCCGACCTCGAGCAAAAAGTCGGGTTGGTCTTCGGAAGCAACCAACTTTCCGGTCGTGTTTTTCTCACGCAGGAAGATCAAATTTACTTCGGGAGCAACAAAGAATTGAACCACCAACAAGACGAAAGCTGCATAAGACAAAACAAAGGTGTTCATTGTCACGAGTAGGTCAGAAGCAATGAACATCACAGAGCGAAATATACTCCGTGCAGCTAAAGAGGCTTCGATAAAGACCTTTGTCTGTACGATAGTGAAATAGTCGAACAGCACATTGAAGGCTACGAACGCGCCGATGACCAAATACTGTTTGGTATCGAACTGAACTCCAGAAATAGCGGCAGGGTTCAAGTATACTTGGACGGCTGCGACCAGTGAAAAAGACACTAGAGAAACGGCAAGCGCACAGGAGAAAAACGACCACGACAATAGTTTCCCGGAAAAAAACCTTCCAAAGACCACAGTGTGAGACAGTGTGAGAAATTGGAGGTACTTGTCCGTGAGCGTGGAGCGTTCGGAATTTGCTTCCAAATACCTAGAAATTTTTTGGCGCTCGTCCTTCCCGATCAGTACCTGATCAAAAAATAGCCCTAATCCCGCCAGCGTCATCACGGACGTGATGAATTCAGAAATAATGCTCAATGCGTTTCCGCCGCTTTTCTAATTTTACCCCCCCTCACTTGAGGGTCTCCAAACAATACTGTGTAAAGCAACGTTTTGAAAAGGTTTCTTTTGTACCGCCTAGCCGCGCAAAACGGTACGGTTAATGCTGCGCTATCGACCTAGATGCTAGAAAAAATCAGCCCAGAAAAACGCAAATACCGTGTACAACATGTCATCAATTGAAACCGCCACGCCAACCACGAAAATAACGAGACACAGGAACACCAAGACTATCATTGGGTAAAAAGCAAACCTCTCAAGAGCAATTGCAAACTTCTTGGTGTGCTGTGCCTCTTCGAAAGCATTCAGACCATCAGGGACGCTGCCCTTATTTTTCGCAACTGCCAACCAGAAGCGCTGATGAGTGCGGTGCATACGCAACAAGCCGTGTTGTATTCCAACGATAGCGCTGTTGTACGCCAAAATCGCAAAGTAGATGGACATAAAACAGGCAGCGCCTTTAATCGTATGTTCGCCACCGACTGAGAACTTCAAACCGGCGACCGACAAGTAGGCACTATTCAACTTGGCGGTATGTAGAAAAATTGAAAGAAAAGAGAACAGAAGTGCTCGACTTGCATGTTTGACGGCTAAATCTTCCGCTTTACGGGTTTCAACCGGATCAATAGGCGGAAACCGGTATCTAACTCTTTTGGAACGCTGCAGATTCTTCATGCGTGGTTTTTAGAAAGTTTTGGCTAACTAGTATAGCCTCCGATCCATTGTTAGTGCCTGAGTTTGTCGCTCAGCCTGTTCTAGAGTAGGTATAACCTGTCGGCCGCAAAATCAGCTTATATCCAACTAGGTTCACTATGTGGGAAACGGATACTTTGAAAGTTTCAACGCTCGTTTCTGCGACGAACTTTCGTACGACCGAGTCGTTTACAGATTGCGCGAGGCGTAAACACTGTTCTCTTGAGCGCTAGGTTCCAATACGCCTGACTCAAATTATCAGACACAGTATCACGACGACGCCGAGCGTCACCAATGAACTGACCGCCATCTGAGCATAGACATTTCTGCTATTGATCTTCGAGGTCTCGTCGATGAGCCTCAACGTCTCAGCGTTTAACTTGACGATTACCTGATCACACTCGGTGGTATTCATCTAACTTTCTCCTGCTGAGGCCATTTCCCGTAAATCTATTGATTATACTTTGGGATGTCACCTAGGGTGATCGCCCGCGTCTTTCTACCTAGTGTCATCTAGCTGAAAGACGGAGGATATGAGGCGAATAAATCGGAGGATACAGAGCATTGAACTTACTGTTTTTAAAAGATTTAAAAAATAAATCTCGATTCCGGTACTCGCCTCCAATAATGGTGCGCAAGTTATTGATATTTAACGATAATTTTAGCGCTCAAACTTGGGATTCGAACTTTCCCGCACCAAACCCCGCAACATTGCTTGTTCTGCCCCCAAAAACAGACCGTCAAGAATGCGATTGTCGCCTTGAACACGCGCAACTTAAGGCATAGCGTGTTCCCAGTTTGTTCAGAAAGGGATTTTAGGCTTACCACAAGTGAGAATGGCTTCTGTAGGATTTGATTTACCATCAGATGATGTCACCAACTTGCATTTTTACTCGGACTCATCACTGCTCGACTTTGACCTTAATTATCTTTTCCCCCATACTCGATGCCCAAGACTATTCGTCTGAAACCTATCTGGGAAAATACAGTTTTGACGAAGATCAGTCATTTCGTCTGCGAGACGCAATAGAGCACTGGAAACGGGAACTTGACGACGCCGTAAACCACGGAAAAACGGTGTTTATTTTCCTGTGCGCAATTGAAACAGTCTATGCGGCGACTGGAGAAAAAACGTACTCTGGCACCCGAAAGAACCGTCAGGCCACAACCCTGGTCGAACCGATCAGTAACTATGAGTGTCTTCCATTCGACATAGAACCCACAGGGGCGTCTGGCGAAAAGATGAGCGTTGTGCCTGACTTCAAAGAGCTCTTTGAGCAGTACTGGGCTCTGGCAGAAGACTACAGTTCGTTTCGTGTATTTTCTGAAAGCCCACTTGGTACTACTTGCATCAAAACTGAGACAGGAGAGAAGTCCGTCGGTCGAGCTTTCGGTCAATCCGGAAGTGACGGAGTTGCTTTCATTCTACCTTACCTTGACATGGACGACTACGGGTTAGCCGAAGAAGACGACTATGGTCGCCTCATCTGGACTGACGAAGGAAAGAAACTTGGCAAGAGGATAGGTCAACAACTTATTTGGATTCACAAAAACGCGCGGCAAAAATCAACGAAAACACCGGCTCCAGACTGGGCGGCTGATCAATCATTTCTTTTGAAAAAAGAAATGATCTTAAATGAAGAGATCAAGCAGATAAGCGATGAGATTAGTTCACTCGCAGAAAAAAGAGACAAACTGGAAGCTGATCTTCTAGGGCAGTCCAAACTTCGTGACCTACTTTTTGAGAATGGTCGCGCTTTGGAAGAAGCTATACACCTAGCTCTTGGGCACTTGGGATTTTCGACCTCAAACTACAATGAAAATGGCTCTGAGTTTGACGTTGTTTTCGAGGCTCCGGAGGGAAGGCTCCTGGGTGAGGCAGAAGGAAAAGACAACAAAGCCATAAACGTTGGCAAACTGCGTCAACTTCAAATGAACATTCTCGAAGACTTGGAGCGCGATGAAATCAAACACCCAGCAAAGGGCGTCCTATTTGGCAACAGTTTTAGATTAACTGCCCCTAATGAAAGAACTGAACAGTTTACGACGAAATGCATAGCTGCTGCGAAACAAAACGGTACAGCGCTGATGAGCACGTTGGAGCTATTCAAAGCTGCAAAGTACCTAGCTGAAAATGAAGACAGTGTTTTTGCAAAGAACTGCCGAAAGGTTTTGTTGGAGGAGGTTGGCGAGTTAACCCTCCCAGACATTCCCTCTGAGTGAAAAAAACCGCAACAAATCCCGCAACATTTTGAATGGCATCAGGGCGGAAGATCACCCTTAAATATTGATATGAAAAGAGAATTTTTCTGCACCAGTTCGACTTCAAAACAGGTACTCGCCTCCACTCCTACAACATCACATACCGCCCATATTATTTAGTGTATCCTCTGTTATTCGACTCCACGCCCCTGTGGAACAACCTCATATCCCGGTTCCTCAGGCTCATCATCCAACATCTCTGGTGGAAAACCCGGCGCCGTGATATCCAGCCCCGTTGCCTCTTCCAACCGCCTGATAATGTTAGGGGAAAGCTCGCGTTCACCGAACCGGGCAATGCCGTCTTCGAAGATTTGGATCATCACCGGATTTATCTCCAACGGCACCCCAGCGCGGTCGGCGACGTCCTGAAACAGGCCAATGTCCTTTTTCACCAGATCCATCGTGAACGAAATATCACGCGACCCGTTCAAAATAACTTGGCTTTCGGTTTCGTGAACAAACGAGGTTCCCGAAGAAATCTTGATCGCCTCATATGTGGTATTGAGGTCCATGCCTGCGGCCTTGGCTGTTACCAACGCCTCGGCGCAGGTGATCAGGTTTGCGGTGGCAAGATAGTTGGTCAGCACCTTGAGAACCGAGGCCGAGCCTAATTCGCCCGTGTGCAGCACACGCCGACCCATGGTGGTGAGGAAGGGCAGGATTTGCTCGAACGTCGCACGATCACATCCGGCGAAGATCGAGATGTTGCCGGTTGCTGCACGGTGGCAACCGCCGGACACGGGGCAATCGACCGCAGCGCCTCCGCGTTCGATTACCATGGTCCCCAGTCGCTTGGCTTCGGCCTCATCGGTGGTTGACATCTCCATCCAGATTTTGCCCGGTCCGACTTCGGACAGCATCTCTTGCATGACCGCGTCAGAGGCGGCGGGTGATGGCAAGCAGGTAATGACGGCATCGCAATCCCGCATCATTTGCGCAGAGTTTTCGGCTGCTTTGGCACCTTTGGCCACGAATTCGGCCACCAGATCGGGGTTGAGGTCATGGACCGTCAGGTCAATTCCGTTGCGCAAAAGCGATCCTGACAGTTTACCGCCGACATTCCCCAAACCGATAAATCCAACTTTCATGTTTACCTCCTGACGGTCGTATTTGGGCCAAGTATCTATGTTGCCCGCTAGAAACAAAAATGATTAATATGCCAATATATGGTCAAATAATTTTGGTGCTAAATGGATCGCCTGCCAAATCCCACATGGTTGCGCAGCTTTGAATCCGCAGCACGGCATCTGAATTTTACCACCACAGCGAGGGAACTTGGCCTGACGCAGACGGCTGTTTCATTACACATCCGCTCGCTTGAGGCCGAACTGGGGCAAAAACTATTCACCCGGAACGCGCGGAGGTTGGAACTAACCGAACTTGGACAGTCCTATTCGCTGACGGTCCGGCGCTCTCTGGCAGATATCGCGCTGTCCACCAACAGTCTGTTTGGCCCTGCCTCACGGCAGACCCTGACAATCCGCGCGGCGATATCAACTGCAACGTATTGGATAGCTGCAGAACTGCCTGACTTTACCGTGCGGCACCCGGAAATCCCTGTGCGACTGGTCTCACACATCTGGAATGACAGCATCGCGCCCGGAGATGTGGATGTAGAAATTCGGCTTGGTTATGGCGATTGGCCTGGGGTGATCTCCGAGAAACTGACCGAAGAAAAATTGGTGCCGGTGAGCCGGGCTGGGGGCGGCTTGCCGACGTGTAACAACCTGCAAAAGGGCCCTCTGATTCATATCCTTGGATACGAAGACAACTGGGCCCGCTATTTTCAGGCCAATAACATCGCACCCCCGGATCAAGCGCCTCAGCATTCGGTGGACACTTCGGTGGCTGCGCTGCAGCTTGTCATGGCCGGCGCTGGCTATGCGACGATTCTGGAACGGTTTGCGCGAAACGCGATCCGGCAGGGTGCACCGCTTGAAATTACAGGCCCTGCGATTCCCTTTGCTCAGTCACATTATCTGATCAGCGCGCAGGGAGCTGCCCAGCCGACAGCGGCCGCGGGGCTGTTTTGCGCGTGGCTGCGGGATCGGATTGCGCTGGATGCCGCTGATTGACATAGGCTGGTCGCTTTTCTGACCTGAGCAAGAGCAACCCATACCTCGTGCTTGACAACCCCCCTGCCCGTGCCGCATGTCCGACGCGCTGGTGTCCATCTTTGGATGGATGAAAAGGGAATGCGTCAACGGATCATCCGCCAAACGCAGCCGCCCCCGCGACCGTGACCGGAGAGGGTGCCCAAAGCCACTGGCCAACAAGGCCGGGAAGGCGGGACATCTGCCGGGGCTTACGCCCCTATATCCGCAAGCCGGGAGACCTGCCAGCGCCCGAAGTTGAAACCGGACGGGGTGATCCGGTGTCGGGCCCATGTGCAGACGTGGCCCGCATGAAACCCCGTCCCCCGCGAAGAGGATTTGGGGGGATGAGAGACGTGACCGATACTGCACCAGTCGAATTGCTGGTCTGCACCACGTGCCGCCGTGGCCTGCCCGTCGAGGATGACGACCAGCGCCCCGGCACATTGTTGCATAAAGCCCTGGAACGGGCGGACTTGCCCGAGGGCATCACGCTGAAACCGGTCGAGTGCCTGTCGAACTGCGATCAGGGCTGTTCCATCGTGTTGCGCGGCGGGGCAGACCGCTGGACCTTTGTCTATGAGAACCTGAACGAAACCGACCACGTTGACGTCATCGTCGACGGAGCGACCAAGTATCTGGCCACCGAGGACGGCTTGGTCAAATGGCGTGAGCGTCCCGAGCATTTCCGCAAAAACTGCGCCTCGCGCATTCCCCCGATTGGAGCCCCGAAATGAGCAATCTGGAAAAACTCCCCGTTACTGTGATCACCGGCTTTTTGGGCTCGGGCAAGACCACGCTGGTCAAACACCTGATGCAGAACCCTCAAGGCAAGCGTCTGGCCGTTGTGGTCAACGAGTTCGGCGATGTAGGCGTAGATGGCGATATCCTGAAATCCTGTGCAATTCCGGATTGCCCGGCTGAGAACATCATGGAACTGGCAAACGGCTGCATCTGCTGCACCGTGGCCGATGATTTCATCCCAACAATCGAAGCCCTGATGGCGCTGGAGCCGCGCCCCGATCACATCCTGATCGAAACGTCAGGTCTGGCCCTGCCAAAACCGCTGCTGAAGGCGTTCGACTGGCCCGATATCCGGTCCAAGATCACCGTGGATGGTGTGATCGCTTTGGCCGATGCCGAGGCCGTCGCCGCCGGTCGCTTCGCCCCGAATGTCGAGGCCGTAGACGCCCAGCGCCTGGCCGATGACTCGATCGACCATGAAACGCCTCTGTCCGAAGTGTTCGAGGATCAGATCTCCTGTGCCGACATTATCCTGCTGACCAAGCCAGATCTGGCCGGTCCCGAAGGCGTTGCCAAAGCTAAGGAAGTCATCGCCGCCGAAGCCCCGCGCCCGCTGCCCGTGGTTGAAGTGGCCGAGGGCGTCGTGGACGTGCGCGTCGTGCTGGGTCTGGAGGCCGCTGCCGAGGATGACATGGAGGCGCGTCCCTCGCATCATGACGGCCACCACGACCACGAGCATGACGATTTCGAAAGCATTATCGTCGAACTTCCCGAACAGTCCGACCCTGCCGATCTGGTTGCCAAGATTGAACGTCTGGCCAAGGAGTTGAACATCCTGCGCGTCAAAGGCTACGCCGCCGTTCAGGGCAAACCCATGCGCCTGCTGGTGCAGGCCGTCGGTGCCCGCGTGCGCCACCAGTACGACCGCCCATGGGAACCCGGCGAAGAGCGTCGCTCGCGTCTGGTGGTCATTGCCGAGCATGACGACATCAAAGAGGCCGCAATCCGCGATATCCTTGTGGGTGTGACCGAAGCTGCCGAGTAAACCATGCACGTCGTCTTCCGCGAAAGCCACGGGTTAGAAGAAACCGAGACCCCGACCGATCTGGGCCAGAGCCCGGCGGATCTGGTGGTGTTGTCCTTTTCCGACAGTGACCTCGGAGCTTTCGCAGCGGGCTGGCATCGTGGTGGCGACCCTGAGGGGCGGATGCCGACACTGCGGCTGGCCAACCTGACGGCGCTGAAGCATCCGCTGTCTGTCGATACCTATGTCGAACAGACTTTGGAGGGTGCCAAAGGCATCCTGATCCGTCTGATTGGCGGCGTACCCTATTGGTCCTATGGCCTGCAGCAGGTTCTGGCGCTGGCGCAGGCCAAGGGCATCGCGCTGGCGGTGCTGCCTGCGGATGGGCGCGAGGACACGCGGCTGGATGAGTATTCCACCCTGCCCGTCTCGACCCTGCGTCGTCTGGCGCATCTCTGCGACACCGGCGGAGAGGTCGCGGCACAAGCCGCCCTGGCGCAAATGGCGCTGGCAGCGGGGCTCTATGCCGGTCCAGTGATGGGCGCCAAGACCCTGCCCGAGTGCGGTGCATGGTGCCCAGACCGTGGCGTGATCCCGGTGGACACCGCCTTTTCCGGCGACGCGAAACGCATCATTGTCACCTTTTACCGTGCCTATCTAACATCTGCAGACACAGCTCCGGTTGCCGCCCTGATCCGCAGCTTCCGCGCGCGCGGGTTTGAGGCGGTAGGCCTGTTCGCCCCCTCGCTGAAAGCCCCTTCTTCGGCGGATTGGCTGCGGGAACAGGTCGTTGAGCTGGCCCCTTCGGCGATTATCAACGCCACTTCCTTCTCTGGCAAAGGCGCATCGGGCACCTCGCCCCTGGACGCCGCCAACGTACCGGTGTTTCAGGTGGCGCTCGCCACCTCGCGCCGCAAAGCCTGGGCCGAGGCAGAACGCGGGCTGTCCCCAGCCGACCTTGCCATGCATGTGGTGCTACCCGAGGTGGACGGGCGGATCTCGGCGGGCATCGCCTCGTTCAAGGAACCGGGCAAGCGCGACCCGCATCTGGAATATTCCCGCTTCGCCCACCGGGCCGAGCCGGACCGGATCGAAGCCATCATCGACCGTGTATCAGGCTGGCTGACACTGCACGACAAGCCCAAAGCCGATCAAATCCCCGCGCTGGTTCTGTCCACCTATCCCGGCAAGGATTGGCAGATGGCCCATGCGGTGGGCCTCGACGCGCTGGCCTCGGCCGAGGCAATGCTGTCTGATCTTCAGGACGAAGGTTATGACACCGCGCCCGCGGAACCAATTGCACAGACCCTGCTGGATGCCCGCATTTCGTGGTCAATGGAAGCCTATCGAGCCGCGTTGGCGGACCTCCCGGAACAACTGCGTGCGGACCAGCGAACTGTCTGGGGCGCCCCTGAGGACGACCCGACCGTTGCGGATGGTGCGTTCCACTTTACCGCCCTGCGCCGTGGCAAGGCATTGGTTGCGCTGCAACCGGAACGCGGCACGCCCGAGTTACGCGACGACGACTACCACGACCTGTCGCGCACTCCGCGCCACAGCTATGTTGCCTTCTATCTGTGGCTGCGCAAAGGGCTGGGCGCGGATGCGCTGATCCACATTGGTGCGCATGGCACGCTGGAATGGCTGCCCGGCAAATCGGTCGCCCTGTCCGCTGACTGCTGGCCCGAAGCGCTGATCCGTGACCTGCCGGTGATTTACCCGTTCATCGTCAACGACCCCGGCGAGGCCGCGCAGGCCAAACGCCGGATAGGGGCCGTAACGCTGGGCCATATCCCACCCCCGATGAAGGAGAGCGGCACGCCCGACCGGATGGTGCGGCTGGAATCGCTGCTGGATGAGTTCTCGAACGCCGACGGGCTGGACCCTAAGCGCCGCGACCGGCTGCAAGAGGATATCCGGGATGAGGCGCAGGCCATTGGGCTGGAAAGCGACCTTGGCCTCGATCAGGCCACCTGCACCGCCGAGGCAATCACCCGCATCGACCGCTTTGTCTGTGACATCAAGGAAAGCCAATTCGGCGACGGGTTGCATATCTTTGGCCGAGCACCTGAGGTGACGGGCAATTTCGACCCCACTCCCTCGGCCCATGCCGAACGCAGCGCTCTGATCGACGCGCTGGCCGGCAAACGGATCGAGGCCGGGCCGTCCGGCTCCCCTTATCGCGGGCGGTCGGATGTGCTGCCCACCGGGCGGAACCTCTACACCACCGACCCTCGATCAGTGCCCACGCGCGCCGCCTATGCCCAAGGCGTGAAACTGGCGGAGGAACTGGTGCGACGGCACCTGCAAGAGGAAGGCGACTATCCCAAGGGGCTGATCGTCGACCTCTGGGGTTCGGCCACCATGCGGACTGCTGGCGAAGAATTCGCGATGGCGCTGCACCTGCTGGGGGCGAAACCGATCTGGGACAAAGGGTCCGAGCGGGTCTCGGGCATCGAAGTCCTACCAATCACTGATCTCAGCCGTCCGCGCCTGGATGTGACCCTGCGTGTCTCGGGCCTGTTCCGCGATGTGTTCCCGACACTTTCGGCGCTTTACGGTCAGGCGGTGCGTGCGTTGTCCGAGCGAGACGAAGCCCCGGATTGGAACCCCTATGCCGGACAAGCCCCCACGGCGCGCGTTTATGGCCCGGCTCCCGGCAGTTATGGCGTGAACATGACGCAACTATCTGAAATCTATACGGATGAAGCGCGCTTCCAAGCGGGTGAGGCATGGCTAGAGGCCAGCTCCTTCGCGCTGGAAGGCGAGCATATCGCGCAAGACAAAGACGGCATAACCCAACGCGTCGCCAATGCCGACAGTTTCGTGCACCTTCAGGACCTGACTGAGACCGACCTGCTGCTGGCCAACGACTACGCCACGCATGAGGCCGGGTTTGCTGCTGCAAAGAAGATCACGGGCGGCACGGCACAGCTGTATCATCTGGACAACACCAATCCGGAAAACCCACGCGCCCGCACCCTGCCCGAGGAAATCAGCCGCGTCGTTCACGCCCGCGCTGCCAATCCCGGCTGGATCGCGGGTATGCAACGTCACGGGTTCCGGGGCGCAGCCGAGATCGCGGCCACGCTGGATCACATGGCCTCATTTGCGCATCTGTCAGGTACCGTCGCACCGCATCTGTTCGACCTCTACCACGACGCAACTCTTGGCGACGCCGAGGTCGACGCCTTTCTGAAAGAGGCCAATCCGCAAGCGCATCAGGCCATGCAGGACCGATTCCGCGCGCTGCTGGAAGCCGGGCTTTGGAACACACGCCGGAACTCGATCCGAGCCGATCTGGAGGGCATGGGATGAGTGCACCGATCGTACAAGGCTGGTGCCCCGGAGCTCACCGTCCGATGATGTCGGGCGACGGGCTGGTGGTGCGGGTTCGCCCTCGGCTGGCCCGTCTGAGCAAGGTGCAGGCGCTGGGACTGTGCGAACTTGCCGATCGTTTTGGCAATGGCACCATCGACCTGACCAACCGAGCCAATCTCCAGCTTCGTGGCGTGCAGGAAGCGGACCACCAGCAGCTGCTGGCGGAACTGGCGGCGCTGGATCTGCTGGACGCCGAGCCGGGTATTGAGGTGCGGCGCAATATTCTGGTCTCACCGCTCTATCAGGCCGGTGATCTGACCGCGCGGTTTACACAGGAACTGATTGACCGACTTGAGCAACTGCCTTCCCTACCTGCGAAATTCGGATTTGCCATCGACACTGGCCCAGTGCGGCTGTTGGCCGCGGATTCAGCCGATATCCGGTTGGAAACCGGCCCCGATGGCCTGATCCTTCGCGCCGATGGTTGTGAAACGGGTCGCCCCGTGACCGAGGCCAAGGCTATCGACCACCTGTTCGATCTGGCGCGGTGGTTTGCCGAAAACTACACCTCTGACACCCGCCGCATGGCGCGCGTCGTTGCGACTAAGGGCCTACCGCAGGAATGGCAGGGCTCCCTTCCCGGTACCGTTGGTACGCCGATCCAGCCCGGCACATGCGACCTCGGCACACTTTATGGCGCAGCCTTCGGCCAACTGCCCGCGCAACCTCTTGCCATTTTGATCGCGGGCTCGGATGCAAAAGCCCTGCGGGTTACCCCGTGGCGGTTGTTCCTGCTTGAAGGCGGAGTGGCGATACCCGCCCCGGCCTTTGTGACAGATGGCTCTGACCCGCTGATGACCACTGACGCCTGCCCTGGCGCACCGTACTGCCCTCAGGCACAGGCGAAAACCCGTGATATTGCCCGCGCTCTGGCGCCACGTGTCACCGGCAGCCTGCATGTCTCGGGCTGCGCCAAGGGCTGCGCGCGGATGGGCCCCGCAGATGTAACGCTGGTCGGTCGCGAAGGGCGATTTGACCTTGTCAAACAAGGCCGCGCGGGAGATGAGCCCTGCAAGCACGGCCTGACACTCGAAACACTCAAGACCATGGACCTGACCTGATGCCCTATACATACGAAACTGATGGCGCGGCGATCTATAAAGAAAGCTTTGCCACCATCCGGTCCGAAGCCGATCTGGCCCGGTTCGACGCCGACGAAGAACAGGTCGCCGTTCGCATGATCCACGCCGCCGGGATGGTTGGGCTGGAAGAATTCGTGCATTTTTCCCCGAATTTTGTCACGTCTGCTCGCACTGCTTTGGAAAATGGTGCTCCGATCCTGTGTGACGCACGCATGGTCAGCGAAGGCGTCACCCGCTTTCGCCTGCCCGCTGACAACGAGGTGATCTGCACCCTGCATGACGAGCGCGTGCGCCCGCTTGCTGCCGAGATGAGCAACACCCGCTCGGCCGCGGCGCTGGAACTGTGGCGTCCGCATCTTGAGGGCGCGCTGGTCGCCATTGGCAACGCGCCAACCGCCCTGTTCCATCTGCTGAACATGCTGGAAGACCCGGACTGTCCGCGCCCTGCTGCCATCATTGGTTGCCCTGTGGGCTTTGTCGGTGCGGTCGAATCCAAAGATGCGCTGTGGGAGGCTCAGCCGGTACCGTCCTGTATCGTCAAAGGCCGTCTGGGCGGCAGCGCCATCACCGTCGCCGCCGTTAACGCCATTGCGAGTCGCGCGGAATGAGCGCGGGCAAGATATATGGCGTGGGTCTCGGCCCCGGCGACCCAGACCTGATGAGCGTCCGGGCCGACCGCCTGCTGCGCAATGCGCGCCACGTTGCGTTCTTTCGCAAACCGGGCCGCAGCGGTCAGGCGCGCAAGATCGTCAACGGCATGATCCCAGGTGATGCGATCGAATTCCCGATGGAATATCCAGTGACCACTGAAATCCCGGTCACCGATCCGCGCTATAATGAGCTGCTTTCAGCGTTCTACAAAGACTGCGCCGCACATCTGAAATCCCTGTCGGACCGGGGCGAAGATGTGGTGGTTCTGTGTGAAGGTGATCCGTTCTTTTACGGTTCTTTTATGCATCTTTACAGTCGACTACGCGACCAAGCTGATGTTGAAGTTGTGCCCGCCATCACCGGCATGTCCGGCGCGTGGACGGCCACGGGCGACCCGATCACTTGGGGCGATGATGTCCTGACCGTTCTTGTCGGCACCCTTCCCGAGGATACTCTGGCGGAACGCATGGCGCAGACAGATGCGCTGGTGGTGATGAAGATCGGGCGCAACATCGACAAAGTGAAACGGGCGCTAAAGACGGCAGGCCTCTACGACCGTGCGTGGATTGTCGAGTTCGCACAGATGCCGAACCAAACCGTGACAAAACTGTCTGAGGCCTGTGAAAAGGTGACTCCTTATTTCTCGATCATCATCGTACATGGTCAGGGACGACGCCCATGAGCGGCTGGATCAAAATCGCGGGCCTTGGCCCCGGAAATGAAGATCTGGTCACGCCCGAGGTTTCTGCCGCGTTGGCCGAAGCTACAGATGTGGTTGGCTATATTCCCTATGTTGCCCGCGTGGCCGAGCGCCCCGGCCTGACACTGCACGCCAGTGACAACCGGGTTGAAATCGACCGCTCGCAACACGCGCTGCAGATGGCGGCCGAGGGGAAACGCGTTGTTGTGGTGTCATCCGGTGATCCGGGTGTGTTCGCAATGGCCGCCGCAGTGTTTGAGGCGCTGGAAAATGGTCCTGCGGACTGGCGCGATATCCCGATTGATGTGCTGCCGGGGATCACTGCAATGCTGGCCGCGTCTGCCCGCGCTGGCGCGCCTTTGGGGCATGATTTCTGCGCCATCAACCTCAGCGACAACCTGAAGCCGTGGTCCCTGATCGAAAAACGCTTGCGTCTGGCGGCGCAGGGGGATTTCGCGATGGCGTTCTACAATCCACGCTCGAAATCCCGCCCAGAAGGATTTGTAAAAACGCTGGAAATCCTGCGTGAGGAATGTGAACCTGAACGTCTGATCCTGTTCGCCCGAGCCGTCTCGCGCGCGGATGAGGCGATCCGAATTTCGACTCTTGCCGAAGCGACACCAGATATGGCCGACATGCAGACCGTTGTGATTGTCGGCTCATCGCTGACCCGTGTGATAGAACGGGACAGCACCCCAATCGTCTACACTCCGAGGTTCACGCCGGAATGAGCCAGCCAGTCCAGAACCTGTGCGACACTCGACAGTTCGGTCCGCTGCGGCAGGGCCGGTCGGTCAATCATGAGCACCGGAATGCCCAGCGCCCGTGTCGCATCCAGCTTGGCCCGCGCGCCGGTGCCGCCTGCGTTCTTGGACACAACCAGTTCGATACCATGGCGCTGCAAAAGCGCCCGGTCATCCGCTTCGGCAAACGGCCCGCGTGCGACAACAACATCACAGTTCGGCAGGGGCAGAGCGTCGGGTTCGTCCACCAAACGCAGCAGGTAGTGATGCTGAGGCTGGGCTGCGAAATCAACCAGATGCATGCGCCCCACGGCCAGAAATACGCGCCGCGCCGGGCCGGACAACGCAGCCACCGCGCCCTCGATGTCAGGTACATGCTGCCACCTATCGCCTTCTTGCGCCTCCCATTGCGGGCGGGTCAGCGCGGCCAACGGGACACCCGCCTCGAGGCTGGCACTCACAGCGTTGCGGCTCATCTGGGCGGCGAAAGGATGGGTGGCGTCGACTACATGAGTGATCGCGTGATCGCGCAGGTACCGCGCAAGCCCGTCTGCTCCGCCGTACCCTCCGACACGCACCGGCACAGGCTGCGGACGCGGACTATCCACGCGACCAGCGTAGGAATAGGACGCCGGGATGCCGCGCTCGGCCACAGCTTTGGCCAAAGCATTGGCCTCGGTCGTGCCGCCAAGAATCAGGAGGTGTGTCATGTCTAAGGTTCCGTGGCTGACCGTTTTGGGCTTGGGCGAAGATGGACTGGATGGCCTGCCCCCCGCAAGCCGTCAAGTGCTGGAACATGCTGAAATCATCATGGGCCCGCCGCGCCATCTGTCTTTGGTTCCTGAAACCAGCGCGCAACGGGTGGAGTGGCCTGTACCGTTTGCCGATGGGCTGCCGATCCTGACTGGTTTCCGCGGGCGACCAACCGTCGTTCTGGCCTCGGGCGATCCATTCTGGTTCGGCGCAGGCTCGGTTATTGCACGTAATTTCGAGGCTGGTGAATGGGCTGCCTTACCCGGCCAATCGACCTTTTCGCTTGCTGCCGCACGGTTAGGCTGGCCGCTGGAAAGCACTCTGACGTTCGGCCTGCACGCGGCCCCGCTGACGCGACTGCGACCACATTTGGCACCCGGTCTGCACGCCATCCTGTTGCTGCGCAATGGGACAGCAGTAGCAGAACTGGCAACATATCTGACCGAGACAGGTTTTGCCGATACACGCCTGCATGTGATGGAGGCGCTCGGTGGCCCTCGCGAACGGGCGCGGAGCGTCTCGCTGACCGAGGCGTTGTTGGGCGGCTTTGACCACCCCGTTTGCGTGGGGCTTGAGGTCGAAGGCAAAGGACGCGCCTTTCCCAAGGCATCGGGCAAACCGGATGAGATTTTCGAAACTGACGGACAGATCACAAAACGACCTGTTCGGGCCCTTACGCTGTCGGCGCTGGCACCTCAGCGAGGCGAGCACCTTTGGGATATCGGCGGTGGCACCGGGTCCATCAGCATTGAATGGCTGATGTGCGATCCAACCCTGACCGCGACCACAATCGAACCGCACGAGGACCGTGCCGAACGTATCCGGCGTAACGCCGATACACTGGGACAAGACCGACTGAAGGTGATCCACGGTACTGCACCGGATGGTCTGAACGGAATTCCCTTGCCCGATGTCGTCTTTATCGGTGGCGGGCTAAGCGCCAACCTGCTGGCTTGGTTGCGCGACGCCCTGCCCGCTGGCACGCGGCTGGTCGCCAATGCTGTCACGCTGGAAAGCGAGGCGCTGCTAGCACATTGGCACCATGAACTGGGTGGAGAGCTTCTGCGTATCGAACTGGCCCAAGCCTCGGCCCTTGGCCCACGCCGTGGTTGGAAGTCCGCCTATCCGGTGGTGCAGTGGAGCGTCACCCTATGATCGTTGCCGGTATCGGATTTTCATCTACGGCGACAGTGGACAGCCTGCGCGCGGCCTTTGAAAAGGCGAGTGCCGGTCAAAACGTGGAGGCGTTGGCCACCGTGGCAGACAAGGAAGGCCACAGGGCACTTGCCGAATTCGCCACGAACGCCGCCCTACCCCTTCATTTCGTCGCGCTTGCCGATTTGGCAGGGCAGCGAACCCTCACCTGCTCGAACCGCAGCCGCGCCACCTATGGCACCGGCAGCGTGGCCGAAGCATCCGCTCTTGCCGCCGCCGGACATGGTGCGCGGCTGATCTCACCCAGACAAATCTCGGACGACCGGCTTGCAACCTGCGCCGTCGCCATCGGAGGATAGACATGACCGTTCATTTCATCGGCGCCGGACCGGGTGCCGCCGACCTGTTGACCCTGCGCGGGCGCGATATCATCGCGTCCTGTCCAGTATGCCTCTATGCCGGGTCGCTGGTGCCCGAAGAGATTTTGGGCCATTGCCCCAAAGACGCAAAGATCATCAATACCGCGCCGATGGACCTGGATCAGATCATGACCGAGATCGAGGCCGCTCATCAGGCCGGTCAGGACGTGGCGCGGCTGCATTCAGGCGACCTGTCGGTCTGGTCGGCGATGGGAGAGCAAATCCGCCGCCTGAAGGAGATGGGCATCCCCGTCAGTGTAACCCCCGGCGTCCCGTCCTTTGCCGCCGCCGCTGCCGCCTTGGGAACAGAGTTGACCCTACCCGGTCTGGCACAATCGGTCGTGTTGACCCGTACACCGGGGCGCGCGTCTTCTATGCCCGAAGGTGAAACCTTGGAAAACTTCGCCCGCACCGGGGCGACGTTGGCGATCCATCTGTCGATCGGCAATCTGGACAAGGTGATCGCCGATCTGACACCGGCCTATGGCGCAGAGTGCCCGGTCGCCGTGGTCTACCGCGCCAGTTGGCCGGACGAGCGTATAATCCGGGCAACACTGGCGACATTAAAAGAGGCGCTAGACGAGAGCATCGCGCGCACGGCCTTGATCATGGTTGGCCCTGCACTGGCGGGCGAGGGTTTTGACGAAAGCTGCCTATATTCCAAGGACTACGACCGGCGGTATCGTCCGCAGAGCGCGGATAGCCCATGGTCAAGCTGGAGCCATGGTGATGACTAATCCTCCGGGCCTACTGATTTCTGCACCTTCCTCGGGCACTGGGAAAACGACCGTCATGCTGGGCCTGTTGCGGGCACTGGCCGAGGATGGGTTGACCGTGCAACCGTTCAAAAGTGGCCCGGACTACATTGATCCCGCTTTTCACCGGGCGGCGGCGGGGCGGTCCTCGTTCAATCTGGACAGTTGGGCGATGGATGAGCCGCTGATGAACGCGATTTCGGCACAGGCCGAGGGCGCTGATATCGTTGTGGCCGAAGGCTCAATGGGCTTGTTTGACGGCGTCGCCAAGCCCGGAGAATTGGGGCATGGCTCCAGTGCTGAAACCGCGTTGCGGATGGGCTGGCCAGTCGTGCTGGTGCTGGATGTGGGCGGTCAGGCGCAATCGGCGGCGGCAACGGCGCTGGGTTTTCGGATGTATAACCCCGATCTGCCGTTTGCCGGTGTAATCCTGAACCGCTGTGCCAGCCCACGTCATGAGCGCCTGACCCGATTGGGGATGGAACGCGAGGGACTGCCGGTTCTGGGCGTTCTTCCCCGTCGAGGAGACTTGACCCTACCCGAGCGGCACCTTGGGCTGATCCAGGCGGTCGAGCATCCCGATCTTGAAACGGCGATTGCCGGATATGCCGCATTTCTGCGAGAGCATGTGGATTTGGAGGCGATCAAGATGGCGGCGTCCTCAGGCCCGCAAGGGCCATCGTCCGCCACGCTGCCGCGCCCCCCAGCCCAGCGGATCGCGCTGGCACGCGACGCGGCGTTTTCATTCACCTATCCTCATTTGCTGGAAGGCTGGCGCGCGGCCGGGGCAGAAATACGGCCATTCTCTCCGTTGGCCAACGAGGCCCCAGATCCGGATGCGGATCTGGTCTGGTTGCCTGGTGGGTATCCTGAGCTGCATGCCGGTACACTGGCCGCTGCGGAAACTTTTCTGGCGGGGCTTCGCAGACATGCGGAAACTAAGCCGGTTCATGGAGAATGTGGGGGGTACATGGCCCTAGGTCAGGGCTTGATCGACAAGGATGGCGCCCGTCATCAGATGGCAGGATTGCTGGGGCTGGTGACTTCGTATGAGAAGCGCAAGTTCAACCTCGGCTACCGCAAGGCGGAATTGCTGGCTCAAATGCCTGGCTACGAGGTCGGCTCGGCCCTGCGCGGGCATGAGTTCCACTATTCCTCGATTGTCGAGCAGCCGGACGCTCCGCTAGCGCGCGTGTTTGACGCAGAAGGCGCCGAGGGCCCGCAGACCGGATCGGTACGCGGTTATGTGACCGGCACATTCTTTCACCTGATCGCGGAGGCCTCGGCATGAGCGGGTTTGTGTCCTTCATCGGTTCTGGCCCTGGCGATCCGGAATTGTTGACGCTGAAAGCTGTCGACCGGATGCAAAAGGCCGACGCGGTGTTGTTTGATGATCTCAGCAGCGGCCCGATCCTAAGCCATGCGCGCGAGGATGCCGATTTGGTTGGCGTCGGCAAACGCGCCGGGCGGCCCTCTCCCAAGCAGGACCATGTCAGCCGGTTGCTGGTGGAGTATGCGCAGACCGGTCAGCATGTCGTACGTTTGAAATCCGGCGATGGCGGGATGTTCGGTCGTTTGGAAGAGGAATTGCTTGCCTTGCGTGAAGCCGGGATCGAATACGAAATCATCCCCGGCATTCCATCGGCGGTCGCAGCGGCGGCGGCGGCGGGTATTCCTTTGACCCGCCGGCTGACCGCGCGGCGGGTACAATTCGTCACCGGCCACGACGTTAGCGGCAAGTTGCCCGAAGACCTGAACCTGCCCGCTCTGGCCGATCCTGATGCGACGACTGTGGTATTCATGGGCAAGCGGACGTTTCCTTTATTGGTCAAAACCCTGCACAAACACGGGTTGCCTTTGGACACGCCTGCGATGATGGCCGAATCCGTTTCAACACCAGATCAGAAGCTGCACCGTGCAACCGTCGGAGCACTGTCTGAACAACTGAGCACTGAGATTGGCACAGCCCCGGCCCTGATCCTATATGGCCCATTGGCAGAATTTGACGATGTTTGACCTGACCCTGATAGGTATCGGCACTGGCAACCCGGACCACGTGACCTTGCAGGGTGCGCAGGCCATCCGCGATGCGGATCTGATCCTGATCCCCCGCAAAGGTGAGAATAAGGCCGATCTGGCTGGGTTGCGCGAAGAAATCATCGCGACCGTTACCGACACGCCGCCGCAGATTGCCTATTTCGATATTCCCAAGCGCCGGTCGGATGATGGCTATCTGCGAGGTGTCGATGACTGGCACGATGCGATCGCTTTGCGCTGGCAGGAGGCGATCTCGGCCAATCCCGACGTTCGCCATGTGGCGCTTCTGATTTGGGGCGATCCGTCGCTGTACGACAGCTCTCTGCGAATCGCATCACGGTTGACCCCACAACCGGAAACTCGGGTCGTTCCCGGAATCACCGCGCTGCAGGCTCTGACCGCGGCCCATGCGATTCCGATCAACGATTTGGGTGCGCCCTATGTGGTTACCACTGGACGGCGTATCCGCGATGAAGGATGGCCCGTAAATGCCTCAAAAGTTGCGGTTATGTTGGATGGCGAATGTTCGTTCCAATCCTTGGAGATGGCCGAATATGACATCTGGTGGGGCGCTTACGTCGGTATGAAAGAGGAAATCCTGATCTCGGGGCCTCTGACAGGCGTGGCACAGCAGATTCTAGACACGCGCGCCAGCGCGCGCGCCGATCATGGCTGGATCATGGATATCTATTTATTGAAAAAGCGCGTGAACTGACGAAATAGGTCGCAAATGACGATTGCGCCGCAACCATCAAAACGTCTAAATGAAGGTGTCTGGTCCCGCCGGAGGCATCCGGAAGCTAAGAGGGAATTTGGTGCGACCAATGCGTTGGTCAAAACCAAAGCCGCCCCCGCGACTGTAAGCGGTGAGCCCTGTTCAACCAGCCACTCCTGTTTTTCAGGGGGAAGGCGAACAGAGGCATCGACCCGCAAGCCAGGAGACCTGCCAGGCATGTAATTGAAACACCGGCCGTCGGGTGCGGCGGCAAAGGAGAACTAAAGATGGCAACACTAACAAAAACAGCATCCGCCGCGCGCACAGGTTTTGTACCGGTCATGTTCGCAGTGGTTCTGGGTCTGGGCATCGTCACACTGACCGGTCACGTTCAGGCCGCAGCACTGCACGATGCTGCGCATGACGTCCGTCACGCGACCGGCTTCCCCTGCCACTAAGACCATGTTCAGTCGTATACTGACCAGCGCGTTGTTCGCTGGTGCTGCAGCGGGGCTGATAGCCGCCTTGCTGCAGTTGGTCTTTGTGCAACCCGTTTTGCTGCACGCTGAACTGTACGAATCTGGTGAGCTGGTGCATTTCGGAGCCGAGGCCGTTTCAGCGCATCCGGAATTGCCGGGCATGTTCTCCGAACTGACCCGTGACGCGCTCAGCGTTATCTTCACCATGCTGACTTATACCGGTTACGCGCTGATGATGGTTGCCCTGATGTCGGTGGCTGAAGGCAATGGCCACAAGATTGATGGCCGTACCGGCGTTCTGTGGGGTCTGGCGGGCTTTGTCGCTTTCCACCTTGCACCAGGGTTTACCCTGGCGCCCGAAGTGCCCGGTGTGGCAGCAGCTGACGTTTACGCACGTCAGGTCTGGTGGTTTGCGACAGTTGGCGCAGCGATCGTAGCGATGTGGTTGATCGCCTTTGGCAGCAACCTGATCAGCTATGTCGTCGCGGCCGCCCTATTGCTGGCACCGCACCTGATCGGCGCGCCTGAACCCGATGTGTTCACTGGCCCTGTCCCGACCGAGATTGGCGCCCTGTTCGCAGCCCGTGCCTTTGGCATCGGTCTGGTGGCCTGGGTTCTGGTTGGCGCTTTCGCCGGTTATTTCTGGCAAAGCGAAGGCAAGCGCATCGACGCGACGGCCTGATCGTTTCATCCGTTGCGCGCCGGGTTCCGCCCGGCGCGTTTCTTTTTACCTGTTAGGAAAGAAAATGGCTCGCTCACTTGCCCTATTTGCAATCGGTCTGGTGTTCGGCGGTGGCGCAGGATTCGTGCTGGCCGCAGCCAACGGCGTCACGTTTGACGGCCACGACCACGGCGACCCCGCACATCACGGCGGTGCTCATGCCGAGGCGATGGCACATGACCACTCAACTGCCGTGAACCTGCCCGCAGGCCCGGACGCGCCCGGACTGGAAATTGCGCTGACCCAAGATCCGATGGCCGGGTGGAATCTGCACGTCCTGCCGCAAAACTTCCGGTTCTCACCGGAAAACGCTTCTGCCGCCGACAAGGAGGGCGAAGGTCACGCGCATGTCTATGTAAATGGCGAGAAACTAGCCCGTCTCTATGGCAACTGGATGCACATCCCTGATTTGCCTAAGGGTGAGGTCAAGGTCTCGGTCTCACTGAACGCCAACAGCCACAGCCCGCTGACAGTCGACGATGTTCCGGTCAGTGCTGCAATCACCGTTCAGGTCGATTAAAGCGCCGGTATACGCGCACGCAAACACATCCGAAGCCGCCCGCAAGGACGGGCGTCTTCGATCCAACCAGCGGGGCTATCCAGATAGGTTTTACAGGTTGCGGCGATGTCCTCGGCATCCGCAACGACATTGATCCCTGAAAACACATACGAAGCCCGGCCAACAGATTGCAGCGCCAGCGCGGTCGGTTCGGTGCAGCCGCTGAAACAGGCGTGATCCGAGACCTCAACACGATCTTCCAATCCGGCACGAGACAGAGCTGCGCCCACGGCCTGGTGCTCGGCCGCGCGGTCGCGCTGGCCTGAACAACTGCTGCAGATCAAAAGGTGTATCCGGTCCACACGCGGCCTCATCCTGTATCGTCCGCATGTTTCTGAGGGTTTATGGCCGTTTCCGCAATCCTGAATGCAAAAGGATTGTAGGTGCGCCCATCGGGGATTTCTGTCATCACTTGGTCAGTCACACAAAACGAGGCCCCGACATGCGCGCAATATTGGCTTTGCTCTGCCTTCTGGCCCTGCCCGTCCTAGCGGATGAACCGTTATCAGGATGGGCAGTGTATCCCACCGACAAAAGCTATGGCGAATTGGTTGCAGACACCAAGGCCGCGGTGAAGGAAAACGGGTTGATCGTGGTCACCCAGGCCGGACCTACCAAAGCAGCCGCCGCGCGCGGGATCACCATTCCCGGCAACTTAGTTATCGGTGCCTTCAACAACGACTACGCCGTGCGCGTTCTGGAAACTTCGGTCCCTGCGATGATCGAGGCCCCGATACGCTTTTACGTGACGGAAAACGACGACGGGACTGCTACCCTTTCCTACAAAACGCCCAGCTTTGTTTTTGCTCCTTATGTCGACGAGGGAGGAGAACCCCTGCGCCAGATCGCCGCCGAACTTGACACAAAGTTTCAGGCAGTGGCGGAATCTGCAGTCAAATAGTCACACTGACGTGAACCAGCTTGCGCCTGGGCGCGTCCTCCGCAATCTCCTGTGCAACAAATATTTCGGAGCATAACTGATGCAGGACCTTTCCCCGCGCGCGGCTGACCTATTGGCTCAACGACTTTATGAGGCCGGGTGCCGTCATGCCTTCGGGATGCCGGGCGGCGAAGTTCTGACGCTGGTGGATGCGCTGGAACAGGCCGGGATCACCTTTCATCTGACCAAACACGAAAACGCCGCCGGTTTCATGGCCGAGGCTGTGCATCACCGCGACGGTGCGCCTGCCATTCTGGTGGCGACGCTTGGCCCGGGTGCGATGAACGGGATCAACGTGGTCGCCAACGCGCTACAAGACCGGGTGCCGATGATCGTGCTGACCGGTTGCGTCGATGCAGATGAGGCACTGACGTACACGCATCAGGTGATGGATCATGCGCAGGTCTATCGTTCAATCACCAAGGGCACGTTCACCCTGACAGCACAAGGGGCGGACATCATCGCAGACAAGGCCGTGTCGCTGGCCAACCAACCACGCCCCGGCCCGGTGCATATCGACGTACCGATCTCGATTGCGGATACGCGCGTTTCGGGTGTCAAACGCCGTCGCCTCACCAAACCCGCCGCCGTCGCGCCCGAGGGGAATTGCGTGGAAAAGGCCCGCCGCTGGGTGGCCGAGGCTGAGCGGCCCATCGCCATCGTGGGTCTGGACGTTGTGTATGACGACTCGCGCAATGTGGTGCAGGCGTTTCTGGAACATTTCAGCATCCCCTTTGTCACCACTTACAAAGCCAAGGGCGTAGTCCCCGAGGATCACCCGCTGTGCCTTGGCGGCGCAGGGCTATCGCCGCTGGCCGACAAACATCTGGTGCCGTTGGTCGAGCAATCCGATCTGGTTTTGTGTCTGGGCTACGACCCGATCGAAATGCGCCCGGGTTGGCGCGAGATTTGGGACCCCGAGGAAAAGCGTGTCATAGACATCTCGGCGGTGGTGAATGACCACTACATGCACCAGGCCGGTTTGAATCTGGTGGCTCACACGGGTGCAACGCTGGAAGCGATTGCCAAGGGCAACCCCGCCCGGGCAAATTGGCCCGGAGGCGAACCTGAAAAGGTCAAGGCCGCTTTGGCTCAAGCTTTCCCTGCTGATGACGAATGGGGCCCTGCAGCAGTGATCGCAGAAACCCGCGCCGCCTTGCCCGCCGAAACGCTGGCGACCGCCGACAGCGGCGCGCATCGCATCCTGCTAAGCCAGATGTGGAATTGCCACGAAGAGCGCGGGCTGATCCAATCCTCGGCGCTCTGTACCATGGGCTGCGCGGTGCCGATGGCGATTGGCCTGAAACTGGCCGCGCCGGACCGCCCGGTCATAAGCTTTTCAGGTGATGCCGGGTTCCTGATGGTTGCCGGAGAATTGTCAACCGCCGCTGAGATGGGTGGCAATCCGATCTTTCTGGTTTTCGTCGACGCCAGCCTTGCGCTGATCGAGTTGAAACAACGTCAGCGTCAGATGGGCAACAAAGGTGTCGATTTCGACCGCCACGACTTTGCAGCTATGGGACAAGCCTTTGGTGGCTATGGACATACCGTCCGCAACCGCGCAGAACTGCGGTCGGCGCTGGAACAAGCGGTCAAAGCCGACCGCTTCACCGTCATCGCCGCAGAAATCGAGCGTGGAGGATATGATGGCCGCATCTGAGGGACCGCTGAAAGGTGTCAAAGTACTGGACCTTTCGCGCATTCTGGCCGGACCAACCTGTACTCAGTTGCTGGGCGATTTGGGGGCGACCGTCATCAAGATTGAAAACCCGGCCACCGGGGGCGATGACACGCGACAATGGGGCCCTCCTTACGTTGAAGATTCCGCAGGAAACCGCTCGGACCTGAGCGCCTATTTCATGTCGACCAACCGGAACAAGAAATCTGTTGCCATCGACATCGCCACTGCTGAGGGGCAAGCCGAAATCAAGCGGTTGGCTTCCCACGCCGATATCCTGATCGAGAATTTCAAACCCGGCGGATTAGCAAAATACGGGCTGGACTATGCCTCGTTGGCGCAAGAGTTGCCGGGCCTCGTCTACTGCTCGATCTCGGGGTACGGCCAGACTGGACCGAATTCCTCGAAACCGGGTTATGACCTGATGGCGCAAGGGTATGGCGGGATCATGTCGCTGACCGGAGATCCAAGCGGCGCCCCGATGAAAGTGGGCGTAGGTATTGCCGACGTCATGTGCGGGATGTACGCAACCGTCGGCATTCTGGCCGCCCTGCGTCACCGCGACCAGACAGGCGAGGGTCAGCAGATTGATCTGGCATTGGTGGATGCGCAGGTGGCGTGGCTGATCAATGAGGGCGTGAACTATTTAACCTCGGGCCAAGTGCCTCAGCGGCGCGGCAATGGCCACCCGAATATCGTACCCTATGACGTCTATGAAACCGCCGATGGTCACGTGATTCTAGCAGTTGGCAATGATGGCCAGTTCCGCCGTTTTTGTGACTTTATAGAGCATCCTGAACTGGCCGATGACCCGCGCTTTGCCACAAACCCTGCGCGGCTCGAAAACCGGGACGCACTGAATACCGTGCTTCGTCCGGCGGTTCAGGCCTATGACACGGTGACTGTAATCACCGAGCTGGAAACTCGTAAGGTGCCTGTCGGTCCGGTGCAGACCATGGATCAGGTCTTTGCTACCGATCAGGTCGCCGCGCGGCAGATGCAGATCGCCATGCAGGCCGGCCCGGGCGAGGTACAATTGATCGGAAACCCGCTGAAATTGTCGCGCACACCGGTCACCTATCGTACTGCCCCGCCAGAGTTCGGCGCCGACACTCAGGCTGTACTGAACGCCAAGAACCCCTTTGAAGATTGAAACACAATGCCTAATTCGGCGGCATGTTGCTGAAACATGCCGTTGAATCGGCGGTTATTTTCACGTTTTACACACACAGCTTTTCACCAATTCGAGAGCAAGGGCGATACTGATACGAAGCGGCCATAGTCTCTGATAAATCGAATAGTATAAAAATTCTCACTTGGATCGGACCATACGCATGAAACAAGACGTTTTCGGACAGATGAACACCCTCAGCCAGACGACAAGTGTTGAGGCGTGGAACGGTGTTCTGCTTGGCTTCATGGCGCATTCGGCCAGCACACCGCAACATCTGGGCAAGGTGCTGGAGCTTGAACCCGACTTTGCTCTTGGTCACGCCATCAAAGGCCTGTTCATGGTCCTGCTGGGCCGACGCGAGATGACTGCGGTGGCGGTAGAGGCCCTGTCCGCAGCTAATGCAGCAATGGAACGGCAACCAGTCTCGGCACGTGAAAAGCTATATGTACACGCGCTGGAATTGTATCTGGCCGACCTGCCCTCACAAGCGGTGCAAAAGTTCGAAGAAATTCTGCGCAAGCACCCCGAAGATACACTGGCGATGAAGCTCAGCCATGCAACGCGGTTTGTTCTGGGTGATTCCGCCGGGATGCGCCGGTCAATCGAACGCGTGATGCCCGCCTACGCGCCCGACCACGCCGGGCGCGGGTATCTGCTGGGCTGCCACTCATTCGCGCTGGAGGAAACCGGCGCCTATGAAAAAGCCGAGATTGCCGGACGTCAGGCTCTTTGGATGGTTTCCGACGATGCATGGGGCCTGCATGCTGTGGCCCACGTGCATGAAATGACGGGCAATGCGCAGTTGGGCCTGGACTGGCTTGCCGGGCGCGAGGATGCCTGGACCCACTGTAACAATTTCCGCTATCACGTCTGGTGGCACAAGGCGCTGATGCATCTGGACCTGGGTCAGGTCGATCAGGTGATGGAGTTGTATGACAACTACATCCGTCAGGACAAAACTGACGATTACCGCGACATTTCAAACGCCACGTCGCTGCTGTCGCGGTTGGAGCTGGAAGGCATCGATGTAGGCAACCGCTGGGAAGAACTGGCTGATCTCAGCGCCGCCCGGACCGAGGATGGCTGCCTGATTTTCGCCGATCTACACTATCTACTGGCGCTGACCGGTGATAACCGCACCGCCGCAACCAGTAAGATGTTGCAGCGTATTCAGAAGGATGCGCAACGCAATCAAGGTGACACACCGATCCGCATGTCCGACCCGGGTGTCGCCGCAGCCAAGGGACTTGAGGCCTTTGGCGAAGGGCTTTACGGTGCGGCATTCGATTTTCTGTCGACTGCCCGCAATAGTATGCAATTGGCAGGTGGCAGCCACGCCCAACGTGATGTATTCGAGCGCATCACGATTGACTCTGGCCTGCGCGCTGGCCGTCTGGATGCAGTCGAGCGCATCTTGGACGACCGCCGTGCCAAACGTGCCGGGGGCGAGGACAATTACGCTCTGGCGCGCCGCGTATTAATCGACGCGGCCCGCAATAACGGAGACGCACAAAGCGTTCCGGCTGAATAACAAAATAAAAAGACCACAGAAGGACAGAATACGTATGGCGACTGCATCGCCCGCTTCTGATTTTGCGCCGGTGGCGGCCTCGACGGCCGCCCCTGCCCGTGTGCGCGATCCGCGCTTGGATTTCTAT
Source organism: Ruegeria sp. BB7 (assembly GCF_056539365.1). Classification (NCBI taxonomy): domain Bacteria; kingdom Pseudomonadati; phylum Pseudomonadota; class Alphaproteobacteria; order Rhodobacterales; family Roseobacteraceae; genus Ruegeria; species Ruegeria sp. BB7. The sequence goes on along the minus strand of NZ_JBQFUV010000012.1, from coordinate 64,497 downwards.
CGCGGTATCGCGATGTTTATCATTCTGATCGCGCACATTCCGAATGACCCTTGGGCCAAATGGATTCCCGCTCGGTTTGGATTTTCGGACGCCACCGAGATTTTCGTGTTCTGCTCGGGCATGGCCTCGGCCATTGCCTTCGGTGGTGCCTTTCTGCGCAAAGGCTGGTGGCTGGGCACCGCCCGCGTCGCGTTTCGCATCTGGCAAGTTTACTGGGCGCATATCGGGCTGTTCTTCTTTGTAGCCATGACCATGGCCGCACTGGATCAGAGCGGGCTATTCGAGAAGACCTATATCTCGTCCCTGAATCTGCAGCATTTTTTCAACGATCCTGCGCCGCAGATCGTGGGGCTGTTCACCCTGACTTATGTGCCTAACTACTTTGACATCTTGCCGATGTATCTGGTGGTTCTGGCGATGATGCCGCTGGTCATGGGGTTGTCTCGGATCGGGTTTTGGGCGGTTGCCTTGGCCTCGGTCACGCTGTGGCTGGTGGCGCAGACCGATGTTCTGGACCTTCCGGCCGAGCCTTGGTCTGACCGCCAGTGGTTCTTCAACCCCTTTGGCTGGCAGTTGCTGTTTTTCACCGGCTTTGCCTTCATGCGCGGCTGGATCCCCGCGCCGCCGGTGTCCAAGGCCCTGATCTGGGCAGCTGCCCTGTTCCTGATCTTCTCGATGCCCTTTGGCTCGTGGAAAGTATTTAGCTGGATCAATGCTGCGGCCCCCGATCTGGCCGAAGAAATCCGTAAGGTCTGGCCCATTACGAAAGAATTCCGCGACAAGACCGACTTCGGCCTGTTCCGTTACCTGCACTTCCTGTCGCTGGCCTATCTGGGTTGGGTTGTCGCCGGTGAGCACGGCCATCGCCTGATCGCAACCGGTCACGGCACGGCGGCCAAAATCTGGCAATTCCTGCTGACCGTAATCACCAAGGTTGGACAACAATCGCTGGCGGTATTCGTATTTTCCATGGCAGCAGCACGGCTTATCGGCGTCGGACTGGACCTGAGTGGGCGGGATGTTGCCAGTGTGTTCATCGCTAACATGATTGGCTTTGCGATGATCATCGGCGTGGCATACATGGCCGCTTGGTTTAAGTCACAACCTTGGAAGGCAAAGAAATGAATTTTACACGTCGCGCATTTTTGGCCTCGACCTCTGCGCTTGCCTTCGCGCCGGCCACATTTGCCACCGGCGGGGAAACCCCGTTTGACCGCAACGACGTGATCGCATTGGCCCGGGATCTGGCCAGCCGCCCCTATGCCGAACGCGAGATGGTACCGCAGGAATGGCAGGATCTGACCTATCAGCAATACCGCTCGATCCGGTTCCGTCTTGACCGCGCGCTATGGTATGAAACCGAGACGCCCTTCAACGTCGATTTCTTTACCCCCGGCCTGTACTTCCCGCGCACTGTTAAGGTGGCAACGGTCGAAAACGGTTTCTCTACTCCGGTCGCGTTTGATCTGAGCATGTTCGACAAATCCGAGGATGTGCCAGAACTGCCGATCGACGATACGCTGGGCTTTTCCGGCCTGCGCCTGCGCACCGAGATGCACCGCCCGGGCAAGACCGACGAATTCTGCGTCTGGCAGGGTGCCAGTTATTTTCGCGCCATAGGCCTGCACGAGGTTTACGGCCTGTCCGCCCGCGGTCTGGCGCTGAAAACGGGCGATCCGGATGGTGAGGAGTTCCCTGAATTCATCCGTTTCTGGCTAGAACGCCCCAAACCCGGCCAGCGTGACATGGTGGTCCATGCCCTGATGGACAGTCCCAGCGTTACCGGTGCCTATCGGTTCAATGTCACCGCAGGCGCGGATTGTGTGATGGACATCGAAGCCACACTATTCCCGCGCGAAGAACTGACCCATGTGGGCATCGCGCCCGGCACCTCAATGTTCCTATTCGATCAGACCAACCACAGCCGATTTGACGACTTCCGCCCTGCTGTTCATGACAGCGACGGCCTGCTGATCCGTAACGGTGCCGGAGAAGTTCTATGGCGGCCTCTGGCCAACCCGACCCGGCTGCAGATATCGTCGTTCGTCGACATGAATCCGCGTGGCTTTGGCCTGATGCAGCGGAAACGCGAATTCTCGGACTATGCAGACCTTGAGGCGAATTATCACAAACGCCCCGGACTGTGGGTCGAGCCCAACGGCGACTGGGGCAAAGGCACGGTCACGCTGGTCGAGATTCCCGCGGATCAGGAAATCTATGACAACATTGTCGCCTACTGGCGTCCGGCTGAGCCCTATGCAGCCGGCAGTCAGGTTGACCTGTCTTATCGCCTGATCTGGGGCGACGAGCCGCAGCGCACGCCGATGCCGCGCGTGATCAGCACGGCGATGGGCGACAACACCTTTGGCGAAGGCCGTCTGGCCGTCATCGACTTTGAAGCCTCTGATCTTTTCGACGACCCAGAGGCGATGACCATATTTGTCGACTCTCCCCATGCCGAAACCTCCGACGGCGTGCTGCAGCGCAATCCTGATACTGGCGGTCTGCGGCTGGCGTTCTCTTTCCAACCGGGCGAGCGCAATCACGTGGAACTGCGCGCGCAGTTGCTGAAGGACAAGCAGCCAGCCTCTGAGGTTTGGCTATACCGATGGACTGCATGACCCAGGATCTGCATATCATGCCGCCCGAGGCACCTCTGGCTATGCCCGCACAGGATTTCCGTGCGGATTTTCGGGATGCACAAGTGCCGCATGGCAAGCGCCCCTCAGCCGGATTTTGGCGCGCCCTGGCGTTTTCACCCGCGATGGCGGCCACGCTGGGCTTGCTGTGGGTGATGACTGACTGGTTCGGGGCCGAAGGTATCAACCTGATCGAAGCCATCCTGCTGGCGCTGATCTCGTTCAACTTCTTCTGGATTTCCTTCACGGTTTGCACCGTGCTGTTGGGCATGGTGTCCCTGTCACGGCAGGAACAGCCGAAACGCGAAGGTCGACCGCAGCCTCTGCGCGTTGCGCTGCTCATGCCGGTCTATAACGAGGTGCCTTGGAACGTGCTAGGCAATGCCCGTACGATGCTTGAAGACTTGCAAGCACGAAGCGGTCGGCACCACTATGCCATGTTCATCCTGTCCGACACCCGCGACCCAGAGATCGCAGCACAGGAACAGGCGAGCATCGAGGCGCTGCGCACGACCCTCGCCCCCGGTCTGGAATTGTATTACCGCCGCCGCGAGGAAAACACCGACCGCAAAGTGGGTAATATCGCCGACTGGGTCAGCCGCTGGGGCGCAGATTGGGATGCGATGCTGGTGATGGATGCCGACAGTCTGATGACGGGCCGTGCCATCCTGCGCCTGACGGATGCGCTGGCACGCGATCCCGGTGCGGGCCTGATCCAAAGCTATCCGCAACTGATCGGCGCACAGTCGGTCTTTGCCCGGATGCAGCAGTTTGCCAACGGCGTCTACGGCATCGCCTTTGCCGAAGGTCTGGCGCGCTGGTGCGGGCAGGAAGGCAATTATTGGGGTCACAACGCTATCATCAGAACAAAGGCTTTTGCCTCAAGCGCGGGCCTTCCGAAACTGCGGGCTCTCAATGGTCAGGAAAAACTGATCATGAGCCACGATTTCGTCGAGGCTGGATTGCTGCGCCGCGCTGGCTGGGCTGTACGGTTCTTGCCACGCATCCGTGGTTCGTACGAGGAAACCCCACCCACATTGATTGATCACGCATTGCGGGATCGCCGTTGGTGTCAGGGAAATCTGCAGCACCTCAAACTGCTAGGCTCGACGGGTTTCCGTGCTGTGTCGCGCTTTCATATGTTCCACGGTGCGGTGGGCTATCTGATGTCGCCACTGTGGTTTGCGCTGTTGGTGATGTGGGCGCTGATCGGTCAAGGTGAAGACGCCTCGGTCCTTCATTATTTCAGCCCCGACAACCCGCTGTTCCCGCAATGGCCCGAGATGACGGAAACCCGTCACGTGCTGATCATTCTGGTAATGTACGCGATGTTGCTTGCACCCAAAGTGCTGGGTGTTCTGGCCCTACCCCTCAGCGGAGTACGCTACTCGGACTTCGGCGGCGGGTCAAAATTTCTGACGTCCTTTTTGGCCGAGGTTATCCTGTCGATCCTCTATGCTCCGATCTTGATGGTGCAACAGATGATTGCGGTTTTCCGCACCGCTCTGGGCCTTCAAAAGGGCTGGTCCCCGCAAGCACGCGATGGCGGAACCTATGGCCTGAAGACACTGATCCTGTGCCACACGCTGGAAACCATCAGCGGCCTCGCACTGAGTGTTGGCATCCTTTACGGCCTCGTGTCGATCTGGCTGGCTCCGATCGCCGTTAGTCTTGCCCTGGCAATTCCGCTGTCCGCACTGAGCGGTGTATCGGCTGGCGCCGCCCGCCGCATGGTAGGGATGAAGGAGGATTTTCACGAACCCGCCATCACCCGCTCGGCCCGCCGTCATCGGGATGAGCTGAAGCGCGTGATCGAAGGTAAAGGCGTTATGACACCTGCCGAGTGATCATCCGCCCGGCAGGCCTTCGTACCAGTCCACCATCATGTCCGCCCACCCTTTGGGCACATTGTGCCCGCCGGGAAACAGCGCGAATTCCAACGCGCTGCCCTCCGCGCATCCGGCCCAATACCGCCGCATGAACGAGCCGGTGGTTGAAAACCCGCTGGGCTTTGTGTCTGCGCATTCGTTGGCTACACGCCAGATTTCCAACCCGGCAAAGATATCACCCTGATGGAACCGACCTCCGCCCAGAATACGCCCTTCCAGTGGAACAACATTGTCTGTCCAGCCATGAGTGTGGAACATCCGCACCGGGCCATCACAAGTTTCCGGGTGTGGACGCCAGAAACCACCTGACACGGGGACATAGGCCGAGAATGTCTCTGGTGCGGCACAGGCCAGATAGTAGACCATGAACGCACCGGCAGAGAAACCGCCCAGCACCACGCGATCCGCATCTACCCCAAACCGAGCCGAGGCATCCTGCACCGCTTCGGTCAGGAATGCGGGTTCGTCACGCCCCTCCCACCCCGGGAAAAAATTCCAGCTTTTACGGCCATTCCGATCCGACCCCTCAGGGGCCATCACCGCGTAGCCCCGCGCCAGCAACGGCTCGACCATGCTTCGATTCTTTAGCGTGCCTGTTGCCGTACCACCGTACCCATGTAGGAACACCACCAGCGGCGGGTTCTCAGCCTCGGGCAGTTCGATGTGATACCCGCCCATTTCGGTTTCGCATATGTCCTCCTGATCGGCACAAGCGGCAATGCCTGCCTGCCCCAACAGTGCCAGCCCTGTCGCCACGGCAAATGCACGGATCATCCTGCCTCTCCTGTATTGTATTGAACCGGCAACCCGGCGCGCACCCATCCCGGCCCTGCGGCCGAACCCAGCATGCCCTCGGGCACGTCGATGATGTGTGTGAACCCTGCCTCGGTCAACCTGTTGCTCAGCCGCGCCGATCGCACACCACGAGCGCAGATTAACGCCACGGGGGCGCCTCGGTCGCCATTGGTCAATCGCGTCAACGCCTGCTCAAAATCCTCGCGGCGCATGTCCAAAGGCTGCGCTCCGTCGCCGATCCCGGTCGCCCGCCATTCACGCGGAGTGCGAATATCCACCAACATGATATCACCTGACAGCGCCAGTTCATGCGCCTCTGCTACGCTTATTTGACCGCCAGCATAGTCCTGTGGGATCAGTCGGTACTCTCGAATGGCGAACCCGACGGCGATGGCAGCGCCCCCGCCTAACAGAACCCATCTTCGAGTTCGGTTCAACTTGTCCGCCATACAGTCACCTCCTGCGTCGACGGGTCGATTTTATCACAATCGACAAGGCGTCGCTGTGCAGAAATTCGATCCACAGATCAAGTTCGCGTCATTCTTTCTCACCATACGAACTTGTGTCCTTGTCACCTTAAATCAGAGCTAAAAACTTGCTAAAGCTGGACAGTTCGAAAATTATCCTTACAAAATCAGGACTACTTTTGACCGCCCAGACCGGAGTATCGCACTTGTCCCTATTCCTCATCGCGGCCCTTCCCTTCCTCGGAGCTGTTTTCCCAGCCCTATTGATCCGGGCAGGACGAAACGCTGCAGCCTCGGCTGCCGGACTGACCACATTCCTGGCACTTATGGGATTATTGATTCACATCCCTTCAGTCATGCGCGGAGACGTGATCATGGCGCGGTTTGAATGGATACCCGCACTGGGACTGAACGCTAACTTCATGCTGGACGGTCTTGGTTTCCTGTTCGCGCTCTTGATCCTTGGGATCGGGTTGCTGATCATCCTCTACGCGCGGTTTTACCTGTCACGCGAAGATCCGATGGGACAGTTCTATACCTATCTGCTGCTGTTTCAGGGGGCGATGGTCGGGATTGTTCTGTCTGACAACATCCTTCTTTTGCTTATATTCTGGGAGCTTACGTCGCTTAGTTCATTTTTGCTGATCGGCTATTGGAAGCACCTACCCGAAGGCCGTCAGGGTGCGCGTATGGCACTGGCCGTTACCGGTGGCGGTGGGTTGGCAATGATCGCCGGGATGCTGATTCTGGGTAACATCGTAGGTTCCTATGACCTGAGCGTCATTCTCCAGAACAAAGAGCTGATCCAAGCTTCGCCCTACTACATGCCCGCGTTGATCCTGATCCTGCTGGGCTGTTTCGCCAAGTCGGCGCAGTTCCCGTTCCACTTCTGGCTGCCGCACGCGATGGCCGCGCCAACCCCAGTGTCGGCCTATCTGCATTCGGCCACGATGGTTAAGGCCGGGCTGTTCCTGATGGCGCGGATGTGGCCGGTTTTGGCAGGGACGGATGCGTGGTTCTATATCGTCGCGACCACTGGCCTGGTGACCATGTTGATTGGGGCATGCATTGCCCTGTTCAAAGATGACCTGAAGGCGCTGCTGGCGTTTTCGACCGTGTCGCATCTGGGTCTGGTGACGATGCTGCTGGGTTTTGGCACCAAGATTGCCGCCGTCGCTGCGGTGTTCCACATCATCAACCACGCGACCTTCAAGGCGGCATTGTTCATGACCGCCGGGATCGTCGATCACGAGGCCGGAACGCGCGATATCAAACGGCTGGGCGGATTGCGTCAGCTGATGCCGATCACCTTTACCATTGGCACCATAGCCGCGCTGTCTATGGCCGGCCTACCGCCTCTGAACGGCTTTCTGTCAAAGGAAATGATGCTGGAGGAAACGGTTCACACCACATGGCTGCATTCACATTATCTGGTGCCGGGTCTGGCCCTGTTGGCCGCGGTGTTCTCAGCAGCCTATTCGTTCCGCTTTGTCAGTCACGTCTTCCTTGGCCCAGAGCGCAACGATTATCCGCACCACCCGCATGATCCCCCCGTTGGGCTATGGCTGGCCCCGGCTTTCCTTGTGGTGCTGGTCGTGCTGATCGGCCTGTATTCGGCAGCAATTGTCGGACCTCTGGTCGCAGTCGTTTCCAGCGCGGTGATTGGCGGAGAGAAGCTGCCCTACTACTCGCTGAAACTGTGGCATGGTTTCACGCCTGCGCTGTATATGTCGATCGTGGCTACGCTGGGCGGCCTGTTTCTACTGGCACTGCATCGCCGCGGTGAACACGTATGGAACGCCCTGCCGCGCCCCGAGGCGAAGACTATCTTCGAGGCCATAATCGGCGCGCTGACCACACTCAGCCGGTGGGTCACTGATACACTGCATAACGGCGTGATCAGCCGCTATGCTATCATTCTGGTCGCCTTCACAATTGGGCTTGGCTACTACGCGTACACGACCGGATCGATGGGCCCGGTAACCCGCGAACCTTTGCCGATACAGATCATCCCATTTATCGGCTGGATCTGTCTGGTTGGCGCAACGCTGGCGATCATGTGGTTCCACCGCAATCGCCTGCTGTCGCTGGTGCTGATCGGCGTGGTCGGATTGATCGTGTCGATGGCGTTTAACTACCTCTCGGCCCCGGATCTGGCGCTTACACAGATCTCGGTCGAGGTGGTGACAATGATCCTGCTGTTGCTGTCGTTAAATTTCCTGCCCACCGATACGCCGTGGGACAGTAGCGCGGCGCGACGTTGGCGTGATGCGGCAATCTCGGTCGTGGCGGGCCTTGGCAGCGGCGGTTTGATCTACGCGCTGATGCTGCGGGATTTTGCGTTCCCAACGATATCGGAATTCCACCTTGCGAACTCGTATAAAGGCGGCGGCGGCACCAATGTGGTCAATGTGATCCTGGTCGATTTCCGGGGCTTTGATACCTTTGGCGAGATCATCGTTCTGGGCATCGCCGCATTGATCATCTTTGCCCTGACCGAGTCCGTTCTGAACTCGAACGTCCGTGCCTATCTGCTGAACCGCAAGCCGCACTGGCCGCAATCGGGGGACTCTCATCCGTTGATGATGGTGGTCGCGACCCGCGTGATGATGCCTATCGCCCTGATGGTCGGTGCCTACATCTTTTTCCGGGGTCACAACCAGCCGGGCGGCGGCTTCATCGCTGGTCTGATTGTGGCGATTGCGTTCCTGATGCAATACATGGCCAGCGGCTACACCTGGGCCATCGAGCGGCAGCGGTTCTACTATCACGGCACAATCGGCTGGGGCGTTCTGATCGCGGCCGCCACAGGGCTGGGCGCATGGTTTAACGAACGCCCGTTCCTGACCAGTGATTTCGGCTATTTGCACTGGCCGCCACTGGAAGAGTTCGAATGGGCCACCGCCATTCTGTTCGACACCGGAGTGTTCCTTGCAGTTTTGGGCGCGGTCATGCTGGCGCTTGACAGCTTGTCGCGGTTCGCGTGGCAACCCGGCATGGCACAGGAGTTCCCGATGGATATCAATCCACTGCGGGACGGGTCGAAAGAAGAAGAAAAGAAGGAGCAGGCCTGATGGAAGCGCTCGTCGCCTCAGCCGTAGGCATCATGACCGCCGCCGGGATTTTCCTGATCCTGCGCCGCCGCACTTTCCCGGTCATTCTGGGTCTGTCGTTGATCACCTATGCGGTGAACGTATTTCTGTTTGCTACTGGTCGACTGGCGCTTGATGCGCCCGCCGTCCTGAACAAATACGAAGAGGTCCCCTATACCGATCCCCTACCGCAGGCGCTGGTGCTGACGGCCATCGTGATCTCGTTCGGGATGACCGCAGTAATCGTGATGATCTCACTCTCGGCCTATCTGTCCTCGAAAGATGACCATATCGATATGAAAGCCCATGACAGCGTGGACGCGCAGGGAGAAGACGCATGAACCACTGGATCGTTGCGCCGATCGTTCTGCCCGCGATCCTGGCCCCGTTTATCATCATGGTTCTTCGGTATCATCTGGACCTGCAGCGCATCTTCTCGGTTGCTGGTGTGGTGGGTTTGTTGGGCATTGCCCTGACCATCACGGCGCAGGCGGCGGGTGGCGACATTCAGGTCTATGAGCTGGGCGACTGGCCCGCACCGTTCGGCATCGTGATGGTGTTGGACCGCCTGTCTGCCATGATGGTCCTTCTTACGGCCATATTGGCCTTGCCCATTGTACTTTATGCAATTGCGTCCGGTTGGGACGACCGAGGTAAGCATTTCCATGCGCTGTTTCACTTTCAGCTCATGGGGGTATGTGGCGCCTTCCTGACCGGCGACGCCTTCAACCTGTTTGTGTTCTTCGAAGTTCTACTGATCGCGTCTTACGGCCTGATGACGCATGGCGGCGGCTCTGTGCGCTTGAAAGCTGGGGTTCAATATGTCGCCTATAACTTGATTGGCTCGACACTTTTCCTGTTTGCACTGGGTACACTCTATGCAGTGACTGGTACGCTGAACATGGCAGACATGGCAGTGCGCGTGGCGGAACTGCCTGCCGATGATACGGCCTTGCTGCGTGTCGGTGCGGTTCTGTTGCTTTTGGTATTCTGCATCAAGGCCGCCGTTCTGCCGCTGCATTTCTGGCTGCCGGCTAGTTACGCGAACGCCCCCCTGCCCGTGGCCGCTTTGTTTGCGATCATGACCAAGGTCGGAGCCTATTCGATCCTACGGATGTATACGCTTGGCTTTGGCCCCGAGGTGGAGGCCACGCAGGGCCTTGTCGGTGCCTGGTTGCAACCTGCCGCGCTGGTTACGCTGGCGGTTGGCGCAATCGGCATCCTTGGTTCACAACATATTGCTCGTATGGTCGCGTTCTGCGCCATCGCGTCCATGGGCACTCTACTGATTGCGATTTCGTTGTTCACTGAAACCGCCACCGCAGCAGCGCTCTACTACATCTATCACTCGACACTTGCGACCGCGCTGCTCTTCCTGGTGGCCGATCTGGTGATGGAGCGTCGGGGCGGCAAAATTGCCCCCACCCCGCCGATGCCGCAAAGCGGGCTGGTCTCAGCCCTGTTCTTTGTCGGAGCAATCGCCTTGGCCGGTATGCCGCCACTATCAGGCTTTATTGGCAAGCTGTTGGTATTGGATGCGGCGCGCGATGCACCGGATGTCTTTGTGGTCTGGGCTGTGATTTTGATAGGGTCTTTTGTTACAATCGTCGGTCTGGCGCGCGCCGGCACTTTGATCTTTTGGAAAAGCCACGCAGCTGAGTACAACCCAGCACCAGAAGATGAAGACGAAGAAACCCCTACCTTGGCCGCGCCCGAGCCAAATCCCGGCCTCGCATTCACGGCAATCTTTGGCGCCGTGCTGGGCCTTGTCATGCTGACCCTGTTCGCAGGCCCTGCGCTCAACTACGCTGGTAAAACGGCCGAACAGCTGTTCACACCTGAAGACTACATCTCGGCCGTTCTGGGAGGAGAAGAATGATGAGACTTCTGCACCGGATTTTTCCGCACCCCCACCTGACCTTCCTTTTGACGGTAGTGTGGATATTGCTGGCGAACAAACCCTCGCTGAACTCTTTGGTCTTTGGTCTGATCCTTGGGATCATAATCCCTTTCATCACCCAGCCCTACTGGCCAGACCGCCCAAAGCTGCGCAATTGGCCCATGGTGGTTGAGTATATGCTGGTGGTCCTGCTGGATATCGTGATCGCAAACATCACGGTTGCCCGGATCATCCTGTTCAAACGCGATGCCGACCGGCAACCCAATTGGGTTTCTATCCCGTTGGAACTGCGCACACCCGAGGCGATTACGGTGCTGGCTGGCACCATCACCATGACCCCCGGCACGGTCAGCTGCGATCTGTCCGCGCAGGGGCATTGCCTTTTGGTTCACTGCCTGGATGCACCCAACGTGGATGAGGTGCGCGACCAGATCAAACAGCGTTATGAACGCCGCCTGAAGGAGATTTTCGAATGATCGAAGTAGCGATCTGGTTTGCCTTCGCCTGTTTTGGGGCGGCCATCATGCTGTGCCTCTATCGGATCATATCGGCAGAAGGGGTCGGAACCCGAGTTCTGGCGCTGGATACGATGGTGATCAACACCATCGCGCTGATGATCCTTTATGGTCTGGCACTGGGAACCGAGATATTCTTCGAGGCCGCCATGATCATCGCCATGCTCGGATTTGTTTCAACCGTGGCCTATGCGCGCTTTATGCTGCGCGGCAACATCATCGAGTGAGGGCGACATGACATTCCTCATAGAACTAGTGATCTCCTTCTTTCTGATCGTCTCGGGCATCTTCGGCTTTGTCGGCTCTTTCGGGATGATCAAGCTGAAAGATCCCATGTCCCGCCTGCACGCACCTACCAAGGCGACCACGCTAGGTGTGGGTGGCGTGTTGCTGGCGTCGATCTGCCACTCGGTCCTGTTAGAGGGCATGCTGTCGCTGCACGAATTGCTGATCACCCTGTTCCTGTTCCTGACGGCTCCGATCACGGCACTGTTCATTGCCAAATGGCATATTCACCGCCATGAGAAGCCCAGCGATCTGCCAGACGCGGGCGAGGATGAGCTTTGGGCCACCCACGCGGTCGAACAGGTCGAAGACGTACCTGCCCACACCAAGACCTGAGTTCCATGCACCACTCTCCGCTGCCCCTGACCCGCGATCTGGTTCTGATTGGTGGCGGTCATACCCATGCACTGGTACTACGGAAATGGGGCATGAACCCCCTGCCCGGCGCGCGGGTCACGGTGATTAACCCCGGCGCCACTGCACCTTACTCGGGCATGCTGCCCGGCTTTGTCGCCGGGCATTACAATCGGTCAGAACTGGACATTGATCTGGTGCGGCTGGCGCGGTTCGCCGGAGCGCGTGTTATCCTCGGCCCAGTGGAAGGCATCGACACGGGCACGCGCCGTGTTCAGGTACCGGGCCGTCCCCCGGTGTCGTTCGACGTGGCTTCGGTCAACGTCGGGATCACGTCCGACATGCCCGCTCTGCCGGGCTTTGCCGAACACGCGGTTCCGGCCAAACCACTGGGACCGTTTGCATCGCGATGGGCAGAGTATCTGGCGGGTACCAACCCTGCCTATGTCGCCGTGATCGGCGGCGGTGTTGCGGGGGTTGAACTGGTTATGGCGATGGCTCATGCCCTGCGCGCCAAGGGCCGCAGCGCGCAGGTGACGTTGGTCGACAATGCCTCGGCCCTGACCGCGACCGGAGAAAAAGCCGCTTCCACCATCCGCCGGGCGATGGCCGATCTTGGTATTGAGCTAATTGAACACGCCACTATTTCGCGCGTTGAAAGAGATCATATAGTTCTGGACGACGGACGCGAAATCCCGGCTACCTTCGTGACCGGAGCTGCCGGTGCCCGCCCCTATGCGTGGATCGGAAATACCGGGCTTGATCTGCAGGATGGCTACATCCGCGTGAACGGTTTCCTGCAATCCAGCAAACCGGCGATTTTTGCCGCCGGGGACTGTGCACATTTGACCGAGAATCCCAGGCCCAAGGCCGGGGTCTATGCTGTGCGTGAAGCGCCGGTTCTGTTCGACAACCTGCGGGCCGCGTTAGGCGCGGGGCGAATGCGGCGATATCAGCCGCAGAAAGACTATCTGAAGCTTATTTCCCTAGGTGGAAAATCCGCACTGGCCGAACGGCTAGGCACCTCATTTAGCGGGCCATTGATGTGGAAATGGAAAAACCACATCGACCAGAGCTTTATGAACAAATTCCGCGACCTGCCTGAAATGGCGCGCGCCTCTTTGCCACGCAATCACGCAGCCGGGATGCTGGCGGCATTGGGTAAGAAACCCATGTGCGGAGGCTGTGGGGCCAAGATCGGGCGCGGCGCACTACAAGCTGCGCTGGCCGATTTACCTGCGCCGGAGCGAGCCGACATCACCCCTCTGCCCGGTGACGATGCCGCCCTGCTGACCACTGGCGGCTTGCGTCAGGTGATGACATCGGACCACTTGCGCGGCTTCACCAATGACCCCGCGCTGATGACCCGGATCGCGGCTGTGCACGCATTGGGAGATATCTGGGCCATGGGGGCGACCCCGCAGGCAGCGACCGCGTCGATCATCCTGCCCCGCATGTCGCCCGAATTACAGCACCGCACGATGGCCGAAATCATGGCCATCGCGACCGAGGTCATCCGCGCGGCAGGTGCCGAGATTGTCGGCGGCCACAGCTCGATGGGTGATGAGATGACCATCGGTTTCACCCTGACCGGCCTTTGCGACCAAGACCCGATCACGTTGTCGGGCGGGCGTCCAGGGGATGCGCTGATCCTGACAAAACCGCTGGGCAGCGGTGTGCTGATGGCAGCAGAAATGGCAGGTCGGGCTAAAGGGCAATGGATCGCCGAAGCGTTCCGTCAGATGGTTCAACCTCAGAACGAAGCGTCTCGTATTCTTGCCAAAGCTCATGCGATGACAGACGTGACAGGCTTTGGTCTGGCCGGGCATCTGCTTGGAATGTGTGAGGCTTCGGACTGCGGCGCGGTGCTGGATCTTGACGCAATTCCGTTGATGATCGGCGCGCAAGAGCTGAGCGCTCAGGGCATACGTTCAACGATATTCGACGACAATCGCTCCGTCGTTCCAGAGATACCAGTTGGCAGCAAAGCTGATCTTCTGTTCGATCCGCAAACCGCCGGAGGGTTGCTGGCGGCAGTAGCTCCCGTTCATGCGCAATATCTGTGCGACGAGCTAAGACACGCGGGCTACCCTGCCGTCATCATCGGTCACCTGACCGACACTCCCCGCCTGCGCCTTCAAAGTTGATCCAGAATTTTTTGCACCCGCGCGGCCATCTCGTTCAGCCCGGCGGTATCCAGTGCCGATGCCTCGACACGTGCCACAACGTCGGCCGAACACGCGCGACGGGACTTGGCGTAGGACGGGTCGTAATGTTGTTCCATCAACACCCGCGTCAGCGTCTGTTTGTCCCCAGCCTCGATCAGAGAGAACCAACCATCAACCACCTCATGCCCCCTGTGCGCTCGTAACGGAGACAGGCGGTCGCGCAACCGCTCTGCGTCTGAAAGGATATCGTCATAGGCACCAACCAGATAGTCAGTGCGGGCTTCGATCGAGGCTGAAATCTGAATCCGTGGTGCAGCGCGCAATGCGGCCCAAAGGCTCGGTGGCAAGATAAGCGTACCGATCTTGGACGACTCTGCCTCGACCACCACCGGACGGGCAGGATCCAATCTGCACAATGCGTCGGCCAAAGCGGATTCGAATGCTTTCTGGCTGGGCTGCCCGCCCGGCATCTCGCCCAACAGCGATCCTCGATGATTGGCCAGCCCCTCGAGGTCCAACACCTGAACGCCGCGCGAATTCAGATGAGTCAGCAGGTCGGTCTTGGCCGTGCCTGTATAGCCGTCCAAGGCAACCAGCCTATGTGGCAAGGGATCGTTATAGAGGAACCGGTTCACCAGACGGCGGTAGGTGCGATATCCGCCATCCACCACCTCGGCACGCCAACCAATCTGCTGCAACATCCAGGTAAACGACCCCGACCGCTGCCCACCTCTCCAGCAATAGACCAGCGGTTTCCATCCGCCCTCATGATGCGACAGGCTGTGTTCGATGTGATTGGCCGCATTGCGAAACACAAGCGCCGCGCCCAGCTTTCGGGCAAGAAAGGGGCTTTTCTGGACGTAGATAGTGCCAATCTCAGCACGCTCGTCATTGTCCAAAACCGGCAGGTTTATGGCTCCGGGCAGATGATCCTCGGCATATTCCGCCGGGCTGCGCACATCGATCACAGTGTCGAAGTCATGTGCATAAAGGCTGGGCAGATCAGTTAAACTTAAGGCCATGCCAATGGTCTATCCTGCGGTTTAATCGTTGAAAAGACGCCTTTAGGCCGGAATAGGCACGATCAGGTCCGATCCGCTGGCCCGGTTCGAATTCACTGCAGGATCAACCCGGTGATAGTCTAACAGCCCTTCGGCACCGGGCTGCATCAAACGCGCCGCACCCTTGCCCGCTTCACCCAACCAAAGTGGCCAGTCATCTGGCTCCAATATCAGAGGCATCCGGTGGTGAATGGCGCTGAGGCGCCGGTTGGCGGACGTTGTCACGATAGCACAAGTGCCTTGTCGAGTTTCTTCTGCGCCCCAATCCTGCCAAACCCCGGCAAAGGTAATTGGGGCACCATCCTTGCGGTGGATGTACCAGGGCAAGCGAGTGCCCTGTTCACTCTTGGTCCACTCATAGAAACCGGTCGCCACGATCAGGCACCGACGCTCGCGGCAAGCTGCGCGAAAAGCGGGTTTTTCGGCCAAAGTTTCAGCCCGCGCATTGATCAGTAATGGACCTGCGGTTTCAGTCTTGTACCAATGCGGTAAAAACCCCCAGCGCAGCGGGTCCAGGGTGCGCCCGGCCTCTCTAGCCCGCACAACATGCACCTTATTGGTCGGACATACGTTGAAATTCGGAACGGACGGCAGTGTGTTCGCGGGCCGCGCAGAAAACAGCTGTGCCATCGCATCGTTGGGAAGAGTTATTGCAAACCGTCCGCACATAGGTAATGAACCATCAGTAATCGTTTCATACAGGCACAGGGTGTCACGGGGTCACATGCAAAATCAAACAGCGAAAACCCTTAAAGGCAAGGCGGTGGCGGCTTTAGAAGCTGGCAAACTGCAGCAGGCGCTGAAAAAGGCGCAGCTTGGCGTCAAGAAATTCCCTAAGGAGTCAGATTTCCACGCGATCTCGGGCTTTGTACTGACAGAGCTGAAGCAGTACAAAAAATCCATCCCCCATTTCGTTGAAGCATCCCGGATGAAGCCAGAGGATCCGCAATTTGTGGAAAACCTCGCCAATGCTTTGATGCAGACCGGACAGATTCCCAAGGCACTGGAATACACCGAACAAAAACTGGAACAGTTCCCTAACAACAAAGAACTGACCCGCGTTCTGGATGAAATCCACCTTAAGGGCTTTAACTGGCGCATGATTATTGAACATGCGAGCAAAAGGTTGGAAAGCGATCCAGACGACGTCAATCTTCTTTCCAAGCGAGCACGAGCCTATAGCAAGATCGGGTTTGTTGATGATCACTCTCGCGATATCGGCCGCGCATATGAACTAGCACCAGATAACCTGCAGATCGCTTTCCGAAAATCCGTGAACCTGCACCAGAGCGGCGACAAACAGGGATCAAAAGAGATCCTCCAACGCATTCTATCTGAAGCCCCCGAACATCCAGCAGCCCTGTTTCAAATGTCTTCGATGGTCTCTGGTGAGGACGCTCAAAATTTGCTGGGGGCGGTTAAGACAGCTATCTCCAATAATGACAATGACCAAGAGAATCTGGAATTTGCCAAGGCAGAGCTGATCAAAAAAATCGATGGTTTAGGCGCGGCCATGCCGCAATTCTCACATGCCAACGCGATTCAACATGACAGCAACCCTTATGACGCAGCCGAGGAAGAGGGAAAACTGAACCGGATCACCGGTCTTTTCCCTGTCGGAGCCGAGGTGCCAGAGGCCGAACTAACCGAATCGCCAACTCCGATCTTCGTTTTGGGTCAACCTCGTTCTGGCACTACCCTAATGGAGATGATGCTGAGCTCGGCCCCGGATATCGCTGGCTGTGGTGAATTAATGCTAGGGGCCGACCTGTCGCGACAGTTTGAAAAGGGCGACAAACGCTTCGAAGCTGCAGATGCGAGGGAATTCGCAGAACAATTTCGTAAGCTGATGCCACCGATCCCCGAAGGGTCGGTCGCCTTTGTCGATAAGATGCCGCACAACTATCAGCGTGTCGGCTTCCTGTTGGCGGCCTTCCCCAACGCGAAGGTGGTCAACATGCTGCGCGACCCGCGCGATGTCGGGCTGTCAAAGTGGATCAGACGGTTCCCTGCAGGCGGGATGCGTTATGCTTCGAACCTCAAATCCATTGCTCATTCAGCGAATATGTACCGCCGCTACATGGCCCATTGGGATGCAGTGGCCGGAGACCGAATTCTGACAGTACCGTACGAAAAACTGGTGGCTGACCCGAAAACCTACAGCCAAAAAGTTGCTACGTTCTGCGATATCCAGTGGAACGAAACCATGATGCACCCAGAAAAAAATACCAAGCAGGTCAGAACGGCCAGTATCGACCAGGTCCGCAACAAGATTTCAACCAAATCCATTGGTGGATGGCAGAGTGTCTCGGAACACCTGCAGCCCATGCTGGACGGTTTTGACCCAACACTCTGGCCCGAATACGATTTGGGTTAACCCTGAAAAAACAAAGGCCACATCACATGATGCGGCCTTTTTACTTTCTGGCCTAGCAAAATCACTTCTGCTTAATACGGCCATCCAGATATGGTTGATACGGTGCATTTTCAGACAGGTATTCCGCCGTCACATCAGCCAAATCTGGTCCGAAATCATAGGCATTTTTGTCGTCACCTTCGAACATGCTGTACCCGTCGCCGCCATTGCGGACGAAGTTGTTCGTGACAACTAGATAGGTGGCAGAGGGGTCAATCGGAACGAAACCATCGCCGTCCGCAACCATGACCTCGGACACACGCCCTTCGTTCGGTGTGACCGCCGGATTCCATGCAAAAGTCAGACCTGCAACTTGCGGAAAGCGCCCTTTAACGTCTTCAACCTGGCTGACACCGTTTTCCAGCGCGTCGATAACACCCTGACCGCTAATCTCGAAGGTTGAAAGCGTGTTCTGGAAGGGCAGCACCTTGAGCACCTCCCCCATGGTCACGTCGCCCGGATCGATCGAAGCCCGCAGCCCACCCGAGTTCGCGATGGCGATTTGAACTCCCTGATCCGCAACCCGCGCCAGCATGGCGTCGGCGACCAGATTGCCCATCTCGCATTCTTGTACACGGCAAACCGACCGGTTCCCCTCGATTGCGTCAGCCGCACTCGCCACCACCTTGTTACGGATTTCCTCTAACGGTACGGCCAGTTCCGCAATACGATCCAAGGCAGTCTGATCCTCGGTCACGGTATTGTCCATGATCAGCGGCTCGCCTACCGCTTCGACGACATTTCCCTCATCGTCAAAGGTAACGTTCAACTCCCCTAAAAACTTGCCATAAGCATAGGCTTGCACGATCTGAACACCATTGACCACGGTCGGGTATGGACCTGCAGCCTTGTCGGAAACATTCGACAGGTAAGTGTTCGAATGGCCGCCAACGATCACGTCTACACCATTGGTTTCCTGCGCCACGCGCTGGTCGACACCATAGCCTGAATGGCTAAGCACGATGATTTTGTTCACGCCCTCAGCTGCCAACCTGTCAACCTCGGCCTGCACTGCCGGAACCGGGTCAGAGAAGGTGATATTGGGACCCGGCGAGGCAAGATCATGCGTGTCCTCGGGCGTCAGGCCGATCAGGCCGATCTGTTCCCCACCAATCTCTATGACGGTCGATTTCTTGATCTTGTCGGTCAGCAGTTCTTCGTCACGGATATCAGCGTTCGACATCAGCACCGGAAAATCGACCGAGTCGATAAAGCCGCGCAGCACTTCGGGGCCGTCGTCGAATTCGTGGTTACCCACAGTCATCGCGTCATAACCCAGCTTGTTCATGAACTCGGCTGCGACCTTGCCCTTGTAGTAAGTGTAGAACAGCGAGCCTTGAAACTGATCCCCGCCATCCACAAGAATCGAATTTTCCGCCCGCTCCCTTGCCTCGTTCACTGCCGTAACCAGACGGGCCGAACCGCCGAAACATTTGCCTTCGGCCTGATCTTCCTCATCACACGCGCTGTCGTATTTGTTAATCGGCTCAAAACGCGCGTGGAAATCATTTGTGTGCAAAATGGTCAGCTTATAATCGGCGCTAGCCATACCAGCGGTTAGGCCCAGAACCGCCGCTGACACCAGAAAACGGGTCAACATCTTCATACTCCCTTTTATTTGATTGGTGTGATGGTGCGCTCGCCAACAGGAAGAGTCAAAGGGGGAAATCCGTCTTGATTCTACCCGTCACGCGGGGCATCAGAGCCTTATGCTGATTTACAAGATTTTCCGAGCCAACGAATGGGCCGCGCTACAGGATCAGGGTGCTTCTGACGGTGCCCCGATTGACGTTTCCGACGGCTATGTTCATTTCTCGACCGCCGAACAGGCAGCCGAGACTGCAGCCAAACACTTTGCCGGGGTCGAAGGGCTGACCCTGCTGGCCTGCAACCCCGAAGCTATGGGAGATGACCTGAAATGGGAGGTTTCGCGCGGAGGAGCCCTGTTCCCCCATCTCTATCGTCAGATCTGCATGACCGATGTTGTATGGTCCCGCCCCCTGCCCTTTGACGGTGTGGCGCACAAGTTTCCCGAGGAAATGGAATGACCGCATTCGTCGATCCCGAACGCGCCCAGTTTGAAGCGTTCAAGGCGTTGGACCGTGATCATCCAATCGAAATGTTGAATCTGGTGAAATTCCGCGCCAAGGCAATATACCCCGCCGATCATGAATTGGCCGGGGCGGGCCTGACCGGTGCGCAAGCTTATCGCAACTACGGCGCAGAAACGGCGCCGATCATCGCACGGCTGGGCGCATCGATTCTGTGGCGCGGCGCGTACCAGACCACACTGATTGGCCCGCAGAATGAGGACTGGGATGAGGTTTTCGTCGCCCGTTATCCAACTGCACATGCATTCTTGGAAATGGTGACGGACCCGGCCTATCAAGCTGCGGTTATTCACCGGCAGGCGGCGGTTGAAACCTCGCGCCTGATCCGCTGCACACCAACCAAAAGCGGAGAGGCTTTCGGATGAAACTGACTGAAAAACTTGGGCTTGCCATCCTGCACAAGATGGATCCTGAAACGGCCCACGGCATATCGATCAAGGCGTTGAAGGCCGGTCTGGCCCCAATGCCGGGGCCGGTGACGTCGCCTCGACTAAAGACACAGGTGGCCGGAATTGACCTGCCCAACCCGGTGGGCCTTGCCGCTGGATTCGACAAGAACGGAGAGGTCCTGACGCCGCTGTCGCGCACCGGCTTTGGCTTTGTCGAAGTTGGCGCCGTCACCCCGCGCCCGCAGCCCGGCAACCCAAAGCCTCGCTTGTTCCGCCTGACCGAGGACAAGGCCGCGATCAACCGTTTTGGCTTCAACAACGAAGGCATGGAGGCCATGGCCCGCCGTCTGGCCGACCGGCCCAAGAACGCCGTGATCGGCCTGAACCTCGGAGCAAACAAGGACAGTGATGATCGCTCTGGAGATTTCGCCAAGGTACTGACGCACTGCGCAGCGCATCTGGATTTCGCCACGGTCAATGTTTCCTCGCCCAACACCGAAAAGCTGCGGGATTTACAGGGCAAGGCCGCGCTGAGCGCTCTGCTTGGTGGTGTGATCGAAGCACGCAATGAATTGACGCGTCCGATCCCGATTTTCCTGAAAATAGCGCCCGACCTGACCGAAGCCGAGCTGCAGGACATCGCCGATGTGGCGCAAGAGACTGGCGTTGATGCAGTGATCGCCACCAACACAACCCTATCCCGCGACGGGTTACGCAGCAGTCACAAGAACGAAATGGGTGGCTTGTCAGGAGCGCCGCTGTTCGAGAAATCAACCCGTGTTGTGGCGCGTCTGAGCCAACTGACCGAAGGAAATATCCCTCTGATCGGAGTCGGCGGTATCAGCAGCGCTGAGCAGGCCTATGCCAAAATCTGTGCAGGGGCATCCGCCGTTCAGCTTTATACGGCGCTCGTCTATGGCGGCATTTCTCTGGTGGCGGAAATTGCCAATGGTCTGGATGAATTGCTGGCGCGGGATGGGTTCAACTCGGTCGCGCAAGCCGTTGGAAGTAAACGAGAGGATTGGCTGTGATCAAGTATTGGCACAACCCGCGCTGTTCGAAATCCCGCGCCGGGCTCGCACTGTTGGAAGAAAAAGGCGGCCAGATCGAGGTTCGCAAATACCTGGAAGACGCACCATCAACCGAAGAAATCCGTACCGTTCTCGGCATGCTGGGCATCGAACCCATCGCCATGATGCGTACTGGCGAGAAGCAGTTCAAGGAACTGGGTCTGACCAAAACGACCCCCGGCGATGACCTGATCGCCGCTATGGCCAAGAACCCGATCCTGATCGAACGCCCCCTAGCCATTGCGGGTGACAAAGCGGCTATCGGGCGCCCGCCCGAGAATCTGTTGGCGCTGCTTTAGGCCACCTGCGCCTCAAGCTTGGGATATCGCCAGCCCATGGTGACGCCGCGCGAGATGTTCAAAACCATCAGCGCAGCCCAAAGGCCGTGATTGCCCAACGACGGCACTAGAATGAACAGCACCACCACGTAGATCGCAACGGACTGGACCATCGCGTTACGCATGGCGCTGGTCCAAGTGGCCCCGATGTAGATACCGTCGAACATCCAGCTGGCCACACCAATCGCCGGGGCCAGTGCGGCCCAGATCAAATACTCTCGTGCTGCGATCCGCACTTCGGGCGAGGTAGACATCAGATCTATCAATGCGGGTCCGGCAAAGTAGAACACGGCGCCCAAAAGCAACGCGCCCCCTACGCCCCATTGAGATGCCATGATCGACGCGCGCCGCACCTGATATCGATCCCGCGCACCTACAGCGCTGCCCACCAGCGCCTCGGCAGAAAAGGCAAAACCGTCCAAGGCAAAGGCGGTAATCTCAAGGAATTGCAGCAGCACCTGATTGGCGGCCAGGTTCACGTCCCCCAGATCGGAGCCCACGAACAGAAATGTGGTGAACGAGCCTGTCAGCAGAACCGAACGGATCATGATATCCCCATTCACCTGCATCATCCGGCGCAATCGCGCCGGGTCGAATATCCGTGACCAGTCGCGCCACTGCCTCCCACCGAATGCATTGCGGCAAAGCCATAGGCCCAGCGCAAGCCCAGTCCATTCAGCAATAAGTGTGGCAATGGCGACGCCTTCTACCCCCCAACCAAGGCCAAGAACAAACCATAGGTCCAAAACGATGTTCAGCCCATTCATCCAGACCTGCAGAACAAACACACCACGGGTTCGCTCGATCGCGATCAGCCAGCCCGTCACGGCATAAAGCGCAATCGTCGCAGGTGCCCCCCAAATACGGATTTGCAAGTAGTCCCGCGTCAGTGCTTCGACCTCGGGGCTGGCAGGCGACAAAGCAAAAGCACCCCAAAACACCCAAACCTGAGTCAGAATAAAGAACAGCCCGGCCGCACCGCCCAGCAGTAGACCACGCATCAGCAGCGCGCCGGTCTCAGCCGTGTCCCCGGCCCCGCGCGCCTGCGCGGCCAGACCAGTGGTGCCCATGCGCAGGAAACCGAAGATCCAATAGATACTCGCAAGAATGACAGCGCCCATGCCCACGGCCCCAATAGGAGCCGCCTGCCCCATTTGCCCCACCACGCCGGTATCAACCGCCCCAAGGATGGGTACGGTGGCGTTGGACAGCACGATCGGAAGCGCAATTTTCAACACCCGTTTATGCGTGAGGGGTGTCGAGGCGTTTTCCATTCTGACTTACCCGGCCTCTGACTTGTTTTGCGGCATCAGAAAATGCCCCGTCGCCTGCGCAATCGGACGGGCATGATTGTCCTGCCACGCCTCGACCCGGACCGAGGCATACCGCCGGCCGGACCGGCTGACAAAGGCGCGGGCATAGGCATCACGCGGCAACCCCGAACGCAGATAATCAACCGTGAAATCGACAGTTTTGGGAAATCTTACCGCGTCGGCCTTTATCAGCTCTTCCGCATCTATTTCGCCGCTTTCAATGCGGAGAAAGAAATACTCCCAACTCAGTGTGATGACCGCAGTGACTTCAAGAAAGGCCGCCGTCACCCCACCGTGCAGCGCGGGAAGCAGAGGATTTCCGATCAGCTTGTCATCAAAGTTCAGCACACCGGTCAACTCATCTCCGCGCCGGTCGAAGGTGATGTTAAGGAACCGGATGTATGGAACACCTTCGACAATCGCGTTCAGGGCCGCATCGCGACGCTGTTTGACGACCTGCATGGGTTCGGGACGAGGACGCGCCATTACAGACCCTCCACAGTGAATGCGCCCGAGGCGGTTGCCACCGGAAGGTCCTGATCTTCATCCATCGCGGTTGCCCGCACGAAGGCAACGTTGCGGGTGATGTGATAGCAGGTCGCGCGTGCGGTGATGCTCTGCCCAGGTGTTGCCGCGCGCATATAGTCGATCCGCAGGTCGATGGTCGCTGTACCGCCGGGGGCAGACGGGTGGCTCATGACCGCCGCACCACAGCAGGTATCCAGAGCGGTGAAAACTGCCCCTCCGTGAATAACACCGGTTCGGGGGTCGCCAACCAGTTCAGTGTTGTAAGGCATTGTTATTGCAGCCTCACCATCGCCGATTGTCGTAAGCTCCAGCTCAAGTGCCTTGGCGTGGGGGATCGCTTCGATGAAGCGGCGTGCTATCGCAACTTTGTCGACCATGTCTTTCTGTCCCTTCGGTTTCACCCTTTATGAGCCCGCGTTTCGCAAAAGAGCAAGCCCACCTGTTGCGCTTGCCGCAACGACGCCCTAATTTGCCATCGAGGAGACCGCAAATGACCGACAACCGTTTGTCATTAAACGAGATGTGCGAAGAGTTCGGCGTAACCAAGCGCACCCTGCGTTATTACGAGTATATCGAACTGCTGCAGCCCGAGCGTGAAGGCCGCACCCGCCACTATGGGCCGCGTGAATGCGCACGGATGAAATTGATCATGCGCGGACGACTGTTTGGATTCTCGCTGGAAGAGATTCGCCAGTGGCTGTTGATCTACGAAGATCAGGGCGATCAGGCCCAGATGGCTGAATTCATCAAGCTGGCCGACCGGCAGTTGCCGGAACTGCAAAAGCAACGGCAACAGTTGGATGAGGCGATGGAGGAACTCCAGCGCCTGCGCGACCAGACGGCCAAATCTCTGGGCTGATCCCCATCAGCGTTAATCCATTTTGTCTGCTTTCGGATTTGGCCGGGTCTCTGAGCTCTACCCTCGGTATCTATTC
Source organism: Ruegeria sp. BB7 (assembly GCF_056539365.1). NCBI lineage: Bacteria > Pseudomonadati > Pseudomonadota > Alphaproteobacteria > Rhodobacterales > Roseobacteraceae > Ruegeria > Ruegeria sp. BB7. The sequence continues at coordinate 40,232 of NZ_JBQFUV010000012.1, read as the reverse complement.
TGCTACACCCCACTCTTGCATCGAAATTCCGTTACGTAACGCCCGAATTTTCGGGCAATCCGCACCTTGACGCAAGAGGGCGCTACGTCAACTTTCAAAGTGACGTAGCGTTTGCATTACGTGAACGTCATCTACGTGTTGAAACGTGCGCATCGACTGCGCAACTGACTTTGATAGACGCCAGTGACGAGAGTGCTGAAACCATGACCGAAGATCTGATGACCATACGCGAAATGTGCGAGACCTATGAGGTCACGCCACGCACATTGCGGTTTTACGAGGCCAAGGAACTTTTGTTTCCGATCCGCGAGGGCCAGAAACGCCTTTTCACCAAACGTGACCGGGCGCGACTGAAATTGATCCTACGCGGTAAACGTTTCGGCTTTAGCTTGGAAGAAATCCGGCAGCTGCTGGATCTGTACCACGTGGGCGACCAGCAAATGACTCAGATGACTCGCACGATTGAAATCGCACGCGAACGTCTGGGGGATATGGAAGCCCGCCGCGAAGAGCTGACGCAGGCCATTGACGATCTGAAAGAACAGTTGCGCTGGGGCGAAAAAGTCATCGCCTCGATGAAAAACGAGAAAAAGGCCGCCGAATAATCCCGCCGGCCCAATCCCCGGACATCTGAATTTAAGGGAGCTTCAAATGCCCGTTTACAACGCGCCTACCAAAGACACTCAGTTCATTCTGCATGATGTACTGAAAGTTTCGGAATCCGATATTCCGGGGTACAGCGAACTGGAGGCCGAGTTTACCGGCGCCGTTCTGGAAGAAGCTGGCAAGGTTGCCACCAACCTTCTGCATCCGCTGAACGTGGTCGGAGACACCGAAGGGTGCCGTCTGGAAAACGGTATTGTTTACACCCCCACAGGATTCAAAGACGCTTTCGAGCAGATGAAAGAAGGGGGCTGGACCGGCCTCGACATGCCAGAAGAGTATGGCGGCCAGAACATGCCCTACGTCATCGGCACGGCTGTAGGCGAGATGTTCTCGGGCGCAAACCAGGCCTTCACCATGTATCAGGGCCTGACACATGGTGCGGCCTCGGCAATTCTGGCGCATGGGTCGGACGAGCAAAAGAACAAGTACCTGCCGAACATGGTCAGCTGTGAATGGACCGGCACCATGAACCTGACCGAACCGCATTGCGGCACCGATCTGGGCCTGATGCGCACCAAGGCAGAACCGCAGGGCGACGGCAGCTATAAGATTTCGGGTCAAAAGATTTTCATCTCGGCCGGTGATCACGATATGGCCGACAACATCATTCATCTGGTGTTGGCTAAAATCCCCGGCGGCCCCGAAGGCATCAAGGGCGTGTCGCTGTTCATCGTGCCTAAGTTCATTGTGAACGAAGACGGCACCCCGGGCGAGCGCAACGGTGTCTCAGTCGGTAAGATCGAAGAGAAAATGGGCATTCACGGCAACTCGACCTGCGTCATGAACTATGACGAGGCGACCGGCTGGCTGCTGGGAGAAGAGCACAAAGGCATGCGCGCCATGTTCACCATGATGAACGAAGCGCGTCTAGGTGTGGGCATGCAGGGGCTGTCTCAGGCCGAGGCGGCGTACCAGAACGCTCTGGAATATGCCAAAGACCGCCTGCAAGGGCGTGACGTGACCGGCGTGAAGAATCCCGACGGCCCCGCCGATCCGCTGATCGTTCACCCGGACATCCGCCGCAACCTGATGGATCAGAAAAGCTTCACCGAAGGCGCACGCGCGTTCATCCTGTGGGGCGCAACCATGATCGACAAAGCGCATCGCTCGGGCGACAAGGACGCGGACGGGCTGATCTCGCTGCTGACACCGGTCATCAAGGGCTTCTTGACCGATCAGGGTTACGACATGACCGTTCAGGCGCAGCAGGTCTATGGCGGCCACGGATACATCGAAGAATGGGGCATGTCGCAATACACCCGCGACGCCCGCATCGCGATGATCTACGAAGGTGCGAACGGCGTGCAGGCGTTGGACCTTGTCGGTCGCAAGCTGGCGCAGGATGGCGGCAAGCACGTCATGGCCTTCTTCGACATGGTCAAAACTTTCTGCAAGGAAAACAGCGGCAAGGACGAAGCCTATGACAAGGCCTTCATCGAACCGCTGAAAGCCGCGTCCAAGGATCTGCAGGCTGCTGGCATGTACTTCATGCAAGAAGGCATGAAGAACCCGAACAACGCCCTGTCCGGTTCCTATGACTTCATGCACATGTTCGGCCATGTTTGCCTGGGCCTGATGTGGGCGCAGATGGCCAAGGCCGCGCAAGACGCGCTGGACGGTGGTGCCTCGGACAAAGAGTTCTACGAGACCAAGATCAACACGGGCCGCTTCTACATGGCCCGCCGCCTACCCGCGACGAGCATGCATCTGGCGCGTATCCAGTCAGGTGCGGAAACGGTCATGGCGCTGGAGGCCGCCAATTTCTGATCTCAAACCGGTTCCGGGGCACTGCCGCGGAGCCGGACATTCAAGGGAGAGACAATGCCCAAACGATTTCGCCTGACCCGCCGCTTTCCAGTTGCCATGACAGAGGAAGGCTATCGCAAGCTCCGTAGCTTTGCGCATGATGCCGGACTGGACGAAGGTGAGGCGCTGTCCTTCCTGTTCGAAAATTTCAACAACGTCACAGATAAGGAGAAACTGGCCCGCCGGTTACGCACCTTTAATTCCGAGTTGGAGACGCGCAAGAGATGAACCGGTATTGCAATCCGCCGTTGCCTAAAGCCTCGAGGCCAGATGCCTCCGGCGGGAGTATTTTTGAAAAGATGAAGACGTGATGCGCCCCTGCCACCGGGCGCACTCGCCATCAGGACAGGGACGACTTCACCTTTTGCGGTCATCGGCTCTCCAGCCTGTACCGCAGAACAAACTAAACAAAACAAGGTTGATCAAAGGTAAACGTCACCTCTTCATCTTTTCAAAAATACTCAATTCCATCCTAACCACGTGCGCCACGGGAGGGGCGAATGCATGACCATTAAACTGCACTGTTTCGGGGAAAGCGGGAATTCCTACAAAGCTGCACTGGCGCTGGAGATGTCTGGTCTGAACTGGGAGCCGGTCTTTGTCGATTTCTTCAACGGTGAAACCCGCACCCCAGAATACCGGGCCGAGGTCAACGAAATGAGTGAAGCGCCAGTCATGATCGACGGAGATTTCCGCATTACACAATCCGGCGCGATTCAAGCCTATGTGACCGAGAAATCCGGTAAGTTTGGTGGCAAGGATCGCAACGAGAATTACGAGATATTGCGGTGGGTTCTTTGGGACAATCACAAGCTCAGCTCGATGGCTGGACTGACCCGGTTCCTGATAAATTTCCTGCCCGAACAGCACCGCAACCTGGACGTCATCGCCTTTAACCAAGGGCGACTGAAGGCAGCCTATCAAATTTTGAACGACCATATGAATGGTCGCGACTGGATTGTTGGGGACGACATGACCAACGCCGATATCAGCTGTTGCGGCTACCTCTACTACCCCGAACCATTCGGCTTTGAGCGCACCGATTGGCCCAATATCGACGCCTGGCTTACGCGCCTTAGCGAACAGCCCGGCTGGAAACACCCCTATGACCTGATGCCCGGCAAACCGTCGGATCGAGCTTAACTAGCGGAGAACTAGGATGAGCAGTGCGTACAACTGTGAACTAGCTTTGCGAACAATTCGACTACTGGCGATTCTCCCAATGGGTTTGAGAGGACGTTTACCCGTTGCTTGGGACGAAGGTATGAGGTTGATTAACGCCTATAATTTACCTGAAAGCTGCATGGTTGCACGAAACGCCCTGAGCACTCTGAGACTTGAACTCACAAGAGACAGTGACTCGTATTTTGCGAAAAACTTCGGCGCAGCATACGCGAGTGTACGCCGTCGCCACAACCACCCTACTTTGGCCCAATTTGCAGAGCTGATGCTCGACGTGCAGGCCGATTTGGATCGCCAATTCGAACTTGAGAACCAAGGGAAACTAACATGACCGAAGCTTATATTTATGACGCCCTGCGCACCCCGCGAGGCAAGGGCCGCAAGGATGGCAGCCTGCACGAGGTGACCTCGGTGCGCCTGTCGGCCCTGACCCTGAACGCGATAAAAGAGCGCAACAACCTGGAAGGCCACGCCGTTGAGGACGTGATCTGGGGCAACGTCACGCAGGTGATGGAGCAAGGCGGCTGTCTGGCGCGCTCGGCGGTTCTTGCATCCGACCTGGATGAATCGATCCCCGGTCTGGCGATTAACCGCTTCTGCGCCTCGGGCATGGAAGCCGTGAACCTGGCGGCGAACCAGGTCAAAGGCGGCGCGGGCGACGCTTACATCGCGGGCGGCGTCGAGATGATGGGCCGCGTGGCCATGGGCAGCGACGGTGCCGCGATTGCCGTAGATCCAACGCTGGCGATGGATACCTATTTCGTCCCGCAGGGTATCTCGGCCGATATCATCGCCACCGAGTATGGCTTCAGCCGTGACGATGCGGATGCTCTGGCGGTGGAATCGCAGAAACGTGCAGCAACCGCTTGGGAAGACAATCGATTCGAGAAATCGGTCATCACCATCAAGGATCAGAACGGCCTTACCATTCTGGACCGCGACGAGTACATGCGCCCTGGCACCGACATGCAGAGCCTTGGCGCGCTGAATCCCTCGTTCGCGATGATGGGTGAGCAGATGCCCGGCTTCGACAAGGTGGCGATGCTGAAATACCCGCATCTTGAGCGGATCAACCACATCCACCACGCGGGCAACAGCTCAGGCATCGTGGACGGCGCTGCGGCTGTGCTGATCGGGAACAAGGAATTCGGCGAGAAATATGGCCTGAAACCCCGCGCGCGCATCAAGGCGACCGCCAAGATCGGCACCGACCCGACCATCATGCTGACTGGCCCGGTTCCGGTGACCGAGAAGATCCTGGCCGACAACGGCATGAAGATCAGTGATCTGGACCTGTTTGAGGTGAACGAAGCCTTCGCCTCGGTCGTGCTGCGGTTCCAGCAGGCGTTCGATGTGGACCCGGCGCTGGTAAACGTGAACGGCGGTTCGATCGCAATGGGTCACCCGCTGGGTGCAACCGGTGCGATGATCATCGGCACGCTGCTGGATGAGTTGGAGCGTCAGGACAAGGAAACCGGTTTGGCCACGCTCTGCATCGCGTCCGGCATGGGGGCAGCAACCATTATCGAGCGAGTCTGATGATGATCGCCATTCGTATCCGAGAAAACGGAGAAGTCTATTTGCTTGAACGCGGGCAATCCGACGGTTTCGAATTTGGAAACCCCGCACTCGGAAAAGCAAAACACCACTCTGACAACGTGGTGATCAAAATGACGGTTGAGGAAGCCATTGCTGCTATTCGTGATGGCTATCACCCTAGAATGAAGGGGCAGATCAGTGGGCAATGGAACATGATCGCCCCTGCAAATGTCCAAATCTTTGAGGTTCCAAAATGACTGATTTCACTCTGAGCAAAGACGCGGACGGCGTCGCCTTTGTGACCTGGGATGCCCAGGGCAAATCCATGAACGTTCTGACCCGCGAGGCGTTTCAGGAGGTCAGCCAACTGATCGATCAGGCCCTGAATGATGACGAAATCAAAGGTATCGTCATCACCTCGGGCAAAGAAGGTTCATTCGCCGGCGGCATGGACCTGAACACGCTGGCCACCATCCGTCAGGAGGCGGGTGACGAACCGGCGCAGGCCCTGTTCGACTTTGTCATGGGTGGCCACCACATCCTGCGTAAGATGGAATTGGCGGGCATGGATCCCAAGACCAAGAAAGGCGGCAAGCCGATTGCCTGCGCCATCAACGGCACATGCGCCGGGATCGGGACCGAGATCGCGCTGGCTTGTCATCACCGCGTCATGACCTCGAACGCCAAGGCCAAGATCGGCCTGCCGGAAATCCTGCTGGGTATCTTCCCCGGTGGCGGCGGCACCATGCGTTTCAGCCGTATGGTGGGCACAATGGCGGCAGCCCCTGTCTTGCTAGAAGGCAAGATGATGGACCCGAAGAAAGCCAAGGGCGCGCAGCTGATTGACGCCGTGGCAGACGACCCAGTGGCTGCGGCAAAAGAGTGGGTTCTGAACGCCAAAGATGCCGATCTGATTAAACCCTGGGACGCCAAAGGCTATAAGATGCCCGGAGGCGCGCCCTATCACCCTGCTGGCTTCATGACCTTCGTCGGCGCCAACGCGATGGTGAACGGCAAGACCCAAGGCGCCTTCCCGGCGGCCAAGGCGCTGCTGAGCTCGGTCTACGAAGGCGCGTTGGTTGACTTCGACACCGCCCTGAAGATCGAGGCGCGTTGGTTCACCAATGTCCTAATGAACCCGTCCTCGTCGGCGATGATCCGGTCACTATTCCTGAACAAGGAAGCGCTGGAAAAAGGCGCGGTGCGTCCCAAGGATGTGCCCGATCAGCGCGTCAAGAAGGTTGGCGTTCTGGGCGCTGGCATGATGGGCGCCGGTATCGCGCTGGTTTCTGCGCAGGCCGGGATGGAAGTAGTTCTGATTGACCGTGATCAGGAAGCTGCGGACAAGGGCAAGGCCTATAGCGAAAGCTACATGGACAAGGGCATCAAGCGCGGCAAAGCCACGGCTGAGAAGAAAGAGGCCCTGCTGGCCCGCATCACAGCGACCCCGGATCTGGACCATCTGAAAGGCTGTGACCTGATCATCGAGGCTGTGTTCGAAGACCCGGGCGTCAAGGCCGAGATGACCAAAAAGGTCGAGGCAATCATCCCCGAGGATTGTATCTTTGCCTCGAACACCTCGACCCTGCCGATCACCGATCTGGCGAAAGCTTCGGTTCGACCCGAGCAGTTCATCGGTATTCACTTCTTCTCGCCGGTTGAAAAGATGTTCCTGGTCGAGATCATCAAGGGCAAGGAAACCGGCGACCGTGCGGTTGCCAAGGCGCTGGATTATGTGCGTCAGATCAAGAAAACGCCGATCGTGGTTAACGATGCGCGCTTCTTCTACGCCAACCGCTGCATCATCCCGTACATCAACGAAGGTGTCCGGATGATCGCCGAGGGCGTGAATCCGGTGCTGATCGACAATGCCGCGCGGCAACTGGGCTTCCCGGTGGGCCCGATCCAGTTGACCGATGAAACCTCAATTGATCTGGGCGCCAAAATTGCCCGTGCGACCAAGGCGGCGATGGGCGATGCCTACCCGGAAAGCCCCTCGGACGATCTGATCTTCTGGATGGAAGAACAGGGCCGTCTGGGTCGTAAATCCAACGCGGGCTTTTTCGACTATGACGAGAAGGGCAAGCGCGTCGAATACTGGAAAGGTCTGCAGGAGAAATACCCGCACGCCGAAGACCAGCCAGACCTGATCGAAGTTCAGGAACGTCTGATGTTCGCACAGGTTCTGGAAGCCGTCCGCGCGCTGGAAGAAGGTGTTCTGGAAGACATCCGTGAAGGCGACGTGGGCGCAATCCTTGGCTGGGGCTTTGCACCATGGTCAGGCGGCCCGCTCAGCTGGCTGGACATCATCGGCACGCCTTACGCGACCGAGCGTTGCGATCAACTGACCGAAGCCTATGGCGAACGCTTTGCCTGTCCGCCACTGCTGCGTGAGGTGGCCGAAAAAGGTCAGAGCTTTTATGGCCGTTTCAACCCCGCAGCCAAAGCGGCCTAAGAATGCAGCGCTGGCGCGTGAAAGCATGCGCCAGCGTTCTTTGCTGGTTCCGATTTGATCTGCCTGCCTGATCATTTTGACAGAGCATCTCGATCAACCGGGACCGCACTTTTCTTTAACTGGCCTCATCGGAATGATCGGGTGATCAAAAACCGGCACCGGAAGCACCCCCAAAGAGATAGCCAAGATGAAACATCACCACGTCTTGCTGTCAGATTTACCAATTCCGCAGCCGCTTCGGCCTCTACGACCTCAAAAGATGTGTATGTGCAGTGACGCCTGATCCAAAACGGCCTAATGGACAAAAGGTTCGGAATTCGGCTCCCAAAGATTGAATACTTACTACGAGCCTCCGCGAGTTGGGTGGACCGCTAGGGCTAGCGAACGCAGCAACTACTTCTCCTCAAATGTCATCTTCATCCGCGCCATATCATAGTCCAAAAGCCAAGAGTGTCGTGACTGGTATAAATCCGCGAGAACCTCTTTTCGTGTGGCGATTACATCCATTCCGCAATCATCGAATGGGTGCAGGACAATCTGTTTTTCGAAGTCAACGAGGTAAAGGCTGCCGTTGATCGCGGGCCGAATGGCCAGCTCGGAACCAAGCGCTAGCCAGAGCGCTTCCCTGATCAACTCAGGGTCCTCTAACAATACGGCAGCCCAATGCCTATACAGATCGCCACCGAACTCTTCGATATGATCAAGGTCGTTCTGGGCAACTGGTCCGAGTTCAATAAAGTCACTCTGAGAGAGTCCAATGGTCCTATAGGGTTCTAAGTGTTCCTTTGATGATATGACGTCACTATGGGCAGAACTCAGCAGCCAAACCGATGATTGGGCAAAGAGGTCCGCCGCCACAGCGTCAGCTCTTTCGAATGCTTGAATAAATCGCTTAATGGGGCGGCCAGCACCAACGGTTTCTCCACCGAGCTCAAATCTAAGAGCGGTATCAAATTCATAGAACAATCCATGGGGCAGTTCGGAATAACCAAACACGGCCTCAATCTCTTTAAGGGGGTCAATCATAGGATACTGATAGCAGTCAGAAAAGGTGAAACGCCAGACCCTCAAAGCCCGCCAGGATTTCGATTTGTGAGGTTTTCGCCCTGCCAGGTTTTACTCCCATCAGCGCTTTAGGTGATACTTTTGCCTTACGCAGAGCGTGGCTTTCCACATGGTTGAAACAGGCGTTTTACATATTGAGGACAAATTTACGTTCAAAACCAGATGTACCTTGGCAAAATCTTGGGGCACAAAATTGTACCCAATTGGTGAACTGCTTTTAATTATAAAAGTCAAAGGTGTAGCCGAATCTATGGATGTCCTCTGCGCAAACACCCCCGACCATTTGGGTCGCCTGATCAGAGTAGTAGCCGCGGAAATCACCAAGCCGATCAGATCTGTTGACAACCGGCAATGCCACGCGGAACCCGAGGTGATCGAACAAGGGCGCTGCGTCCTGATCGAAATGCTCTAAACGAATATAGATTTGGCATTGTTCCACCCCATCCGCGCGGGTCATATAGCGGCGCGCAGGGCTTTTCCGGAAGGACCGCGATGTGTGCGGGTGCAGAACAAAATCTTCGAAGGTCAGGGATTTGGCTAATGAAACTGCCGGATGATCAAATCCCTGCACCCGCAGCCAGTGATAATAGCTGACAATCCGGTCCCAAGGATTACGCACCAGAGTGAAAGTGGTCAGAGACTGCAATTCCTCAATCGAAAGAACGCCATCGATGTCCGCCAGCGTTGAATGTTTCCACAACCGCCCCCTGCCGGTCAGAGCTTTGGCCCGTTTGCGGCGTTTCAAGGCCTTGGGTGTGTCTCCAAATAGGATGTCATCCTTCATCGCGCGCTCTTCGAGGGCATGCGCCAACGACGTGCCGCCCGTTTTGGGAATATGGACAAAGACATAGCCTCGCCCGCGCGAGATGATCAAGCTGCCTCTCCGACTGCTGCAGCGCGTTTTGACCGCCAGCCCAACAATGCCCCTGCCGCCGCGATTAGCCCGATCCCGGCGATCTGCATGACACCGATCGTCTGGCCCAGCGCGCCCCACGCAAACAGCGGGCCGAAGATCATCACCGAGTATTCGAACACCGCCACATAAGAAGGTTCACCAATCTGATAGGATTTGATCAACATAAAGACCGCTATCGTTGAGCCAACCGCCTGTATGACGATCCAGAGCAGCGCAGGTTGCATTTGCCAGACCATACCCCGTGTGACGAAGCCGTCAGGAAAGGAATGCGGCACGAATGAAAACACGGCCAGCCCGATGGCCCCTGCCAAGCCAAGCGTAGCTATCATGGCCGCCAACAAAGCCACTGTGCTTTCCTGCGCGCAATGGCTGCGTGTGATGATGGCGCTGAGGGCATAGAAAAACCCGCCAGCCACGGGCAAAAGCGTCTTTGCGTCGAACTCATACGGGTTAAGCTGCAGCACACACAAGGTACCTGAAAACCCGATCACAACCGCCAGAATCCGCCACGGACCGATCCTTTGCCCCATCGCCAGCGCCGATATCAACAGCACAAAGATTGGCGACGTGAACAGGCCCGCCAGCGCCTGTGCAATCGGCATCAACGCCAATGAGGCAAAATAGAACAACATCGCCAGCGTGATCAACACGCTGCGCAAGATAACCGGCCCCAACCGTTGTGGGCGCAAACCACCCATACCTAAAAGAGACAGGCCAGCGATCAGCGGCAGCATCAGCAGGGCGCGGCTCAGATGGAACTGCCACAGGCCGATCGTTTCCGACAATAGGATCACCACGTTGTCGATTACCCCGATGATCGCCATTGCACTGACCATCAGGACCGCGGCCAAAATCGGTGAGGTCTGAGTATCTGCCTGCATTCTGTGCCTTGATCCTAAAAGGTGCGCCGGACCTATTTCCTACGCATCGTGATATCCAGCACATTTTTCAAACTCCGCGCAACAGGTTTGCGCCATTGGAATTTACCATGCTAAACTGAAGCAAAATAATAACGAGCATTTCTCATCTTGAAGACGGCATTTAAACAGTACCAACGGATCGAAGCCACCGGTCTGTGGCGCCCCTCGCCCGATGTGCAACGTCGCGAGGTCGTGGTATCGATCGGCGAAGCCACGCTGACAATTACGGATTTCAACGAACAGGCGCTTACCCATTGGTCTCTGGCGGCCTTAGAGCGCCAGAATCCGGGCAGCTTTCCGGCTATTTTCAACCCGGACGGCGATCCGGATGAGACGCTGGAACTGGAAGAATCCGAAACCACCATGATCGAGGCCATCGACCGCCTGCAGCGCGCCATTGACAGGGCGCGCCCCCACCCCGGTCGATTGCGCTGGTTCAGTGTTGCGGGCGTTGTGGTTGCTGTGGCCGCGATACTATTTCTGTGGCTGCCCCTCGCCCTGCAAAGCCATGTTGTGTCCGTCGTCCCCGATATCAAACGCAAGGATATCGGAAACACGATTTTGCAAAGAATCGAGCGGGTCTCGGGCCGAGCCTGCGCAGCCGAGGGCGCACAAGCCGCGCTGGATCAGCTGGCCGCACGCACCGGAGTCCAGAAGGTTGTCATTCTGCCCGCAGGCGTCCAAACCAGTCTGAGTCTTCCAGGTGGGATCGTTTTGCTGAATCGCGCATTGGTCGAGGATCACGAGGACCCCTCGGTTGCCGCTGGCTACATAATTGCCGAACGCGCGCGGGCCGAGGCGCAGGATCCGCTGAACGATCTGCTGGACCGCACCGGCGTCACCACCGCATTCCGGCTGCTGACAACCGGAGAACTGACATCCGAGAATATAGATACCTACACCGAGCAGGTTCTGTCCGAACCGCGCGCATCCTTGCCCGAGGATGAATTGCTGGAAGTGTTCGCGCAGGCTGCCTTGCCATCGACGCCTTATGCCTATGCGATGGATGCAACCGGCGAAACAGTGCTGGGCTTGATCGAGGCCGACCCAATGGCGGGCCGCCCCCTTCAGCAGGTTCTTTCGGATCGCGATTGGGTTCGGCTGCAAAATATCTGCAGTGAATAGCTTACTTGGTGCCGAACATCCGGTCACCCGCATCGCCAAGGCCGGGCATGATGTAGCCTTTGGAGTTTAGCTCTCGATCCAGCGCCGCTGTGACGATTTTGACATCCGGATGCGCTTCTTTCATGCGCTCTACCCCTTCGGGTGCTGCCAGCAGGCAGAGGAAGCGAATATCGGTCGCCCCTGCCTCTTTCAGCAAATCAATCGCCGCGGCAGAACTGTTGCCGGTGGCAAGCATTGGGTCGACAGCAATGACCAAACGATCTTTTAGCCCCTCTGGTGCCTTAAAGTAATACTGCACAGGCTTCAGGGTCTCTTCATCGCGGTAGAGCCCCACAAACCCGACGCGGGCCGAGGGGATCAACTCCAGCACCCCATCCAACATTCCATTCCCGGCTCGCAGGATCGAGACCAGCGCCAGTTTCTTACCGGCCAGAATGGGGGCGTCCATCTCTTCCATCGGAGTTTCGATATGGCGGGTTGTCAGTTTCAACTCCCGTGTGACCTCATAGGCCAGCAGCAATGTGATCTCGCGCAACAATTGCCGGAATTCAGCGGTCGAGTTGCCCTTGTCCCGCATGAGCGTCAGTTTGTGCTGCACCAGCGGGTGGTCAACGACGGTAAGGTGTTCGCTCATGTTCTCTCCAGTCTTTTCTTGACCCGCGCACGGGTGTCTTCATCGCAAAAGGCGGCGGCAAGGGCCGTATCGTTCAGGGCGGCAAAATCTTCAGCTTTCCAGCCGAAGGCTTTGCTCAGCATCTCATATTCGCGCCGCATGGTGGTATGAAAAAACGGCGGGTCATCCGTAGAAACGGTGACTTTGACGCCCGCATCGCGGAGTTTCGCGATCGGGTGGGTGTCGAAACCAGGGTACAGGCCCAGAACCACATTCGATCCGGGGCAGACCTCTAGCGTGACCTCACGGTCGACCAGTTCGTGTATCAGGTCCGGGTCTTCGATGGCCCGTACACCATGACCGATCCGTTCAACACCCAGGCTACGGATCGCATCACGCACGCTTTCAGGGCCGCCGAACTCACCTGCGTGTGTGGTTAGGCGCAAACCGGCCTCACGCGCGCAGTCGAAGGCCCACTCGTAGTCGCCCTGTTTACCAACGGATTCGTTGCCGCCCATACCAAAGCCTGTGATCCAATCGCCCGCTGTCTCAGCGGCACAATATGCGCTTCGCTTGGCCTGATCTGGTCCAAAATGGCGGACACAGGTCACGACACCGCGCAGGGTGATGTCGAATTTGCGCTCGGCCTCATCAGCAGCGTCCTGAATGGCGTTCAGGTAGTCACGCCAAGCATGCAAATCACCACCACCGCAAAAATCAGGGCTAAGGAAGGATTCCGAGTAAACTACCCCGTTCTCAGCACTTTCTTCGAGGATCGCCAAGGTCAATCGGCGAAAATCTTCGGGTGTTTTCAATACTTCGCAAGCGGCTTCATAGACACTGAGGAAATGCGCGAAATCGCGAAAGTCGTAGCTGCCGTCGGGCTTGAAGATACCACTTAGGTCCGTGCGCTTTTCATGAGCCAGCTGGCGAATGAATGCGGGCGGTGCCGCGCCCTCGTGGTGCAGGTGTAATTCGACTTTAGGCAGGTCAGCGACAGTCATAGGAAACTCTTTCCCGGCCCTTGCGCCGGAATGTTCAGGTGATGTGCGATACTGGCGGCGACGTCGGCGAAATTCACCGCGCCGATCTGGCCTGTTCCTTGCCCGGCTATCAAAACTGGCACTTGTTCGCGCGTGTGATCGGTGCCGATCCAGCTGGGATCATTGCCGTGATCAGCGGTCAGCAGCATCAGGTCTCCGGGGCGCAGTTTCTGAAGGATCACGCCAATCTCTCGGTCGAACCATTCCAGCGCGCGGGCATATCCGCTGATGTCACGGCGATGGCCATACAGGCTGTCAAATTCGACAAAATTGGCGAAAGTCAGGCTGCCCTCTTCGGCCTCATCGACCAGATCAGATAGGTGTCCCATCAGTTCGGCGTCCGATCCTTTGCGCAGCGTGTCGATCCCCTGCATCGAGAAAATATCGCCGATCTTGCCCACCGCATGCACACGCCGCCCTGCATCTTGCGCCCAGTTGGTCAGCACCGAAGCGGGTGGCAGAATAGCGTAGTCCTTGCGATTGGTGGTACGAGTGAAGCCCGTTTCAGGCGAGCCGACGAAGGGCCGCGCGATAACGCGCCCAACTTTCATCTCATGCAGACGCGGGGCTAATGATTTGCACATCTCCAGCAGGCGGTCGAGACCAAAGCTTTCCTCATGAGCGGCGATCTGGAAGACGCTGTCGGCAGAGGTGTAGCAGATCGGCCAACCTGTTCGCATATGCTCGGGCCCAAGCTCGGCAATAATGGCGGTGCCCGAGGCGTGACAATCACCAAGAATGCCTTCGGTTCCAGCAACCTCGGCAGCGGCTCGGCTCAGTTCAGGTGGAAAAGATGGTGAGGTGTCCGGGAAGTAATGCCAATCCCAGGGCACCGGCAGTCCAGCCAACTCCCAATGGCCCGAAGGCGTATCCTTGCCCAGCGAATGCTCGCGCGCGCAGCCCCAAGTGCCCACCGGTTCGGCCTGCAACTCCGGTGTGGCCGTACCCGAGGCCAAGCGTGTCGCCGCCCCTAGCCCCAGCGCATCCAGATTGGGCAGGTGCAACGGCCCCGAACGCCCGCCCTCGGCTTGACCCTCGGCGCAGGCCTGCGCAATGTGGGCCAGCGTGTTGGCCCCGGTATCAGGTGTCCCGCCATTAAAGAAACGATCCGCATCCGGTGCCCCACCGATTCCAACCGAGTCCATCACAACCAGAAACGCGCGGGTCACGAAGAAATCCTTTCGTGCACAAGTACAGGTGCCATGACTGCGTCAGGTCTGATCGTGATTGCCCGCAGAATCGTTTCGGCAGCATGCTGCGCGGCATCTTCGCGCGCCGCGTGAACAACCGCCACCGGCGCACCCTTGTTGACCTTATCACCAAGCCGGACAATGCCCGACAGACCAACGGCCGGGTCAATCACGTCATCTTCAACCTGCCGTCCACCGCCCAGCGCAACCACGGCAAGGCCTAGAGCCTCACCATCTATCGCCGTGATATAGCCGTCGGTTTCGGCTGAGACCTCAAGGATCACGCTGGCTTCGGGTAAGTAGCGCGACCAGTTCTCGACGAACTGCAACGGCCCGCCGACAGCAGCCATCATGCGACCGAAACGTTCCGCAGCGCGGCCATCACGGATGACATCTGTGATCTTGTCGCGCCCCTCGTCTGCCGTTGCGTACATCCCCGCATCAGCCAGCAGAACCCCACCCAGTTCCGCCGTGATTTCAGCGAGTGGCGTGTAATGCGTGTCGGTCAGAACCTTCATCACCTCGGCCACTTCTAGCGCGTTGCCCAGCGCAGGGGCCAGTGGTTGGTTCATATCCGTGATCACCGCAGATGTTCGGCAACCAGCGGCGTTTGCAGTCTCTGTCAAAGCGCGCGCCAAACTGCCCGCATCCTCGAGCGTTTTCATAAAGGCACCGCTGCCTACCTTGACGTCCAGCACCAATGCCTCGGGGCTGGCGGCCAGCTTCTTGGACAGGATCGACGCAGTGATAAGATCCAGGCTTTCAACGGTCGCCGTCACATCCCGGATCGCATAAAGCCGCTTGTCCGCAGGCGCAATCTGGCCCGTTGCGCCGACAATGGCTGCGCCGGTTTCGTGCAGGATCTGGGTCAGGCGTTCCTGCCCGATCTGCGTGCTGACGCCCGGTATCGATTCCAGTTTGTCCAGCGTGCCACCGGTATGGCCCAACCCGCGACCTGAGATCATGGGAACATACGCGCCGAGTTCGGCCAACACTGGTGCCAGCACCAGCGAAACGCAGTCGCCCACCCCTCCGGTCGAATGTTTGTCGATTACCGGGCCGTCAAGATCCCAGCTAAGCACATCACCGCTGTCGCGCATCGCCACGGTCAGATCGGCCCGCCCCTGCGCACCCAGCCCGCCCATGCAGACGGCCATTGCAAAAGCTCCGGCCTGCGCATCGCTGACGCCGCCATCAGCAAGCCCTTGCGCGAACCATGTCAGCTCTTCACTCGTCGGCACCTGTTCGCGGCGCAGTTTGGCAATAATCGAGCGGGCGTCCATCGGCTCAGACATCCTCCATATGCGAGGCGTCGAAGGCACCCGGCAGAAGATCCCCAATCGTGGTTTCGAACTCAGCACCGCCCACAGTGGCCAAGGTCACTTTGACGTCACGCTTTCCGAACTCGGCCAGCTTTTGGCGGCACCCGCCACACGGTGGCACAGGTTGCGGAGAAGACGCAACCACGTAAACTTCGGTCAGGGCTTGCTCGCCCGCCGCGACCATGGCGGCGATGGCACCGGCCTCGGCACAGGTGCCTTCGGGATAGGCGACGTTTTCTACGTTGCAACCCGAAAAAACCTGACCAGACGCCGCCCGGATTGCCGCACCAACCTTAAAGTTTGAATAGGGAGCATAGGCTTTTTCCCGGACTGACAGTGCCGCGTCTTTCAAAGTCATGGCGATTCCCCAATTTTTGATCACTTGGTCAGAAAGTCGTACCCTAAATGAAACTGCCCGGGAAGTTGAACCCCCAAGCGGAAGATTCCTTACCCCAGAACCGTATTGAACGTGCCGGGTAGCGTAACCTCCAGCAATTCCACATCTTCGGACGGATCAGCCAACCGGGTGCGCATACCGGGCGGGATCACGAAGGCATCGCCTTGCTCCAACCGATAGGGTTCCCGGCCTTCGCCCTCAAGTGTGACCTCGCCACTCATGACGAAGGTAAAGTGGATATCGGTATCATGGGTAGCCCAAACCGGATCGCCATGCCCTTTGCGTACAACCTGCACCCCGGCAACACCCTTGGTGTTTTCAGAAATGGTTGTATCGCGGCAGATGTAACCCGGCAGTCGGAACGCCCCCCATTCGGCGCCTTCGGCCTGATTGAATACGAACCGCTGGCCCTGCCATTCCCGGTCGGGGCGGTAATGTGGAGTCGGTAGGTCCATATCGTGATCAATTTCGGTGACATGTTCCGCCGGAACGCCAATCTCGATCACCTGAACGTTGTCTGAAGCCTCAAGCACCCGGTGACGGATTTCCGGTGGCTGGACAAAGCAATCGCCTGCGGTCAGGCGCATCTTTTCACCCTGATCTTCATAGACCACGTCTACCCAGCCATGGATACAGAAGATCAATTGAAATCCGACCTTGTGGAAATGCACCATATCCGGCACCGGCCCACCATCAGGAATGCGGATATGGCTGGCGATGATCGACCCACCCAACCGGTCCGGCACCAGATCGCGATAGTGCATACCAGCCCGACCAATAATCCACGGCGCCTGATCCTTAAGACGACGCACAACGAAGGAGTGCACCGTTTCCGGCATGACCATCGGTGGGTTCAGTTCATCAATCTCGACCCGTGTTCCATTGGGCGCCACCAGATCACGTTGACCGTTGGCAAATTCGTCCGGTTTGTCCGTCAGGATTCTCACGGTACCCGGCGTTTCTGGCGCATCCTTTTCGATCCGCAGACGCAAGCCGTGGCCCGAGAATACAGCGACACGAGGATCATCGGCGGGGTAAATCATGTCCATCCGCATACCCAGAACCTTGGTGTAAAACGGTATGTCGTTGCGCAGTTCCTGGGTCGGCAGGCGTATTTCAGCGCATATTTGGATTTGAGGTTTGCTCATTGACTGTCTCTTCGGCCTTGGTTTTCGGCCATCCGATCAGAACGGCGGCCAAAATGCCAATCGAAAAGAACATCTCGAGCGTTTCTTCCAGCACGAACAGACGGGTCGCCATGACTTCGGTCATCTCGGCCCCGATGGCACTACTGATTTCTTCCAACCCCTGAGCCACAACAGCGCACATGCCTGCTAGAAAGAACACCATAAGAAACGGAGCCCGGGTCTTGAGTACGCGCCACCCGGTCGGCCCCCCGTGCCAGATCAGACCGCCCAAAACGATCACCGCCAACACCACACGCACAATCGTCATGTCCAATAGGACATCCAGCCCGTGCAGAATAAAGTAAGGTACACTGTCAATTGCATAAATGTCGGCCTCAAGCTCTCGCTCTGCCAGCAACAGAAGGACCACGCCGATATATAATCGGCTTATCCCGCGATACCGGTACAGCGCCACCAGTGCCGCAATGAGCAAAGCCGCTGCCGAGCCAGTTTCGATCAGACCGCCCTCTTGATTGAATGCGGCTGCCTGAACTGGCCAAATCGAAATGCCGCACAGTATGACCACTGCCAATGCGATGGCAGCGCGAAATGCAAAACGGTCGGTTCCAAAACTGTTGCTTGTGATTAAAAGGCCAGAGTCTGACCCCAAGTTCTGCTTTGTGCTCATACGGCTGACCCCGGCTTCAAGGTCGACCGACAGTAAATGTTTTGCGATAGAAATCAACCACAGCGGCAAAACGGCCATATTTAACCTATCAACTGACGCGACGTAGCCAAGCCGGAAAAAATAGTTTAAGGCTAAATCAAATTTCAGAACGGAGCCAAAACGCCAATGTCCGATACACCCAGCCTGCGGCAGGCCGCGCTTGATTATCACGCCCATCCAAAGCCCGGCAAGCTGGAGATCAAGGCGACAAAACCGATGGCAAACGGTCGTGATCTTGCCCGCGCTTATTCCCCCGGAGTTGCTGAAGCAAGCCTTGAGATCAAGGCCGACCCACACAACGCTGCCCTATATACTGCGCGGGGCAATCTTGTGGCAGTTGTCTCGAACGGAACGGCAGTTCTGGGGCTTGGGAATATCGGCGCGCTGGCTTCAAAGCCGGTGATGGAAGGCAAGGCGGTTCTTTTCAAAAAGTTTGCGGGCATTGACTGTTTTGACATCGAAGTTGATCAGCCCGACCCGGAAAAGCTGGCCGACATCGTGTGCGCACTGGAGCCAACCTTCGGCGCCATCAATCTGGAAGACATCAAAGCCCCCGACTGTTTTATCGTCGAGAAAATCTGTCGCGAGCGGATGAACATTCCGGTTTTCCACGACGACCAACACGGCACCGCCATTGTTGTCGGCGCGGCCGCAAAAAACGCACTGCACGTGGCCAGAAAGAAGTTCGAAGAGATCAAGGTCGTCTCGACCGGAGGCGGCGCGGCGGGGATTGCCTGTCTGAGCATGCTGGTCAAACTTGGCGTCAAGCGCGAGAATATCTGGCTGTGTGACATTCATGGGCTGGTCTATGAAGGTCGCGCCAAGGATATGAACCCGCACAAGGACCAGTTCGCGCAGAAATCCGACCTGCGCACACTGGACGATGTGATTGGGGACGCTGACTTGTTTCTGGGTCTGAGCGGGCCCAACGTACTAAAGCCCGAGATGGTCAAGAAAATGGCCAAGCGCCCGATCATCTTTGCGCTGGCCAACCCGTCACCGGAGATTCTGCCACAAGCCGCGCGCGAGGTTGCCCCTGACGCGATCATCGCAACAGGCCGCAGCGATTTCCCCAATCAGGTGAACAACGTCCTGTGCTTCCCTTTCATTTTCCGGGGCGCTTTGGATGTAGGCGCAACCGAGATCAATGATGAAATGCAGATCGCATGCGTCGATGGTATCGCCGAAATGGCCCGTGCCACCACCAGCGCCGAAGCCGCCGCAGCCTATAAAGGTGAGCAACTGACTTTCGGCCCGGATTACCTGATCCCGAAACCATTTGATCCACGTCTGGTGGGCGTTGTGTCCTCGGCTGTTGCCAAGGCGGCTATGAAAAGCGGTGTGGCCAAGCGCCCGATCGACGATATCGAGGCCTATAAAGAGCGCCTGAATGAGACCGTGTTCAAATCCGCCCTTCTCATGCGCCCCGTTTTCGAGGCTGCAACTGCCGCCTCGCGACGGATCGTGTTTTCCGAGGGCGAGGACGAACGTGTTCTCCGTGCAGCTCAGGCCATTTTGGAAGAAACCACCGAGACACCTATTCTGATCGGCCGCCCGGACGTAATCGAAGCGCGATGTGAACGGTTGGGCCTTACTGTTCGCCCCGGCCATGACTTCCCGATCGTGAACCCGGAAGACGACCCACGGTATTACGAATACTGGAATTCCTATCACGAAATCATGCAGCGCCGTGGCGTCACCCCTGATCTTGCCAAGGCAATCATGCGCACAAACAACACCGCAATTGCCGCCATCATGGTTCATCGCGGTGATGCAGACAGCATGATCTGCGGCACTTTTGGCGAGTATCGCTGGCACCTGAACTATGTCGAACAGGTTCTGGCCAATGGTGAACAACATCCGCATGGTGCGTTGTCACTGATGATCCTTGAAGATGGCCCCCTGTTCATCGCCGATACGCATGTGAGACTATTGCCAACACCCGAGGAACTGGCTGAAATCACGATTGGGGCAGCCCGTCACGTGCGGCGATTTGGGATCGAACCCAATATCGCCTTCTGTTCACAATCGCAATTCGGCAACCAGGCCGAAGGGTCAGGAAAACGTCTGAGGGCCGCGCTGGAAATCCTCGATTCCGAACCGCGAGACTTTACCTATGAAGGTGAGATGAACCTTGATCTGGCGCTGGACCCGGAACTACGGTCGCGCATTTTTCCGAACTCGCGTCTGGAAGGCACGGCCAACGTGCTGATCTTTGCCCATGCGGATGCGGCCAGCGGTGTGCGCAACATCCTGAAGATGAAAGCTGATGGGCTTGAGGTTGGGCCGATCCTGATGGGCATGGGCAACAAGGCCCATATCGTGACCCCGTCTATAACGGCGCGTGGATTGCTGAACATGGCCGCAATTGCAGGCACGCCAGTCACGCAATACAGCTAGTCCACGACACTAAATCTCAGGTGCCCTCAGAGGCACCTGGGCACCAGTGATTCTTTGCATTCGATTGTTTGCAGATTTGCAAAACTGGCCCTCTGACACACACAAATTTGCCCCTGGTAGGAGGTTTGCAAAAATTTGCAGCCCACTTTGGCAAATCCTGCAAAGATTTTGCGATAAAGTGACGCTCCGTCATTCCCTTTGCTTGTGTGCCGCCCCCTCACGGCCTTACACAAATCGCGGAGTTGAAGGAGGAGGCCATTGTGGCATATCAGGACGTATACCAGAGTTGGAAGTCAGACCCCGAGGCATTCTGGATGGAAGCCGCCAAAGGGATAGACTGGATAAAACCGCCGACCAAGGCGCTTTTTGACGACAACGCTCCGCTCTATGAATGGTTCTGCGACGCCAAGGTCAACACCTGCTGGAACGCGGTAGACCGCCACGTCGAAAACGGCCGCGGCGAGCAGACGGCTATCATCTACGACAGCCCGATCACACACACCAAACGCGAAATTTCCTATGTCGAGCTGCGCAACCGTGTCGCCACTTTGGCCGGGGCGTTGCGGGCTAAGGGTGTCGAAAAGGGTGATCGGGTCATAATCTATATGCCGATGATCCCCGAAGCCCTGGAGGCCATGTTGGCCTGCGCGCGCCTCGGTGCGGTTCATTCGGTTGTGTTCGGTGGTTTTGCAAGCAACGAACTGGCCGTTCGGATCGATGATGCCAAGCCAAAGGCGATCATCGCCGCCTCATGCGGAATGGAACCGGGCCGCGTGGTTCACTACAAACCTCTGCTAGACGGCGCCATAGAGATGGCCAGCCACAAACCCGATTTCTGCGTGATCTTCCAGCGCGAGCAGGAAGTGGCGCAATTGGTCGAGGGGCGCGATTTTAACTGGCACGGGTTCCAGTACGGCGTTGAACCGGCAGAATGTGTGCCGGTAGATGGCAATGATCCGGCCTATATCCTTTACACCTCGGGTACGACCGGAGCCCCCAAGGGCGTTGTGCGCCCTACCGCGGGTCACCTGGTGGCTCTGAACTGGACAATGAAGAACATTTACGACGTCGACCCCGGCGATGTGTTCTGGGCCGCGTCTGACGTGGGCTGGGTGGTGGGGCACTCTTACATCTGCTACGCCCCGCTGATCCACGGCAATACAACCATTGTGTTCGAGGGCAAACCTGTCGGCACACCTGACGCGGGTACCTTCTGGCGGGTAATTTCCGAACATAAGGTCAAAAGCTTCTTCACTGCTCCTACCGCCATTCGCGCCGTGAAACGGGAAGACCCCAAAGGCGAGATGCTGGCGAAATACGACCTGTCTGGCCTGCGCGCGCTGTTTCTGGCAGGCGAACGCGCAGACCCGGATACCATCGAATGGGCGCAAGATGCACTGAAGGTTCCGGTGATCGACCATTGGTGGCAGACGGAAACAGGCTGGGCCATCGCGGGCAACCCGCTGGGGATCGAGGAGCTTCCGGTCAAGCTGGGCTCTCCGGCCAAGGCGATGCCAGGCTATGACGTACAGATTTTGGACGAAGGCGGCCACGCGGTGAAACCCGGCGAACTGGGTGCTATCGCAGTCAAATTACCCCTCCCCCCCGGCACACTGCCGACGCTGTGGAATGCAGAAGAGCGGTTCAAAAGCTCGTACTTGAATCAGTTCCCTGGGTACTACGAAACCGGCGACGCTGGCATGATTGATGAGGACGGTTATCTGTATATCATGGCGCGCACCGATGACGTAATCAACGTCGCGGGTCACCGCCTGTCTACCGGCGGAATGGAGGAGGTGCTAGCCGCACATCCAGATGTCGCCGAATGCGCAGTAATCGGCGTGTCGGATCAGCTCAAAGGTCAAATGCCGGTGGGTTTCCTCTGCCTGAACGCGGGCTGTGATCGCAACCACGCCGATGTTGTACAGGACGTTGTCAAACTGGTGCGCGAAAAGATCGGACCGGTTGCTGCCTTCAAACAGGCCGTTGTCGTGGATCGCTTACCCAAAACACGCTCGGGTAAAATCTTGCGTGGAACGATGGTTTCGATCGCGGACAGCAAAGAGTACAAGATGCCTGCAACCATCGACGATCCGGCAATTTTGGACGAAATCAAGGTTGCCCTGAAATCCATCGGATTTGCGCAGTAAATGGGATCTGGGCGGCCGTCGGTCGCCCCACCCTCACTGGCTTTCGCTTGCAACCGGGCCCAACGCCCCTACTGTCTGATCAAGACAGTGAGGCCGCATGACACAAACCGACATATGGCGCCTAAGCGCCACCGATCTGACCGCCCGAACCCGCAGCGGAGACCTCAGCGCCGAGGACGCGGTTCAAAGCGCAATTGACCGGATGCACGAGGTCAACCCAGAACTGAATGCCGTGGTCGAAGATCTGAGCGCCGAAGCGCTTGACCGAGCGCACGCTCTCGATCAGGCGCGGGCACAGGGAGTACCGACTGGCCCCCTGCACGGGGTGCCGGTGACGATCAAGATCAACGTCGATCAAAAGGGCCATGCCACTTCGAACGGTGTCGTCGCCCTGAAAGACGTAATCGCCCCCGATGACGCGCCGGTTGTCCGCAATCTGCAAAACGCCGGAGCCATCGTCATCGGGCGCACCAACACGCCCGAGTTCTCTTTTCGCGCTGATACCGACAACCCTTTGCACGGTCGCACACATAACCCTTGGGGGCGTCACGTCTCTCCCGGCGGGTCCTCAGGAGGCGCCGGAGCCGCAGTAATGGCCGGGATCGGGGCGCTGGCGCATGGCAATGATATTGGCGGCAGCCTGCGGTTTCCGGCCGCTGCCAACGGAGCGGTCACGGTTAAGCCTGGCCTTGGTCGCGTACCCGCGTGGAACCCCAGTCAACAAGCCGAACGCGGACTGTTGGCGCAATCCATGTCAGTGCAGGGGTTGATCACTCGCACCGCCGCCGACCTTCACCTGTCGATGCCTAGCCTGATTGCCGCTGATCCTCGTGATCCCTTCCACGTCCCGATGCCGTGGCGGGGCGAACAGGCAGACGGTCCGATCAAGGTCGCCTTCACCAAAGAAACCTTCGGCTACGATCTTCACCCTGAGGTTGACAAGGCATTGGACATGGCACGCGATGCTTTGGCCGACGCTGGCTATCAGGTGGAAGAGGTCAGCCCGCCCGACGTGTTCGACTGTGGGCGGATTGGCTACCGTACACTGATGGGGGAAGTTCTGACCCTGATGAAGGGCGATATAGAAGCCGCAGGTTCGCAAACGATACGTGACATTTTCGACGTCTACTTTCAAGAGTTTCCGCCCGTCACCGGCGCCGAATTGGTCCAGATGCTGGCCAAACGCAGTACCTATGCACGTGATTGGTCGCTATTTCTGGAGGATTACCCGCTCATTCTGTCCCCTTTCCTGCCGCAACCTTTCTTCAAACCTGATCGGGATACCGAAGGGGCCGAAGGCGTGCATGAGGTTCTTGGCTGCGCCGTTTATTCCTATGCAATGAACTTTTTGGGGTTACCTGCCGCCTGCGTTCCGGCGCATCTGGCCGACTTGCCCCAAGGCCCGCAACCGATCAATGTCCAGATTGCAGCCCGACGCTGGCGCGAGGATATGGCAGTGGATGCCGCCTTGGCGATAGAGGCACGCGTAGGTCAAATGTGCCTGCCACTTTGGGACAAAATGGCCTCAGCCGAATTAAGCACTTTGCAAAAATAGACCCCGGGGTTTTGTGCCCGGGGTCCGCTTACTTAAATAAGCCCGGAATTCTGACAACGAGCGTAGCACCACCTACCCTCGCCAGCGCGAAAACTGCGCAATCATTCGAATACGCCGTCTGGTGGCCACTCACTCCCACCTTGGCGTGTTCTCCGGGCAAGTTCATATTAACAAACGACAAACAATTTTCCTGTGAACTGGTTCACACAAGGCGAAAAAAGTTTGAACGCATACAACCTCAGGTAAACTGCTCCGAGATTAGGCGCTCTTCCAGCCCGTGTCCGGGGTCAAACAGAATACGGTGCTGAATGGACGGCTCGGATCGGATTTCGACCCAGTCGATATCCGGAAAAGAAACCGAATCCGCATCCGCCATAACGGGGCGTTTGTCGGCGTCCAACACATCAAACCGAACCTTGGCAATCTTGGGCAATAACGCCCCGCGCCACCGACGCGGGCGGAACGCGGCAATCGCCGTCAGTGCCAAAACGTCAGATCCGATCGGTAGAATTGGCCCATGCGCCGAGTAGTTATAGGCGGTCGACCCGGCGGGCGTGGACAACAGAGCCCCGTCGCAGACCAGTTCAGCCATTCGCACCCGTCCATCAACGCTGATCTTCAGCCGTGCCGCCTGCGGGCCAGCCCGCAGTAAAGACACCTCGTTGATCGCTAGTGCCTCATGCATCTTGCCGGATTGATCCATTGCCTGCATGGCCAATGGGTTGATAAGCTCTTCTTCGGCTGCAGCCAGACGCTCCATCAGGTCGTCTTCGTGGAACTCGTTCATCAGAAAGCCGATTGTGCCACGGTTCATTCCGTACACCGGCGTGTCGAGATGCTGCATATTATGCAATGTGTGCAACATGAAGCCGTCACCGCCCAAAGCGACCACCACATCGGCATCCCGTGGGGCCGCATTGCCATAGCGTTTCACAAGGCTGTCTCGCGCGGTTTGGGCCACTTTGGCGTCGCTGGCAAGAAAAGCGATTCTCTTTTTCATCTATTCCGGTTTCCGGTGCTGCACATTTGGTTCCGAAACAAACATACCTTTCCGCAATAGGCCAGTCTTGACGCCACAGCGGGCCAAATCGTCGCTTTACGCCTTTTGCAAATGAATCGTTTCCGATAGGAAATCCGCAAGATTCTTACCCAGCCCAGTGGAGCCTCCATGAACGCCAATCTTCGTGATACCGGTTTTTTCACCCAATCCCTCGCCGAGCGTGACGCTGAGCTGTTTGGCTCGATCACATCCGAGCTGGGTCGCCAGCGCGACGAGATCGAACTGATCGCGTCCGAGAACATCGTCTCCGCTGCCGTTATGGAAGCACAGGGCTCGGTGATGACGAACAAATACGCCGAAGGCTATCCCGGTCGTCGCTACTATGGCGGCTGCCAGTTCGTTGATATCGCAGAGAATCTGGCCATCGATCGCGCCAAGCGACTGTTTGGCTGTGAATTCGCCAACGTTCAGCCCAACTCGGGTTCGCAGGCGAACCAAGGTGTGTTCCAAGCGCTGATCAAGCCCGGTGACACCATTTTGGGCATGAGCCTGGATGCCGGCGGCCACCTGACACACGGCGCTGCCCCGAACCAGTCGGGCAAATGGTTCAACGCCGTACATTACGGCGTGCGCCAGCAGGACAACCTGATCGACTATGACCAGATCGAAGCACTGGCGAAGGAACACCAGCCCAAGCTGATCATCGCGGGCGGTTCGGCCATCCCGCGCGTCATCGACTTTGCCCGCATGCGCGAGATCGCCGACATGGTTGGCGCATACCTGCACGTGGACATGGCTCATATCGCTGGTCTGGTTGCCGCGGGTGAGCATCCCTCACCCTTCCCGCATGCTCATGTGGCAACAACCACCACCCACAAGACCCTGCGCGGCCCGCGCGGCGGCATGATCCTGACCAATGACGAGGCGATCGCCAAGAAAGTGAATTCGGCGATCTTCCCCGGCATTCAGGGCGGCCCGCTAATGCATGTGATCGCAGCCAAGGCCGTGGCCTTTGGTGAGGCGCTGCGCCCCGAATTCAAAGACTATATCAAGCAGGTCGTGGTCAACGCACAGGCGCTGTCGGATCAGTTGATCAAAGGCGGCTTGGACACCGTGACCCACGGCACCGACACCCACGTGGTGCTGGTCGACCTACGCCCCAAAGGCGTAAAGGGCAACGCGACTGAAAAGGCTCTGGGCCGCGCACATATCACCTGCAACAAGAACGGTGTGCCGTTTGACCCGGAAAAACCGACCATCACCAGCGGCATCCGTCTGGGCTCACCCGCTGGCACCACTCGCGGATTCGGTGAGACCGAGTTCCGTCAGATCGCCGACTGGATCATCGAAGTTGTCGACGGTCTGGCCGCCAATGGCGAGGACGGTAACGGTGAAGTCGAAGCCAAGGTCAAAGCCGGGGTCGCAGACCTCTGCGCGAAATTCCCGATCTATCCGAACCTGTAAATGGGAAACCCATAAATGATAGGAACGGCGTCCATTGGGCGCCGTTTTCTTTGACCAGTTGTACTCAAATAAAGCCGCGCCAGCGCAGAACGATCAACGCCAGCACCGACAGGGCAAGGAAACCCAAGGCCAGCGATCCAAGAAAGCTTAGAAACCAACCCCAACGCCGATCAGCCAAGTTGATTCCGTTCAGATGGGCCTGAACCTCTTCTGACGCTTTCACAAGTTTCGGTGTATCCAGCACCAGACGCAATTTGGGATGGGCCGCCATCTGCTCGGCATTCGCCAATAGCAGGGCCTGTTTGTAAATCCGGCGGGGCAGCTGCCGCTTGGCCTTTTTCACCGATGCTGTCAGCGTTTTGTCCCGAACTCCCAATTTATTACGCAGCAACTGAACCGTGTGCGCAATCTGGCTTTGAACATCTGAAATTTCCGACATTTCGAGGCCTCCAAGGCCGTTAACTTACCCCCCTAGGGCAAGGGCGACAATGGGGCTGGCTGTTTCCGCTCACGGCGGGTATCACACCAGCATGCTGAATACGATCATTCATGGCGAACCGACTGCGAAACCTCCTTTGCTGATTGCACATGGGCTGTATGGCTCGGCGCGAAATTGGGGGGTAATCGCCCGTCGGCTGGCGGATGAAAGGCAGGTGGTTGCCGTCGATATGCGCAACCACGCCTATAGCATGTGGACCGATCAGCACAGCTATCCCGAGCTCGCAAACGATCTGGCCGAGGTGATCGACCATTTTGGTGGCAAGGCCGATGTGGTGGGGCATTCGATGGGCGGTAAGGCGGCAATGACGCTGGCGCTACAACATGGGGATTTGGTGCGCAAGTTAGTCGTGGCCGACATTGCGCCAGTTATTTACAGCCACAGTCAAATCCAGTTCATTGAGGCCATGCGCTCGGTCGATCTGTCCAAGGTCGAGCGCCGCTCGGATGCATCGGAGCAACTGGCGAAGTTGGGCGTTGAGCCTGCGCTACAGAGCTTTTTTACCCAGTCTCTGGATGTCAAAGGGCAGCGCTGGCTGCTGAATCTTGACGTGCTGGCCGCCGAGATGCCGACGATCATGGGCTTTCCTGAACTAACCGCAAGCTGGGACGGCCCAACCCTGTTTCTGTCTGGCGCCGAGTCCGAGTATGTTCTACCCGAGCACCGCGACCTGATCCGGGGGCTTTTCCCGGCTGCCAAGTTTGCCAAGATACCCGGCGCGGGGCATTGGCTACACGCCGAAAAACCGCGAGAGTTTGAGGCAGCTGTCCGGGCGTTCCTGAACGCCTAGGGTTCAGTAACTTCCCCGCCGGCATTGATCCAATCGGACAATCCGCCAAGGTTATAAACCTGATGATATCCCATGTCTTTCAGCAACTTGCCCGCTAAGGCAGCACGACCTCCGGCCGAGCAATACAGAACGATCGGGCGATCTTTTTGAAGTTCTGGGTCATGGGATTGCAAGGTGTCATCGGCCCGAAACTCCAACATGCTACGCGGGATATGATGCGCGCCCTTGGCCCGACCGGTTTGCTGCAATTCAACGGCATCGCGCACATCCAGCAACAGACCACCCTGCCCTAAAGCTACTTGGGCAAAAGCGGTATCTACACGTTTAACGACCGCATTTGCGGCCTCCATCATGTCTTGAACGGTTAATGGCACAAGTCGTCCTCCGGTGGCTGCCACCACAGATTAACATGCGGAAAATGGAACGTGTAGACCGGCCATCAGACCAGTCTTGTTATTGCTCGCGGAAAGCGCGCGTCATGCTGTCTGTCACAGGCTTAGCGATATAGGCTGCAAAGGTCCGCTCTTCGGTCTGGATCATGATTTCAGCAGGCATACCGGGGGTAGGGATAAAGCCGCGCACGCGCTCGATCTCTTCGGGTTCAAGCGAGATGCGGGCGAGATAGACCTCTTGCGGAGCACCCGCAGTGTCTTCGACCAGAGCATCGGCTGACAGATAGAACACCTGACCGTTCAGCACCGGGGTCGTGCGTTGATTCAGTGCCACCAAACGCACCGTCGCATCCTGACCGGTAACGACGCTGTCGATCTCGGTGCGCGGGATTTGCGCTTCGATAATCAGTGGCGCGTCTGCGGGCAGGATTTCAGCGATGGGCTCACCAGTTTCGATCACGCCACCCGGAGTATGATAGAGCAGACGCACAACCGTGCCTGAAACCGGGGCCCGTACGACCGCGCGGTCCAAAACGCTGCGTGCTTGGCGCGCTTTTTCGCGCACGCTTTCCAGATCGGCTTCGATCACGCCTAACTCGTCCAACGCAGCCTCACGATAAGCCGCGCGCGTGCGCGATATCTGCTCTTCGTATTTCAGCAACATCTGGTTGATCTCGGCAGCTTCGGCTTGCAGGCGCCCCTGCTGCCCCTCAGCTTCGGCCTGAACCCGGCGGATTGTGTTCAGTTCGCCCTTACGGACCAGCCCCTTTTCAAAAAGGGCATGCTTGGTCTCGTATTCCTCTTGCAGGATCGCTGAGCGCCGAACCATGCTGTCCAACTGCGCCTCAAACCCGCTGGAACGAATTCTCAGGGCTTCCATATTGCGTTCCAACAAAGCGATATCGTTCAACAAGGTCTTGCGAGATAGATCAAAGCTGATCTTTTGCCCATCAAGGATTGTCATCACCTCTGTGTCCTCTGCCTGGGCCATCAAGGCAGGGGAAAATTCCAACCGTTGCAACTCTGCATATTCTGCATTCAGACGCTCGGACATAGCCTGCAGGCGTGCTTTGCGGATGAACAACTCGCGCTCATTGGCTTCGGCCGATGTCTGGTCCAACGTCATCAGGACTTGACCGGCTTTGACGGACTGGCCTTCGATTACCTTGATGTCCTGAATGATGCCGCCTTCCAAATGTTGCACAATCTTGTTGCGGCCAGTGGCAACAAAACTGCCCTGCGCAATCACAGCAGCGGCCAAAGGCGCCCGGAAAGACCAGACGCCAAAGCCGCCGAAACACACGACCAGCAGGATCATCCCTATGACGACCAGACGGTTGATTGAACGTGGAACCTCGGCATACCAGACGTCCGGGTTTTTGGGATCGTTATTCACGGGGACAAGATCGTTCATGTCGCACCCCCTTACTGGTTTTGAATGCCGGGCGTATTGCTGCGCGGCCCATTGAGTTGTTGCAGAACCTGTTCGCGCTGGCCAAACAGCGCCACACGTCCATCTGTAAGCAGCATGATCTTATCGACCACGTTCAGCAGCGTTGGCTTCTGAGTGATCACGACCACGGTAATCTTGCTTTCTTTGGCCTGCTCAATGGCGCGGGCTAAGGCTTTGTCACCAGCCACATCAAGGTTCGAATTCGGCTCATCCAGAACCACCATGCGCGGGTTGCCGAAGAACGCCCTCGCCAATGCGATGCGCTGTTTCTGCCCGCCAGACAGGGGCGAGCCATCGGCGGAGACCACCGTCTCATAACCTTGCGGCAGGGTTGCGATCATGTTGTGCACATCGGCCAAGACGGCGGCATCGTGGATCTGTTCATCCGTCGCGTCCGAGCGCATCCGTCCGATATTGTCCTTGATCGTGCCGGGGAACAGTTGAACGTCCTGCGGTAGATAGCCGATGCTTTCACCAAACTGGCGCGGATCCCAGTTGCGGATATCCATCAGGTCCAACCGGACACTGCCCGATGTGGGAAGGACCGATCCAACTAGTGTCTTGCCCAGCGTGGTCTTACCTGCACCCGAATTACCAATGATGGCCAATGTCTCACCCGGATTCAGCGAGAAACTGATACCGTTGAGCACGACGCGTTTGGTTCCACCCGGTACGTAAAGCAGGCGTTCGACATCCAGCCGCCCTTCGGGGCGTGGCAGGCGCAGTTTTTCGAACTGCAGGGCAGAGCTGGACAACAGTTGGTTGATCCGACCATAGGCGGCCCGCGTCAGCAGGAAGCCGTTCCATCCTTCGATCGAACCTTCAATCGGAGCGAAAGCGCGCCCTGCGATAATCGAAGCCGCAATCACCATACCGCCAGTGATTTCACCCTGTAACGCCAGATACGCGCCCCAGCCCAGAATGGCGATCTGAGTCAGCAGACGCACGGCACGTGAAATCGCAGCGAAGATCACGTTGCGATCCTGGGCACGGACTTGCCACGTCATAGATTGCGCGGTGTCACGACCCCAGATGCGCACCGCCTCTGGGATCATGGCCAAGGCATTTATGATCTGGCTGTTGCGCGACATCGAGTCCAGATGCTGGTTCGCCATGGATTGTGCCCTATTCGCCTCGGCAAACGGTTTCGCCGTCATGCGTTGATTGATGAACGCGATCGTCATCAGCAGCAGCGCTGTTACGATCACGATCATCCCAAGCTGAGGGTGCACCAGAAAGATCATCAAGATGAACAAAGGTGCGAAGGGCACATCAAGGAATGAGATTAGCGTTCCAGAAACAAGAAACCCCCTGACCTGCTGAAGATCGCCCAATGTCTGATATTCGCGCCCTGTACCGTGCAACGAGGCATGCGCCGCAGCGCTCAGGATCGGTGCGCCAAGACGGGCTGCGACCTCAACCGCGGTACGCATCAGCATGAACCGTCGCACCGCATCAAAAGCTGATTGGAAAATCACCGCCCCGGCCACGATGGCCGTCAGCATGATCAGCGTATCCAGCGAGCGGCTGGTCAGAACACGGTCGCTGATCTGAAACAGGTAAATCGGTATTGCCAGGATCAGAACGTTTGTCGCGCAGGTCAAAACCAGCACAAAAGCTAGATTGCGATAGATCGCCCGTAGCGAGGTACGAAGCGTCTTTCGAAAATCCTCGGGTGGTGTGCGTTTGTGAAATGTTTGGGGTGGCCCTTTCCCATCACCGCCATTTTGGGTGCTGCGCAGCAATGGTTCATTTGCCGTGGCCTCGATTGTGGTGCCCATTCTATCACCGTCACCCGAGCGCGA
The DNA here is from genome assembly GCF_056539365.1 of Ruegeria sp. BB7. Taxonomy (NCBI): domain Bacteria; kingdom Pseudomonadati; phylum Pseudomonadota; class Alphaproteobacteria; order Rhodobacterales; family Roseobacteraceae; genus Ruegeria; species Ruegeria sp. BB7. The sequence goes on along the minus strand of NZ_JBQFUV010000012.1, from coordinate 8,631 downwards.
CCTGGGGGTACTTCGGTCGCTGGTCTTACTGACCGTTTCGGGATCTGAGCCCTCGGCATCGGCCACCCCAGCACCGCTGTCCTGTTGGTCATGACCTTCGACAGGCTGCGGCTGCTTGCGCTGGGAGGAGGATCCCGCGCGCAGGCCTGGTTCGTCTTTCGTATTGTGACCCGTCAGGTTTGGTTTCACCGTCTGGCCCGCGCTCTCATCGCCTGTGACGACGGCGTCGCGAGTGCCACCTTCGGGGTCACGCACGCGGTAGTCGTCGCTTAGTCGCAATCCTGGGGTTTTCTTTGATTCCTCCCCAGAACCGCTTGCATCTGAGGTTGATGAGACGGCACCACCATGGCGGTCCAAGGGGCTGGCGTAACGTCTCGGACGCGACGGGAATTCAATCGACATATCAAAACTTTCAGTTCACTCGCAAAACACACAAAATTTCTACGCAAGCATAGTCTCCAGACCATCATCGAGGCCTGCTTTTTCCGATGGCGTTAGCTTGTTATGACCGGGGGCGTGTTCAGATTTGCCCGGCGCATCAAGTTCTTCCATCATCAGCGCGACAGCTTCGCTGATAATCTCGGTTTTTTCCGCCATCGCGTCTTCAAAGATGCTTGCCTGATGCAAAAGCAGGTCGGAATATTCCTCTTCCTTGGCCCTGATCACTGAATCCACACCCATCTTTTTCACATGGGCGGAATTCAGAATGCCATTGCCAGCACCCAGCGCGGCAACCTCTTTGCCGGGGGGTGCGTCGACATAAACATCGTCATCATCTTGCAACACGGTGACCTGATCGATGACATTGACCTGCAAAAGATCGCCCTCAATCTTGAGCACCCGGACCAGTTCTGTCCCGGCAAACATGGGATCATTCAAAAGCGCGTCTTCCAACGCGTCGGTGTCCACTTCTTGCAGAGGTATCACCTCGGCCAGTGTTTCGCTCAACTCCTCATGTGTGTCTTCGCCCGTCGTCGTCAGAGACACCTGATTCATCACCAGATTGTCCTCAGCCTCTGTCGGTTGAGCACCATGCACCACGTCATTGTCAGACAGCGCGATGGTCTGCGACACAGCATCGACCGATGTCATATCTCCACCAACAACGATCATATCGTAGAAGCTGCCCAACTGAAGAATGTCAGTCACGTTGGTCATGACATTCTCGCCCAAAGTGTAGGCCGTAGACGTCGCGGTAATTTCGGTGGCGATCTGGTCGATATCCGTAGCGTCGATAACCTGCTTGATGAAATTCGTGACCAACATATCGCCGGAAATCCAGTCGACATCGACAACCGGCTCTTGACCTGCTTCCGCGACATTGTCTTCCAGCCATGATGCTTCGTTGGCCTCAACAGCAATCTCAGAGGACTGCACCACATGAGTTTCGCTCTGCACGCCGGGCTCGCCTTCATCAACATCAGAGACAACAGCCACCTGGTTGAACACTGTCAGGTTTGTGGCTTTACCACCTACAAGGATGTTGGGTGCGTCAATCCAGCTGACGGTTACCGCAACTTCGTTCACAGCCAGATTTCCACCTGCAATCACCGAATGGCCATCTTCGAACACAGGATCTTCGGTCTGCTCCCACTCTGCAGGCCATGGGTTTGGGGTATCATCCCCTGCCCCCTCTTCTTCATCGGCCCTGAGATGCGCGGGCAGCAATTCGTTGAAATCCGGCACTTCATCGACATGTTCGCCATTCACAACAATGCCCAATGCGTCATCGCCGTGGAACTGATGAATTTCTGCCCCTTCCACCTCGGGGGTCAGGGGTGTTTGCATCTGGTCGATAAGTACTTCCAGCGCCGCACCAGACAGGTAATCCTGAATGTCCATTGACGGGGACGATGTGGCATGCAGCGACAACGCTTTAGCCAACAGCCCGTCACCCTGTGCCATCAAAGATTCGACATCTCTGAAATCGCCCTCTCCGACGGTGTCATTGTCGGTCAGTCGAATTTTCTGGACCGTATAGGTAACCGCCGAACCGATCAGCTCGGTAATAAACTCGGGTTTTAGGATCATGGTGAGTTGTATGGATGATCCCAACTCAAGCGCTTGGGGGAAATTGAATTCCAAACCAAACGATTGGCTGGGACCCGCTCCGAGACTTTCAAGCTGCTCAGCGGTGGCAGGTGATAAGGGCACTTCGGCCTGCGGCGCAGAAAACTTGTATGGCAGCAAATTATGCTCGCCCGTCTCTAATTTCAGATGTGCCGAGACCTCAATACGTGTGGGGTCTGCCAAATCTTCAAGTTCTGCTTGGCGTCTTAGCGCGGTAAATTCTTCATATTGATCGCGCAATCGCGCCTGTTCGGTCGTAAGCTCAAACGTTCCAATAAAATGTGCAATCTGTTCCGTAATACTGTCGAGAGACATATCGGTTCCTTTCCCCGCCCCGGCTGAAATTTCCGGCTTGGGTTAAGTTGGGCCGAGGCCACTTTTTTGCGGCCTCGGCGTTTTTCTCGAAGGGTATCAGAGCCCGCATGCGCGGGCACTGAACTCTGGTTACACGTCGGTATCGTCGCTGGCGTAGGACGAGCTCATGGAACCGCCAACCATCGTTGTATCGACCGAGTTGCCAAGGACGTTTGCCCCCATAACGATCGATTGGTTGAAGGCTGACGTATCAACCACCGCAGCGGCAGAAGCATGCGATTCACCGTTTACGATGCCGTCGCCGCCATTGTTCGAGCCCCAGGTACCAGCGCTACCAGCGTTGCCACCGGCCCCTGAATACGCACCCGAAACATCGCCGCCACTGACGTTGCCGCCAGTTACGTTGCCAGCTTCTGCGAAGCCGTTGGCGTCGCCGCTTTGACCACCAGTCGATTGCGCGGCACCGCCGCCGCCGCCGATGCCCGACTCGGACATCCCATTGGTCGTGCCATATGCGGTCGACGTTGCGTCATTGTCCGAACTGCCAGCGCCGCCATAGCCCGAGATTGCTTCGGCCAGGCTGTCAGCGGTGCCATCGGTGTCCGCCGTGGCAAATACCGAGGATTCTCCGCCATAACCGGCATCGTTATCCGCGTCTGCAGACCCCGTGCCGCTGCCACTCGACTGCGCGTCCTGTTGGATTGCGCCGCCGCCACCGCCGGTCCCGTTGGCCGTTGCCATACCGGTTCCTTCAGCGTCTGCGCGACCATCGGTGTCGTTGGTTCCGCCGGCGCCACCGTTCGAGTCGGCATCCTGATCGTTGCGCGCCGTGCCTGTGACATCTCCCGGGGATTGGGTGACAACCGGGCCTGTAGCATACTGATCTCCGACGCCCTGAGCATCCGAGTCAGAGTCTGCTTGACCGCCGGTACCGGCACCGCCAGTCCCGTCGCCGCCCGGACCGTTACCGCCGGTTCCGTCGCCACCAATACCGCGGCCGCCGTCCCCTTCACCGCCATAGCCTTTGCCAGCTTCGGCTTCACCGCCACCGCCGTTGTAGGCACCCGCGCCGCCCAGGTTCAGGCCGCTCAGACCCGTGCTCTGGTGCGAAGCCGCAAGAGCTGCGTCGATCTGACCGGCGTCTCCGCCAGTACCGGCACCACCAGTGCCATCGCCACCGTCGCCGCGCGCACCTTCGCCTTTGCCGCCGTCACCGTCACCGCCGACACCTTTGCCTCCGTCAGCATCAGCGTCGCTGTTGGCAAGGCTGCCAGCTTTACCAAGACCGATATTGCCACCGGAAGAAGCACCGTTGGCTTCGGTGTCACTGTCTGATTCATTTTTGGCCAGGCCGATGTTGCCTGCTGCACTGTCACCGCCGTCGGCGTTGCCGGATGATGCGTCATTGGCTGCAAGCGCACCGCCTTTGGCAGCTGCGATGCTGTCATTGGAACCACCGGTTGACTGACCGCTGTTACCGGCACCCGACAGTCCCAATCCCAGCCCCAGACCAATCGAGCCTGCGTTGCCACCGTCTCCGCCGTCGCTATCAGCGTCGGACGCGTCCGAGTAACCTTTGTTGTAGGCGCTGGAATCACTGTCCGCAGTGCCACCATTGCCACCGTCGCCGGATCCGCTGGCATTCGCATCCGACTTGCTGGCGTTCAGACCCAGAGTTTTTGCATCACCCGAGTCACCGCCATTTCCGGCGTCTGCATCGGCATTGGCGTTGCCAGTTTCGCCGCCGCCCGACTGTGCATTACTACCCTTGGTGAAGGCCATCGCACCGCCACCATGAGCCGTACCACCCGCGCCGGAATTGCCGCCAAGTGACTCGGCATCTATGCCATCGTCAGAGTTGGCGGTACCGCCAGTCGCGTCGCCATGTTGCTCGAACGTGCCACCGTCATTCGAAACCGAAGCTTGGCCCAGATGATCGTTGTCAGTCAGTTCTGCAAGCTGGTTGTTGATCGACAACATGTCGTTGCCTGAGCCGTCCAACGAAATGTCCAGATTTGTGTCGTCACCCGGATCATAATCAAAGTCGTTTCCTACGGTGATCACGTCGTCAACCGAACCGCCTTTGCTTACATCCACATCGACCAGATCATCGTCACGGGGAATCCACTCACCGCCGCCAAAATCAATATTGATCTTATTGTTGACGTCGTTCGTGTTGCTGTCATCGCCGCCATTTTTGTTCGACTGAGACTGCTTTTGTTGCTGATCCTGGTCTTGGTCCTGATCATTTTCATTGTCCACGTCTGTGCGCTGATCCTGGTCCGCGTCGACGTCAGTGGTTTGGCGCTGATTCTGATCAACATCCGTGTCTTGTTTCTGTTTGTTCAAATTTGCTTCGACATCTGCATGCTTGACGTTGATGTCGGCGTCGATCGGCACATAGGCCTCGTCAACGTTCACTTCGCCAATTGCTGTGATGTCATTATGGGGCTGATATTGACGGTTTTTACTCATAACAAATATCCATTTGTTGTCGCGCCCGACCGTCATTCATCTAACAAACGGTTACTGGCGCTGTTGAAACAAAATTTAAGCTCTCAGGCGCTAAAACGCGCTTGAAGCGGTTTCGTTTGGTGAAGTCGTTTCCCACCTCCCTTTCCCGGCCAAGCCGACTTGCTGCCCACGGTCATTGAGGCTCGCGTCAATTCACGATGCGCAGGCAGATCAGTAACTAAGCTTCCCAAATTGAAGCAGGGTAATGGTCGCAGCCGAACAGCGCCCTGAATAGCTGATCTTAAGCATTAGACGGCACAGCGGCTTGATATTACGCAGTATTTTTAAATATTAACTCAATATTAACGAGCAAAATCACCAATTTTCCGAAGGATCTCGGATAAAGATCTAAAACCGTATTAACCCTCAACATTTTCGAAAGTAGCAGCGATGAACCTAAACCAAAGTTCTAGCCCGAATGGGTGGGAAAAGGCCCAATATTGATGAAAACTGGACTTTCAGCTATAGTTACTTAAACCAAAAGTTAATCTATCGTTAATTCGCGTTAAGTGTGTTGTTTACTAGTGCGCTACAGATTTCGTGGCGTGAGTTTTTAGGGGGAAGTAATGAGCAATCCGTTGCGGGATAGTGCCGCCCAAAAAAATTTTTGTACCGAAGATTTCTCGATCAACTTTATTGGCAAGGAGCTTTTCTTTTCAAACCAAACTCTGCGTAGCGTTCAAACCGAATTCGGTGTTTCTGCGCATAGGTATGATGACATCGCTGAACTAAAATCACTCGACACATCCAGATTGCCGGCCGGGAAAGTGGTTGTCGTCGACCAAATAATGCTTAACGACCTTCTAACCCAACCAGGCCTCTATATCGAAACAGTTGGGTCGGGATGTCTTGCCTTTGCATATCGTAAGGAAGACACAGCCCGTTCCCTATTTAAAAACTGGGACAGGAGGCAGTTCGGAGATATTGGCTATCTTCCAATGAACGTCGCGCCAGATGTATGGCGGTCCATTTTACGGCTTTTGATGCATGAAGAGCTTTACCTGCCAAGCTTTCTGGCAGATTGTGTGTCACCCCCGCAAAGTCCGACTACCCCCTGCCTGCAGGGCGATGCCCCAGCAGAGCCGCAGCAAAAACCGAAAGAACCAAACCCGGTGTTTGCCCGCTTGACGCGGCGCGAAAAGCAGGTTCTGCGCCTCGTCTCGAAAGGTCAAAGCAACAAGATCATCGCATCAAACCTCGGCATTACTGAGCACACGGTAAAGCTGCACATGCATAACGTTGCGGGCAAGATCGGTGTCAGCAACAGGACAGCTGCTGCTCAGTTCTATTTTGAGGTGGTAGCAGAACAAGCCCAGGGTCAAACAGTTGACTGAAGCCATCGAATCTCGCTTTGACCGCCTAATCCTGCTGGTCGGCAAGCTCAATTACATGTGGACCAACACCGAAAGCCTGTTGATCCACCTTATTGCTGGACTTGGTGATACAAAAAAAGACGTCGCCGTTATTATCTTTCTGACCCTCAACACAACGCGCGCTCGCGTAGACCTTGTGGAGCGGCTGGCAAAGATGGACGGCCGTCCGCCCGAAATTCGGGATCCAGTCCTGGAACTCACCCAACGACTAAGTAGGCTCTCGTCTATTCGAAACAAATACAATCACTGCATTTACTCGTTCGATGCCGACAGCGGAAATCCAAAGACCATTCTGATGCGCATCTCGGATAGAAAGACCGATATAAAAATGGGGCGCGAAGACACTGTTGACGAAGAGGCCATTCAGCAAATCGAAGATACCCTCACGCAATTGTCGGCTGCCAACCGGGATATCTGGCGCCTGATAGGCTACTTGGGTTTCCCGGTTTGATTGTGACCACCCGAACAGGGTGGGCTAAGTTGTGAGCCGGTCAACGTCTTTTTACGAAACCTTTTCGTGCAGATGGGATTTGAACGAGCCACTCGCCCCTACAGGAAAGCGGGATCAAAAGCGCAGCTTATTGAAAATGTGAGCGAGCAAAGACAGCGCGCATGCTCAGAGAATAAGACTTGCACAAAGTTGGTTTTGGTACCCGCGGCCGGACTCGAACCGGCACGGCGTTTCCGCCTGGAGATTTTAAGTCCACTACAGGGTGGTGCGGGTGACGGGACTCGAACCCGTAAGCCATTGAAAGCGAGGGATTTTAAGTCCCTTGTGTATACCAATTCCACCACACCCGCTTGTCACCATGTCACCAATGTCACCAACGATGTCACCAGTGTCACCAAGGTATATTGAAGGTGACTTTCGGAACACTTACAGTCAACGTACCTAATTGGAAAGACAGTAAATGTTAGAACTCTTTGTGACGTCACTGATTATGATATTCATCATGGGTTTCTTTATTGGGTTCTCTCCGGTTATCTGGGATGTCCTTAAGCTGCTATGGGGAAGAACAGTTCGGGCTCTACGTTCGGCCCTAGGTCTCCCCACTGGTCAGCCATAGCCGCAGCTATGCCGGGAAAGAAGCGGCTCCGCTCTGCCCCCCTGTTGGGACCGGGAGACGCATTATGAACCGAGGATCGGGCGTTTGATCCGTCGAGTGTACCGGTCCGAATAAGAGGCGGGAGGTTACGCAGCCAAAGACACGTCCGCTTCTTTTCGTTGTCTGGTCCGTTTTCGTCCGTACCGAATTGCCACGGCTGGACTGATTGAGCGAACTGTTCATAGTTCACGATCCTTTCTTTTGCATACTTGTGCATCACAGGGTTCTCTATACAGACACGAGGTATGTCCGCGTTCCAGCAGTCGGAGAAGAGTTGAGCCCCGGCATCAAGTTCCGCCCACATCTCCGCCTTAGTTCGACCAGGAGGGGGCGTGTGAAGCCATCTGACGCCTGAATTACATAGGCGTGTACAAGGTGGATGTGCGACCATGAGAAGGTCCCACTGATCCATTTTGAGAACCACACGGACATCCTCTTGGATGTGTCGGTTACTCGGGGTTTCTGAGGGTTTGAGATCACAAGACCAAGCGTCATGGCCGCGTGATAGGAAAGCGTCCCGAACTGTGCCGGAACACTCGCAAGCTATGAGGACTTTCACCTCAGATTTTATTGATTGTCAGCGCCGCTATCTTATCAATTACGACCGCACACTCTCGACCGTCTAGGTTTTCACCAATTAAGAGCATTGAACCTGATCCGTTCTCTTGGACCCCAGTTACCGCCATTCCATAGATGGCCCCACCTCCGTCAAGTTCCACTTCCACCGTGAAAGCTGTATCACCATCCAACTGGTGAGCTAGGAAGATAGCTATTGAGGGAGGGGCTACGGTATCAAACATATGTTTCCTTCCACGCCAAAACAGACGGTCAACACTCAGATGACCGCCCGTAGACGTTTAGTTGATTTGAGTTGTGGTTAAGGGTTAAGCGACCAGTGCAGCCGCAGCGACCTCAAGATCATCAGGGGCCAAGTGGGCGTACCTGAGTGTCGTTGAGATCGACTTATGTCCCATCCAAGTTTGGACGCGACGAAGATCGACCCCCGCCTGTGTCAACCTTGAGGCACACGTATGGCGGAGAGTATGTATTACGAAGTGAGGGTCCTCGGTGTACCCAAGTTGCTCTCGGACTAAATCCCAGTGATCTTGGAAGCTGTCGTAGGACACCCGGATATACTTAGGGTGATTATGTGTCCGTCGTCAGGGATTTTGGGACAGATGGCCGCCTGAGCTAAGAGAGGATCTGGCTCATCTGGTTTTTGTGATTATGCGGCGGATTTGCGGTGAAGCAAG
>NZ_JBQFUV010000011.1:0-117167 GCF_056539365.1 Ruegeria sp. BB7 | reverse complement strand
CGATCATCTCGTCCGACATCGGCAACAACTGCGCCATCGGCAACGCCTATCCGGCGTTTGAGGAAGGCCGCAAGTATCTGGCCCCCGGCCTGTTCGGCCCCTGTGGTTACGGTCTGCCCGCCATCGTTGGCGCCAAGATCGGCCAGCCCGATGTTCCGGTTGTCGGCTTTGCCGGTGACGGTGCCTTTGGCATCGCGGTGAACGAACTGACAGCGATCGGCCGCGAGGAATGGCCCGCCGTGACCCAGATCGTGTTCCGCAACTACCAGTGGGGTGCGGAAAAGCGGAACTCGACCCTGTGGTTCGACGACAACTTCGTCGGCACCGAGCTGGACACCAAAGTGTCTTACGCCGGTATCGCGCAGGCCTGTGGTCTGAAAGGTGTGGTCGCCCGCACTCAGGACGAACTGACAGCGGCGCTGAACCAGGCGATCGAGGACCAGAAGAACGGCATCACCACCCTGATCGAGGCCCTGATCAACCAGGAACTGGGTGAGCCCTTCCGCCGCGATGCAATGAAAAAACCCGTCGCCGTCGCTGGCGTCTCTGAAGACGATATGAAACCGCAGGCTGTGTGATTTCAGGATAAGGCCGGAGCGTATGACCCTGACACCGATTGAGCTGTTGCGCAAAAACGCCCCGGCCACCCGACCTGTAATTTCACTCAGCGAAGGCAGTGATCCCCGCGTTGTCGCGGGGGCGCTAGCCGCCCACAAAGCCGATCTGGCCGACATTATTCTGATCGGACCTCAAGCCGATATTGAAGCCGCCCTGAGCAATCACGGGGCCGCTCCAACCAAAGGCATTGCGGTCCATGACCCTGCAACCTCGGATCTGACCGAGGAATTTGCCCAGACCTTTTTCGAACTGCGCCAGCATAAGGGCGTTGATCAAGACAAAGCGCGAGCTGCTGTTGAGACACCGCCTGTCTACGCGGCCATGCTTGTTCGCAGCGGACGTGCTACCGGCACAGTTGGCGGCGCGGTTTACACAACCGGCGACATTGTCCGCGCGGCCATCCAGGTGATCGGCATGGCCCCCGATGCGGGAATGGTATCGTCCTTTTTCCTGATGTATCCGCCTGAAAACGCCCAGCCCGGCGCACGCGCGATGCTGTATTCCGATTGCGGGCTGGTCATCAATCCCACCGCAACCGAGTTGAGCAAGATCGCGATTGCCTCGGCCGCGTCGGCCCGAGCGCTGCTGCAGGTCGATCCGAAAATCGCGATGCTCAGCTTTTCAACCAAGGGCAGCGCCAAGCACCCGGATGTCGACAAGGTGATTGAAGCCACTGAAGCGCTGCGTCAGGGCGCACCTGAGCTGCAGGTCGATGGCGAACTGCAATTCGATGCCGCTTTTGTGCCGTCGGTCGGGGATCGCAAATCCCCCGGATCTTCGGTGGCCGGACAGGCCAACGTGATGATCTTCCCCAATCTCGACGCGGGCAATATCGGCTACAAGATCACCCAACGGCTGGGCGGTTATTCCGCCATCGGCCCTGTCCTGCAAGGGCTGGCGCAACCCGCCAATGACCTGTCCCGCGGCTGCAGCGCCGAGGATGTGACACAGATGATCGCCGTGACCGCGCTACAAGCAAACGGAACGTAAAACTCAAAGTAAGCATCGGCGTAAGAACGATGTTCTCAAATCAAGAGGAAAGTGACAAAGTCCTCCCTAGATAACCGACAGGACCCGCCAATGACCCATCAGCAGCCGATCCTCGACACGTCACCGAAAGTCTCGGACGAGATCCGCAAGACCACCTGCTACATGTGCGCCTGCCGCTGTGGCATCAACGTCCACATGAAAGACGGCAAGGTTGCGTATATCGAAGGCAACCGAGATCACCCAGTGAACAAGGGCGTTCTCTGCGCCAAGGGCTCAGCCGGTATCATGCAGGTCAACGCCCCCTCGCGGCTGCGTAAACCGCTACGCCGGGTCGGCCCGCGCGGGTCCGGTGAGTTCCGCGAGATCGAATGGGATGAGGCCATCAGTACCGCCGTTGGCTGGCTGAATGAGCTGCACGAAACCGCCCCTCAGAAGCTGGCCTTTTTCACCGGCCGTGATCAGAGCCAGAGCTTCACTTCGTTCTGGGCGCAGAATTTCGGCACCCCGAACTATGCGGCGCATGGCGGGTTCTGCTCGGTCAACATGGCAGCGGGCGGCATCTATACCATGGGCGGCGCGTTCTGGGAGTTCGGCCAGCCGGATTGGGAGCATACCAAGCTTTTCATGCTGTTTGGCGTGGCCGAGGACCACGACAGCAATCCAATCAAGATGGGCATCGGCAAGATCAAAAAGCGCGGTGCGCGGGTGATTGGAGTGAACCCGATCCGCTCTGGCTATAACGCTGTCGCGGATGACTGGGTCGGGATCACGCCCGGCACCGATGGGCTGTTCATCCTGTCGCTGATTCATGTGCTGATGAAGGCGGGCAAGATCGACCTCGATTACCTTAGCCGCTATACTAACGCGCCGGTTCTGGTGAACGCCACCGAAGGCCCGGAAAAGGGCCTGTTCCTGCGCGACGCCGATGGAAAGCCTCTGGTCATCGACTGCGGCACGGGTGAGCCCACCGCATTCGACAAACCCGGCGTTCGCCCAGACTTGTCAGCCACTTACGAAAAAGACGGCGTTACCCACCGCCCGGTCTTTCACCTGATGGCCGATAAATACTTGTCAGACGAGCACGCCCCCGAGGCAGTGGCCGAACGCTGTGGAATTCCTGCCAAACGCATCCGCGCCATAGCTACAGAAATCGCCCGTGTCGCCTTTGACGAAGCCATCGAGCTGGACCACGAATGGACAGATTTCCGGGGCGAGAGGCACACCAAAATGACAGGCCGCCCGGTCAGCTTCCACGCCATGCGCGGCATCTCGGCCCATGCCAACGGTTTCCAGACCTGCCGCGCGCTGCATGTGCTGCAAATCCTGTTGGGTACGGTTGAGGTCCCCGGCGGCTTCCGCTTCAAACCACCCTACCCCAAACCAGTAGAAGCGCATCCTACACCGCATGGAGACCGCCGCCCCGGCCGCCCGCTGGAAGGCCCGCATCTGGGATTCCCACGCGGACCTGAAGACCTGCTACTGGATGATTGCGGCACAGCGCAGCGTATCGACAAAGCCTTCACCTGGGAAAACCCGATGTCATCCCACGGGCTGATGCATATGGTGATCTCGAACGCCGCTGCGGGCGATCCCTACAAGATCGACACGCTGTTCATGTACATGGCGAACATGTCGTGGAACTCATCCATGAACACCAAAGGTGTGATGGAGATGCTGACGGCCAAGAATGCTGACGGCAAATACGTCATTCCCAAGATCATCTACTCGGATGCTTATTCCTCGGAAATGGTCGCCTATGCCGACCTGATCTTGCCTGATACGACCTATCTGGAACGGCACGACTGTATCTCGCTGCTCGACCGTCCGATCTGTGAGGCCGACGCCGCCGCGGACGCCATCCGTTGGCCGGTGGTCGAACCCGACCGCGACGTACGCGGATTCCAGTCTGTGCTGATCGAACTCGCCAACCGCATGAGCCTGCCGGGCTTCACCAATGAAGATGGCACGCCCAAGTGGAAGGATTACGCCGACTACATCGTCAACCACCAGCGCAAGCCGGGTATCGGCCCGCTGGCCGGGTTCCGTGGTGAAAATGGCGAAAAAGAAGGCCGCGGAGAGGTTAACCCCGACCAGCTCAACCGCTACATCGAAAATGGCGGCTTCTACGTAGCGCATATCCCCGAGGGAGCAGATTACTACAAACCGTGGAATACCGCTTATCAGGACTGGGCCGTGGCGATGGGTATCTATGACAGCCCGCAGCCCTACCTGTTCCAGCTCTACTCGGAACCGATGCGCAAATTCCAACTGGCGGCCGAAGGCCACGGAGACCGACAACCGCCCGAGCATTTGCGCCAGCGGATTAAAGACACGATGGACCCGCTGCCGATCTGGTACGAAACCGACCAGCAGGGCAACGAGGGCTTCACCGTCAACGCCCTGACCCAACGCCCAATGGCGATGTATCACAGCTGGGGCACCCAGAACGCGTGGTTACGCCAGTTGCACGGGCGCAACCCGTTGTATGTCCCGACCAAACTGATGCGAGAACACGGGCTGCAGGATGGCGATTGGGCAAAGGTCAGCTCTCCGCACGGGGAAATCACCGTGCCGGTGATGGAGATGGCCGCCCTGAACGAAAACACCGTCTGGACTTGGAACGCCATCGGCAAACGCAAAGGCGCTTGGGCGCTGCAAGAGGATGCACCCGAGGCGACCAAGGGCTTCCTCTTGAACCATCTGATCCACGAACTGCTGCCGCCAAAAGGGGACGGGCAACGCTGGGCCAATTCGGACCCGATCACCGGACAGGCCGCATGGTTCGACCTAAAGGTGAAAATCGAGAAGGCCGAGGCCCCGAATGATGCGGAAAGTCAGCCCGAATTCAAACCGATCAAATCACCAGTAGGCACTGGCCCGAAAGATCTGGCGTGGAAGGTAGGCAAATGACCCAGCTCCCTCAATCCACCGACCGCAAAATGGGTCTGGTTATAGACCTCGATACCTGTGTTGGCTGCCACGCCTGCGTGATCTCATGCAAAGGTTGGAACACCGAAAACTACGGCGCGCCGCTTTCGGATCAGGACGCCTATGGCGGCAACCCCTCGGGTACGTTCCTGAACCGTGTGCATTCCTACGAGGTCACGCCTGCCGAAGGGCACGCCCAGCTGATCCACTTTCCCAAATCCTGCCTGCACTGCGAGGATGCGCCCTGCGTTACCGTCTGCCCCACCGGAGCTAGCTACAAGCGGGCCGAGGACGGGATTGTTCTGGTCAACGAAAGCGACTGCATCGGATGCGGCCTGTGCGCCTGGTCCTGCCCCTATGGCGCGCGGGAACTGGATGCTGCCGAGGGAGTAATGAAAAAATGCACCCTCTGCGTCGACCGTATCTATAATGAAAACCTGCCCGAGGTGGACCGCGTCCCTTCTTGCGTACGAACCTGTCCCGCCGGTGCGCGTCATTTCGGAGACCTCGGCGACCCCGACAGCGATGTCAGTAGACTGGTCACCGAACGCGAAGGCATGGACCTGATGCCCGAAATGGGCACCAAACCCGTCAACAAATACCTGCCGCCGCGGCCCAAGGATCAAATCGAAGACCAAATCGACATTCTGGCCCCCCTGCTGGCCCCGGTCGCCGAAGAGCCCAAAGGCTTCCTCGGCTGGCTCGACAAAACTCTGGAGAAGCTCTGATGCACCCAGCCCCTTCTGTCATCATCTTCACGACCTTTTCTGGCCTGGGTTTCGGGTTGTTGTTTTTCCTTGGCCTCGGCCAACCTGCGGTAACGGGATTCGTCGCGTTTGTTTTCTACCTCATCGCCTTTGCGCTGGCAGTGGGCGGTCTGCTGGCCTCAACCTTTCACTTGGGCCACCCGGAGCGCGCCTGGAAGGCCTTTAGTCAATGGAAGTCCAGCTGGCTCAGCCGCGAAGGGGTCTGTGCCGTTGCTGCGCTGGTCCTCATGGGGCTTTACGCGCTTGGTGCAGTGTTCCTAGGCAGCCACTGGACAGTTTTGGGCTGGATCGGCGCGATCCTCAGCCTTGCCACCGTGTTTACCACTTCGATGATCTACACACAGCTCAAGACCATCCCGCGCTGGAACATGAACCTGACGCCAGCGATGTTCCTGTCGTTCAGCCTGGCTGGTGGGGCGCTTTTGTCCGGAGCCGAAGCTCTGGCCCCGTGGTTGCTGGCCATTGCTGGTGGGATTCAGCTTGCTTATTGGGCTAAAGGCGACGGCGCGTTGACCCGATCTGGCACCAATCTGGGCACAGCAACCGGGCTGGGCGGACGAGGCACCGTCCGCGCTTTTGAACCGCCGCATACAGGAACCAACTATCTGCTGCGTGAATTCGTCCATATCGTTGGTCGCAAGCACGCGCAGAAATTGCGGGTAATCTCATTTGGCCTGGCGTTTGTGTTGCCCTTGTTGCTGATCCTGATCCCGGTTTCCGGGGTTGTGATCAAACATATCTTTGCACTGCTGGCCGTGCTGTCGCATCTGACCGGCGTCGTGGTTTCACGCTGGCTGTTTTTCGCCCAGGCGGAACACGTGGTCGGGTTGTATTACGGCAAACGTTGAGAGAGGGGGCCAGCCCCCTCCTTGGCCTTTCAGACCAATTCCTCCCCCGAGATATTTTTGGCCAGATGAAATGCGGATCCGGCCAAAAACAAAATTGGGTTAAAGCAGGCCAGCATGCACCATTGCAGCGTCGATGGCAACCTTGGTGCTGTCTTCCAGCAGCGTCAGGGGCGAACGTACCTCTTCGCTGCACAGACCCAATTTGCTGAGCGCGTATTTTGCACCGACCAATCCCGGTTCGATAAAGATCGCCTCGTGCAGAGGCATCAGGCGGTCCTGATACTCCAGCGCTTTAGCATAGTCACCGTTCAGCGTGGCCTGCTGGAATTCGGCGCAGAGCTTCGGTGCCACGTTTGCAGTAACCGAGATACACCCAACACCACCATGCGCATTAAAGCCCAGCGCGGTGGCATCCTCACCAGACAGTTGGCAAAAATCGGGCCCGCAAGAGGCACGTTGCTGGCTGACGCGAGCCAAATCGCCAGTGGCATCCTTGACGCCAATGATGCGAGGCAATTGCGCCAGTTCACCCATAGTTTCAGGAGTCATGTCGACAACCGAACGACCAGGAATATTGTAGATGACAATCGGGATATCCGCGCAGTCATGAAGCGCGCGAAAATGCGTGATCAAACCTTTTTGAGTTGGCTTGTTGTAGTAAGGCGTCACCACCAGCGCCGCGTCCGCGCCAATTCGTTCTGCGAATCGCACAAAGCGGATCGCCTCAACCGTGTTGTTCGAACCTGCCCCCGCAATTACCGGAACACGGCCGGCAGCAGCTTTGACCACCTCTTCCACGACAGTTTCATGCTCTTCATGGCTGAGCGTCGGGCTTTCGCCGGTGGTACCGACGGGAACCAGCCCGGTCGAGCCTTCCTGAATCTGCCATTCCACCAAGTGTTTGAGCGTCTTCAGGTCCAACTCGCCGTTGCTGAACGGGGTGACGAGGGCTGGCATTGAGCCTTTGAACATGACACGCTCCTTAGAGTGCAGTTTGTGTTTTTTGTGCCCAAGGATCGTCACAATCATGGCGTTGTGAGTTGATACCGTGGGCGCAAGGTTTATCCTAAATGGATCTATCCTTGGTTGGTTGGGAAATGCAAGGCATGACACGCGTTCTGACGCTTTTGATAGCAATGATTCTTGGGTCAATCGGGCAGGCACGGGCCGACTCGGTCGGTGATCTGCGCGCCGGGATGAACGAGATGCGCAAGGGTGACTGGAATGCAGCCCTGCAGGTGTCGGGCGCACGCGGATCAGTATCCCGCGATATCATCGTCTGGCACTGGTTGCGCGAGGGCTTTGGCAGCTCGGGCGATGTGCTGGTGTTTCTGGATCGCCGCCCGGATTGGCCAGGACTGGCCTGGCTGCGGCGCAAGAGTGAGCCAGCCTTTACCGGGGCCGATCCTGACCGGGTGCTGAAATTCTATGCCGACAACCCGCCGCAAACAGCGGAAGGCGCTCTGAACTATGCCGTTGCGTTAAAGGCAAAAGGTCGTCAGGGCGATGCCGAGGCCGATATTGTAGCCGCTTGGCGCACCATGCCGATGGGGAAGGGCCTGCAAAAGGATTACCTAGAAAATTTCGGCAAGTTGCTGAAGCCGCACCACGCGGCAAGACTGGACCGGATGCTGTGGGACAACCATCTGGTCAGCGCCGGGCAGATGCTGTCACTGGTCAGTGCAGATCAGCGCAAGCTGGCCGAGGCGCGGATCGCCTTGCAAAAACGGCAACCTGGTGTGGATAGTAAAGTCGCTGCGGTTCCGAAATCGGTAGCCGACTCACCGGGGCTGGCCTTTGACCGATTTGTCTGGCGCGACAAGAAAGAACTGGACGACAGCGCAATTGACCTGATGCTGGCGCGCTCGACCGGTCCTGACGCCTTGGGTGAACCTGACAAATGGGCCGAGGGCCGCCGTCGACTGGCGCGTCTTGAGATGCGCAATGGTAGTGCAAACCGGGCTTATAAGATCGCGGCGAACCACTACATGACCCCCGAAATGGGTTATGCCTACGCGGATCTTGAGTGGCTGGCCGGATTTCTCGCCTTACGGAAACTGAATGACCCGACAACGGCGGTTCGGCATTTCCAGAATTTCTCGGACGCAGTGCAATCACCGATCTCGAAAGGTCGCGCAGGATATTGGCTGGGTCGAGCCTACGCGGCGCAGGGGGACGCTGACAAAGCCTATGCGGCTTACGCGATGGGTGCTGATCATCAGACCTCGTTCTATGGTTTGCTGGCGGCCGAACGAATCGGGAGGCCCTTTGACAATGAACTGGCCAACCCCCGTCGAGCGCCGCATTGGAAGCAGGCTGAATTTGCGGATTCCAGCGTGTTGGAGGCCGGTTTGTTGCTGCTGCGCGCAGGAGAAGACAACCTGTCAGAACGCTTTCTGACCCATCTGGTTGAAGAGTTGGATCAGGTTCAGGCCACACAACTGGGCGACTTGGTGATCGAACTGAAAGAGCCGCATCTGGCCGTGATGATCGCCAAACGGGCCGCCAAAACCGGCATCGTTCTGCCCGCTGCCTATTACCCGGTGCATCCAGTGGCCGATATCGGCCTTCCGATGGCGAAGGAAATGACGCTGGCCATCGCCCGTCGCGAAAGTGAGTTTGACCCGGTGGTCATCAGCGGCGCAGGCGCGCGCGGGTTGATGCAGGTAATGCCTGCCACCGCGCAACTGGTGGCGAAAGAGCTTGGCATTCTCAGTGGGCACAAGACAGTCAATCTGACGTCGGATTGGAAGTACAACGCCAAGCTGGGCGCGAATTACCTGTCTGGGCTTTCTGCTGATTTCAACGGCAATGTGGTGATGATGGCAGCGGGCTACAACGCCGGGCCGCGCCGTCCAATCTCATGGATGGAACGCTATGGTGACCCGCGCGCCGGTGAGATCGACGTGGTCGACTGGATCGAGATGATCCCGTTTAGCGAGACCCGCAACTATGTAATGCGGGTCGCTGAAAGCCTGCCAGTCTATCGCGCACGCCTAGGTCAGCCAGCGCTGCCTATCTCATTCTCGCAAGAGCTTGTCGGTTCAACCCTGGCGTCTTTCGCGCCATAGGGTGAACAGCCCGGCAGCCACGACCAAAGCTGCGCCCGAAACGACCTCGGGTCGCAGTGACTCGCCAAAGATCGTGATGCCGAGGATGGCGGCCCAGACCAAGTGGAAATAAGCAAACGGCTGCACAGCACTTGCTTCGGCCATTTCATAGCATTTGATCAGCAGCCAATGGCCGCTCACACCACTGACGCACAGCAGTGCCATCCACAGCCAATCGCCTTGCGCCATAGGTTCCCAAAACCACATACCCACCACCGTCATCGCCACCGCACCGGCGATCCCGGTCCAGAAGAAGCTGGTAGCGGCGCTATCCTCGCGTGCCACATACCGGGTCAGCAACCCGTAGACCGCGAACATCAGCGCAGAAATCAGTGGGATGACCGCCCACGGATTAAACACGCCCACACCCGGTTGCAGGATAATCAGAACCCCGATACAGCCAACGCCAATCGCTGCCCAACGCCGCCACCCGACCTTTTCACCCAGCACTGGCCCGCTGAGCGCAGCGACCAACAAAGGATAGCAGATGAAGACGGCCATACTGTCGATTAGGCCGAGAACCGTAAAGCCGAATACAGCGACACATATCTCACCTGCCAGTAGGACGCCGCGAAACACCTGCAATCCCAGCTGGCTTGTGTGTGTTGCAGCCTTTAATCCACCCGGCGCGCGGGCAGCCAAGGCGATGACAAAGGCCGCAAAGAACCAATAGCGGATCATCACGACCATGTAGGTGTTATAAGTTCCGGCCAGATGGCGCGAAATACCGTCCTGCAAGGCAAACACAACCGTCGCCGCAATCATCAGCGCGATGCCCGCGCGTGAATTGTTCTGCTGCGTCATTTCCGGACCGCCCGGGTCATATGACGCTTGCGACCGTAGCCGGGGGTGCGCGTCACCGTAAAGCCCGCGTCTTCCAGCCCGCGGCGTACGAACCCAGCAGCCGTATAAGTCGCCGCGCTGCCACCGTGGGCCGTATGGTCGGCCACCTGCTGCATCAGATCCGCACCCCACAGCTCGGGGTTCTTGGCGGGAGAAAACCCGTCCAGAAACCACGCATCAGCCTCAGCCTTCCACACAGGCAAAGTCTGGCGTGCATCGCCCTCGACCACCTCAAGATGCAAGGTGCCCAGATCGCAGCGGCCACCCTGCCACTGGTCAAGGAAACGATGACTCCAAGCCGCAAGCTCAGGGAAGGCTGCAAGCGCGCGGGCCATCTCGTCGGGTTCCATCGGGAAAGCCTCGAAACTGGTAAAGGTCAACGGCGTGGTCTGGCCTGCCTTTTCCCATTCGGACCAGGCGGTCAGCATGTTCAGACCGGTGCCAAAGCCCAGTTCGGCGATGCGAAACCCCGGCGCGAATCGTGCGGGCAGATCATTGCCCGCAAGAAATACGTGGCACGTTTCCTCCAACCCGTTTTGCAACGAGTAATAGGGATCGTCGAAACGGTCCGAGACCGGGATCTGATCCTCAGTCCATGTCAATTCGGCGCGCTGGTCTGCCATCGGGGAATCCTGTAGCTAAGCGACGCGACACTGAACAATGCAAAGGGGAATGGCAATGGTCGATGTAACGGTGCGCGGCGCGGGTATCTTTGGCCTGTCCATCGCATGGACCTGCGCCCGTCGCGGCGCAAAAGTGCAGGTCATTGACCCATTTGGCCCCGGCGCCGGGTCCAGCGGAGGGCTGGTCGGGGCGCTGGCCCCGCACGTCCCCGAGAACTGGAACGCAAAGAAGGCCTTTCAGTTTGACAGCCTGATCATGGCCGAGCCGTTCTGGGCACAGGTCGAAGCCACTGGCGGCGTGTCCCCCGGATATGCCCGGTTGGGCCGGTTGCAACCTGTCGCCGATGCCCGCACGCTAGAGCTTGCCCATGCCCGCGCGATCACTGCAGCCGAGCTGTGGCAGGGCCGCGCCGAATGGCGGGTGGTCGAGACTGACGCAATTGGTTCGTGGTGCCCCCCCAGCCCGACCGGCTTCGTGATCCATGATACGCTGAGCGCGCGCATGCATCCCCGTCGCGCCTGCGCCGCGTTGGTCTCGGCCCTTGCGGTGATGGGCGTCGAAGTGGTTTCGGAGGCACCCGACCAAGGGCTGGTCATCCACGCCACGGGGCTTGCAGGTTTACAGGAATTGAGCGCGGCTTTTGGAAAAACAGTGGGCAATGGCGTCAAGGGTCAGGCGGCGCTGCTGCGGTTCGACGCGGGCGAGGTTCCACAGTTGTTTGCCGATGCGATCCATATCGTACCCCATGAGGACGGTACGCTGGCGGTCGGGTCCACTTCGGAACGCGACTATGACGATTCAACCAGCACCGACGCTGCGCTGGACGATGTGCTGGACCGCGCCACAAAGGCGGTACCGCTGCTGCATGGGGCCGAGGTTATCGAGCGTTGGGCCGGTGTACGCCCCCGCAGCAAGAGCCGCGCCCCGATGCTGGGGGGCCATCCTTTGCACAAAGGGCAGTTCATCGCCAACGGAGGCTTCAAGATCGGTTTTGGTATGGCCCCCAAAGTGGCCGAGGTCATGGCTGATCTGGTTCTGGAGGGGCGCGACGCAATCCCCGACGATTTCCGACCCGAAGCGTCACTCTGATCGCAAGACCGCATCTGCCATCATACGCGGCTGTTCCAGCACAGAATGGCCGTTTCGAAATACATCAGAGGCGCGCGGACCCTTTTCATCGGTCTGAATTGCTTCTGCCATGGTGGGCACGACAGCCAGTCCTATAGGAACAAGCGCTAGAAGCCTGCCTCGGATCGCAGTTTCTGCATCAGGGTCCGCAAGCTGCTTTCATAGCGGTCGCTGGTCAGTTTTCCCTGCTCGTCGAACTCATTCGAACTGTTGGCCAAGTGAATTTCCGGCCCCTGCAGAATGCGCGGCTGGAACGGCACCATATAGCTACGCAATACCATCTGCGCGCGTTCTCCCCCCGCACGGCCTGCTGCCGCTGACATCACGGCCACAGGTTTGTCAGCCCATGGGCGCCCTTCAGTCCGGCTGACCCAATCCAGAGCGTTCTTCAAAACACCAGACGGGCCTTTGTTGTATTCGGGCGTCGAGATGATCACCGCATGAGCCTGCGCGATCTGATCGGACAAGGTTTGCACTGATACGGGGATGCCCTCACCATTCTCCAGATCACCATCGTAGAGCGGCAGATTCAGATCGGCTTCAATATGGGTGCCGGGGTCGAACAGCCGCGCTGCCTCTCGCAACAATTTGCGGTTGGTCGCGCTTTGGCGAAGAGAGCCTGAAAGGCTCAGCAGGATCGGTTCGGACATCGGGTAACTCCGCTAAGGTGTTTCCCAATAGCTAGCCCAAGCGGCAGGCTTGCCAAAGGCCAAGTGACGCGCAGTCACTGTGCGAAAAAGGGGCACCTGAAGGCGCCCCCGATAAACTATGTGCGACTGTTGGGGATAACCTCGATATCGACCCGGCGGTTCCGGGCCTTGCCCTCTGGCGTAAGGTTCGAGGCGGCTGGTCGGTTTTCACCCAGACCAATCGTCGACATTCGGGCACCATTTACACCGTTAGCCTGCAGAATATCCGCAACAGACCGGGCACGGCGCTCGGAAAGGGCCTGATTATAAGACGCCTCACCATCGCTATCGGTATGACCAATGACCTGAACGCTAGAGTTGGGGTACCGAGTCAGGTTTTGACCCACGCGCACCAGATCTGCCCGCAGTGCCGGGCGCACGGTCGCGCTGTCGGTGTTAAAAGAGATATCGTTTGGCACAGTAACGATCAGACGATCGCCAGCATTGGTGACGGTAATACCATCATTGGCCAACTGCTGACGCAGCTCTGCCGCCTGCTGGTCCAGCTGGTTGCCAATCAAGCCACCCCCGGCCGCACCGATGGCACCACCGGCCAACGCACCCAGAAGCGGGTCGGAATCATTTGCAATTGCCCCCACACCGGCACCGACCAAACCGCCCAAAAGTGCGCCCTGTTTGGTGTTTTGATTGGGGTCCGCAGGCAGGTTCAGTGTACCCGGATCCGTACAAGCGGCCAGAAGCAGCCCCGAGCACAACCCCGTAGACAAAACAAATTTGGAAATCGTCATGATATTACCTTCTGCTCCGGCACCCGTTCACCGGGCGCATATTGTTTGGTGCAGTATATCACTGCGCCCGCAGAGGGGCTCAAGCAACAATCCGGTGAAATAGGCGAATACCCGCCGCTTAGGAGACCCGCGTCGGCGCATCTAAACTGTTCTGTTCCTGCCAGATCGCGCGCAGCGCTTGCCCCTGCCCGCAAAAGTGATCTTCGGTCAGTTCACAAGCCCAAATACGGTCTGTACGGAAATGACGGAACCCGTTCCGTAATTCGCACCAGCCTGCCAGCATGGTGCATTCTATATGATAGATCAGGGCCACTGGGCGAACGATCCGATCCGTCCGCTCGCCGTTGGCATCCTCATAGGTGATGCGGATTTTGCGTTCGTTACGAATCGCCTCACGATAATTCACCACGGGCACGCACCCTTTTTCCGGATCGTCCAAGGGTGCACCCCAAGGGGCGACGTGCAGCCAGTCAGTTGGAACGCGCAATGCCTCAATCTTGCGACACACCCGCTCGGCTGCCTGTTGCAAAGTGCTGTCACCGGTCCGCGCCAGCATCGACAACCCAACCCACAACGCCTCGACCTCTTCGGCATCGAAATTCAATGGCGGCAGATCATAGCCGCGGCGCATCAGGTAACCGACTCCGGCCTCGCCTTCGATTGGGGTGCGCTGGGCCTGCAATGCGGCAATATCGCGATAGACAGTACGCGCGGACACTTCGAGTTGTTCGGCAAGCGCCTCGGCCGTCACGGGTGCTTTGGCCGCGCGCAGGATCTGAATGATTTCGAACAGGCGGGTTGATCGGCGCATGAAAGTCTCCGGTTGATCTGCTGACACCCTAGCACACCCCCCTGACAACGCGGTGTCAGGAGTGATGGGCGAAACATGGGATCAGACAAAAGGAGAAATCCCATGCCGAGCCTCGACAATCACGTGATGATGACCCTGAAACTGGATCGTTGGGCGCAGGATCACAGTCTGCGTGCCTTTGAGATTGAACGCGAGATCATGGCCGCCTGTCAGCCCTGCGCCCCGCGCAAGCGGACCAAACGGTTTTCTCTGGGCAATCTGAAAATGCTGTGGACCAGCACGGCCTAGAATCAGAAATCCGCCTTGGCGCGGAATTTCATGGAAACCCCACCTTCGGGGTTCTTCAGACGCAGTTCCTCAGAATGCAGCATCAGACGGGGGAACTCGCGCGCCGGACCTTCGGCATAGAAAGGGTCACCCAAAATCGGGTGGCCCAACGTCTGCATGTGCACCCGCAGCTGGTGCGACCGGCCGGTCTTGGGGAAAAGGCGCAGGCGTGTTGTCTCGCCCTCATGCTTGACCACACGCCAGTCGGTGACGGCTTGCTTACCTGTCTCATGACACACCATTTGGCGGGGACGGTTGGGCCAGTCCACGATCAGCGGCAGATCAACAGTGCCCGTCTTTTCCTTAACCCGCCCCCAGACTCGCGCCACATAGGTCTTTCGGGTCTGGCGGCTCTCGAACTGCATGCTCAGATGTCGCTGCGAATGAGCCGTATGGGCAAAGACCATGACACCGGACGTGTCCCGATCCAGCCGATGCACCAACAGCGCCTGCGGAAACGCCGCCTGCACCCGTGTCAGCAGGCAATCGGCCAAATGCTCGCCCCGCCCCGGCACTGATAATAGGCCCGAGGGTTTATTCACCACAATCAGCTGCGCATCTTCGTACAGCACGTCCAGAGGGGTCTTGGGGGGATCATAGGTCTCACTCATGCGCGCCTGCCTATCGCAGCGCGCGACCTCCCGCAACGTCGGGCTTGCCGGAACAGGCGGGTTCGGCAACTCTCACCACAGAAGCAAAGGGAGAGACGATGCACCCCACGATCAAACGCATGCAAGAGATCGTCGCGAAGGGCGATGAAAGCCTGATCCACGAGTTGCTGGCCGAAGATGTGCGGTTTTCCCCTCCGACCTACTACAGCACCTGGACTGGGCGCGCCCCAGTGGCGGCAGTGCTGGGCCATGTGGGTCAGGTATTTTCGGACTTTCGTTATCGCCGTGTAATGGGCGACGGCAAGGATTGGGCGCTGGAATTCCAATGCAAGGTCGGGGATCTGGACGCCGTGGGTGTCGACCTGATCACCTTGAACGACGACGGGCAGATCCAAGATTTCGAGGTTGTCATGCGCCCCCACAAAACCATTGGCGCGTTGCGCGAGGCAATGATGGCTCGCATAATGACCGACGCGCGGTTCCTTGAATTCAAGAAGGCGCTAAGCTGACCATGCCTGTTACCCCGGATCAACTGATACGCGTGCCGTTGCTGCCACTGCTGGCGGCCCAGGGCCTGTCGGTGCGACGCAAAGCCCAACTGCTGCCCGAGCCGATTGGCCCCCGCGAAGGGCGCGAAGGACGAGGACCCCGATTGCGTCTGCTGATTACCGGAGACAGCTCAGCCGCCGGGGTGGGCGCGGGAACACAGGCGCAGGCTCTGTCCGGGTATCTCGTGGCCGCGCTGGCCAAACACTATGCGGTGGAATGGCAGCTGGAAGCCGCGACCGGGTACACCACGCAGGATACGATCGAACGCCTGCAAGGGCTGAGCGGCCAATTCGACATGGCCGTCACAGCGTTGGGTGTAAATGATGTGACCCACGCAACCACCCGCAGGCGCTTTGTCGAACGACAGACCGAGCTTTTCCAATTTTTAACCGATACTTTGGGTGTGCGGCGACTGGTCGTTACAGCCGTACCACAAATGCACCGCTTCCCCGCCTTACCACAACCACTGGCCTGGGTGCTTGGCTGCCAGGCCGCACGACTGGATCAAGGCTTGCAACAGGTTGCAGCCAACTTTCCACAGGCTCGGCATCTGGCATTGGAATTACCCGACGACCCAGCCCTGGCAGCCCCAGACGGCTATCATCCCAGCCCGAAAGCCTATGCCATCTGGGCCGCAGAAGCCGCCCGCCTTCTGCGTCAGGCCTGAGCCCGCATTTGCCGGATTATCGGGATCGAATAGACGATCAATGCCGTCCAGATCAGCGGAAACGCAATCATACGTCCATGGTCAATCTGTTCGCCAAACACGGTGATGGCAGTGATGAAAATCATGGTCGGCGCAATATATTGAAGGATGCCCATCGTAGACAGCCGCACCAGCTTGGCCCCATTGGCATAGACCAGCAGAGGTACAGCCGTTACTACTCCCGCACTGGCAAGCAGAATGGTGTCTGTCACGCCCACGCCAAAATGTCCGGTGCCTTGCACACCTAGCCACGTAACATAGGCCAGCGCCGGGATCAGCAGGATCAGAACCTCAAGCAGAAAGCCCTGATTGGGTCCGATAGGAAGTGACCGCTTGAAAAAGGCATAAAATCCCCAGCTGACCATCAGTCCAAGCGCAGCCCAAGGCAAGCTGCCAGCCTCGACAATAAGAACCAGAACGCCCAGCGCTGCAATCGCCACCGCGACGAGCTGGATTTTCGTTAACGGTTCACGCAGTAAAACCGCACCCAGCGCGATGCTGAACAGCGGATTGATGTAATACCCCAGCGCCGCGTCCAACGCATTCCCGCTGGCAATTGCCCAGACATAGATTGCCCAGTTTACGGATATGAGCGCAGCAGTCAGGCATGCCATCGCCAACATTTTCGGGTTTGCCAGTGCCGCCTTCAGATCCCGCGTCCGCCCTAACATCACCAACAGCAACCCAGCTACGGGAACAGACCAGATGACGCGATGCGCAACAACCTCGAACGCACTCACATGAGCCACGGCCTTCATATACAGCGGCAGAAAACCCCACAGAACATAAGCTGTGACGGCCAGCGCCAGCCCTTTGGACGTATCCATGGTGTTTGGCGGTACGGGGGTGTCTGCCACGGCGGGGTCTCCGACTGATACCGTACTTCTCTACGGCAAATCAGACTTGGTTGGGAACTGTTAAAACTGTGAAGCAGGTCATCAGGAATTCTGATATGTCGCGCTTAGTGGCGCTTCGCGTTCCCGGGGGCATCTTAGGCCAGATGGACCAAGGATCCCCTGTTCATCTGGCTAAAAATATCTCGGGGGAGACGCCCGAACGGGCGGCGGGGGCAGAGCCCCCAACCTTTCGAACCAACTCAGGCTTTAACCCGTTCCGATTTCGGATCGTACATCGGTTTCAGCGACGCCTCTGCCTTGACCTTCACACCGCAAACGTCGATCTCGTAGGTCGAGGCCAGCACATCCGCCGCCTTTTCCCCCTCGCAAGGCACATAGCCCAGACCGATGGCACCACCCAGCGTGTGGCCATAGTTACCCGAGCTCAGATATCCGACATACTCACCGTCGCGAACGATTGGTTCATTGTGGAACAAGAGCGGCTCTGGATCGGTCAGTTTAAACTGCACCAGACGATTTTTCGGCCCACTTTCCCTGCGCGTTATCACTGCCTCGCGCCCGATAAAATCGCTACCCTTGTCGACCTTGACGGCAAAGCCCAGGCCCGCATCAACCACGTGATCTTCACAAGTGATATCGTGGCCGAAATGGCGGAACCCTTTTTCGATCCGACAGCTATCCATCATGTGCATGCCGCACAGTTTCAGACCCATGTCCTGCCCGGCCTCGTGCAAGGCCTCAAAGACATGCCCGGCCATGTCGGACGAGACATACACCTCCCAACCAAGCTCACCTACGTAAGTAACGCGGTGCACACGAGCCAGCCCCAAGCCAAGCTCGACCTCTTGCGCAGTACCAAACGGGTTGGTCGCATTCGAGAAATCAGCAGGCGAGACTTTTTCAAGCAGCACCCGCGCATTCGGGCCCATCACGGCCAGAACGCCTTCGCCAGCGGTCACATCGGTGATCACCACGTTGAAATTACCCGCATGGCGCATCATCCAGGTCTGGTCAGCTAGGCGAGTTGCGGCGGGCGTAACAACCAAATAGGCGGTTTCGGACAGGCGAGTGACAGTCACATCAGCCTCAATCCCGCCGGTGCGGTTGAGGAACTGAGTATAGACGATCTTGCCATTTGGCACCGAGTAATCGCCGCCGCCGACATAATTCATAAATTTCTCGGCATCGGGGCCTTCGACGCGGATTTTTCCGAAGGAGGACATGTCATACATGCCTACATTCTCGCGCACGGCGCGGTGTTCGGCAGCGGAATTTTCGAACCAGTTCTGGCGTTTCCAGCTGTACTGATACTCGCGCTCCTGCCCTTCATTGGCAAACCAGTTGGCGCGTTCCCAGCCGGCAAGCTCACCCATCACAGCGCCCTGTTCCAGCAGGTGGTGGTGGAACGGGGTTCGACGCACGCCGCGCGCCGTGGCCTTCTGTCGATAGGGGAAGTGATCCGCATAAAGCAGACCCAGCGTTTCCTTGGATCGCTCGAACAGGTATTTTTTATTACCCTGAAACGGCTGCATCCGGCTGATGTC
Organism: Ruegeria sp. BB7; assembly: GCF_056539365.1. Lineage (NCBI taxonomy): Bacteria > Pseudomonadati > Pseudomonadota > Alphaproteobacteria > Rhodobacterales > Roseobacteraceae > Ruegeria > Ruegeria sp. BB7. Next base: position 98,468 of record NZ_JBQFUV010000011.1, on the reverse strand, counting down.
GACATCGCCCAGATCAAACGGCTTCTCTCCGCTGTCCATCCATTCGGCCAGTGCCATGCCTGCACCACCGGCGGACTGAATACCGATCGAGTTAAAGCCTGCGGCAACCCAGACATTATCCATCTCGGGCGCCAGGCCCAGATGATAAGCGTCGTCCGGAGTGAAAGACTCCGGGCCGTTGAAGAAAGTATGAATTCCGGCTTCGGCCAGCAGAGGCACACGCTCGACTGCTTTTTCGAGGATCGGCTCGAAATGGTCGAAATCTTCCTGCAGCTGGTCAAACTCAAACGACTCGGGGATACCTTCCATCGCCCAAGGCTTTGATTCCGGCTCAAAGGCACCCAACAGAATCTTACCCGCGTCTTCCTTGTAATAGGCATATTCATCCGGCACACGAAGCACAGGCAGTTGGGTCATACCTTCGATGTTCTCGGTCACGATGTAGAAGTGTTCGCATGCGTGCAGCGGGACGTTCACGCCCGCCATCCGTCCAACTTCGTGGCCCCACATACCGGCGCAGTTTACCACCATGTCGCATTCGATATGACCCGAAGCGCTGCCATCATCGGCAACCCAGTCGACACCCGTGACCTTGCGGCCCTGTTTGACGATATCGGTGACCTTCACCCTCTCCTTGACGATTCCACCGCGTTGCCGCGCGCCCTTGGCAAGCGCAAGGGCGATATTCGCCGGATCGCCCTGCCCGTCCAGCGGCAGGTACACTGCGCCTTTGACACCCTCGAGATTGATATGCGGATACAGCTCCTGCACACGCTCGTTCGAGATCTCTTCAACCTCGACACCAAAAGCCCGAGCCATGGCCGCCTGGCGATAGATCTCTTCCTTGCGCTCTTCGGTCAGCGCCACGGTGATTGATCCGCAACGCTTGAACCCGGTGGCGACACCAGTTTCTTCTTCCAATGAGCCATAAAGCTCCTGACTGTATTTCGCCAGCTTGGTCATATTTGCGGTTGCCCGCAGTTGGGCAATCAGACCGGCAGCATGCCATGTTGTTCCGCTGGTCAGTTGCTTGCGTTCAAGCAGAACCACATCCTTCCAGCCTTTCTTGGTCAGATGATATGCGACCGAGCATCCGATGACGCCGCCGCCGATGATGACCACTCGGGCCTTGCTGGGAAGATCAACCATCCTGAAATCTCCGCTATGTCAGGTTTGGGTCAAATTGCCACGAAAGATCGACATTAAAAGCATGAAAACCGTCACAGCATCGCTGATTTTCACCTTTGTGATGCCGCCCGCTTTTCACGCCTTATGACAAATGGCGTAACGCCGAAGAAGCTCTTGTAAATCGAAGAAAATCCGTTTGGAAAACCGCAAGCCAGGCCGATTTCACGGACGCTCATCGTGGTGTTCAACAGCAGATTATTGGCCTTGGACAGCCGCATTTCACGGTAGAATCCGTTTGGCGTGGTGCCGAAGAACGTTTTGAACTTCCGCTCAAGTGATCGATTCGACAGGTGCAGGGATTCGACGATCTGGTGAATCGGCAGAGGATCCTCGATATTGGCCTGCATCAACTTGATGCACTGGTCCAGTTTGGCATCCCCTGTCGAGGTCAACTTTGCCCCGGAAAACGGCTGCATGGACGAGAAATCGCGGATATTTTCGTGCAGCATGATGTCGGCCACTGTCATTTTGGCCGGGCCAGAGATATGGCGACCAATCACGGCAAGCGCGATGTCAGTTGTCGCCTCCATCCCGGCACAGGTCACCACCGCGCCTTGTTCGGTTGCAATTGACAGTTTGGCCTCAAACCTAGCCCCGCGTTCACGCAGGAATGAGGCATTTTCCCAGTGGGTGGCCATGTCGTCGGTGCCGTGTTCGTCAATATAGCGACTTGCAGCTTCGGCCAGCAGGAACACCTTGGCACCGCGAAAGGTGTAGTCGGACACGGTACGCCCTAGCGACAGGGCAGGATGGTCCGGGTCAGAATTGCCGATTACGAACAGATAATCCGCATTGGGCTGCGCGGGAACTGGTTCGGTCTGAACCACCGCGTCACTGCTGCTGGATATCGGACCTCCTTTCAGAGACCGGTAGGAGTAGGTGAACGGGGGTGTCGGGCATACCCGGTTAGCCAGTCGAAGCACATCGACCAGAGACGCCAATTCCAGCAACACATAACCGGGTGCAACGAGAATATCGAAATGCTGTGGCCTTTGTGTTGAAGTGTCAGGTGGTTTTGGCATCGTTTGGACCTCAGACAATCTGGTGGCCGGCAGCGCGCAAGCGGTCGGCCAGCGTTGCGATATGATCCGGACCAACCTCGCAGCATCCGCCAACGATGGTCGCCCCTAGCCCAACCCACTCCATCGCGTGATCGGCATAGGCGTCAGGCCCCAGATCCTGCCGCTGTTCCAGTGCATCTACCGTGGGTGCGTCTTTCAGAAATCCTTCGGTTATCGCGGTGAAGCCATTGGCATAGGCCCCATAGGGCCGGTCCAATGTCGCAATGACCTTCAACGCGGCGGGAATGGCTTCGGGACGGGAACAGTTTATCAGCACAGCCTCGGGCGCAAAACGATCGACCATTGGAGCGATATCGGACAATGGCTCGCCCGAGCGCAACCGCGTGCCGTCCTCATCCATCACCGACAGCGCAAGCCAGACCGGCTTGCCCGCCTGCGCCGTACCCCGCAGGGCGCCCTCGGCCTCCTGCACCGAGCACACGGTTTCGATCAGGAACAGATCGACACGATCCGCCATTAGAGCACACAGCTCGGCGAACTTAGCCGCCGCATCGGTAGGGTCAGGGTTCAGGTCAGGCCGGTACGAGGCCAAAAGCGGCCCCAGCGCGCCGGCAATGCGCCCATCCGTGCCAGCTCTGGCGCGTTCGGCCTGTGACAACGCGACGTCGATTAAGGTAGGCACCTGTTCCTCCAATCCAACTCTGACAAGACGCGACCGATGCACTGCATAGGTATTCGTTGTGGCAATGGTTGCCCCGCACTGGAAATACGCGGCATGGACATCACCCACCAGATCCGGATGATCCATCATCACCTGCGTCGACCATAGCGGTGTCGCCCTGTCGCCGCTGCGCTTGACGAGTTCCTGCCCAATAGAGCCGTCCAGAAGAGTGATATCCGCCATATCTCAGCCTTTTCAGGGAATTAGAACCAGTTTGCCCGGAAACGCCTTGGATTGAAAATCCGCCTGCGCCTTTGCGATGTCCCTTAACGGGTAAGTCTTTGAGATCAATGGCCTAACCCGCCCGGCATTGATCAATTCGACCAGTCGACCAAAGACATCGAACGCCTGATGGGTGCAGCCGTGAATGGTGAGGTCGCGCAGATAGATATCACGCAGGTCGGCTTGTACGATTGGCCCTGCAATTGCGCCGGACACCGCATAATGCCCGCCCGGCTTCAGCGCCAGGATCAGACCCGCCCATGCCGGACCACCCACCACATCAATCACTACGTCGAACATATCGGCAGGCAGTTCTGCGCCTCGATCAAACGTGCCCACTGCGCCCTGGCTTTTGACCACCTCGGCCTTGGGCGCACTTGTCACGCCCCAAACCGTTGCCCCCCGTAACGCCGCCAGTTGCACGGTCGCCAGCCCCACCCCGCCGGAAGCGCCAGTAACCAACACCTTTTGCCCCGAAGTCACACGCGCACGGGTCAGCAGGTTCTCGGCGGTACCAAAAGCGCAGGGAATGGCAGCGATCTCTTCATCTGACAGTGGAGAAGCGCTGACATCATAGAGGTCTGCCGCCTCAACCAGACAGTATTGCGCAAAGGCCCCATCCATTTCCGAACCCAACGCGATAAACCCCGTCGGGTTGCCCGGTCGGGGACGGGGCAGGTTGATGGGGCACGTCACGCGCTGACCCGGCTGGAATGTCACCCCTGAACCCACCGCTTCGACGACACCGCACAGATCACCGCCCTGAATGCGCGGGAACTGCAGCGCACCACCCCAACCTCCGGCCTCGACGTCCTGATCTACGGCATCGGTTGCACCAGTCACATCCGAGGAATACCAGCCGGCCCTCGTGTTGATATCCGTGTTGTTGACCCCTGCGGCCAACACCCGAACAAGCACCTGCCCCGGACCCGTCTGAGGGACCTGTATGTCATCGCGCCATTCCAACGCCTCGGGTCCGCCGTGTTGGGTCAGGTAAACGCCGGACATGACTTGGGGTATTGCCATCAAATGCTACCTTTATGCCGGATCGTCGGGATGAGGTGGGACCGGCCCCAATGGAATGATGTCATAACGGGCGTTCAGCTCAGCCATCTTTGCCTCATCTGCGAAATCGGCTGCGGTCATTGTCGAAAGCTCCGCAAGGAACCCATCAAACCCCGCGGGCTGAAAAATCATCAGCATTCGCGCCGGCGCAGTGTCGGCCACGCGGCAGGCATGCGGCACCCCCGCCGGAACGTGCATCGTGGTACCCGCCCCGCACCGATGCCAGTCTCCATCGACGTAGAAATCCACCGCACCTTCCAGAAAATAGAAGGTCTCGGCATGGGTGTCGTGGCGATGAAGACCAAGCGCGAAGCTGGCCTTCAAGTTGTCTTCCATGAGCGTATAGGCGCCATCCGTATCTTGGGCCGAGACCTTTACGAACGTATGGTCATTTTCCCAGTCATAGTTGGGGCCCTCACCGGGCGCCAATTTGGAATATCGCTTGCTCATGGCTCCTCCGTCAGGGGTTAGGCACGCAGCCGTTCGTTCTGAGAATCCCAGAGCGGCTGATCCTCTTGTACCACGGCGCGGCGCTTCTCTCCGTAGATTTCCACCTCAAGCTCGGTGCCGGGATTGGCCAGTTCGGTCTTGATCATGCCCAGCGCAATGGACTTGCCGACACGGTATCCCCATGCGCCCGAGGTGGTTTCGCCCACGATCTGATCGCCATACCAGATACAGGACATGTAAGGCGCGTCACAATCGCCGGCATCCACAGTCAACGTTACAAAGGATTTCTTTACGCCCTGCTGTTTTTCATTCTGGATCGCGGCCTTGCCGGGGAAGTCCTGTGGCTTATCCAGCTTGACGAACCGTTCCAAACCGCCTTCCAGCAGCGAATAGTCGGTCGACAGGTCGCCTTTCCAAGCGCGATATCCCTTTTCAATCCGCAGCGAATTCAGGGCATACATCCCGAACGGCTTGGCCCCCGCATCAATGATCGCGTCATAGATTGCGGGCATGTGTTCGTTCAGAGCATGTACTTCCCAGCCCAACTCACCGGCAAAGGAAACGCGGATCAAATATGCGGGCTGACCTGCAACTGTGGCCGCCTGATGGGTCAGCCACCCTGTGGTCAGATCGGCATCTGTCAGACCTGACAGAATTTCCCGCGATTTCGGGCCTGTCACGATCAGGGTGTCACGTGTCGTCGTGACGTCCTCAATCGAAACGCTGGCAGGCATCGCGTTCATCAGGATGTCGCGGTCATGCCACTGCGCTGTTGCCGCGGTGATCATGACAAACTCATCCTCACCCAGGCGGATACAGGACATCTCTGTCAGAATGCGACCACGGTCATCGGAGATATAGATGAGGTTCATCCGGCCGACTTTGGGCAACCCGCCGGTTGCGAGGCCGCGCAGCGCCTCGGCGGCGCCCTCTCCCTTGACCATGAAGCGCGAGAAGCCTGGCAGATCTAGTACGCCACAGTGGTCTCGCACGGCCTCGCATTCTTCTTGGATCCGCTGTTCCCAAGGGCCCGAGCGGCCCCAAGTATGGGTGGCCTCGAGCGACGTGTCATCGCCTGGCTTTGCGAACCAGTTAGCCCGCTCCCATCCGTTATAGGCACCCATCACGCCGCCCAGCGCTTTGACCTTGTCATGCACCGGCGACAGTTTTTTATCACGTGCTGCTGGCCATTCATGATGAGGGAAGTGCATGGCGTATTCATTGCCATAAACCTCCATGCCCTTCTGGTTGCAGTAGTCCTGATCGGTGTAGTCGGTGTAACGGCGCGGATCGACGGCCCACATATCCCACTCGGTCGCGCCATCGACGATCCATTCGGCCAGCACCTTGCCAGCGCCGCCGCCCTGCGCGATGCCGAAGGTAAATGTGTGCGCCTCGAACGCGTTTTTGACGCCCGGCATCGGGCCGATCAGCGGCAGACCATCCGGCGCGTAAGGGATCGGGCCGTTGATCACGCGCCCCACGCCCGAAGTTGCCATCAGCGGCACCCGCTCCATCGCGTCGGTGACGATATCCTCGATCCGGTCCAGATCGTCATTCCACAGCTGGAACGAGAAATCCTCGGGCATCGGGTCATCCTCGGTCATCCAGTGGCCCTTGCAGTTGGGTTCATAGGGACCAAGGTTGAAGCCGTGCTTCTCCTGCCGCAGATAGTACGAGATATCCACGTCGCGCAGCAGCGGCAGTTTCTTGCCGCCGTTGTTCTTGGACCATTCTTCGACCTCAGGGATTTCGTCGGTCAGCAGGTATTGGTGGCTCATGACCATCGCAGGCACGGTGCGACCGCCAAATGGCTTAAACCACTCACCCACGCGCTGCGCGTAATACCCGGCTGCGTTGACCACATAATCGCAAGCGATATCGCCCTTATCAGTGTGTACGGTCCAGGTGCCGTCATCATGCTGTGTTACGCCGGTTGCCGGGCAGAAACGGATGATCTTTTGACCCATGTCGCGGGCACCCTTGGCCAGCGCCTGCGTCAGCTGCGCCGGGTCGATGTCGCCATCGGTCGGGTCATACAGAACACCCTCTAGATCGTGGGTTTCCAGGAACGGATAGCGTTCCTTGGCCTCTTCCGGGGTCCACATCTCCATCGGGATACCCTGATACAGGCCCATCGACATCGCGCGCTCGAACTCCTGCATCCGTTCTTTGCTGTGTGCCAAACGGATCGAGCCGGACTGATGGTAGTTCATCGGATAGTCGACTTCTTCGCCCAGACGCGCATACAGCTCGGTCGAGTAACGCTGCATGTTCATGATTGCCCATGAGGTCGAAAAGGTCGGCACGTTACCCGCGGCGTGCCAGGTCGAACCGGCGGTCAGCTCATTCTTTTCTAGCAGAACGCAATCGGTCCAGCCCTTCTTGGCCAGATGGTACAGCGAGGAAGCCCCCACCACACCGCCACCGATGATAACCACGCGGGCTTTTGTCGGAAAATCACTCATTGATCTTGATCCCTGTTACTGTGCCTCTTGAGGCAGATCGTCTGTGATGTCGTAGTAATCGCCCTTGTCGGCGACAAAGATATGCCGGGCGAGCTTTAGTCCCGTGGGTTCGCTAAGCGCCCCCATGGAAATTGAGATCGTGTCCTCTTGGTTGTGCTGCCAGAAGAGGAATGAGCCGCAAGCATTGCAGAACCCGCGTCGGGCAACTTCCGAGGCGCGGAACCAACTGAGAGTATCGCTTGCAGTGAAACTGAGATTGTTCTGATGAGTAGAAGTCGAGGCCCAGACATGCCCTGATTGCTTGCGGCACTGACCGCAATGGCAGGCCGACGGCGGCGACAGCTCTCCGTCAATTGTGAACGCGACCGCGCCGCACAGGCATGAACCAGTGTGCATGTACCTACCCCCTTGCTGCGGGCGTGGTGCTGGCCCCCAGCAACACGCCGTAAATGATGAAACAGGCTGCCATCACGCGGCGAACCCAAGTGTTGAACACAGCCCCCATCGCCGCCTTGCCCATCAGCGCACCCAGTAGGGTAAATCCAGTATAGCTGAGCGTGGTGATGACCAGAGCGGTGGGCATGATCACCCCCATCTGCTGCCAGATCGGAACATCGGGTTGGACGAACTGCGAAAAGGCAGCAAGGTATCCGGCCACGCTTTTGGGATTGATCGTCGCCACGGCCAGCGCATGCAGATAAATGTGCCGGGCGGGCCTTTCCGACGCAGGGGCGGGCCGCGTGGCGTTTATCCAGCCGCGAATACCAACCCAGATCAAGAAGCCCGCGCCCACCAGCTTGGCCACGAAAAACCCATTCGGAGACGCCGCGATCAATGCCGTAACACCCAGCGCTGACATGATCAGAAACAAGCTGGCCTGCGTCAGAATTGCCAACACCCCCAGCATCGCCTTGGGAAACGGCAAGCTCATCCCGTTTGAGATACAATTGACTGCATTCGGCCCTGGGGTCGTTACGAACACCACCCAAAACAGCGCGAATATGGTCCAGGCCTCAAAACTCATCAATACACCGGCGGAGCGATCACCCAGATGGCCACGGCGGGCTCATCATAGGGGTTTGCCCATTGATAGGGTTCATGCTTGATACGAAAACTGTCCCCCGGCCCGACCGAGAACTGCTGGGAACCAATAGTCAGGTCCAGGCGGCCCGAAATCATATAGCCGACCTCCTGCGTTGGCCGGTCCGCAGGTTTTTGCATCTTAGAGCGGGGCTCGAAGGTGGAATGCACCATCTCGAAATCATCGGTCAGATCGGGCGAGAGCAGTTCTTCGATCAACCCCTCTTCACCGGATCCCATTGGTCGACGCGTCCCTGCGCGCACGATATAGCCTTGCTCATCGACCGGCACCGAGGAATGGGCGAACAGCATGGACATGGGTACGTCCAAACATTCCGCGATCTGGCGCAAATCCGAAATCGAGGGGTCTGACATGTCTCGCTCGACTTGACTGAGCCACCCGACCGAACGGTTAAGACGCACAGAGATCTCGGTCAGCGTTAACCCGCGCGCCTTGCGCAGGGCGCGGATATCCGCACCGAGTGTCGCGCTGTGTGTGGCTTGCGTGTTCACCGATCAATCCTTGATGTTCGTGAAATTTCTCCCTGTAATTTCACGATGCCCCGATTCTATGAAAAAACCAAGATTTTTTTCACGAGCGCTTACAGGCTGTTAGATTGACCGACGATGAGCGGCGCTCAGACAAATAAAAGTACAAACGATGACGCGCGGCTCAATCGACGATCAATCAATCTTCGGCTGATCGAAATGAATACCCGAGCGATTGCTCCAGATCGGCATCAAGCTGTGAGTTTATGAAGTCCACGTCTTTCGAGCTAATCTGGCCGACCTTGCCCTGCCTCATATTAGGCGGCATGACACCCATCGGCTGATCTGGCCATTCAAACGGTATTAGACTGGTGCCAAAATTTTGGGCAACCACGCCTAGAAATGCGTCTGGGTTTTCCTTGAACGCCTCAAACCGCCAGACAACCAGATTGCACAGACCGTTGGCGAGACCTGTCCAGTGCCGCAATTTGGTGGTGCGCATCCTGATCAGGTTATCAAAGCGCAAGCCCGTCAATGGATCACGATCCTGAAGTATCGGAATATTCGAGTACTGATTGGGTGGCAGCTTGAAATAGCCTTTGGGTCGGTCGATTTCTGAATCCCATGGTGCCCGGATAAAGCCTGAGAACCCCAAATTCCTCATCGACGCGGCACAGTGCCAGGGTTTGTCATACATACTGGCGAGCCAATCATAGGGATCACGCACACAGACCACGACCAGAACGTCTTTGGAAATCCCCACCCCTTGGACAAATCCATGCTTCCATCCGAGTTCATTGCTGGGCTTCAAACCAAGAGCCCGCCTGATGATGAATTCGCTGATATTGGTCCCAGAGGACCTCTCACCAACCACGGCAAAACGCTGAATGGGGCGGTCGTATACCCGATTGACAAAAAGTCCGTCCGTATCCAGCAAAACCGTCCCTCAAGTGATCCAACCGCAGGTTAAGCTGCGGCTGGGTAATAAAAACTCACGCACGCGCAAAACAATCGTTCAAAATATTCTGCAAGGCCTCAGCATCCCGTTGGGTGAAGGCATCGGGTTGATTGCTGTCGATATCGAACACGGCAATTACTTCACCGGATGAGCCGCGCACCGGCAAAACCAACTCGGACCGTGTGGACGACGCACAAGCGATGTGGCCCGGAAAGGCATCCACGTCGGGCACCAACTGTACCTCACCCGTGCGCGCCGCAGCCCCGCAGACGCCCCTCTCGAAGGGGATGACCAGACAGCCATGACCACCTTGATAGGGACCGATCTTCATCAGCCCCGGCTCAGTCACGCGATAAAACCCGGTCCAGTCGAATCGATCATCCGCGTGGTGTACCTCGCAAGCGATTGTTGCCATCAGGGCGACCTGATCGGTTTCACCGTCTGTCAGGGCGGCAATGGTTTTGGCTAGCGTGTCATAGTCAGCAGTCATGGTCGTGCTCTTTGATGCAGGTATGCTCTGGAGTATTTGGAAAAAGATGAAGCGTCAAACGCGTTCGATGGCGATGGCCGTTCCTTCTCCGCCGCCGATACAGATGGCCGCGACGCCGCGTTTCAGGTTCCGCTTTTCCAGAGCGTTGAGCAAGGTGACCATGATCCGCGCACCCGATGCACCGATGGGGTGACCCAGCGCGCAGGCACCGCCATTCACGTTAACCACGTCGCGCGGCAGCCCCATCTCATGCATGAAAGCCATTGGAACGACAGCGAAGGCCTCGTTCACTTCCCACAAGTCCACGTCGTCTTTTGACCAGCCGATGTTTGACAGCAATTTTTGGGCTGCTGGAACCGGAGCCGTCGTGAACAGACCCGGCGCCTGCGCATGGCTGGCATGGCCGACGATCCGGGCACGTACTGTCAGACCCTGCGCCTCGGCCGCATCTTCGGACGCGAGCACCAACGCAGCGGCACCATCAGAGATGGACGAGGAATTGGCCGCCGTCACCGTCCCATCCTTGCGAAAGGCCGGTTTCAGCGTCGGGATTTTGTCGGGACGCGCCGATTTCGGCTGCTCGTCTTGGGTAAAGGTAACCTCACCCTTGCGGGTGCGGGTCACGACCGGCGTAATTTCGGTGCCAAAGGCCCCACTTTCCTGCGCAGCCAACGCGTTAGACAGGGATTGCAGCGCGTATTCGTCCTGAGCTTCACGGGTGAATTGGAAGGCTTCGGCGCAATCCTCGGCAAAGGTTCCCATCAGGCGGCCTTTGTCATAGGCGTCTTCGAGGCCGTCCAGAAACATGTGATCTACCACCTGGCCATGCCCGATCCGCGCACCGCCGCGCATTTTGGGCAAAAGATACGGCGCGTTGGTCATGCTTTCCATGCCGCCCGCGATCATCGTATCCGCGTGGCCCAGCGCGATCTGATCAAAGGCCATCATTGCCGCCTTCATCCCCGATCCGCACATCTTATTCAGTGTCGTGGCAGGCACGTCTTCGCCCAAGCCGGCCGCAAACCCAGCCTGTCGGGCCGGGGCCTGACCTTGCCCGGCGGGTAACACACAGCCCATTAAAACCTCGTCCACTGTTTCAGCGCCCGCACCCTGCAACGCTGCGCGAATGGCCGCTCCTCCAAGTTCAGTCGCAGCGGTTCCATCGAACATTCCCTGGAATCCCCCCATGGGCGTGCGCGCCGCCCCTGCGATAACCACCTGCTTCATCGCTATACTCCTCCATTCTCCCTAATCGACGGATACCGAATGGTAAGATTTCCCGTCTAGCGTATTTCTACCAGTGAAACTCAAATAAAGGACCGTCAAGCATGCCTCTGACCAGCATTACGACCGACACAACCCAGGTCATCAAGGTGCAGTCCGACCGAATTGATGCGGCCATGGCCATTCAGTTCAAAGAAGACATGCGGAACGAAGCAGAAGGTGGTACCGCCAGAGTGATCCTGGATTTAACCAGCGTCGAATTCATTGACTCAAGTGGACTTGGCGCGATCGTCGCCTCGATGAAGCAGCTTGGACATGACCGCCGGCTGGATTTGGCCGGCCTGCACCCTTTTGTCGAGAAGGTATTTCGGCTGACCCGCATGGACACTGTATTCAAGCTCTACCCGACGTTGGATGATGCCCTGTCACCGGCTGCAGATTGACCCATTTCATCATCTGAATAGGCGCGATGCCCATGAGTAATGGCAAGTATTTGGACCTGAGCTTTGCCGCAACCGAAACAGAAGCCAGCTTGGGGATTACGCAACTCAGTCAGGGTCTGGCAGCGCAGGGGCTTCCTGCACACAAGGCAGGGGATGTAAAAATCGCACTGGCCGAGGCGATCAATAACGTGGTCGAACATGCCTATGCCGACATCACACCAGCACAGGTTCAGGTGAGGTGCCGCCTGCATCAAAACTGGCTTGAGATTCTGATTTCAGACACAGGCAACCCGCTGCCCGGATTCCGTGTACCAGACGGCATTCCGGCTGCGCTGGGCGCAACCCGTGATGACCTGCCCGAAGGTGGATTTGGCTGGTTTCTGATCCACGAACTTACCAGCGACATCCGCTATGAGCGCGACAACGGAAGCAATCGGCTTTCACTGCGCTTTGACTTTCCCGAAACCACCTAAAGGCAAAAAAAACCACATTAAGGCCTAGATCAAACCATTGTCGCGCCGCAAACGCTGGGCAAAGTCGGCAATGTAGCTCAGATAGCTTCCCTCGGCGTCGCATGTCACAGCCCCCACCCAGTGAACGACGCCGAGGAACTTCCCATTGAATTGACTGGACAACCCACGGTCGCGCGATACCTTCGGCGCGTTCTAATGGGGAAATTGCACCATGCGGGATTTTCACACTCCGGGCCGGTCCGAAGTTTTGGCGACCGAAGGAATGTGCGCCACGTCTCATCCGTTGGCTGCGAAAGTGGCCGTAGATATTCTTGCACAAGGTGGCAACGCAATGGACGCCGCCATCGCCGGAGCGGTATTGCTGGGGATTTGCGAGCCTCAAATGACCGGTTTGGGCGGCGACTGTTTTGTGCTGTTCAACCGGCCGGGCGAAGATCAGGTCCGCGCCCTGAATGGATCGGGCCGCGCTCCAGCCGCCGCAAATGCGGAAATGCTACGAGCGCGGGGACTGACTGCGGTGCCGTTGAACACGGCAGACGCCGTAACCGTTCCGGGCGCGGTCGACGCGTTCTGCCGCCTGGCGGAGACCGAGGGCAAGCTGGGGCTCGACGCCATATTGCAGCCCGCCATTCACTACGCCGACGCCGGCGTGCCTGTGGCATCCAGAGTTGCCTTTGACTGGAAATTCGGAGCCGCCACCCTGCAAGGCGCGGGGCGGGCGCATTATCTGATCAATGATAAGGCACCTGAGGTCGGGCAAATCTTTCGTTCCCCCGGTCAAGCCGACGTTCTGCGCCAAATCGCCCGGAACGGACGCGACGCGTTTTATTCAGGTGACATCGCCGACGACATGATCGCAGCACTTACCGGCTTGGGCGGCGTCCACACCGCCCAGGACTTTGAGGCCACACGATGCACGCAAACACAGCCCGTCAGCGGAGATTACAAAGGGTTGGAACTGATCGAGCATCCGCCGAACGGCCAGGGCGCCACGGCCATTTTACTACTGAACATCCTCAAGAATTTTGACCTCGCAAACATGGACCCGTTTGGGGTCGAGCGCATTCATATTGAGGCAGAAGCCTCCAAGCTCGCCTATGACGCCCGCAACCGGTTCATCGCCGATCCAGATCACACAACACATGCCGAGCGGTTTACGGATCAGGTTGTAGCCGACAAGCTGGCCGCCCTAATCGACCCGCAACGCGCGATGCCCGCCGCCGCCCCGCTGACCGAAGCCATTCACAAAGATACCGTCTATATCACCGTCGTAGATCGGGATCGAATGGCCGTTTCGCTCATCTATTCGATCTTCCATAGCTTCGGGTCGGGGATCGCATCCGAAAAATATGGCATTCTGCTGCAAAACCGTGGTGCGGGCTTTACCTTGCAAGCTGGTCATCCGAATGAGTTGGGTGGCCGCAAACGGCCCATGCACACAATTATCCCCGGAATGTTAAAGCAGAATGGCCGCATTCAGATGCCATTCGGGGTGATGGGCGGCGCATATCAACCCACTGGTCACGCCCGGTTCGTATCAAACCAGATTGATCACGGGCTGGATTTGCAGGCCAGCATCGATGCGCCACGCGCATTTGCGGACAAGGGTGTTTTGAAGCTGGAACGTGGCTTTTCGCCTAAGGTAGCGCAACAATTACAGGATTTAGGACATAATGTTGAGACCCCGGAAACTCCCCTAGGCGGTGCGCAAGCGATCCGAATCTCTGATAATGGCGTTTTGATCGGTGCAAGCGACCCGCGAAAAGACGGCTGCGCCATTGGATACTAACAGTAAGAACTGGTCTTTTTCACTTAGTTTAGATGGAAATGAAGCGGGTATGAGCCGTTCTCAAACGGTCCGAACATATCTGGGATATCAGGGTGCTCAACTGGCTCACCCGATTGGTCTTCAATCAGATTTTGTTCTGAAACATAAGCAACATAGAAGGATTGGTCGTTCTCGGCCAGCAGATGGTAAAACGGCTGATCTTTTATTGGACGGCTATCTTCGGGGATGGCCTGATACCACTCTTCCGTGTTTGAAAATTCGGGGTCTACATCGAAAATCACCCCCCGGAAGGGATGTTTTTTATGCCGGACCACTTGGCCCAGACCGTACTTTGCGCGTGTCTTTAGCATTGTCTCAGCCCCCAATGCTTTTACTACCTCTTTCCGCGTCAAATTGCCAATCATTGATCTGAAATTAAGGGAAACAGTCTGTGAACCTATTGCTAACAGTGTTCGAAATCGTGGCTCCAGTATTCATTTTGGCGGGGATCGGTTTTGCCTGGGTCAAGCTTGGATTCGAGTACCGGTTGGAGTTCGTAACCCGCCTTGGCGTAACCCTCGCAGTGCCCAGTCTGATCTTTGTGGCATTGATGCAAACTGATATCCCCGCCGGAGATTTGACCCGTTTTACACTGGCGGCGATCACCGGGCATGTCGGGCTTGCCATTGTCTTTGAAGTCTTTGTGCGCCTGCGGGGTTTGGATCGCAGAACCTATCTGTCACCCTTGATTTTTGGGAATGCCGGCAATCTGGGATTACCTTTGTGTATCTTTGCTTTTGGTCAGGCCGGTTTGGGTTATGCAGTCATCTTTCTGGCTGTCACTGCCCTGCTGTCTTTCACCTACGGCATTTATTTGGTCGCAGGGAAAGGCGGGTTTGGCAAAGCGGCCCGAGAACCCATGGTCTGGGCCACGCTTTTGGGCGCGTTGTTCCTGTGGCGAGGCTGGCAGACCCCGCTTTTTTTGACCAATACGCTGGAACTTTTGGGCCAGATGGCCGTGCCGATGATGCTGATCACAGTCGGTGTCGCCATCGCCCGCCTGACAACGCAGAAAATTGGGCAGGCCATCTGGTTGTCCCTAATCAAGCTCGTCGTGTGCTTTGTCCTTGGGCGGGGTCTGGCTGTTTTGTTTGGCCTGGATTCTGTCGGTTTTGGCATCATGGTCCTGCAGATGTGCACACCGGTCGCCGTTACATCTTATTTATTGGCCGAACGTTTTAGGGCAGATTCTGACGCGGTGGCTGGAATGGTCATGATCTCAACTATTCTGTCGGTCGGTGCTTTGCCTCTAATTCTAGCTATTGTTCTGTAGCGATTGTGATTTCCTCAAAGCTCAATCTGCGCTAGAATAAAGAAAAAAGGCACGAGGCACATGAGCAGAATTCTTTTCGTACTCCTTGGGGTGCTGCTTTTGGCATCCTGTGGGGGTGGTTCGAAACAGCCACCCAGCAAACTTAATGATGCGTGCAGCATTGCGCGCGAAAGGCCTGACTATATCAAGGCCTTCAAAAGTACTGAGCGTAAATGGGGCGTCCCGGTTCATGTACAAATGGCGACGATCTATCAGGAAAGCCGTTATCGCCATGACGCGCGAACACCGCATAAATATGTTCTGGGCGTAATCCCGATGGGTCGACAAAGCAGCGCCTATGGGTTCAGCCAGGCGCTGGATGGCACCTGGGATCAATACCAGCGCGAGACCGGCAAGCGCCGGGCCAAGCGCGACCGTATCCGCGATGCGTCGGATTTCATCGGCTGGTACATGAACAAAAGTTATGAGCGGAACGGCATTCACCCCGGCGACACCCGAAACCAGTACCTCGCCTATCACGAGGGCCACACCGGCTATGCCCGTGGCAGCCATTACGGCAAACCCTGGCTATTGAACGTCGCCAATGACGTGGACGCCCGCGCCAGATTGTATCAGGCACAGCTGGATGGTTGCCGACACTGACGTGTCTACGGGTCAGCGATTGGCTGACCCGCTTCTTTTCGAGTTCGAGAACAGATCACGGCTCAGACTAGCACCCGTGTCCAGTTGCCCCAACAAAACAGTTGTCTGACTGCCCGCATTGTCGTGAATCACCCATTTACGCAGCTCGATCGGGTTGTCTGTGAACATCAGCTCAATACGCCCGGTATCCGGGTTTTTCGGGTCTTGCGCAGTAACTACGGTTGCGGTGCCGTCGAAATCATGGCCCACGACCATATTCGCCTGCCCCAGATTCACATTACGCGCTAGGACCAGTGACAATGGTGTCCGCTTCAACGGGTATTGCTCGGGCGGCTGGTTCGACTTGGGGTCAAAGATTTGCACTGTGCCCGCATTGGCCAGAACTACGGCACTATTGGGCGGGTCATATTCAAAACGCATCTTACCCGGTCGCTGCATCCACAGCTTTCCGGTGCTTAACGAGCCATCATCGTTCACCTGCGTAAACGTTGTCTCGACGGCTTTAAGACCATTCAGGTAATTGGAGATCTGCGACAGCGGCAGCTTGTCCGCCGCCCAAGCAGAAGGCGCGGCAAGTATCAAGGCAAGGGCAAAGGCAATCTGTTTCATGGCTCACAGATATGCGCTCTGCCCTTGTTATTAAATATCCTATTGCTCGGGGACGAGGATTTCCCGCTTACCGACGTGATTTGCCGACGAAACAACGCCTTCATCTTCCATTTGCTCAACAAGCCGCGCAGCTTTGTTATAGCCAATGGCAAGTTTCCGCTGGATGTACGAGGTCGAACATTTGCGATCCTTGATCACAATCGCCACCGCCTGATCGTAGAGGGCATCTTCTCCGTTCGTGTTGCCACCGGTGCTGAGGCCCAGAACAGCGTCGATGTTGTCAGCCTTCTCCTCTGCCGGTCCATCGACAACACCGCTCATGTAATCCGGAGGACCGAACTGTTTCAGGTGGTTGACGATTTCCTCAACCTCCTCGTCCGAAACAAAAGGACCATGGCAGCGCGTGATTTTGGCGCCACCCGCCATATACAACATGTCGCCCTGCCCCAGCAGTTGCTCGGCACCCATTTCTCCCAGAATGGTGCGGCTGTCGACTTTCGAGGTCACTTGGAACGAAATTCGTGTCGGGAAGTTCGCCTTGATCGTACCGGTGATCACATCGACCGAGGGGCGCTGCGTGGCCATGATCAGGTGAATACCCGAGGCACGCGCCATTTGAGCCAGACGCTGAATGCAGGCTTCGATCTCTTTACCTGCCACCATCATCAGGTCAGCCATCTCGTCGACGATGACAACAATATAGGGCATCGCTTCGGGGGCGAATTCTTCGGTCTCGAACACGGGTTCACCGGTTTCATCGTCAAACCCGGTCTGAACCGTACGGCTGAACAATTCGCCCTTGGCCAGAGCGTCCTTCACGCGGCCGTTGTAGCCGGCGATGTTGCGGACGCCCATCTTGGACATCTTCCGATAGCGATCTTCCATCTCGCCCACGACCCATTTCAGGGCCACAACCGCCTTTTTAGGGTCGGTCACAACAGGTGAGAGCAGATGCGGGATGCCGTCATAAACAGACAGTTCCAGCATCTTGGGGTCAATCATGATCAGACGGCATTCATCCGGCGTCAGCTTATATAGCAGTGACAGGATCATGGTGTTGATTGCCACCGACTTACCGGACCCGGTGGTCCCCGCGATCAGCAGGTGAGGCATCTTGGCTAGGTTCGCCACTACAGACTCACCGCCGATATCCTTGCCCAGCGCCAGTGGCAGCGCGTGGTTGCCATCGCCAAAGTCGCGGCTGGCAAGGATTTCACGCAGTACCACCATCTCACGGTTTTCATTGGGCAGTTCGATCCCGATCACCGAACGGCCCGGCAGAGTCGATACACGCGCCGACAGCGCCGACATCGACCGCGCGATATCGTCGGCCAGACCGATCACACGGCTGGCCTTCAGACCCGGCGCGGGTTCCAGTTCGTACATTGTGACGACCGGGCCGGGGCGCACACTGACGATCTCACCCTTTACACCATAATCATCCAGTACGTTTTCCAGCATCCGCGCGTTTTCTTCCAGCGCCTCATCGCTCAGGTGATGACGCTGAATGCTGGCCGGGTTGGACAACAGGTTAAGCGGCGGCAGCTCAAAATCCGAATGCTTTTCTTCGAATGACAGGGTTGGCTGCGCCTCGGCCTGAGCGCGACGCGAAGGCGGCGGAGTACGGCGTACGGGTTGTGCCACAACCGGCTTGCGCGGTTCGGCCACCGGGATCTTCATTGCGGGACGCTGCTGCGGTGCAGGCTCAGGTGCGTCCTCGAACACGGCCTCGTCTTCAAATCCTGGCTCGGGCGCAAAGTCCTGATGCAGCGATTCCTGCTGCCACTCCGGTGCCGGGTCCACCGTCAGCATCGGTTCCGGCGGCAATCCAGCCGAGGTCATCGGCGGTTCAGGAGGCAAATCTGTGCCCGGTCCAGAATTCAGGATAAGCGGGTCAGGCCCACGGCCTCGACCCTTGGTCAAAGGCAGGTTTGGGTCGTGTTCAGGTGCCATCTCTCCTGCTGCCACCTTGCGGTTGCGCACCGCAGCGGAAATCTTGGATCGGATGCGGTCCTCACCGGGCATCTCATCGAAATCTGCAACCGGCTCGTAATCAATCAATTCGGGTTCCGGCATGGGTTCGGGGCGCCGGATCAGGCTGGGCATGCGGGCCAGCAGGCCGGGCTTGGCGGGCTCGGGCTCTTCAAAATCCGGCTCTTCGAATACTGGATCGGCATAAGCCAGATCATCATCAAGCACGGCCTCGGCGGCTTCGCTGCGCGTGGCCTTACGCTCTTCCCACTGCGCCCGGCGGTCGCGAGCAGCCTGCGCTGTCGCAGCTGCGCCCCGGCCCAACAGGGTCATCATCATGTCGTAAGACATTACAAGACCCAGCAAGAAGGCGCGGAAACCTTTGCGTACATCTTCTTTGGTGAAACCAAGCACGAAAACACCCAAGGCCAACATCCCTGCGGCCATAGCCAGCGACATCAGTTTGACCATGAAATGCGAAGAAATCGGCAGCAGCGTCAGCAAGGCACCCATCACGGTGTCACCAAACAACCCGCCCAAACCAAAGCTGTGAGTCGCGCGCCACGCCTCTCCCGGCACCAGTGTCGCAGCGTAGACCGAGACAATGGCAATCCAGATCGGCCCAAAGATAAGACGGGCAACCGCGCGTTCCTCGCCGAAATGGCCAGCAAAGCGAACGCCCCAGCCAATCAGCACCAGCGCGATGCTCCAGCTGCCCCAGCCCACGATCATGAACAACGGTGCCGCGATCGAGGCACCAATCCGCCCCATCCAGTTCTGCACCGGCGCGTCGGTCGAGACCATCCAGTTCGGATCATCCGGCGTGTAGGACCAGATCATCGCAGCAGCGGCCAAACCCAGCAGGATCAGAACGATTCCGATCAGTTCCTTGCTGCGCCGTTCAATCGCGGCCTGAGTCGTGCTGTCCAGCAATGGATCGCGGTTGCGCGCGTTGTAAGATGCCATTTTGCCCTCGTACCTCACGAATAGATGCAGTCGCGGAGCGTGATCAGCCCTTGCTGCAACTCTGTTTTTGGGGCCACCATGGCGACCCGAATAAATTGCTCGCCCGGGTTTTGCCCCGGATCACCTTGAGAAAGATATGCGCCCGGCAGCACCCGGACACCGGTCTGCTGCCACAGCTTCAATGCGGTTTCTTCGCCGTTTTCGACCGGCAGCCACAGGAAAAATCCGGCTTCGGGCGGCATATAGCCCTGCAAGCCCGCGAACACCTTATCCGCAATCGCATATTTTTCCTGATAGAGCGCGCGGTTCTCGGCGACATGTTCTTCGTCCGCCCAGACCTTGGCAGCGGCGGCTTGCAACGGCAACGGCAGCGGTGCACCCGCATAGTTGCGCAACTGCTTGACCCGCTTGATGGTTTCAGGACCGCCCGCAATCAGGCCAGACCGCAACCCGGCCAGATTCGACCTTTTCGACAAAGAGTTGAACAAGGTGATCCGCTCGGGGTCTGCGCCCAGTTCCTGCGCAACGGTCAAAACGCCGGTCGGGGCTTCGTGGCGGTAAATTTCGGAATAACATTCATCCGCAAAAATGCGGAAATCGTATTTTTCGGCCAGACGGATCAACTCGGCCCAGTAATCCCGCGAGGCAACGGCCCCCTGCGGGTTCGCGGGCGAACAGATATAGGCCACGGCGGTGCGGTTCAGCACGTCCTCGGTCAGACCCGCGTAATCGGGCAGATGGCCCGTTGCAGCAATTGCAGGCACAAAGATCGGCTCAGCCCCAACCGAGATCGAGGCGACCATATAGACCTGATAAAACGGGTTCGGACACAGGACGACCGGTCTCTGACCGTTCTTCTGCTCGGGGCACAGGGCCATGGCAGCATTATACAACCCTTCACGAGTGCCATTCAGAGCCATCACGTTGGTCTCAGGGTCCATCGTTACGCCATAGCGGCGACTGATCCAGTCAGTGATCGCGCTGCGCAGTTCGGGCGAACCTTCATTCGGCGGATAACCTTGAAACCCTGCGGCGTTTTCCATGATCACATCCGTCACCCACGACGGGAAATCATGCATAGGCGCGCCGATGGTCATGTGAATCACATCTCCACCCGGCTGGTGATGATCCAACAGGGTGCGCAGACGCGGGAATGCGTATTCCGGTAGGTTCGAAAACCGCTCGGGGAAATTCATAACTACTGCCTCAATATCGGGATCATTAACGCCCCGCTTTTTTGGCAGATTACAGATCGCTCCCCGTTTCGTCCAGACAAAGAGGTGGCGAATCAGGGGATTGTGGCATTCAGGCCAATACCGCCTCGGCCGCTGAACCAAACCGCAAAAGCGCCTCTTCCGAACCCGGATACCCCATCATCATCAGCCCACAGCCTTGGGTCCCTGTGGGCAATGTCAGCGCCGCCAGCCCCATCAGGTTGCCAATTCGCGTATTGCGCAGCGCCAACAGGTTTTCAGTGACATAGTAGTCATGATCGCTCATCAACCGCTCCAGTTTCGGCGGTAGAATGGGCGCAGAGGGTGCCAGAACGGCATCAAACCCGGCGGCGGCCGCATCCCAGGCGGCCCGACATGCTTTCAACTTGGACCAGGCCGCAACATAATCGGCACCGGACACGTTTTTACCGGTGCGAAAGCGCTCAAGAATCTCAGGATACATCGCATCCGGGTTGGCCTCGATCACATCGCGCCACAGGCCATAAGCTTCGGTAGTATAGAGAAGACCGGAAAGCCCCATCGCCTCGTTTAATTCGGGCACCTCAAGCGGCACGATTTCCGCCCCTGCATCGCGCAACCGCTCCACAGCGTCGTCATAAGCTTTGCGAGGCGCATCGCGCAGGTCGTCTTTGGCCACGTTTTGCAGATCGGCAAAACGACGGCCTTTCAGGCTGGTCCCGCGCAGATCAGCCGGGTTGCTGCCCTCAAGCATGGCCAGCAAATGCGCCGCATCCTCAACCGAACGGGCCAACGGGCCAGCGGTGTCAAAGCGCAGGCACAAAGGTACGACCCCCTCAAGACTGACCCGTCCGGCAGTGGTTTTCAGCCCCACAAGATTGTTCCAGGCCGCAGGGATACGCACTGATCCACCGGTGTCTGACCCCATTCCACCTGCGGCCAAACCCCACGCGACCGACGCCGCCGCGCCAGAAGAGGAGCCACCGGAAACCGCATCTTCATCATCGACACAGGGCGGGGTTCCGGTGGTCGGATTCAATCCAAGGCCCGAAAAGGCCAATTCGCTCATATGGGTTTTACCCAGACACACAGCTCCCATCGCAGTGGCATTGCGCACGACGACTGCGTCGGTGTCTGGCACCCGGCCCGTCAACAACGCCGATCCGGCCTCGGTGGCAATCCCGGCCGTGTCGAACAAGTCTTTCCAACTGATTGGCACGCCATCCAACAATGACAGACGCTGCCCCAGCTTGGCGCGCGATTGCGCTGCCTGGGCTTCAGCCCGCGCGCGGTCATGAGTCACGCGAGCATAGATCCGGTCACGGTGAGGATGGGCATCGATGGCGGACAGATAGGCCTCGGTCAGTTCAACCGGGTCGATCCGGCCCATGCCGATGCCCCGACCCAAATCACACGCCGTCATGGTCAGCCAGTCCTGCATCCCTGCCCCCTTGAAAAATTCTGTTGCAAGGGACGGTAGCGACAGGACTGCACATGGACAATCCCGAATGGGCGCGCATATTGCACAGCATGGAACAGAACTCCGATATCCTGATTGTGGGCGGCGGCCTGAATGGCCCGGCCTTGGCATTGGCGCTGGCGCAAACGGGGCATTCCGTCACCGTGATCGACGCTCTGGCTGAAAAGGTCCGCAAGAACGCCGCATTTGACGGCCGCGCCTATGCTTTGGCGCTGGCCTCGCAACGCCTTCTGGATGCAATTGGGGTCTGGGAAAGGGTGGCGGACCATGCCCAGCCGATGCTTGAGATCAAAGTCACCGATGGCCATGCGGGCACGGGGCCATCACCGTTTTTCATGCATTTCGACCATGCCGAGATCGAAGAAGGCCCGATGGGTTACATGGTCGAAGACCGTCATCTACGCCGCGCCTTTATGGACGCGATGGCCGAAGATAAGCGCATCACCCAGATCAACGGCAAAACCGTCATCGCTCAGGATGTCACAGCAAATGGTGTAACGCTGACGTTGAACGACGGGAAAACCGTGACAGGTAGCCTGCTGGTCGGTTGCGATGGTCGCCGCAGCGGCACCGCAACGCGTGCAGGCATCAAGCGCACCGGTTGGGATTACGGCCAGACCGCACTGGTCTGCGCCATCGAACACGACTTGCCCCATCACGGCATTGCACATCAGTTCTTCATGCCACCCGGCCCCCTTGCGATCCTGCCCCTGACCGGGAATCGCAGCTCGATCGTCTGGAGTGAGCAGACTGAAACGGCAAAGCACATCAATTCCCTACCCGAGGCGGACTATCTGCAGGCTCTGCGTCCCCGGTTCGGCGACTTTCTGGGCGAAATTCGCCTGCAGGGCGACCGCTTTACCTATCCCCTGAATCTGACCATCGCCAACTCTTTTATTGGAGAGCGCATGGCGTTGGTCGGAGACGCCGCGCACGGCATGCACCCCATCGCCGGACAGGGCCTGAACGCTGGCCTGCGTGATGTCGGGGCTCTGGCCGAAGTACTCACATTGGCCGGACGGCGGGGTGAAGATATTGGTTCGGTTCTGGTACTGGAGCGCTATCAGGAGTGGCGTCGTTTCGACACCGCCTCGCTGGCAATGGCGACCGATGCGTTCAACAAGCTGTTTTCCAACGACAACCCGTTGCTGCGGATCGGGCGCGATATCGGGATGGGGATCGTCGGATCAATGCCTGGCCTGCGCCGTGGCTTCGTACGCGAAGCTGCCGGATTGACCGGAGACCTACCCAAACTGCTGCAAGGCCGCCCGATTTAATCGAGCACGCGCGCCTCATCTATCAACATCACTGGAATGCCGTTCCGGATCGGAAAGGCCAGGCCAGCCGACTTTGACACCAGCTCTTGCTTTTCGGCGTCATAATGCAGAGTGGTATGACTCTGCGGGCAGATCAGTGCCTCAAGCATACGGCGATCGAACGGGTGCTCGGGGTCGGTCATTGTAGTTTTTCCTCATTCGTTCCGCCACGCATGGCGAATTCTATCAGCGTCACCAATGTCTCACGTCGGGTACGCAGGCTGGGGGCTTCTAGCAGTGCCTGCTTCTCTTCGGGCTCGAAATCCAGCAACATGGACAATGAGTTCACCAGTAACTCATCATCGGCGTCTTTCAAGGTATCCCAGTCGGTTGAAAGCTGACGCGAAGCAAAAAACCTTTCGAGCAGACCCAGAAATTTTGGACGGTTGAACGCATCGTCCTTCTCGACCTTGCCAAGATCGCGGTCAAATCCATCCCAAGATACGGAACAGCGTCGATAAGGTGTAAAGGCATCCAGTTCAGACCGGACGCGAAAACGCGAAATACCCGTCAGAGTGATCAGGTAGCGGCCATCTTCAGTCTCGGAGAATTGCGTCACGCGTCCAGCGCACCCGATCTGGTGCAGTTTGCTGTCGTCGCTCTGGCATGGGTTAGGTTGTACCATACCAATAAGCCGCTCTTGCGTTTTCAAAGCGTCATCCAGCATCTGGAGGTAACGCGGCTCAAAAATATGCAGCGGCAGGCGTGAACGGGGCAGCAACAGCGCCCCGGGCAATGGAAAGACGGATACCGTTTCAGGCAGGTCAGCGGGATGCATCATGTACCCGAGTGTAGCTCTGATCCCGAATTAGGCAAATATCATCGAGCTAAGTTTGCGCCGCCCGTTCAGAACAATCGGGTCATTGGGTTTGAGCGCATCGAAAATGGTGAACAGCTGGGTCTTGGCGGCCCCGTCATTCCACTCACGGTCCCGGCGGAACAGCTCCAACAGTTGCGCCACGGCCTCTTCAACCTCACCATTTGCATGCAGGGCCTGCGCCAGATCGAAACGGGCCTGATGGTTGTCGGGTTCGACCTCTACCGCTGCGCTCAGTTCGGCCACTGGACCCGCGTCTGCGGCCTGCTTGGCCAATTCCAACTGCGCATGCGCGGCTTCCACTTCGGCGGATGTAGAGATCTCAGCGGGAGCGCCATTCAGGATCGCCTCGGCCTGCTCCAAATCACCCGAAGCGATATGGGCACGAACCAGACCGCCATAGGCACCGGCGTGGTTCGGGTCTTCGCCAAGAATGGCGGCAAAGGTTTGGGCCGCATCCACAGCGGCCCCATCGGCCAGCATCTCTTCGGCGGCTTCTACGGCATCATCCAGTTGACCACCGGGGCTTTCGCCGCCCGCGGCTTCGATCACACGGTCGATAAAGGCCTTAATTTCGGACCCCGGCAGCGCGCCCTGAAATCCATCCACGGGCTGACCTTTGAAAAAGGCATAAACGGTCGGCACTGATTGAACACGCATTTGCGAGGCGATCATCTGCGCCTCATCCACGTTGATCTTGACCATCTTCACCGCGCCCTTGGCGGCGTTCACGGCCTCTTCCAACAGAGGTATGAGGGTCTTGCACGGACCGCACCAGGGCGCCCAGAAATCCACGATGATAGGCGTTTCCTGAGACGCCTCGACCACGTCGGCCATAAAGGTCGCCTCGGACCCGTCCTTGATCAGGTCGGTGGCCTCGGGGCCGGCTGTCGCGTTCAGAAGGTCCATGATTTTCACTCTCCGGTTCGAACTTGTGCCCTATATGCAACCGCTTGCTGCGGAAACCAAGGGTAGAGTTACGAAATCACAGGTCGAAACTGGCAAAAACGGGTGCGTGATCGCTGGGCTTTTCCCATCCGCGCGCGTCGCGCAAGATCCGGCTGGAATGACCCGCGTTCGAGATATCGGGCGTGGACCAGACGTGATCCAGCCGCCGCCCCTTGTCTGCCGCATCCCAATCGCGTGCGCGGTAAGACCACCAGCTAAACAGCTGCCCTTCGGGAATGTCCTGCCGGGTGATATCGACCCAGCCCCCCGCATCCTGCGTTTCAGCCAGCGCCTCAACCTCGATCGGTGTGTGTGAGACGACCTTGAGCAGTTGTTTATGCGACCAGACGTCATCCTCACGCGGGGCGATGTTCAGATCGCCGACCAGAATGGATTTTTCCGGCCTTTCCGCATGGAACCAGTCACGCATGTCAGCGAGATAGTCGAGCTTTTGCCCGAATTTCTCATTCTTTTCGCGATCCGGGATGTCACCGCCCGCAGGGACATAAAAATTGTGGATGGTCACACCATTCTCCAACCGTCCGGCGATGTGACGGGCATGGCCGAGATCGGCAAAATCCTTATCTCCCACCTCTTCCATCGGCAGCCGTGAAAGGATGGCAACGCCGTTGTAACCTTTCTGACCGCGCGCGACCATGTGGGTATACCCCAACTCGGCGAACCCTTCGGTCGGGATCTTTTCGACCGGAGACTTACACTCCTGCAAACACAACACATCAGGGGCTTCCTCTTGCAGCAATTTCAGCACGATAGGCTCGCGCAAGCGGACCGAGTTGATGTTCCAGGTGGCAAGGGTAAAGGGCATGGGGGATTCCTCTGTCGCGGTTGGGCGGAGGTTAGCGTGGAGGGGGAAGGGGTGCCACGGAAAAAGATTGTCGAAAGGCAGTTAAGCGGACAAAGCGGCCTCCAATCCCTGCTGCGGCAGTAGCACGCGACTATGCTACGCTTGGACCAATCGGAAGACTAATTGGAGGTTTGGCTTATGAAAATTCTTGAAGTCCGATCGCAGAAAGAAACCGACGACGCCGCAAGCCTCATGCGAGGTTTGTACGAAGCAGTCAGGTCCATTAACAGTGATGATACTCAGCGCATTGAAGAGTATTACCAAG
Organism: Ruegeria sp. BB7; assembly: GCF_056539365.1. Classification (NCBI taxonomy): domain Bacteria; kingdom Pseudomonadati; phylum Pseudomonadota; class Alphaproteobacteria; order Rhodobacterales; family Roseobacteraceae; genus Ruegeria; species Ruegeria sp. BB7. The sequence continues at coordinate 72,002 of NZ_JBQFUV010000011.1, read as the reverse complement.
GCTCGTGGTTTTTCGATGGTTTACCAAAAATCCCGACCGAGTACCGACCACCGCGTGGTGACATTCTTATTGCCTACCAGAGCGACAGGCCTGTCGGAACCGTCGCAATTTGCCGAATGGATCGTGACTATTGCGAATTAAAGTCGATGTTCGTCACAAGTGAATGCCGAAGCAGCGGGCTCGCTCGGGCCCTGTGCAAACGCGCCATTGGGCTGGCTAAAGAGCAAGGGTATCACACCATCAGGCTAATGACGGGCAAACGTCAGGTTCCTGCCAGGCGGCTGTATGAAAGGCTTGGCTTCAAAATGGTCAAGCCGTGGGAAACCAATCCCCACGACGCCCACGATTATTTCGAGCTAAGTATCGCGTGAAGTCACAGTGGCGAGCCGTCCGTGCTATTGCTACTTGAAAAATTCAACCGCGACATTGGGCTCTGAGCCGACCTCTATCCCAACACCCCACAAAAAAAGCCGGGCCAAAGGCCCGGCAGTCCAACAGGGAGGTGCATGTCATGACCCGGACATGCGCGGGTTGAAAGTAACCTAATTACACATCCAGAGTATCACTTTGATCCACGTCAATCCACAGCAAGTTAAGAGACCAAACGATATCCGCCAGATTCTGTGACCAAAAGGCGCGCATTCGACGGATCGGGCTCAATCTTCTGACGCAGGCGGTAGATATGGGTTTCCAACGTGTGGGTGGTGACGCCCGCGTTATAACCCCAGACCTCATGCAGCAGAACATCGCGGGCAACCACGCCGTCGGTCGAACGGTACAGGAACTTTAGGATGTTGGTCTCTTTCTCGGTCAGCCGGATTTTTCGATCTTCTTCGGTGATCAGCATCTTCATCGCGGGTTTGAAGGTATACGGGCCAAGCACAAAAACAGCATCTTCGGATTGTTCATGCTGGCGCAGCTGCGCGCGAATGCGGGCCAGAAGAACCGGGAATTTGAAAGGCTTCGAGACATAATCGTTGGCACCGGCATCCAGACCCAGAATCGTGTCTGCGTCACTATCATGACCGGTCAGCATCAGAATCGGGCTTTTAACGCCTTGCTTGCGCATCAGGCGACACAGCTCGCGCCCATCGGTGTCGGGCAGGCCCACGTCCAGAATGACCAGATCGTAGATCGCCTCACGCGCCCGTTCCATCGCGGATTGGCCATCATGGGCTTCGAACACATCGAAATCCTCGGTCATCACAAGTTGCTCACTGAGCGCCTCGCGCAGGTCTTCATCGTCATCCACCAGCAGGATTTTCTTGAGCTGAGCCATGTGCGGTCCTCCTAAGCCTTTTCCACCACTTGCGCGCGAAAGATGCAATCAACAAGGTTTACTGCAACAGTCTCACGCCCTCGTGTCTGACGCGGAGGAAATGTTTCACATTTCTGTCGTATCAGGCTAGAGGAAAGCCAGAACGTTACAGGGTAACATAGATGAGTCTGATCCCGGATATATCAGAATTGCTGGCGCGCGCCCGCGCAGACCTGCGTATGGGGGTTCCCGTCGCTCTGACCGATGACAGCGGTTTCAGTGTGCTGGCTGTTGCGACCGAAACGCTGAGCGCCCAGCGGCTTGCAGACTTACGCGGCGTTGGGGGCGAGCCGGTCGTCGCCGTCACCGTGCGCCGGGCCGAAACGCTAAAGGCGCGGGCCTATGACGGTGATCTTGCTCGCGTCATTATTCCTGCGGATACCGATATTGCCTGGGTTCAGGCTGTGGCCGACCCCTCGGACGACCTGAACGCGCCGATGAAAGGCCCCCTGATGACTGAACGTCAGGGCAATGCCAACCTGCACCGCATTGCAATCGCGCTTACCAAATCCGCGCGCCTGCTGCCTGCAGCGGTAGTCGTACCCATCGAGGGCGGGCGTACCTTTGCTGCTCAGCACGGCCTGACATGCATTGACCACACACGCGCCGCACCGCATCTGGCCGACCGAAGCGAGCTGCACGCGGTGGTTGCCGCGCGCCTGCCCATGGAGGTTTCCGAAGCTGGGCGCCTGCACGTCTTTCGCCCCGAAGATGGTGGCGAGGAACACTATGCCGTGGAAATTGGCCGCCCGGACCGGGACAAACCGGTTCTAGCGCGTCTACATTCCGCCTGCTTCACCGGCGACCTGATGGGCAGCTTGAAATGCGACTGTGGCCCTCAACTGCGCGGCGCGCTGGCGCAGATGGGGTCCGAAGGAGCCGGTGTGCTGCTCTACCTCAATCAGGAGGGCCGAGGCATCGGGCTTGCAAACAAGATGCGGGCCTATTTCCTGCAGGATCAGGGCTTTGACACGGTCGAAGCCAATCATCGTCTGGGGTTCGAGGATGATGAGCGCGATTTCCGGTTGGGATCTGACATTCTGAAATCCCTTGGTTTCAGCTCGGTAAGGTTGCTGACCAACAACCCGGCAAAAATTGCAATGATGGAAAAGACCGGCATCGCCGTGACCGAACGGGTGCCGTTGAAAGTCGGTGAAACGGCCCATAACCGCGGGTATCTGGCCACCAAGGCGGCCAAGTCAGGGCATCTGCTGTGACCCCTGACGATCTGGTGTTGACCCCAGGCGGAGTGCGATTTGCCGGGCGGGTGTTTCCCTGCACGATCGGTAAAGGTGGGCTGAGCAGCACCAAGCGCGAAGGGGATGGGGCCACTCCGACCGGGGTACATCATATCGTTGGGATGCTGTATCGACCGGACCGAATCTTAAAACCAACCGAGTGGGCTATTCCCATCGGTCCACGCGATCTGTGGTCGGATGATGGCCGGGACAGCCACTATAACACCCTTGTCAGCGCGCCTTACGGGTTCAGCCACGAAAAACTGCGCCGCGCTGATCCTCTGTATGATCTGGTGCTAATAACCGATTGGAACTGGCCCAATGCAGTACCCGGCTGCGGCTCAGCAATATTCATCCACCAGTGGCGGCGGCCCGGGTACCCGACCGAAGGCTGCATCGCCTTCCGCCGCGATCACCTGCGATGGATCGCCGAAAGGGTATTTTTGGGTACGCGTCTTATTATTCCGCAGGCTTGACCCGCTCACCAAATATGGCCGAACCCACGCGCACATGGGTTGCCCCTAGCGCGATGGCTTGTTCGAAGTCGCTGCTCATGCCCATGGAAAGGCCGGTCAGACCGTTGCGCTCTGCAATTTTGGCGAGCAGAGCAAAATGCAGTGATGGCTCTTCCTCGACCGGCGGGATACACATGAGACCCTGAATTGGCAGGTCTAGGTTCCGGCACTCTGCGATGAAGGCATCAGCATCAGCGGGCAGGATACCGGCCTTCTGCTCTTCTTCCCCGGTGTTGACCTGAATGAACAGATCCGGGCAGTTGCCAACCTCCTGTGCCAGCCGCGCCAGCGTTTTGGCCAGTTTGGGCCGATCAACCGAGTGGATGGTACTGAACAGCTCGATCGCCTGCCGGGCCTTGTTGGTTTGCAGCGGACCGATCAGATGAAGGTCTATGTCCGAGATTTGCTCCATAAAGCCCGGCCATTTGCCAGAAGCCTCCTGAACGCGGTTTTCCCCAAAGCACCGGTGCCCCTGATCCAGAACGGCCAGAACACGCTCATTCGGCTGCACCTTGGAAACGGCGATCAGTTTAACAGACCCTGCATCCCGCCCAGCGGCGGTTTCGGCTTTGACGATGCGGGCGGTGATGTCTTGCAGCGACATAGGAATCCTCAATCTGCTTTCCGCGCAGAAAAACACCATGTCGGCGTAAAAGAAAAGGGCAGGCCCGAAGACCTGCCCTAAAACCTTGCGGTTTCAGATCAACTTAGAAGTTGAACTGTGCACCGAAGTCAGCAACCGTCTGCGAGTCGCAAACGTCACAGTCGTTGACACCGATACCACCGCGCAGCGATGCACCGCCGCCCAGGTCGTAGATGGCACCAACTGCAACCTGCTGCAGGTCTTCATCAGCGTTACCGTCGCCGTAGGTGAACAGCAGGGTAGTTGCTGCGCCCAGGTTGTAGGAAGCCGACAGACCCCATGCGGTGCCATCAGTTGCATCATCTTCGGTCGCGTCGTCCGCAACAAACAGAGTACCACCGAAGTCGCCCCATTCGCCACCCAGGGTCAGAACGGTCAGGCTTGGGTCAGAACCAGCGTCTGCGTCAGTTTGACCATAGGCCAGAGCTGCGGTGATGTTGTTGAAGGTGTAGGTACCGCTGATGTCCCAACGGTCAGCGTCCGCGAGGTCATTGGTGTCGTACGATGCACCAAATGCGAAGTCACCAACTGCGTACTGGAAGAACACAGCGTTCGAACCCGCACCGGTCGAGGTGTACGACAGGAAGCTGTAGTCAACGCCCGAGTACTGACCTGCGAACAGTTCCAGACCAACTTCGTTGCCGTAGTAGTTGGCAAGGTTGTCGAACGAACCGGCAACGTTGCCGGCGTCAACACGCAGACCACCGTAGATGACCGAGAAGCGTGCGCCGTTCAGGCCAGCTTCGTTGGCTTCACCTGTGGACGAGTCTTCGTCAGCTTGCAGACGAACACGGGCTTCAAAGCGGACGCCGCCATCGGTTTCAGCGAAACCGTCGATGCTCAGACGGAAGCGCGAAACCAGGATGGTATCGGATACGTCAGAATCGGTGGTGCCAGCTGCAACGGTGCCAGTCTGGACAAAAGCGTTGGTGTTCGTGGTCGTGGTCGTGGTCGTGACACCACCAGGAGTAACGAATGTGAAGGTGGAGGTGGTGGTGGTGAAGGTACCCTGCGGAAGAGTGGCGGTTCCAACGCCACGGTCTTCTTGGTAGCCAATACCAAAACGGCCATAACCGCTGAAGTTAACGCCGGAGTCGGCCGCTGCAACACCTGCGGTTGCGATAAGAGCGGTCGATGCGAAGAGAACTTTTTTCATCTTGTTTCCCTCGGTTTCAAAAAGTTTTTCTACTCGACACATGTCAAGCACGTGTCTCAGCACGGGAACCGTTTCGCTCTTTTTGCCCCCAACACGCAAGCTTGGCGTCATTGAATTGGGCGCATTGGCCACAAATTGGTGCAAGGATGCCACAGTCTGTTTTCGTGACCTCACCAACCCCGCACCCACCCTTATGTGACAATAAGAGGGTTGTTGCTAAACTGGTCCTTGTCTAGGAGTAGTCCTGACAACGTAGACCAAAGTGAACAGGACCCGTCGATAATGCGCCTGCTGACGATTTTCGGTTTGATCATAATAACTGCGGCCGTGTCGGCCTGCGGACAGAATCGGGGTGCCGCGCCGAATCCGAATTCTCTCGCTACCGGCGGCGATTCTGACGACCAGGAATTAGACGATCCGAACCGCTCGACAATTTGGGATTTGTTCTCCGGCGCGGATGCCGAACAGATCACGAGTGTGAACCGCTATCTGTGGACCGCGTCGCTGGATGTTCTGAACTTCCTCCCTATTCAAGAGGTTGATCCGTTCACCGGTGTGATTGTGACGGGATATGGAACGCCCCCGGGCGGCGGACGGCAGTATCGCGCGACGGTACATATCAGCGATCCGGCCCTGGCAGCGCGGTCTTTATCGGTCTCTCTGCAGACCAGCGGCGGTGCTCCGGTCAACGCAGCCACCACACGCGCGGTCGAGGATGCAATTCTGTCGCGCGCCCGTCAGTTGCGCATTGCGGACAACAAGCTCTAGCAACTCGCCGAAAATCACACTAATACCACGCCGGGTTCCTACCCGGCGTTTTCATTCACGAAGGACCGCACGATGTCTCGCTACTCGGCCAATGAAATCGAAGCAAAATGGCAAGAGGCCTGGGACAAGGCCGGAATTTTCACTGCCGACCGCACCGCGGACAAGCCAAAGTATTACGTGCTTGAGATGTTTCCCTACCCGTCTGGCCGAATCCACATGGGACATGTGCGCAACTACACGATGGGCGACGTGATCGCGCGACACAAGCTGGCGACCGGGCATAACGTGCTGCACCCAATGGGCTGGGATGCCTTCGGGATGCCCGCAGAAAACGCCGCAATGGCCATTGGCGGCCACCCCAAGGATTGGACCTATGGCAACATCGCCGACATGCGCGGGCAGATGAAACCGCTGGGCTTATCGATCGACTGGTCGCGTGAGTTCGCCACCTGTGACCCGGAATATTACGGCCAGCAACAGGCACTGTTCCTGGATATGCTTGAGGCTGGGCTGGTCTACCGCAAGAACGCCGTGGTGAACTGGGATCCGGTCGATATGACCGTTCTGGCCAACGAACAGGTTGAAAACGGCCGCGGCTGGCGCTCGGGCGCGCTGGTGGAACGTCGCGAACTGACGCAATGGTTCTTCAAGATCTCGGACTATTCCGAGGAACTGCTCGACGCGCTGGATACTCTGGAAAACTGGCCTGCCAAGGTGCGCCTGATGCAGGAGAACTGGATCGGCAAGTCGCGCGGCCTGCAATTCTCGTTCGAGCGCACGGATAACGCAGAGCCGATCACCGTCTATACGACTCGCCCCGATACGCTGCTGGGCGCGTCTTTCGTGGGCATTTCGCCCGACCACCCGATTGCCAAGCAGCTTGAGGCCGAAAGCCCCGAAGTCGCTGAGTTTGTTGCCGAATGCCGCAAGGGCGGCACCACCGAAGAGGCCATCGAAACCGCCGAGAAGCTGGGCTATGACACCGGCATCCGGGTCAAACACCCACTGGACCCGAACTGGGAACTGCCGGTCTGGATCGCGAACTTCATCCTGATGGACTATGGCACCGGTGCGATCTTTGCTTGCCCGGCGCATGACCAACGCGACTTGGATTTCTGCCGCAAATACGGCCTGCCTGTTGTAGACACCTTCTTTGCACTGGACGATGACACGCCGGTCGACAAGATCGCATATGTTCCGCCAAAGACCGAGAAAGTCCGCTGGGTGAAGCATTTCGCAGGCCTGACCGAGGCGACGGGCGACGAGGCGATCAATGCCACGGTCGATTTCGCCGAAAAGGCCGGTTGGGGCGAAGGTGTTACCAAATACCGCCTGCGTGACTGGGGCCTGTCACGCCAACGCTATTGGGGTTGCCCGATTCCCGTTGTCCATTGCGACAGCTGCGGCGTGGTGCCCGAGAAGAAAGAGAACCTGCCGGTCCGTCTGCCCGACGATGTCACATTCGACAAACCGGGCAACCCGCTGGACCGCCACCCGACCTGGCGTGATTGTTCCTGCCCGAACTGCGGCGCGCCTGCCAAGCGTGAAACCGACACGATGGACACGTTCGTCGATTCGTCCTGGTATTTCGCCCGTTTCACCGCCCCTCGCGCCAAAACGCCGACCGATCTGGCTGAGGCCGAATACTGGATGAATGTCGACCAGTATATCGGCGGCATCGAGCACGCAATTCTGCACCTGCTCTATTCCCGCTTCTTTGCACGGGCGATGCAGATCACCGGCCACCTGCCGAAAAAGGCCATCGAGCCTTTTGACGCGCTGTTCACGCAGGGCATGGTCACGCATGAGATCTACCAGACTCGCGACGCCAACGGTCGCCCTGTCTATCACCTGCCAGAGGATGTGACCGACGGCAAACTGGCTGACGGAACCGAGGTTGAGATCATCCCCTCGGCCAAGATGTCGAAATCCAAGAAGAACGTGGTCGACCCGGTCAGCATCATCTCGGCCTTTGGCGCCGATACCGCGCGCTGGTTCGTACTGTCTGATTCACCGCCTGAACGAGATGTGGAATGGACAGCATCCGGGGCCGAGGCCGCCTACAAGCACCTCAGCCGCGTTCATCGGATCGCGTCGGAAATTGCCGAATCGGACAATCCCGTCAATTCCGAAGACGAAACCTTGTTGCGTGAGATGCACAAAGCCATCCATGACGTAACAGGCGGCGTCGAATCCTTTGGCTTCAACGCCTCGATCGCCAAGCTCTATGCCTTCACCAACACACTCGCGAAATCCAAGGCGGGCGCTGCTGCCAAGCACAAAGCCGCCAAGACGCTGGCACAACTGATGTCGCCCATGACTCCACACCTGTCCGAGGAGCTGTGGCAGTTGCTGGGCGGTGAAGGTCTGGTTGCCACCGCGCCGTGGCCCGTTGCGGATGAGGCGATGCTGATCGACGACACAGTCACTCTGCCGATCCAGATCAACGGCAAGCGCCGCGCGGAAATCAGCGTGCCAAAGGATATGGACAAAGCAGAGGTTGAAAATATCGCGCTCAGCACCGAAGCTGTGCAAAAGGCGCTGGATGGCAATGCGCCGAAGAAGGTGATTGTTGTCCCGGGCCGGATCGTGAATGTCGTTGTTTGATCGCAGAACCCTGTTGTTTATGCCGCTGGCGCTGGCCGCCTGCAGTTTTGAACCTGTTTACGCGCCCGGAGGGTCGGGCGCGGCATTGAACGGCCAGGTCCAGGTGTCGGCTCCAAACACCACCGACAGCTATCAGCTGGTCCAGAACCTTGAACAACGGCTGGGACGCAGCGCAAGCTCGGGTGGTGCCTACGCGTTGGATGTGGGTGTTTCGACCGTTACACGCGCCGCAGCCATCACGACGACAAACGAAACCAACCGCTATTCCATTGATGGCAAGGCAAACTATACGCTCAAATCTAACGAAACCGGACAGATCGTCGCCTCGGGCTCGGTCGAGAATTTTGTTGGATATTCCGCTGCCGGATCAACGGTTTCGACACTGGCAGATGAACGGGATGCCAAGCAACGGCTGATGGTGATTCTGTCGGATCAGATCATAAGCGAGCTGTACGCCGCGCCGGGTCTTGGCACATGAAGCTCAGCCCGCGCGAGGCTGAAGGGTATTTCGCCCGTCCAGACGCCGACAAGGTCGGGCTGCTGATCTACGGTGCAGATACGATGCGCGTGGCGCTGAAACGCCAACAGGTTCTTGCCGCACTTTTGGGGGCCAATGCCGAAGAGGAAATGCGGCTGACCCGTATCCCCGGAGCCGATCTGCGCAGCGATCCCGCCCTGTTGCTGGATGCAATCAAGGCGGTTGGCTTCTTTCCAGGACCACGTGCTGTTTTTGTCGAAGATACAACAGATGTCGCCGCACCAGCTATCATTGCCGCATTCGAGGAATGGGCCCCGGGCGATGCGCAGATCATCATCACTGCCGGACAACTGAAACCCAGCTCAAAAGTCCGCAAAGCCTTCGAAGCCCACCCATCGGCCTACGCAGTTGGCATCTATGACGATCCGCCATCACGTGGTGAGATCGAGCGGCTTCTGTCTGAAGCCGGGGTGCAGAACATCCCGCGCGACTCGATGTCGGCGATTACCGAACTCGCCATGGGAATCAGCCCCGGAGACCTCAAGCAAACCATTGAAAAAATTTCCCTTTATAAACGCGGAGACAGCTCAGAGCTTTCTATAGAGGATATTGAAGCCTGCGCCCCTCGCTCAACCGAGGCCGCGTTGGATGATGTTCTGAATGTCGTCGCCGAAGGCCGCGCCGGAGAGATCGGCCCGTTGATCCGGCGATTGCAATCGCAGGGTACCAATGCGGTCAGCCTTTGCATCGGTGCGACACGACATTTCCGGACGCTGTACGCCTGCGCGTCAGATCCCGGCGGGGCTGCGCAAGGGATCGGCAAGCTACGGCCACCGGTCTACGGAAAAAGGCGCGATCGGATTCTGCGGCAGGCGCAGGGCTGGGGCGCACCAAAGCTGCAAACGGCTTTGACCGTTCTCACCGATACGGACTTGTCCTTGCGGTCAGCCGGGCAGACCGCACCCGCGATGGCTTTGGTCGAACGTGCAATGATACGTCTGGCGATGCTGGCCCGGTCACGTTAACCGTCGCGCAACCAATCTACGGCTGATCGCCCAGCCCATCGCCCCGTCGCCAGACAAGCGGTTAACAGGTAGCCACCGGTCGGAGCCTCCCAATCCAGCATCTCTCCGGCACAGAAAACGCCTGGCATCGCTGTCAGCATCAGCCCCTCAGTCAGCGCAACACGTTTGACCCCGCCCGCCGTGGAAATGGCCTCGTCCATCGGGCGCAGACCCGCGTGGCGGATCGGCAGGTTCTTGAGCGCGCCGGTCCACTGATTTTGTGGCAATGCGCTGCTTTTGACCATCTCATGAAACAACGCAACTTTCTGAGGCGGCAGGCGAAGGGATTTTTTCAACCATTGGGACAACGTGGTTTTGGATTTCTTAGCGGTCAACCGGAATTGCAGCGCCGCTTGGTCAAGGTCGGGTACCAGATCAACATAAAGCGGCGCCCCCGCACGCAGGGCCGGGGTCAGAGAGTACAGCCCACCACCCTCAAGCCCGGTTGCTGATATCGTGGCCTCGCCCCGGCTGTCTGTGTCTCCAGCCATCCAGCGCACAGATTTCAACGCCGCACCGAAATGCGGCTGCATGTGGAGGCTCCAATCAACGGACAATGCCGAATTCGCCGGGGCAAAAGGGGCAAGCGCAACGCCATTCTGTTGCAAAGTGCCCGCCCATTTGCCATCTGACCCCAATCGCGCCCAACTGGCTCCGCCCAGCGCCAAAACGGTCACATCAGGTGTCAACGGACACTTCCCATCCGGCGTATCAAACAACAGAGCCCCACAGTCCCACCCCAGCCAGCGCCAGCGGGTTTTGATTTGCACCTTCGCCGTCTCGAGCCGCCCCAACCAGGCCCGTACCAGCGGCGAGGCTTTCATTACGGTTGGGAAAACTCGACCAGTCGATCCGGTAAACAGCTCTTGCCCCAACTCCCGCGCCCAGCCCTGCACCCCGTCAGCGTCAAATTCGGAAATCATCGGACGCAGCCAGTCAGACGCCTCGCCATAGGCAAGCATCAATGTCTCAAGCGGTTCATCCTTGGTCAGGTTCAGACCCGATTTGCCCGCCATTAGAAACTTGCGCGCAACTGACGGCTTGGCCTCAGCCACCAGGACATCATGACCTTCAGCAGCCAGTTCCTCGGCCGCCATCAGCCCTGCGGGTCCGGCCCCGATTACCACTGCCTGCGCCATTTCCGTCCTCTTGCCTTTCGCACCATCCGGCGCAAATTTGTGAATGTCATGCCAAACAGCGACCCGATCTGCCCGCTATGTGACCGCCCCATCCCGGATGGCGGCGGCAGCCTGCACCATCTGATCCCAAAACTCAAAGGAGGCAAGGGCGGCCCCACGGTATTGTTGCACATCATCTGCCACAAAGAGGTGCACGCCACTCTGTCCGAGGCCGAACTGGCCCGTGAGTTCAACACGGTCGAGACATTGCGCGCCCATCCACGGCTGGAGAAATTCCTGACCTGGGTGAGCAAACGCCCACCCGGCTTCCGTTCGAAAGTGCCGGGCAAGCGACGGAGCCGATGATCACCCCGGCCGGAGCGGATCGCCAAAAGCGTCGCGGAGCGACTCTGTCAGTCCCTGAATCTCCAATCCCTGATAATCCGGTGCCGGAGCAAACTGAGCCCCCGCAAGATGTTGGAATTCCAAAGTGGTATAGGGACGCTTCCACAACCATTCGCGGTTTTCAACCGACCAGAGATCTGCATTCGGCGGCTTATCATCGGTGAATGCATAGAAATGCAGGTCGAATCCGTATTGGGCTACATCCTGCACCGATAACAGCCGCATTCCTTGTGCACGCCAGAAGGCATCCTCGGCAGCAATGTCACCTGTACGTAACGTGATCTGGCCAATACAGGCCCCAGCGAAAGGCATAGCAGGATCGGCAGCATTTTCGGGCCGGTTTCCCTGAAAATCACGTTGCAGCAGCTCGATCACGAAACCTGCGGGGTCTTTCAGATGACACATATAACCGATGTCGAGAAACTGTTTAGGAGTCGAAACATCGACCCCCTTCCGGCGCAGATACGCCGCAGCAAGATCAACATCTGGTATGGTGATCCCGATTTTCCAGTATCGTTGCCCGCCGTCATGCGTGTATCCGCCTCCACCCGGCATCAGCAGCAGGTCGGCATCCTGCCCCTCATAACCAAGGCGGCGGTTCGGGCCCTGCACATGCAGGGTCATGTCCAGAATATCCGCATAAAATGCCGCCAATCTTTCTGGGTCAGCGACCCGCAATAGCACGGCCGACAATCTCATCGGCACATCCTTGCAATTCCGGCAGCAATTTGGGGATCGGCAGCCAAGCTGTCAGCTACAAGCTCATGCGCCGTCTGCATCAGTTGGTCGGGCTCAACCACGCGGTCGACCAGGCCAAAACCATATGCTTCTTGAGCGGTGATCTTTTGCCCGGCCATAAGAATCATCTTGGTGCGCGACGGTCCGATCAGGGCGGCCATGCGCACCGGGTCAGACGGTTGCGGCAGAAAACCCAGCTTCATGACAGGGTAAAAGATCTTGGCCTGCGGCACTGCAATGCGAATGTCACAGGCCAGAACCATTCCGTTGGCCCCTCCCGCAAGCGTTCCGTTCAGAGCGGCAACTGTCAGGCACGGCAGAGCGGCGACAGCGCCCGACAACCGCTCCCACAGGTCCGAGGTTGCAAGTCCGGCCCGCGCCTCGTCCAGATCGGCACCGGCGCTGAACACCTTGCCAGCGCCGGTCAGGATCAAGGCCCTCGCCTCGGTTGCCGCTTCGGCAATCTCGCAGAGTTCGGTCAGCATCGCCCCAGTCAGCGCATTTGCCTTTTGCGGGTTGTTAAGCGTGACCGTCCATAACCCATCTGCCTTGGTAAATTCGATCACGTCAAACCAACCCTTTGGCGGATATCATCGCGCCGCAACGATATTTCTGTACCCAAAAACTCATCTGCGTCAGCGCTGCACATCCACAGCAGCGCGCGCGCAGGCCAGTCGGCGGGGATATGATCCCTCCAATCCAGCTGGCTGACGGCATTGATGCCGCTGTCCTTGATGACGCGCTGCATGTCCGTGGCCACGGTACCCGGTGACAAGCCCATGGCGCGGATGCCGTGAATGGATTCCTCAAGATGCAGGCATTCGGTCAGCATCTTTGCGCCTGCCTTTGACGCGCAATAATGGCTCCATGCCTCAATCGGGTTGGATGCCGCGCCCGACGACACCGTGATCACCGTGCCCCCGCCCGCAGCGCGCATGACGGGCAGCGCCGCACGCATGCCGTAGAACACGCCCTTGAGGTTGATGTCTATCGCCGCGCCCCAAGCCGTGACGTCCGCGTTCGACAAGTGAAAGATCGGATCAATGACGCCTGCGTTGCCGATCAGAACATCCAGCCCACCAAAGCGGTCAACACAATCTGCAACTGCCTGTTCCACCTGCGCGAAATCGCTGACGTCGCATTGCAGCGCGATGGCATTGCCGCCCAGCGCATCCGCCAGAGCCTCAATCTGATCACGGTTGCGGGCCACCAGCGCGACATTTGCCCCGGCTGCGGCAAATACGCGCCCCGCCTCGGCTCCGATGCCACGGCTGGCCCCTGTTATCAGTACGGTTTTTCCCTGCATACGGACCGTGTACCTCCGTTGTTTTGAGATTGTGTAAATCTCTACCGCGCAAACGGGGAAAGCGTCCAGCCCTTGCCCCTTGACGCCCGCCGCTGCAGGCACGACGATGCGGCAAAATTGATCAAGAAGGGTTCTATAATGTCCGTTTTCCTTCGCCGCAGCAGTGGCGCAGTTCTGGCCTACGCCATTATCACACAAGGTGCGTTTGCAGATGTCACCGCACAGCAGGTCTGGGACGACTGGCAGTCCTATTTGTCTCAGATGGGCTACACGATTTCGGCAAACCAGGCCACTTCGGGCAATGTGACGACAATCACCGACATGACTGCGGTCGCATCCGTGCCGGACACGGACGGGTCGTTCACGATGACCATGCCGCAAATGACCCTGACAGAAAACGGTGACGGGACTGTCAGCATCGACCTGCCCGAAAGTTTCCCGATGGCTCTGTCCGGCGAGGCCGAGGGCGAGGCGTTCTCTGTCGACATCGAATACTACCATTCCGGGTTGGAGATGATTGTCTCGGGCGACCCCGACGACATGATCTATAACTATTCCGCGCCCACGCTTGGCATGAAACTGGGCGGGCTACAGGTCGACAACGAGACCGTGCCGGATGACATTATGGCCATGGATCTGGCGATGACTGACCTGACAGGCAGCTCGCGGATGAAAATCGGCGAGACCCGCTCGATCGATCAGGACATGACCGCCGCCGGGCTGACCTATGATCTGGCATTCAACGATCCCGAGGGGGCGGATGACGGCAAGATCAACGGAAAACTGAACCAACTGGCATTCGAAGGCACCAGCGTGATCCCGGCGGATTTCGACAGCACCGATCCGCAAACGTTCTTCAAAGGTGGCTTCTCATTCTCGGGCCTGTTCACCTATGCCTCTGGCCAAACTGCGATTGCGGGATCTAGCGAAGGGCAGGCGTTCTCGATGGGCAGTGAATCCGAAGGCGGACGGTTCGGCGTCAGCATCGACGAACAGCGCCTGGCCTATGACATTGAGCAAAACGACGCGAAACTGGCAGTGACTACGGCTGACCTACCCTTCCCGATTGAGATTGCCATGGCCAATGCCGGGCTGAAATTCGAATTCCCCGTACAACAGTCCGAAGAAGTCCAGCCCTTTGGCTTTGCGATCAATCTGACGAACTTCACCATGTCAGACGTTCTTTGGAGCATCTTTGACCCCGCGGGCGCCCTGCCGCGTGACCCTGCAACCATCGCGCTGGACACCACCGGCACCGCCAAGATTCTAACGGATTTCTTCGACCCGGCTTCTGTCGAGGCGCTGGAGACGTCGGGCGAAGCTCCGGGAGAGCTGCACTCGCTGAAAATCAACGAACTTCTGGTATCGCTGGTGGGTGCCAAGCTGACCGGTGACGGCGATTTCACCTTCGATAACTCAGGCGCAACCGAGCTTGGCAGCCTGCCGACTCCAGCAGGCGTTGCGAACCTGCAGCTGGTGGGTGCCAATGCATTGATCGACACTCTGATCAGCATGGGCCTGGTGCAAGAGAATCAAGCCATCGGCGCGCGCATGATGATGGGCATGATGGCGGTCCCCGGCGAAGAGCCCGACACGCTGAACTCAAAAATCGAGTTTACCGAGGACGGACAAATTCTGGCCAATGGTCAGCGCATCAAGTGATGAGGACCGGGCGAAGTTCATATAAACCAGAGCTTCGCCCGCGGCCCGCTTCAGGTCTGCGGGTCTAGCTCTCAGACTATGGAAGTTTAAAAACCTTTTGCCCATGCGGCATGAAAATTGCCAAAATTACAGGGCCTGACGTTTGATCTATCTGCCCTGAGGTCTTGCGGGGTGGGCGGCCCAAGGTTAGGTCAATTGCAATACAACCGGAGGCCGCATGACCCGTACACCTGAAGAAATCAGCCAATCCCTGCTGGACGCGGCCCGCAAGTCAGGGGCCGACGCGGCGGACGCTATTGTCATCGACGGCTCTTCGGTTTCGGTCGAAGTGCGTGGGGCGGCGCTGGAACATGCCGAGCGATCCGAGGGCACAGACCTTGGCCTGCGGGTATTTTTGGGAAAACGGCAGGCCATCGTATCCAGTTCGGACAGCCGCCCGGAAACCCTGACGGCGATGGCCGAACGCGCCGTTGCAATGGCCCGCGAAGCACCCGAGGATCCCTTCACCGGCCTAGCCGACGCGGATCAATTGACCAAGGACTGGGATCTGCCTGCACTGGAGCTGTTCGACCCATCCCCGGAACCTGCGGCAGAGGATTTGTTAAAGGACGCGCTGGCCGCCGAGGCTGCTGCACTGGCGGTTCGGGGCGTTTCGCAAGTGTCTGACGCGGCGGCAGCTTACGGTACTCACCGGGTACATCTGTCAGCGACCAACGGCTTTTCCGGCGGCTATGCCCGCAGCAGCCGCTCGATATCCTGCGTGGCGATCTCGGGCGAAGGCACGGGCATGGAACGTGACTATGACGGCGACAGCCGCACCTTCCAAAGCGATCTGCGCAACCCCGAAGAGATCGGCCGTACCGCTGGCGAACGCGCTGTGGCACTGGTTGGCGCAAAAAAGCCGGCTACGGGAACGTTTCCAGTGCTCTTTGACGAACGCATCTCATCCTCGTTGATCGGTCATCTTTTGGCGGCCAGCAACGGCGCCGCGATTGCGCGCGGAGCATCCTGGCTGAAGGACTGTCTGGGCGAGCAGGTGCTGCCGGAACACTTGTCGCTGATCGAAGACCCGCATCGACCCCGCATTGCGGGTTCGCGCCCATTTGATGCCGAAGGACTGGCCACACAGCGCCGCGCGATTGTCGAAAACGGCATTCTGACGGGCTGGACACTGGACCTGTCAAACGCGCGCAAGCTGGGCATGAGTTCGACCGGTAACGCGGCGCGCGGCGTATCAGGGCCACCGTCGCCCAGCAACTGGAACCTGAGCCTTACACAGGGTGATCAAAGCCGTGACGACCTGCTGCGCGACATGGGTACCGGGTTACTGGTGACGTCGATGATTGGCTCGACCATAAACCCCAATACCGGCGATTACTCGCGCGGGGCCTCGGGCTTCTGGGTCGAAAACGGGGAAATAACCCGCCCGGTCAACGAATGTACCGTCGCGGGTAACCTGCGTGATATGCTGAAGCGGATCATCCCTGCCAACGACGCGCGCCTTTACTTGTCGCGAGTGGTCCCGTCGGTGCTGATCGAAGGAATGACACTTGCCGGCAGCTGACCTGCACCTTTTGATCGACGCCGCACTCGAGGCCGGAAAGATCGCCACCCGCTATTCGGGTGAAACGGCGCAGCGCTGGGATAAACCCGACGGCGCGGGCCCCGTGACCGAAGCCGATCTGGCCGTCAACGAAATGCTGGAGCAACGCCTGCCAGCTGCCCGCCCGAGCTATGGCTGGCTAAGCGAGGAAACCGAGGATTCCGATGACCGCCTGACACGGGACCGGGTATTCATCATCGACCCGATCGACGGCACGCGCAGCTTTGCCGAAGGTTCTCGGACATGGGCGCATTCTCTGGCCATCGCCGAGCAAGGCGAAGTCACAGCCGCTGTGATTTACCTGCCGCTGCGCGATCTGCTTTACGCAGCTGCGAAAGGACAAGGCGCAACGCTGAACGGTACCGCAATTCAGGTATCCGATCCCCTTGATTTGGGATCAGCCGAGATATTGGCCGCAAAACCTAATTTGAACCCGCACCATTGGCAGCAAAACCAAGCGCCCGAATTTAGACGGGTCTATCGCCCTTCTCTGGCCTATCGTATGGCCCTCGTGGGACAGGGACGATTTGACGGGATGCTGACACTGCGCCCCAGCTGGGAATGGGATATCGCCGCAGGTGATCTGATCATCCGCGAAGCGGGCGGCAGATGCTCGAACCGGCTGGGTGATCCATTGCGCTTTAACAACCCGCATCCGCGCCTGAATGGAGTAATCGCGGCGGGGGCATTCATACATCATGCATTGCACGCGAAACTTGACCCGAACAGTGCCGGTATTCGCCCATGAGCAAACCGCGTTCCCTCAGCATGGCCGCGTATCGGGTTCTGTCCTGGGGCGTGTCGGGCTCGGCCAATCAACCGCAAATCCCGCGCCCCGAAGGCGAACTGATATGGGTTCATATCAACGCACAGAACCGCCAGCGCGCAGTGGTCGATTTCTGCCTCAGGCTGCAGCAGGCTCACCCCACGCTGAACGTACTGCTGACAGCCCCTCCGGGGGCAGATCTGCAGCGTTGGGAGCAGGTAGACTATCCCCTGATCAATCTACCCCAAGAACAAAGCGGCGCAGCCCGTGCGTTTCTGGATTACTGGCATCCTGAAATTGGCCTGTGGGTCGGTGGTGGGCTGATGCCCAACGTGATCACCCGGGCCGAAGAACGCGGCATCCCACTGATTCTGATCGAAGCCGAGATCGACATCAACGTCGCGCGCGGGGCCAAGTGGCTACCGGATATCACCCGCGTTACCTTCGACTGTTTTAAGTCGATTTTGGCAACAACATCCTTAACTGTCCGAACAGTCCGCCGCCTTGGTGTTACTTCAGGAAAGGTTGCTGAAGCGCCGCCCTTGCAGGTCAGCGCAAATCCAAGGCCCTGGCCCGAGGATGAACTGATCGAAACCAACCACGCTTTGGCAGGACGCCCGGTGTGGTTGGCAGCGTATGTGCTGGACAAAGAGTTTATCTCGGTCCTTAGCGCCCATCGTCAGGCTTTGCGGATGCTGCCGCGGTTGACGCTGGTACTGCATGTAGCCGACATGGCCGAAGCCGAACCCTTGCACCAGCGGCTGGAAGCGATGGACCTGCGCTGCACCAGTTGGGATGATGTTGGGCGGATCGAAGACACGACGCAGGTCGTTTTGACATCTACGCCAGAAGATCTGGGCCTGTGGCATCGGGTGTCGCCGGTTACATTCATAGGCAGCTCGCTGGAACGCGGCGCAGGGGGTCATGATCCGCTGGCTGCCGTGGCTCTGGGCTCGGCTTTGATCCACGGCCCGTATGTGCATCAGCATCAGCAAATTTTCGATCAGTTGGACCAAGCCGGGGCCGCGCGTACAGTTAGAAGTGCAACTGAACTGGGCGACGCTGTTGTTGAACTGCTATCCCCGGACCGGGCCGCGAATATGGCTCTGGCCGGGTGGGAAATCGTGTCCGAGGGCGCGCCACAGGCAGATCAACTAATTGACATGGTGCAGGACTGCTTGGACCAACGGAGTGCGGATTGATGCGAGCACCTGATTTTTGGAACACCGCTCCTGATCAACTGGATCTGCGGGCACGCCTGCTGGCACCACTGGGGCGTGTTTATGCAGCCGCGACGGCGCGACGGGTTGCATCAGGTACAGGTGTCAAGCCGGGCGTCCCGGTAATCTGCATCGGTAACCTGAATGCGGGTGGTACAGGTAAAACACCGACCGTCATCTGGATGATCGAACAGTTGCGCGACGCTTGGCACGAAACGCATGTGGTTACTCGTGGCCATGGCGGCTCGTTGGAAGGACCGGTACGGGTTGATCCCAGCAAACACACGGCCGCGCAGGTCGGGGACGAGCCGCTCTTGCTCGCCGCCTTTGCCGAGGTTTGGGTTGCCAAGGACCGCGCCGCCGGTGCGCGCGCAGCGTCCGAAGCCGGGGCAACGGTAATTTTGCTGGATGACGGGTTTCAAAACCCCTCGGTCGCAAAGGATTTCTCGGTCATCGTGGTAGATGCGGCACGCGGATTCGGAAATGGACTGTGCCTGCCAGCCGGTCCGTTGCGTGAACCCGTTGACGTTGGGCTGAAGCGCGCTGATCTGGTGCTGTCTTTGGGTGATGCAGAGGCACAAACCCAGTTCGCGGACCGTTGGGGCCAAAAACTGATTACACCACACGCCAGAGGCGCTGTTGAACCGCTGCAAACCGGCATGGACTGGCGCGATACGCCCGTTCTGGCCTTTGCAGGTATCGGCCACCCCGAAAAATTCTTTGCCACCCTACGCCAGCAAGGCGCGACCCTGTTACGAGCCGAAGCACTGGACGATCACCAGCCGCTGACCCCGGCGTTGATGACTCGGTTGGAAAACGAGGCCCGCCTGCTGGGGGCTCAGATGGTAACCACGGAAAAAGACGCGGTGCGTCTGCCGTCCGCGTTTCGCAGCAAAGTCGTCACTCTGCCCGTACGTCTGAAAGTGGAAAACGCTGACGAAGTTCGGCAGATGCTGCTAGAGATTGCCCCGTCGCCCTAACAGGCGACCGGCCCGGAACAGGCCGGTCGCAAAGGCAGTTAGCTGCCCAACTCGTCTTCGATCAGCTTCTTGAAATCGCCATAAGACTGGTTGTCGACCTTCTTACCGTTCACGATGAAAGACGGGGTCGACTGAACACCGTCACGTTCAGCGTTTTCCTGATACCAGGCCACCAGCGTCTGAGCGCGGGTGCCGTCCTGCAGACAGGCTTCGAGCTGGTCATTGTCGATGCCTGCCAGACGGCCGATCTTGCGCAGTTCATCCACGATCTCAGCCGGACCACCGGCCTTGGTCCATTCGGACTGGCCCTCATAGATCAGGTCGGAAATGCCAAAGAACTTCTCGGGTCCACCACACCGCGCAACCATCGAAGCCCACAGGCCGTAGCGGTCGAAATACACCTCGCGATAGATGAATTTCACCTTACCGGTGTCAATGAAGTCTTTCTTCAGCTGCTTATAGGCGCCGGTGTGGAAATTCGCGCAATGTGGGCAGGTGTAAGACGCATATTCGATGATCTCGACAGGCGCATCCTCGGCCCCCTGCACCATCTCAACAATGGTCGAAGTGTCCAGATCGGCTTCTTGCGCCTCGGCGCTGCTGATCAACGGATATGTCGGAGAGGAATTCGACAGCGACAGCCAATAGCCGCCTGCGGCTATGGCGACAGCCGCGCAGATTCCAGTTGCAATACGGCTCATTTCTCAGCCCTTTCTCAGCGTTTCTGCTTGGATAAAACGTTTCTCCCCAGACGTTCAAGAGCCGCGCGCAGTTCACCATCGTGAACGTCGCGTGCGGTTCTGTCTGCCTCGGCCTCAATCTCTGGGTCAATCTTGGGTTTCGCCGATTTCGGTTTGTGGTCGAAACTGGCCTGCCCCTCGGCAAATCCTGTCGGAGCGGTCTGGGTGATGCGCACCCGGCTGATGGCGTTATAGCCATAAACCGCGTTCACCTTGCTGCGCAGCTGCTCTTTCTGCATCTCCAGCATCAGAGCCTGCGGGCCGGTAGTCAAAACAGTCAACGTCGCGCCGATCCCGCCTTTGCCATAACCCACGTTTACCGGCCTTGCGATGGTTGCCATGTCCTGGCCCACGATCTCGGCCCAATGGGTCAAAAGGCGCGATACGGCAAAGCCCCGGCTTTCACCGGCGCGCCTGATCTGGCCGTTCAGCAATGTCGCGGTGCGTTTGAACCCGCGGGTCGAAGAACGTCTGCGCTGCATCTGGTTTCCAACTCCTGCGCCGCTATTGTAAAGGGCGTGGCACCGGACGCCAGCGAAACCCGACAGGGAGATACATAAAAGTTGCGTGACACCATTCAACAAGACCTGAGCGCTGCCCTGCTTGGCTGGTATGACCGCCACGCGCGTCAGATGCCTTGGCGGGTTGGCCCATCGGATCGGGCGGCTGGCGTGTTACCTGACCCTTATCGTGTGTGGTTGTCCGAGGTGATGCTGCAGCAAACCACTGTTACTGCTGTCCGCGATTATTTCCTGCGGTTCACCGCCCGCTGGCCTAACGTCGATGCGCTGGCCGCCGCCCCAGATGATCAGGTCATGGGTGAATGGGCCGGTCTGGGGTATTACGCCCGCGCCCGCAACCTGCTGAAATGCGCCCGGGTGGTAAGCGAAGATCACAGAGGCACCTTCCCCGACACCTACGACACCCTGCTGAAGCTGCCCGGCATCGGCCCCTATACCGCAGCCGCAATCTCGGCGATCGCCTTCGACCAACCCGAAACGGTGTTGGACGGCAATGTCGAACGGGTTATGGCGCGACTCTACGACATCCACGATCCCCTGCCCGGTTCAAAACCGCTGTTGAAAGAGAAAGCCGCCGCGCTAACACCCGACATCCGACCCGGAGATTATGCGCAGGCAGTAATGGATCTGGGCGCCACGATCTGCACTCCGAAATCTCCGGCCTGCGGCATCTGCCCCCTCCGCGAACCCTGTCTGGCACGTGCAGCCGGAACCCAGAATGATTTGCCACGCAAGACACCGAAAAAACCCAAACCCACGCGCTTTGGCCATGTCTACATCGCCCAAAGCGATGACGGTGCTCTCCTGCTGGAACGCCGCCCTGACAAAGGGCTTCTGGGGGGTATGCTTGGATGGCCCGGTTCGGACTGGTCCGATGCTCCGATCGAAGCCCCTCCGTTTGCGGCTGACTGGCAGGTAATGGCAGGTGAAGTGCGCCACACTTTTACCCATTTCCACCTGATCTTGCGCATTTGGACAGCTACCTTGCCCCCTGCCTACGCGCCCGAAGACCTTATAGTGATGGAAAAACACGTCTTCCGCCCCAGCGACTTGCCCACCGTGATGCGCAAGGCCCATGACCTTTGGCGCAACCGGTAACCCCCGGTAACCCATTGTGCACACTATCGGACTAGGACTAATCTTGCCGCAGCTGCTCGGAGCCCCAGAATGATCGCAACTGCTACCTTGTCTCGCTGGCAATCGGCCCTTCCTTTCTGGGTTTCGTTCCTGCTGATCCCGCTGATCTGGTTCACCGCTTTTGAAGGTGGCTGGTGGGTGCTGCTGGTCCCGCTATCGACCTGGTGGGCATTTGCCGTTCTGGACCAGTTAACCGGGCAAGAGCTTGGCAACGCGGATCCAAACGCCGATGATTCTGTACTGCGCTGGTACATCCTGCTGACCAATACTTGGGTGCCGGTGCAGTTTTTAACCCTATATGGGTTGATCTGGTACGCCACACATGCTGACCACCTGTCGACACTGTCCAAGATCGGGTTGTTCTTTGGCATGGGGGTGATCTCGGGCACGATCGGGATCAACTACAGCCATGAATTGATGCACCAGAAAGGCCGGTTCGAACGCTGGCTGGGCGATATCCTGCTGGCCATGGTGCTGTATTCGCATTTCCGGTCCGAACATCTGCTGGTCCACCACCGTTATGTCGGCACCCCGCGCGACCCGGTCACCGCGCGCTATAACGAGGGCTTTCACCGGTTCTACCCGCGCGTACTGAAACAATGCCTGATCTCTGCTTTTAGCGCCGAGCGGGACAAGCTGGCCCGCAAGAATCGGCCCTGGACCGATCCCGCCAACCCATTCTGGCGCTACTGGGCGCTGCAAGGCGTCATGCTGGCGCTGGCATTCCTGGTCGGAGGCTTCTCGGGCCTCGCCTTGTTTCTGCTGCAGGCCGGTGTCGCCATCTGGCAGCTCGAACTGGTCAATTACGTTGAACATTACGGCCTGACCCGCAAATACCTGGGCGAGGGGAAGTATGAACATGTCAAACCACGCCATTCGTGGAATGCATCGCAAAAAGCATCAAACTGGCTGCTGATTAACCTGCAGCGCCACTCTGACCACCACTACAAACCCAACCGACGCTTTCCGCTACTACAACATCACTCTGAAGACACCGCCCCGCAACTGCCCTACGGCTATCCGGTTATGACGGTCGCTGCCATGATCCCTCCACTCTGGCGACGCGTCATGAACCCCCGTGTCCGCGCATGGCGCCGCACATACTACCCCGAAGTCGCAGACTGGACGCCTTACAACAAGTCCCTGAACCCCAACCCAAGGGCCTGACAACAGCGCGCTGCCCTGCCCAACGATATGACGGGCATCCTTGATGCAGGCCACATCGGCGCGAGCCGTCACCCCCTCATCACCCACACATCCATAAGGGTCTCTACCCCACGGATGGCACGGTTTTCGTGTTTCTCGAACCCAACCATTAACTCGGAATTGCTGTTTCCCTCCACCCCTAGCTGCGCCCGAACTGCTTCGCTTATGACCACACGCGCTTGAAGCTCACGGGTCATCGCCTCAAGCTTGGCGGCCACGTTCACTGCATCCCCGATCACCGCGAATTCCAGGCGGTTGGCACCTATGTCGCCTAAAACCACCGAACCAAAATGCACCCCGACCCCAATGTTGATCTCAGGCTCGCCCGCCCGTCGACGCTCAACGTTCCATCGCTTGATCACATCCACCATTGCACGGGCACAAGCCACCGCATTGCTGGCGTCCAGCGGCGTGGGAACCGGCGTACCAAAAGTCGCCATCAACCCATCCCCAAGATACTTGTCCAATGTGCCGTGATGACGGAAGACCTCGGCCTCCATCCGGGCGTGGAACCCGCGCAGAACTTCGATCACCTCATAAGTATCGCGCCCGGCGGCATATTTGGTGAACCCCACGATATCGATGAACAGAACCGCGATGTTCTCTTTGCGCACCTGCTTTAGCGGCTCGTCATTCTGGCTCAGTTCGTCCACCACGTTGGGTGAAAAATATCGTGACAGGTTTGCTCGCTCCCTCTCCAAACCTGCATTCATCATCAACAACCGATTGAGTCGGCGCATTGAAATGCCAAGCGTCACAGCAACCATCATGAACACAATGACCTGCTGAATGCGCAGCTCAGGCATAAAGCTGTTTGGGTTCAGCCATTCACCTACATCCGGGTATCCAACCAACGCCTCGGCCACACGTTCGCTCAAACCGGGCATCGGTGTCGCAACCCACCAAGCAATGATCCATCCCGCAGTCCAGACGCCCGCCGTCCAGGACCCGATCGCAATAACCGTGCGCCATGAATAGGCCAGCGTGCCGGCTGCCAGAATGATGAAGAAGTACTGGAAATTGTCGAACCGATACTGCATTGCCAGCGGCCGTACATCATCGCTGAACGGGTTGGGAACGATCATGCCCAATGTCATGATCAGCAGATCCACAAAAATCAGCAGCAACTCGGCTCGTGATTGCCCCACCCGGCCTGCTCGCCGAATAAACCAGCCGTTCGCGCAGATCAGCAGCAGGATGAAGTGATACCAAAGCACTTCCCATTGCGGGTTGAGGAAAACCAGCAGAACCGCAGTCAGTCCCATAGCGATCCACCGGGCGCGGACAGCAAGCTCCAGCCCTTCACGTTTGTGCCGCTCCAGCGCGGCCTCGGTGTATTTGTTGTCCAGATCGAAATTGTCCGGACGTGTCACCGAGAGCCGGTCAAGGCGGGATGGGCTGGCTGTAGTATCCGTCATCGCTAAGGCTCCTTCACTGCACCGCAGAATACAGAAGGCAGACTTCGAGACCAGACATCCTCAAAACAAAAGACCCCGCCGAGGTCGGCGGGGCAAGGCGTAGTGCCTAGTGTCAGGCCACAGGCACCGGCGGTGTTCGTGAAATCAGTTCATCTCGGCCCGGATCTGCTGGCGCAGCACGTCGATCGGCACCGTCTTGCCATCACGTTTAAAGCACCAGTATGTCCAGCCGTTGCAGGACGGCGCGTTTTCCAGGTGCGCGCCCACCTGATGGATCGAGCCTTTAACGTTGTCGCCGACCAGCGTGCCATCGGCGCGGACCTTGGCTTTGTGACGCTGGTTCATGGAGTACAGCTCCTCACCCGGACGAAGCATGCCGCGTTCCACCAACTGGCCAAAAGGCACACGCGGTTCGGCACGTTTGCTGGCGCTGACTTCCAGCGCCTCGCGGTCGAACTTGCGAACCTTGGCGATGCGCTTTTCGGCCACTTTGCGATAGTTTTCCTCGCGCTCGATGCCGATGAACTCACGCCCCAGCATCTTGGCAACGGCGCCTGTTGTCCCGGTGCCAAAGAACGGGTCCAAAATAACATCGCCCGGATTGGTCGAACCGATCAGCACGCGGTGCAACAGCGATTCTGGTTTCTGCGTCGGATGCGCCTTGTCGCCGTTTTCGTCTTTCAGGCGCTCATGCCCGGTGCAGATCGGCAGCACCCAGTCGCTACGCATCTGCACGCCTTCATTCAGGGCTTTCAGCGCTTCGTAGTTGAATGTGTATTTCGCACCTTCGCGTTTCGACGCCCAGATCATCGTCTCATGAGCATTGGTGAAGCGTTTACCGCGGAAATTCGGCATCGGGTTGGATTTGCGCCACACAACATCGTTCAAAATCCAATATCCCGCGTCCTGCAGAGCCGAGCCCACACGGAAGATATTGTGATAGGAACCAATCACCCAGATCGCGCCATTTGGCTTCAACAGGCGATGCGCGGCTTTCAACCAGTCGCGTGTGAACTGGTCATAAGCACCAAAGCTGGAAAACTGATCCCAGTGATCGTCGACCGCATCTACCTGGCTGTTATCGGGGCGATGCAACTGGCCTTTCAGCTGCAGGTTATAGGGCGGATCTGCAAAGATAAGGTCCACCGACGCCTCGGGCAGACTGTTCATCACATCGATGCAGTCCCCGGATAGAATCGTGTTTAAAGGGAGCGCTTTTGCGCCCTTTTTGGTGGTTGTTGTCATTTTACTGCCTCAAGTATCCACGGCGCTTTTGCGCTCATTTGGTTGAGACAAGGATGAGTCAAAGACGATTCGGCGTCAATTTCTTTTTTGAATCAGCAACTTACAATTTACTCTTGATACAAGATATTGTGTACTGGCTTGAACGAACGTCTATGGTGTGGGGTTACACCAAGATTTTGCAGCGCTTCGCGGTGTTGTTTCGACGGATAACCGGCGTTTGTCTCCCAGCCATAGCCGGGATGCTGTTGCGCCAAATCCACCATCAGTTGATCGCGCCAGTTTTTGGCGATGATCGAAGCGGCCGCGATTGAGACGGAACGGGCATCGCCCTTGACCACTGCCTGTGACGGGATTTTCAGCCCGCGAGGTATCATATTGCCATCTATCAGCAAAAAATCGGGGGCCGGATCCAACGCCGCTATCGCCCGCGCCATCGCCAGGTGAGAGGCCCGCAGAATGTTGATCTCGTCAATCTCGGCCACCGAGGCTTCGGCCACCGCGATTTCGGCCCGTTCCCGCAAGGCGCTGTCCAGAGCCTCGCGGCGTTTTGCCGTCAACTTTTTAGAATCGTTCAACCCGTCCGGAATATCGTCGGGGTTCAGGATAACAGCGGCTGCGACCACAGGCCCGGCCAATGGCCCGCGCCCAACCTCATCCACGCCAGCGATCCTCAGGCAACCGCGCGCCAACAGCGCCTTTTCAAGTTCAAAGTCAGGTGTCGTCATACCCCCGGAAGATCGTGTTTCGCCTCGCATCGCAAGAAAAAAGAGAGGGCGGCTTGCGCCACCCTCTCCCGCGTGGCGCTTCTGCGGCGCCACTCCTGCTCGAAATCTGTTACTTGTAACTCACGCGGTATCCTTTCTGGCGCAGGCAGGCAGGTTCGTAAGCCCGCTTGACCTTTTTGCCGTTCCAGAACCCGACCTTGCACTGTTGCGGCAGGCTATCGCTGTATTTGTAGTGCTTGTTAAGGCACTGCGTCCCCAGCAGCGGGCGCTTCGGGGAATATCCTTTGAACGTATGCAAGCATCGTTGTGGCAAGTTGTAGCGTGCAACACGCTTTGGCAGCGGGCGCACGTGATGCGGCCTGTGTTTTGGCTGCTTGCGCACATGTTTCTTAGGCGCCTTATATATGTGATTATAGTTATGCGTCACGGTGTTCTTTTTGCTTTCGTCGCTAAAATGCTTCACGGCAACGCCAAGCAGCGCGATGGCCGCCAACCCGCCAATAATGTCTTCGGCATCAGCCGCCCGCGCCTGCGAAGCCGAGATACCTGTAATGGCAACCGCAGACGCCACGATCAAGGCGATGAATCTCTTGTGCATGGTGCTTGTCCTTCAATAGTCCTAATGCGCCCGGTGCTGGGCCATTTGCTCGATGTCCCGACACTGTTTGCAGCCCACTCCGACAAGCAATAACGGGCCGGTGTTATCCGATATCAGGCCCCGGAAACCCTTTAGGTTATTGAATATCAGGCCGACCCGTGCGCAGGATGCGGCCTATGAAACAGATCCTCTCTTCTCTGGCCGTTTTGGCCCTGATAACGCTTGGAACCACTGCGTCGGCGGCGGATTGTTATGCCGACTACAAGGCCAAGCAGGACAATCCGCTGCGCCTGCATTATGGCGTTATGCAGGTGAACTCCTGCGGTAAGGGAAAGGCCAAGAAAGAGGTCGCCCAGCGCCTGAAAGGGTCGGGTTGGACCTTGCTGAACGTCATGTCCGTATTCGGACCAGAAGGGTTGGATAAAAGGAAGGCCAATGCCGGAAAATTCTATCTCCGTTACTGAAGCCCGTCGATCCGGTGTCAGACTGGTCGGCGCAGGCATAGCGGCGATCGTGTTGATTCTGGTAACGGCAGCGATTTTTTTGTTCTGGACGCTGCCAGATGCCAACGCTTTCAACGCGCGGGTCGAGCGTTTGTTTGTCGAAAGCGATCTAACCTCGCAGACTGAGATCCGCCTGCTTGAAATTCTGGCGCAATCGGGCACCGCCTTTGCTGACACGCTGTCCAGTTACCGAATGGTTATTTTTGTCCTGCTAGTCTTTGCCAGCGCTATGCTGGTCACAGCGCTGGTGTTCCTGGTGATGCTCGTGCTGTTGAATCGCCGAATGGCACAGATCGAACGTACAGGCATTCAGGTGACCTCACTACTGATCAGCCGGGAAGAAAACACCGTCTACCTCAACAACATGGATTTCAAGCTGACCCCGGCGGCGATGGAAACCCTGTCAGTGCTGGCTGAATCCCGTCTGGATGACGAGGTTCTGTCCGGCGTGCAGATCGAGGCGATGATCTCCGGCAAAGACGCCGCCGATTGCGATGAGGCAGCAGGAGCCACCCGGATCAAACGGCTGCGCGATGCTTTGGGCAATCAGATGGTTAGCGAGTTGTTGGTCAAGAACATCGCCAAAAAGGGCTACATGCTATCGATCGAAAAAAACGTGATTCAGATGGTCTGATCCGGACGCACCCAAAGGGGCGGCGTGATAAATTAGCGATGAAACCTCTTGGAATACTCAATCCAAAAGCCCATCCTATAAGGACTCACGTCAGGGAGTCTGATGATGAACGTCCATACCACACCCAAAACCAAAGGCTATGGAATCTCGGTCGAGCCGCTGACCGGCCAGATCGAGATTTACCGAGATGACATTCTGCTGGCCAAAAGCTCCAATGCCAAAGTCATGTATGAAACGCGGCTGCCCGCCACGCTCTACATCCCGCGTGCGGATGTCTGCGTTGATCTGGGCGAGGAAACCGACCTGCAAACTTTTTGTCCATTCAAAGGGACTGCAACCTATCACGACGTTATTCTGGACGGTCAGCGGCTAGCCAATTCCGTCTGGGCCTACGAAGAAGCGCTGCCAGAAAGTATCGCTATTCAGGGATGTGTCGGCTTCATGCCCAGCGCCTACACACATGTCGATCTAGGCGAAAACACCCTGCGAGAGCCCGATGACGGAAACATTAGCGGCCCCTTGATTGATTGGCTGATGCGTGGCGCATCCGAAAATGGCACTCCCGAAGCCTTTACCAAAGCGCTTGCCGAAAAAATGCTGGAACATGGCATTGCCATTCAGCGCCTAAGTATCCTGACCTGGTCTCTACATCCGCTGATCGCCGGCAAACATTATATCTGGGAGAAGGGTGAGGCAGAAATTTCGACCAATGTGCCGACCTATGAAATCCACGATCATCCCGCCTATATCAACAGCCCCCTGCGCCATGTCTCAAACGGTTTGGGCGGCGTACGTCAGCGGCTAAACGACGAAAACCCCCAGAACAGCTTTCCGATCATGGAGGATTTGCGAGCCAAGGGCGCGACCGACTATGTTGCCATGCCACTTCCGTTCTCGGATGGCAGGACCAATGTGCTGACCCTGACCTGTGACCACCCGGACGGGTTCACCACGGAAAACCTTGGGCTGGTGTTCGAATGCTCATCCGTCATCGCCCGTTTCTATGAGGTCTTCATGCAACGCGAGAACGCGCAGGTACTGCTGGAAACATATGTGGGCAAACGCTCTGGCGCGCGCGTTCTGGGCGGTGAGATCCGACGCGGCGATGGAGATGAGATCGACGCCGCCATCATGTTTTGCGATTTGCGTAATTCAACCAGTTTGGAAGAGAAGCTTGGCCGTACAGCTTACATCAGCCTGTTGAACGATTTTTTCGAAACCGTTTCAGGTATCGTGCATGACAATGGTGGCGAGGTATTGAAATTCATCGGCGACGCTGTGTTGGCCGTCTTTCCCGAGGGTGAAGATTCGATCGCAGCACGAGGGAGCGCACAGCGCTCTGCCATCGAAATTGTCGAGAAACTGGGTGAGCTGCGCGTTTCCGGCGACGACACCTATTGTGATTGCTCCATCGGAGTGGCCTTTGGACGGGTCACCTACGGCAATGTCGGATCGCGCGAGCGATTGGATTTCACCGTCATCGGGCAAGCCGCAAATATCGCCGCCCGCCTGGGGGAATACGGGAAAAAAGTGGGGCATCGGATTGTTGTCTCAGCCGACATTCAACCCGCTTGCGCCAGTGCTTTGCCCCTGGGCGAAATCAAGCTGCACAACGTGTCCCAGCCGGTAACATCCTATGCGCTCAGAACGTCGGCGGATACAGTGCTGAACACGTGATACCCTTTTTTCGCAGGGCTGGTAGGAACGATTATGCACCCAGCAGAATCAGCGCGGTTTGGGCGGGTGAAATGGTGCTTTGCAGTTGGGCAATCTGACTGCGGGCAAGATACTGATCCGTCAGCCTGCCCACCGCTGCCTCGTCGGCGAATTGCGCCAGATCATCAGATCCGGTTACTTTGGACAGCCTGTCTTTGAAAACCTCAAGCTGCTTATCGATGTCCAACTGCGCAAAACTCGACGGCAGGCCAAGCGCCGTCTCCATCATGCTGCGCAGAGGAGGCTGTCCCATCAGGTCGAACCACTTTGTATCCGCGCTGCTATCCTGCGCGGCCAGGTCCGACAACGTGTGCTGAGCATAAAGCGAAATCCGCATGGTTTCATTCGCCTCACCCACTGCGACTTCAAACCGGGACACTACATTGTCCTGCGCAATCGCTTCCATATTGGATTTCAGACCCGTTTTCCGCACGTCTCCGGGCCCCAGACCAAAAGCTTGGGAAAACTCTCGATAACGCTTGTCGGCAAGCCGGTTAGACAGAGCGTCATCTGCGCTTGTCCCATCTGACAATATTTTCTGGATGAAATAGCGATTGTTGACGTCACCCTCTAACCCGAAGGCACCCAGCGCCACTTGCAGCAATCGCCGGTCTGAGACCAAATCCTCGGCCGTCTGCACCTTGCCGATATTGTCCAGAAAGTACTTTGCCTCTCTTTCATTGACGGCTGAGGATGAAAAACTCTCTAACTGCGCATCATAGGTACGCTGCAAAAAACGCCAGCCGACGATGCCGCCTGTAGGGATGACAGGCTGAAATGTCATTGCTGATACGCCATCAACCGTTCTTCGCGCGGCAGCAAAGCTCGCAATGACTTAAGGCACTTGTAATAATGTTCAGCAAGCAAAGCTTCGGTGGCTTCGGACAAGACCCGGCGGCTGTCTGCATCAGTGAAGACTTGGCTCAACTCTTCGACTCGTCGAAGAAGCTGTTGCCGCGCGTGCTCTGGCTCCATATCACCCGACAAGACAAGCTGAACGGCGTAGCACACCCGCCGCACGGGCGTGTTCACTTCATCCGGGTGAATGGCGTCGCGCAAACGGAGGACATTGGCGTCCGGCGTCATGATTGAAAACCGGCCACGGCGGTCCCCATTTTCAACGACGACGCCATTGATCAGCACCCTCTCTTTCGGTGCCAGTTTCAGAACCAGCCCCCCCATCAGGTTGCACCCATCTGCCGCAGACCCCGAAGAACCGCCATGTTGATCTCAAGCAGAGGCTCCACGGTTGCCTTATTGCCCAACACCTGACTGCTGTGCTGCTCGGTAAATTCTGCCAGATAAAAGATCCGCGCCCGCAGTTCACTGGGCAGGGCGTTGTCGGAATCCGATACGCCAGTTGCCAGAACGGTCCACAAACGACGATTTTCGTGCAGCGCCTGAACGAATCCCCCGAAGTCGGTTTTGCGCCGCGCGGCCGCTGCCTTGAGCCGATGCGTGATCTTTGAAATCGCCTCGTATTCGGTATCGCGCGGCGTGCGTGTCGGGGCGGCGGTTTGCGCATAGGCACGTTGTGCAAGAGTTTGCGGTGTCACTTGAAATCCTTCCAATGGGCCGTCTTGTGGCAGTCAGGGCCGGGGCGCGTTTTCGCGCCCCGGCCAGGTTCCGAGAATTAGCGGAACAGCGACAGGATCGACTGCGGTGCCTGATTGGCGATCGACAGCGACTGGGTGGCCAACTGCTGCTGCACTTGCAGGGCCTGCAGACGGGCCGAGGTCTCTTCCATGTCGGCGTCAACCATCGAACCGATGCCGGACTTGAACGAGTCCGTCAGCTTGGAAACAAAATCCTGCTGCGTTTCGATACGACCCTGCGCCGAACCAAAAGCCGCCGCCGCGTCAATCGACGTGTCGATCAGGGTTTCGATAGTGCCCAATGCAGCCGATGCCCCACCAGCGGTGGAAACGTCGATCGAGCTCAATGCGCCAAGGCCACCTGCACCTGCATTGGTAAATTGCGCGGAAACGGACACATCCCGATCTGCGGCATCAACACCCGCGCCGGTCACAAACGACAGAGTTCCCTCTGCGCTTGGATCATAATCGATAGACAACCCCTGAACACCCAAAGCGTCGATTTGATTCTTCAGGCCGATGGCAACATTGGCGTCGGTATTCGCCGCGTCATAGGTACCAGATGGATCAAGGTCAGAATCCTGCACAGTGTAGGAGACAGATCGATCACCCACGGTGATTGAGATTTTGTCGCCCACGGCAAAGTTGTCGGTCGAACTGTCGATCACAATCGTTCCGGTGCCACTGTCCTTGTCCATGGTGAAACCAGCTGCATCGTTGTCTGTTGCCGTATTGTCAGAACCGGCAAGAACGGCCTTGCTGGCGTAACCACCGGTGGACAGGTTCTGGCTTGCAACCGAAATCGACGAAGAGGTCACAGTGCCTGTGTTGTCACGGTCAAGCGAGGACAGGATAGATGCAGTTCCTGCTGTACCATCCACAAGATTCAGGCCGTTGAACTGAGCCGCACCAACAACCGATTCAATTTGATCACGCAAAGCGCTCACATCGTCGTTGATCTTGCCGCGGTCCACGTTGTCTTCCTGCGCAGCGACGATTTTCTCCTTCATCTGAGTCAGCAGGTCGGTCACTGTTTCCGACGCGTTGCGCGCCACGGCCACAGTCGATTCACCCAAGGCAAGGCTATCTTTGATCGCGTTGAAACCCTTAACATCTGATTCCATGACTTTGGAGATCGCCCAGACCGCCGAATTGTCCTTGGCGGTCGCGACGTCCTTACCGGTCGAAATCGCGTTCTGGGTCATTTCCAGATTCTTGTTAACCGATTTCAGGGTTTGCAGCGCCACCATTGCGCCATTGTTTGTCAGAATGCTGGACATAGCTTTCTTCCTTTTCCGTTCGGGCCCTTTGCGCCCATGCTTACCCCGCACCGCAGGCGGGCTTTGACGTCTTTCTGATCAATGCGATCCGCCGTCGGGCTTGTTCGCGCCACCTGCTGTTTCAGGTGCCCGCCCACTTTGGCTTTTGATCCCTAACGGAGTGCTAAAACGTCCAAGCCAGAAAATTCGGATTTGAATCAAACCAGCAGCTATGCCCGCTTTTCCAGCTTTGCATTGCGGCGCACAGCAAACCCGCTGCGCTGCCCGTCTGCCCCATAAGTGCTGAATTCCTGCCGGACACGACGCAATTCGGCCATGCGGCTGGCCACGGCGCGAATTCCTTCGGCCGCGCTGTTCAGCAAGGCCTGGTTCCGCTCGACCTTTTTCTGCAGACGCACCAACTCGGCGCTTTCAAAGACCTGAAGCTCATTGATGGCGCCAATCAACTTCTCTTTTTCCGGCACCATATGGTTCAGACGATCCAGATCACCGTCAACAAGTGCTAAGCGTTCGAGATCCAGCACTTCTTCAAGGGATCTAAACAAGTCGGTGTCAGGTTTGGTCGGCATTCGTTTTCTCCATCATGGACTGAAACAGAATTTCGGACAGGCCAACACCGCCGGACTCGGCCAGCGCACGGGCCTGATGCTGCACCAGAAATGACGAGAACTGATCCTCACCTGCGCCACCGCCGAAGGATTCGCTTGTTTCACCCAAGCCCGAGGATTTCAGCATTTCTGCCAAAAACGCCGACTCCAAATCGACGGCGGCGGCCTGCAGTTTCTCAGTGGTCGTGGGGGCCTGTACGGCAGGAGGGGGCGCAGAAATCTTCATCGCTTTCTCCGAAATTTACATCGAACTTTCTCGATCAAAGAGGAAAGCAGTTAAAATAAACGTAACTTCCTGCGGGCAGATTTCCGGTCACACAATCGGAGTCGGAGCAAAATGCCCAATCCTCTTTCAGTCTTGATGCCTTCGCCTGGCAACACCGTGAAACCTGATGCAGCCCGGCATGGCGCGCATGACGCCATTAGCTCCGTATCTTTTCAAAATATCATGGACCAGGAAACCGACCCGCAACCGGCTGAGTCGGAAACTACGATTCTTGTGGTTCAGCAGCCCGATGCAGAATCAGAACTGGAATTGGCCGGTGTGGAAGGTGAAACCCTGGATACTCCTGACGTGCCGGATGATCAGCCGCTTGCTGATTTACGCCCTGTATTACCGGAACCGGTTCAGAAGCAAACCGCGCAAACGCCACTCGAAAACCAATTCCCGCCACAGCCGAACACGCAGACGGGCATCGAAATGGCCGTTGAGGTACAACCAGATGCCCCGAACAACACAGCTGTGTACGCACCAGAAAGCGCTGCTGAACGCGCGGAACTTCCAGCCGTTCAGACCCTTGTAGTCAGGTCGGTGCCACTTCAAAAATCTCCGGACACTGCGACTGCGTTCCAAAGTTTCCCGAATGGACCGGCAATTCCAAATTCGCGTCCAGGTGAGGTTCCCGAACTCTCGCCCGTATTTCGACCAGAACGAGATATGCGCAATACCTCTGCCGTACCACCCGTGCATAACGCAAACCCCGTGACGACCGACCGTGTGTCAACACTCGTGCAGTTGCAACTTTTGGCGTCGGAGCAAAACGACACGCGAACAGAAGCACTCACTGACTCCGTAGTCGAAGAAGCCTCGTCCGTCAGAGAGTCCCTATCGACGTCGACCACACGAGATGCGGCACCTGCACCCCAAGTAACAACATCCACAGCTCGCGCTGAAACGGCGCGCGCTGTGGCCAACCAAATGGCGACACTCGTCTCTGCCCGTGGACAGCCCGGCACCATCGAAGTCGCCCTAAACCCCGAAGAACTGGGGCGTGTTTCGATTGTCCTGAACAGCCGCGAGGATGGTCTGCACATGACGATTTTGGCCGAGCGGCCAGAGACGCTGGACATGATGCGCCGCCACCTTTCGGTTCTGGAGACCGAGTTCCAGAACTTTGGACTTGGTGATCTGTCCCTTGATCTGGGCACTTCGAGCGACGCGCAGCATGGCGACTCTGAAACGGGCGAACCCCGCGGTTTATCGGACTCACAGCCCGAGCCTGCCCCGGCGGCTGGCCCGTCCATTCCGAAACTCGGCCCGGATGGCCGGATCGACATAAGGCTCTGACCATGATCACCCCGACACAACCCACGACCCAGACAAATTCCCAATCGCAGGGGACAGCGCCATCACAGGCATCTTCCATCGCATCGGATTTCGACACGTTCTTGCTGTTGATGACCACGCAAGCGCGAAATCAGGACCCCCTAGAGCCGATGGATTCCACGGAATATGCCTCGCAACTGGCCCAGTTCTCGATGGTTGAGCAACAGGTGCAGGCCAATGAGTTACTGTCAGAACTGGCGCTATCACTGGGTGGAATAAAGCTGGAGGAGCTTGCCAATTGGGTTGGCATGGATGTCCAGACAACCGGAGCCTTCCATTTTGACGGAGAGCCGGTGGCGCTGTCTGCACAGGCAGCAGCGGCGGCGGATAACGCCGTAATGGTGATCCGGAACAGTACCGGCACCGAGGTGGAACGGGTTTCAGTCCCGGTGACGCAGACCGAGTTTTCCTGGGCCGGAACAGCCAGCGACGGTAGCCCTTTGCCAACGGGCAGTTACTCAGCCACTTTGGAGAGCTATGACAGCGAGGAATTACTATCGGCCCAGCCGGTCGCAGCATTCAATCAGGTAGTCGAAGCTCAGGTTGGGGAGGATACGGTCCTGCTCACTTTGGAAAGTGGCGAGGTTGTTCCAGCAGGAGCGGTGACAGCGGTCCGAACCGGAACTTGATCTGTTGGGCAGGACAGGCCACACCTGAGCAACCTGCGACTCGCTTACTGTACTGGTGACCCCTCTGACTGACCCAACCTGCCCCCCATTGGATCTTGTCGACGACCTGCGCCGTCGGGGCCTGATTGCAGCGGACGTGCAATTTCAGACCCTGTATGGCGGGCGCACCAATCATGTATGGAAAGTACTTGGGGAAAACGGCGGAAAGGTTTTGAAACTCTACCGTGCCGCTTTGCGCAACCCGCTATTTCGCAATGACGCCGAACTAGAGGCACAATGCCTGTCGATATTGGAACCCGCAGGTTTTGCCCCGCGCCTACGCGCAACCGGGCGGCACGAATCCGGCCGATGGGTATTTTACGACCATGCTCCGGGCGCACCGTGGCGCGAGGGGGCAGATGCGGTGGCGCAATTGTTGCGCAGGTTGCACGCGCTGGCGTTGTCGGTGCCAGCGCCCAAAGGATGCAACGGCAGCACGGATCTGGCCCGGCACGGACAAAACATCCTGAACGGGTGCTCATCCCCAGATCGGCATTTGCTTGAAAGCCTGAAGCCCTACGAACAGGTTCCGTCAACCAATCAGACATGCCTTATTCACGGTGATCCAGTCGCCGGGAATATTCTTGTCGCTCCATCGGGGTTGACCC
Organism: Ruegeria sp. BB7; assembly: GCF_056539365.1. Classification (NCBI taxonomy): domain Bacteria; kingdom Pseudomonadati; phylum Pseudomonadota; class Alphaproteobacteria; order Rhodobacterales; family Roseobacteraceae; genus Ruegeria; species Ruegeria sp. BB7. Next base: position 35,609 of record NZ_JBQFUV010000011.1, on the reverse strand, counting down.
TGATTGACTGGCAATGCCCAGCGCTGGGGGACCCATGCGAGGATCTTGCCCTGTTTCTGTCACCTGCCATGCAGCATATTTATCGGGGCGCAGCCCTGAGCGCCAAGGAAGAGGATCAGTTCCTGTCAGCCTATGATCATGCAGCCACGGTAGACCGTTATCACTCGTTGCGACGTTGGTATGCTTGGAGGATGGCAGCCTATTGCCTGTGGCGTGTCGAAAACGGAACCCCGGACTATGCAGCGGGGTTTGAGTTGGAACTGGCGACTTTGTAGCCGTTACATATCCATAAGCGCCATCGCCGCATAGGCTGGCGGCAGCAACGCGCGGCGCCAGCGACCAAGCGGGAATCGCCTGGGATGCCGCGTTATTGGTTCCGGAAGATTGGCCTGCTGTCCCAAAACCATCCGGGCCAACGCCCGTCCGCAATAGGTACCCATCGCCACCCCGTTGCCGTGATAGGCAAACCCGGCGAACAGCCCCGGCTGATCCGCTACAGGGCCGACATAAGGCGTCAAACTCCGCGAAAGACAGACCATACCGGACCACATATGGGTGACATCGACCGCCGCCCATTCTGGAAACATCCGCCGGAAATCTATCATGGCCCTGCGCCGAATGGCGGCCTCAGCCCGTGGTGAAGAACGTAGTCCGCCGCGCATCCCGAATAAGAATCTCCGATCGGGCATAAGGCGGAAATAATGCAATAGGTGGCGGGTATCATAGCACATCTGCTGCGAAGTCCAGCCCTGTGCTTGAAGTTCCTGTTCAGACAATGGGCGCGTGACCAGAACCGTAGATTGGGCTGGCATGTATCGTCCGGCCATCCAGTTCGGAATATCCTCGCTGGAGTAACCGTTTGTGCAGATCAGCACATTCGCCGCTTTGACCCAACCAGCATTGGTGTGAACATCGAAACCGGTATGCGTTTTACTTATGCTTTGAACGGTACTTTTCTGGAACAGCTCGGCACCGGATGATCGGGCGGCTTGGGCGATGCCGAACAAGTATTTTCTGGGGTTCAGCGCGAATCCGACAGGATTTGAGTATCCACCATGAAACGTGCCCTCCAACCCCAGCGCTGGCAGGTCACCGGGCTCATGAAGCTCTCCCAATGCATCAGCATTGCGACGCAGCTTTTCCATAGCGCGCCGGGTGTGGGCCAGTTGGGTTTCACCCTTCGAATGCACATCTGCATCTATGCCATGGGATTTCAGAAGGTCAGCCACTAGATGGACGGCATCTTTTTCAGCCCGTTCATAATCTTGCGCTTCGGCCTCTCCGAATTGCCTAACCATCGCAGAGTGACTCAGTTTTGACCCGCTCAAACAGCAAAAGCCGCCATTGCGCCCCGATGCGCCCCAACCCGGCGTCTCTGCCTCAAGCACCGCAACCGAAACCCCGGCCTTAACCAAATACAGAGCAGCCGAAACCCCGGTAAAACCACCGCCGACGATTGCAACGTCAACGCTCAGATCCCCTTGCAGCACCGGCCAGTCCGGGCTGGCGATCGTCTCATCCCACCAGCAGTTGGCCCTTGGACCGGAGCCATAGGTGTAGTCTGGAAATAGCCGCTTCATTCGGTCTGCGCAGCGGCCATTTCGTCTTGCTTTTGCCGCACCATAGCGCGTTTTGTGACCAACGAGGCTGTGATGACACCCACGGTCACAATCGCGATCATGATTGTGGACAGTGCATTGATCTCGGGACTGACGCCCAGACGCACGGCCGAGAAAATTTTGATCGGCAAGGTGGTGGCAGACGGGCCCGAGGTAAAGGACGCGATCACCAGATCATCCAGCGACAGGGTGAAGGCCAGCAACCAGCCCGAGATCACAGCGGGCGCAATGATCGGCAGGGTCACCAGCCGGAACGCCTGCGCAGGCGAACAGCCCAGATCCAGCGCGGCCTCTTCCAATGACTGGTCAAAAGTCACTAGGCGTGAGGATACGACAACCGAGACAAAGCACATCGAAAAGGTCGTATGCGCCAGAACGATGGTCAGAATACCCCTGTCCAACCCGATACCGATGAACAGCAACAGCAGCGACAGGCCGGTGATTACCTCGGGCATCACCAACGGCGCGTAAATCATGCCGGAAAACAGCGTACGGCCAAAAAACCGCTTGCCGCGTACCAGCACATAGGCCGCTGCAGTGCCCAAGATCGTTGCCAGCGTCGAGGAAAACACTGCAACCCGCACGGTCACCCAGGCTGCATCCAGAAAGGCTTCGTTCTGGACCACTTCGCCATACCACTTGGTCGAAAACCCGGCCCAAACCGTGACAAGCTTGCTTTCGTTAAAGCTGAAGATCACCAGAATGATCATCGGAATGTAAAGGAACGCAAACCCCAGCGTCAGCGAGACAGCGTTGAACCAGCTCATCCTGTTCATTGCTCAGCCTCCGCCTGCTTCTGCTGGTTGCGCTGGAACAGCACAATCGGGATCACAAGGATCAGCAGCAGAACCACAGCCACAGCACTGGCCACAGGCCAGTCGCGGTTCGAGAAGAACTCTTCCCACAAAACCTTACCAATCATCAGCGTGCCCGAGCCGCCCAACAGCGAGGGGATCACAAACTCACCGATCACCGGAATCATAACAAGAAAACAACCCGCGATGATGCCCGGGCGTGACAGTGGGATAGTCACAAGCCAAAACGCCTGAAAACGCGAACAACCCAGATCTTCGGCCGCTTCGATGAGTGAGTCATCCATTCGTTCGAGCGCGGAGTAAATCGGCAGGATCATGAAGGGCAGATAGGTATAGACGATGCCGATATAGACCGCTGTATTTGTGTTCAGAATAGTCAGTGGGGTCGAGATGATACCCGTCCACAACAGGAACTGGTTCAAATAACCTTCGTTCGACAGAATACCCATCCATGCATAGACACGGATCAGGAATGAGGTCCAGAACGGCAGGATTACCAACATCATCAGCGTCGGTCGCCATTCGGTCGGGGCGCGGGCCATGCCATACGCAATGGGATAGCCCACCAGCAGCGTCAGGAATGTTGAAATCACCGCTATTTTGACACTGGACAGGTAGGCCTTCCAATACAAGTCATCCTCGGTCAGCCAGACGTAGTTTTCGAAATCGAGCTGGCTGAAGAATTCCTTGATCCCCGCCCATCCCTGCGAGAAATCCAGCGTCGGCGTGTAAGGTGGAATTGCCAGCTCGGTATCCGACAAAGAGATTTTCAGAACAATGAAAAACGGCACCAGAAACAGCGCCAGCAGCCAGACATAGGGAACGGCGATTAGAACAGCGCGGCGCATCAGTTTGCCAGCAGAACCGCAGCCGTCGCTGTCCACGACAGCCAGACCGGGTCTTCCCATGTGAATGATCGGCGCGAGATACGACGCGTATTGGCCGTTTGCGCCTTGATGATCGTGCCGTTTGGCAGTTCGACGTGATAGGTGGACATGTTGCCCAGGTAGGCAATGTCATGCACCTTGCCCTGTACCGCGTTGATGGCGTCCGCCGGACGATCCGCCGAGATCGTCACCTTCTCGGGCCGGATGGCCAGATGACAGGACTGACCATTTGAAATCCCGTTGGCCGAGGTTGCCGTCAGCGGCGCCTGCCCTTCGGCCCAGTCGATCTGATAGGTTTCATCACCATTGGCCGAAGCCCGGCCCTCAATAATGTTCACGTCGCCAATGAAGTCCGCAACATAGACCGAGTTCGGATTTTCATAGATTCGATCTGGTGTAGACACCTGCATCAACTTGCCTTGATCCATCACAGCCACGCGGCTGGCGACGGTCATTGCCTCTTCCTGATCGTGGGTGACGATTACGAAAGTGGTGCCGGTCTTCTCCTGAATATCCATCAGTTCAAACTGCGTATCCTGTCGCAGTTTCTTGTCGAGCGCACCCAGGGGTTCATCCAGCAGCAGCAGCTTCGGCGCCTTGGCCAGAGACCGCGCCAGCGCCACGCGTTGCCTCTGACCGCCTGAGATCTGATGCGGCTTGCGTCGGGCGAATTGCTCGAGCCGGGTCAGGCGCAACATCTCTTCAACACGGTTTTCAAGATCGTGCTTGGCCATGTTGTCTCGACGCAGGCCGAAAGCGATGTTGTCCCAAATGCTTAGGTGAGGGAACAACGCGTAGGATTGGAACATCATGTTCACCGCCCGCTTGTTTGGCGGGATCGGGTCGATGTCCTGACCGCCTAAGATGATGTGTCCTTCAGTCGGGGTTTCGAACCCGGCCAGCATCCGCATCATGGTGGTCTTGCCGCAGCCAGACGGCCCCAGCAAGGCAAAGAATTCTTTTTCGAAGATATCCAGAGACAGGTTGTCGATGGCCGTGAAGGCACCAAATCGCTTGGTAACATTCTGGAACTGGATCAAAGGTTTCGCCTGCGGGTCATCCCACGGCGCAAAGACGTCAGAGTTCAAAACGGCCCCCGTTCGACAATCTGGGAAAAGGAGCAAGGCGGACGAACCGCCTTGCGCAGACAGATAGGATCAGGTGCCCGACTTGATCTTGGTCCACAGTCGGGTCACGACCCGCTGCGTTTTCGACGGGTACGGCGTCGTGATATACAGATTTTGCATCGTGGCCTCATCCGGATAGATCGCCGGATCGCCAATCACGTCTTCCTCAAGAAACTCCTGCGAGGCCTTGTTGCCGTTGGCATAGTAAACATAGTTCGACGCGGCAGCCATGTTGTTGGCGTCCAGAATGAAATCCAGGAATTTATGCGCGCCTTCCGGGTTCGGAGCATCCGCCGGAATCGCCATCTGGTCAAACCACATCAACGAACCTTCGGCAAATGGATGGTATTCGATTTCCACCCCGTTGTCGGCCTCAGCCGCACGATCCCGCGCCTGAAGGATGTCCCCGGACCAACCAACAGCCACGCAGATATCCCCGTTTGCCAGCGCGTTGATGTATTCCGAACTGTGGAATTTCTGGATATGCGGCCGGACACTCAGAAGAACCTCTTCAGTCTTGCCAATGACGTCCTTGTCATGGCTATCCGGGTCCTCGCCGATATACTGCAGTACCATCGGGATAATCTCGGCTGGCGCATCCAGGAAATGCACACCGCACGATGCCAGCTTTTCCATGTTCTCAGGTTTCAGCACCAGGTCCATGCTGTTCAACGCGACATCATCACCCAAGGCTTCCTTGACCTTGTTTACGTTAACGCCGATCCCTGTAGTGCCCCACATATAGTTAATCGAATACGCGTTGTTTGGATCATACCCCGCGGTGCGCTCCTGAATCACGTCCCACAGGTTTCCCGTGTTTGACAGTTTTGACGCATCCAACTCTTGGAACGCACCCGCCTGTATCTGGCGCTGAAGGAAAGTACCGGACGGCACCACCACATCATAACCTGATCCTCCGGCCAGCATCTTGGTTTCCAGAACCTCGTTGCTGTCGAACACGTCATAGATCAGCGTCAGGCCGGTTTCCTCTTCGAATTTGGCAAGCAGGTCCTCATCAATGTAGTCGGACCAGTTGTACACGCGCACCTCTTCGGCGAAGGCCGCCGAAGTCCCCAATGCGATGATCGCCGTCAGCGTCAGCGTTTTCAGTTTCATTTTTCTTCTCCCTGCAACTGTACGGGTATTTTCCCGTTTTTTTGGATTTGATCAAGTTTTGCGTTTTCCCTCGATCTGGCGTATGGTTCCACGACGTCAGAAACCTGACAAGTCAACATCAGTGGAAACAGGGCAAATCAATTGGATTTGATCAAAAATATCGCATCCGGCTCGCAATCAGAGACCGAAAAAAAACCTGCGCATGAGCAGGTGTACCAGACCCTAAAAGCACAGATCATGTTTGGTGATCTGGTACCCGGGCAGCCCGTCACGATACAGGGTCTGACTGATTCGCTGGGTGTTGGCATGACCCCCGTACGAGAAGCGATTCGCCGCCTGATCTCGGACGGGGCACTGGTATTTCAGGGCAACCGCAGGGTCAGCGTGCCCCTTTTGTCATCGGGTGACGTCGAGCAGATGATCTTCGCCAGATTATCAATAGAATCAGAACTTTCCAGACGTGCAACAACAAATATGAACCACTCGGATATCGACCACCTGGAACGCATCGACCAGCGGTTGGACCGCACCATCGCCGACGGGGACGTCAGCGGATACCTGCATCTGAACCACACGTTCCACGAAACGCTGTATTCCCACGCAGGCGCTCCGATCCTAAGCGATTTGGCCGAGCGGCTTTGGCTGAGATTCGGCCCGTCTTTACGCGTGGTATGCGGTCGATTTGGAACTCAGAGCCTACCGGATCGTCATAAGGATATCATCGTCGCGCTACGCGCGCAGGACGCCGATGGGGCTGCAAAAGCCACGGCTCAGGACATCGAACAAGGTATGGAACTGATGGCCGGTGCGTTGGTTGAGGCCTGAGTTCGATCGATTCGATTGACAGAAAAAAATTTGATCATATTGTGAGTCCCAATCGCTCTTTCAGGAGATTTTCGGATGTCCACCATCACAAATCACATGCCCACCGCCGAATTGCAGGCGCTGGATGCCGCCCATCACATTCACCCGTTCTCGGCCAATGGCTCACTAGGTGAGGAAGGTGCGCGTGTCATCACCCGCGCCAACGGTGTTTACCTGACCGATAGCGAAGGCGAAGAGATTCTGGACGCCATGGCCGGTCTTTGGTGCGTCAACATCGGCTATGGCCGGGATGAGTTGTCCGAAGTTGCCGCCCGCCAGATGCGTGAACTGCCCTATTACAACACCTTCTTCAAAACCACCCACGTGCCTGCGATTGCTCTGGCCGCCAAGATTGCCGAACTTGCGCCGGGCGATCTGAACCACGTCTTCTTCGCCGGTAGCGGGTCCGAGGCGAACGACACCAACATCCGCCTGGTGCGCACCTATTGGGCCGAAAAAGGCCAACCCGACAAGAATATCATCATCAGCCGCCACAATGCTTATCACGGCTCGTCTGTGGGTTCGGCGTCTCTGGGTGGTATGGCCGGGATGCATGCGCAGGGCGGCATTCCGATCCCGAATATCCACCACATTAACCAGCCGAATTGGTGGGCCGAGGGCGGCGACACAACGCCCGAAGAATTCGGTCTGGCCCGCGCGCGAGAGCTGGAAGAGGCCATTCTGGAACTGGGCGAAGACCGCGTTGCGGCCTTTATCGCCGAACCCGTTCAGGGGGCCGGCGGCGTGATCGTCGCGCCGGACAGCTACTGGCCCGAGGTTCAGCGCATCTGCGACAAGTACGATATTCTGCTGATCGCGGATGAGGTGATTTGCGGGTTCGGCCGTACCGGTAACTGGTTCGGCTCAGAGACCGTTGGCATCAAGCCGGATATCATGACCATCGCCAAGGGGCTTAGTTCGGGCTACGCGCCCATTGGCGCCTCGATTGTGAATGACGAGATCGCCGCAGTGATCGGCGGGACCGAGTTCAACCACGGCTACACCTATTCAGGCCACCCGGTCGCCGCCGCCGTGGCACTGGAAAATCTGCGCATCCTCGAAGAGGAGAAGATCGTCGAGCACGTCCGCGACGTGGCCGGACCCTACCTGAAACAGAAATGGGAGGCGTTGGCCGACCACCCGCTGGTCGGTGAGGCCAAGATTGTCGGCATGATGGCCTCGATCGCGCTGACGCCGGATAAGGCCAGCCGCGCCAAATTCGCGTCCGAGCCTGGCACCATCGGTTATATCTGCCGCGACCGCTGCTTTGCCAACAACCTGATCATGCGCCACGTGGGTGACCGGATGATCATCTCACCGCCACTGATCTTGACGCCAGCGGATATCGACGAGATGTTCGTGCGGATTTACAAGTCGCTGGACGAGGCGCAGGCCGAAATCATCAATCAAGGGCTAATGAAAGCCGCGTCATAGGCCATTCCTGAAAACAGCTATTTAAGGGACGCTTGAAAAAGGCGTCCCTTATTTTGTTTCAACATTGAATTTACCCGCTGCTCGCCCGGAGCAGCCCCTAACACGTTGTCTCATAAAAGAAATTACCTGCCGAAGTAACGAAATAAATCATCGCGCGGAAACCCATCAATTTACGCGCGATAAAATTTCTTGATTTGATGTATTTCAGATTAATATATTCGCATACGGTTCAGCGCTCATATTACCTCGGCTGGTGCCGTGACCCAATATTCTGGAGGGTCTGCCTCCCGCCTATCGAAGTGAGTGGCGATAGTCGGGAGGCTACACAACCTCAACTCTTGCTGGACAGAAAAACGTTTTGCATCGTGGATTGGGCGACAACAGAGTATGCCCCCCTTCACCGCAACCGCTCCAACAGCTTCAAACTGGCATAGCCATCCGGCAGCAAACCCTGTGCTAGCTGATAGGCCCTTACCGCGTCGGTTGTATTCGGCCCGGTACGGCCGTCGATGCCCTGCGTGTCAAATCCAGCTTCGGTCAGGCGGGTTTGCAGTTCCTTTTTCTCGGTGAAACTCAGCACCCGGTCACCGCGCGGCCAGTCAGCCTGAAACGGGGCACGACCCGCCAGGCGGTCGGAAAGGTGGCCGATGCCAATCACATAAGCATCGGCGCCGTTGTATTTCTCGATCACACCAAAATTGTCGAAGACCATCAGCGCCACACCCTGCCCTCCGGCAGGCAACAGGATAGCGGCCTGCCCGTGGTCCGGCACCGGCTTACCGTCACGTCCGACCACGCCATGCGCGGCCCAGTCTGAAGGCATCAAAGTGAATTCGCGTTTGGCAGTGGCATAGTCGAACCCTTCAGGTAGGCGCACCTCGACCCCCCAGGGTTGCCCCTTGATCCAGCCATGACGCGCAAGGTAGGCGGCAGCCGAGGCCAGCGCATCGGTCGGATCATCAGACCAGATATCGCGCCGCCCGTCGCCGTCGAAGTCCACCGCGTGATCCAGATACGAGGTCGGCATGAACTGCGTGTGCCCCATTGCTCCGGCCCAGCTGCCAATCATATTACCGGGGCTGACATCTCCGGCTTGAACGATCTGCAGCGCGGCGATCAGCTGGGTTTCAAAGAACTTTGCCCGCCGTGCGTCAAAGGCCAATGTGGCCAAAGATCGAATGGTATGATCGCTGCCACGGAACGTCCCGAAGGCAGTCTCGAGCCCCCAAATCGCCGTGACAACCTCTTTTTCGACGCCATATTGCGCTTCGATCCGGGTCAGGGTTGCGTGGTGGCGCTCAAGTCCCGCGCGACCGTTCGATATCCGCGTGTCCGAGACGGCAGAATCCAGATACTCCCAGATCGGCTTTGAGAACTCGGCCTGATTACGGTCACGCTCGATGATCTTCTTGTCATAGGTCAGGCCGGCCAGCGCCCGATCCAGAGTCGCGGGTGAAATACCCCGCTGCATCGCGCGCTTACGAAACGCCCCCAGCCACGCCTGAAAACGCGCATTTCCTTCGGTTGACACCCGATACTCCTTAACTGGAGGCCGCAAAACCGGTCGGATCGATACCATTACATCGGCCGAAGCCAGCTGAAAGGTCTGCGACCCATCTGCTGAATTGAGGGATTCCGCCTGCACAATGGATGCCCATAATGCAGCGGCTATGATGCCACTTGCGCATTTACGCATTCCGATATTCCTGATGACTGCTCGCCCTCAGGGTAGCGCATAATCGGAAATTCTCAAAGCATCTAAACCGTGATCCCACGCAATTGCGAACAGATCGGCGTTTCGCCGCTATCTCTGGCGGCGCTTGCGTTCGACCTTGCGCTTGATCTTGTCCTTTTTGCGCCTGGTGCTGACCGCCTTGCGCCGTGTGGGCCGTCCCCTTGATCCACGCCCCCGCGGCAGGGCCTGATCATCAATCGACAGCAGCTCCAATTCCAACCCGCCAGTTACCGGTGTTGCCTCGGTCAGGCGCACGGTGACACGCTGGCCGATGGCGATGATCAGGCCCGTGTCCGAGCCCATCAGCGTTCCAGCCTCGCGGTCGAAATGGAAAAACTCGCGCCCTAGCGAGCGCACGGGCACCAGCCCATCCGCACCGGTTTCATCCATCTTCACAAAAGCACCAAACCGGGCAATGCCGCTGATGCGACCTGAGAATTCATTGCCTACCCGCTCGCTCAGATACGCGGCCAAATAGCGGTCGGTTGTGTCACGCTCGGCCATCATCGAGCGGCGCTCGGTGTCCGAAATATGGGTGGCGGTTTCATCGAGCCGCGCGATCTCATCCTCGGTCAACCCATCCTTGCCCCAACCATGCGCCGAGATCAGCGCCCGGTGCACGATCAGGTCGGCATAGCGGCGGATGGGTGAAGTGAAATGCGCATAGTTGCGCAGCGCCAATCCGAAATGCCCGAAATTCTCGGGGTTGTAATAGGCCTGCGCCATCGACCGCAGGGTCGTCAGGTTAATCAGTTCTGCATCCTCAGTTCCGGCAGCGGCGTTCAGCAGCGCATTCAGATGTCGGGTTTGCAGCACCTGCCCTTTGGCAAGGTTCAGCCCCGCTGCCTGCGCGGTTTCCCGTAAGCTTTCCAATTTCTCAGGCGCGGGTTCTTCGTGCACGCGGAACAGCAGCGGGCGGCGCTTGGCGATCAGGGTTTCGGCGGCCGCGACATTGGCGAGGATCATGAATTCCTCGATCAGCTTGTGCGCATCCAACCGGTCACGGAACGCCACGCTGGTCACTTCGCCCGTGTCGCTGAGCACGATCTTGCGTTCTGGCAGGTCCAGTTCCAAAGGCTGCCGCGCGGCACGGGCCTTTTTCAACGCGGCGTACGCGGCGTAAAGCGGTTTCAGCACCGGCTCCAGCAACGGCCCGGTGCGGTCATTGGAGCTGCCGTCGATAGCCTCCTGTACCTCGGCATAATGCAGCGAGGCGGCGGACCGCATCAGGCCCCGCACAAACCGATGGCCGATTTTGTTGCCATCCGCGTCAATTTGCATCCGCACAGCGATACAGGCGCGTGGGACGCCCTCGTGCAGAGAACACAAATCGCCCGACAAACGGTCGGGCAACATGGGCACAACACGGTCAGGGAAATAGCTGGAGTTGCCGCGTATACGCGCCTCACGGTCCAGTGCCGTGCCCGGTTGCACATAGGCGGCGACGTCGGCAATGGCGACCCAGATCACATGCCCACCAGGGTTTTTCGGATCGTCATCCGCATGCGCGTAACAAGCGTCGTCATGGTCCCGCGCGTCCGAAGGGTCGATTGTCAGCAGAGGCATATCCCGCAGGTCTTCGCGGCCTTTCAGGCCGACGGGTTTGGCCTTATCCGCCTCGGCAATGACCTTGTCGGGAAAATCGTCGGGAATTCCATGCTGATGGATCGCGATCAGCGAGACAGCCTTGGGCGCCGAGGGGTCTCCTAACCGTTCAACGATTCTGGCGCGCGGCAGGCCCATGCGGTTCTTGGGTCCAGCCTGTTCGGCCTCGACCAATTCACCATCCTTGGCGCCCAGCACCGCGCCATCGTGGACCAGCCATTCAGTCTGACCTGTTTTGTCGATGGGAACGATCCGCCCGCCCTCGGCCCCTTTGCGGAAGATGCCAACAATCTTGCGCGGGTTGGTCCCGATGCGGCGGATCAGACGGGCTTCGTAGTTGTGGTCCTCTTCATGCACCACGGTCAGGCGGGCCAGAATGCGGTCGCCCTCACCCAACGCAGGATCACTGGCGCGAGCGACGATCAGCACGATCGGTTCAACTCCTTCGCCATGCCACTCCAGAGGTCGCGCGAACAGGTCGCCATCCTCGTTCGGGGCCTTCACCTGCAGCACGCTGACGGGTGGCAAACGATCCGGGTCGCGATAGCTGCGCTTGCGCTTTTCCAGATGGCCCTCGGCCTCAAGTTCTTTGAGGATACGCTTCAGGTCGATCCGGTCCGCGCCCTTGATACCAAAGGCTTTGGCGATGTCGCGTTTCGAAGTCAGGGTGGGGTTCGCCGAGATCCAGTCGAGGACCTCCTGCTTGGTGGGAATGCGAGTCATGATTCCGGCCTAGCACGGCGGTGCGACGGCGTCATGACTAAAAAAGATCAGGGTTTCAGATCGGCCACCGTATCCACGTCGCGCAGATGGTCCAACAGCGCCACCCGGCGATCAGGGATCGAGGTCAGCGTATCCGTCAATGCATGTTCTGTCGACCAGCGCACACCACTGAACAGATTGGACGGCAAAGCGCCGTAACGCTGGGCGCCAACCAGCCAATATCCTCCGTCTGGCGCGGGGCCAAATACCATCTGCGCCTGTCCCAGTGCCCCAAACGCCTGCGCGATGTGGCCTCTGGTGATGCCGGGAATATCCGCACCGATCAGACAGACCGGACCTTTTGGCATTCCACGCAGCATCCGGCCCATCCGGTCGCCCAGGTCACCATGCCCTTGCGCCGCGCGGGGCAGATCAACCGGCCAAATACGGCTGGTCAGCCCCTCTCGATCTGGCGAAACCGCAAGCACGATCTGCCAGCGCGGATCGCGCAACCGACGGATCAGCGACCGGGTCTGGTGCCGGAACCACCACGCCGCGCCAACCATACCAATGTCGCGCCCCAAACGCGTTTTCACACGGCCCGGGCGCGGCTCTTTCACCATTATGACCAGAGTGCGCTGCATGGATCAGGCGAAATAGTCCCGCAGAATCCGAGTGTAGATCGTCTTGAGCTGGGCAATCTGCGCTACCTCGACACATTCATCCACCTGATGCATCGTCCGCCCGACAAGGCCAAATTCCACGACCGGGCAGTGGTTTTTCACAAATCGCGCATCCGAGGTGCCTCCGCTGGTGGACATCTCGGGGCGGGTGCCGGTTTCCGCCTCTACCGCTTGCGCCACCAGATCAGACAGCGGACCAGGCGGGGTCAGAAAGCTTTCGCCTGAAATTTTGATCTTGATATCAACTTCAACACCATATGCCTCGGCCACAGTTGCAGCTTCGGCCTGCAACCACTCGCTGAGACTTGCGCCCGTATGCAGATCGTTGAAACGGATATTTACCGCCCCGCTGCATTGCGCCGGGATCACGTTGGTCGCGGTATTTCCGGTGTCGATATTCACAACCGCCAGCGTCGAGGCATCGAAATGGTCCGTACCCCGGTCCAGTTCATGACTTGCCAACCTGTCCATCAGACGCGCCATCACGGGCAGAGGATTCTTGGCCCGATGTGGATAAGCCGAATGCCCCTGTACGCCGGTGACTGTAAACCACGCGGTCATCGAGCCTCGGCGGCCGATCTTCATCATTTCGCCCATCGTATTGGGACAGGTCGGCTCACCCACCAAACAGACAGTCATGCGCTCATCCGTACTGTCCATGTAATCCAGCAGCGCCGTAGTACCGTCCACGGCGTCGCCCTCTTCATCACCGGTGATGGTCAGGATCACAGCACCATTGGGCGGCGTGTCGCGGACAAAATCCACAGCCGCAGCTGCAAAGGCCGCCACGCCCGATTTCATGTCAGTCGTTCCACGACCAAACATCACCCCATCGTGGATTTCCGCACCAAAAGGTGGCTTGCTCCAGGCCGCCTCATCCCCAACAGGCACAACATCAGTGTGTCCGTTAAAGCCGAAACTGCGCGCGTGGCCTTTCTCACCCCAACGCGCAAACAGGTTGCTGATGCCGCCCCGATCGACGCGGGTGCAATCGAACCCAGCATTGGAAAGGAGTTCCTCCAGCAATACCAGCGCACCCCCTTCCTCGGGTGTGACCGATGGGCAACGGATCAGATCTGCTGTCAATTTCACCGGATCTGTCATTGTTCGCCCTTTCTGGTTCATTTGCACGAAGGTTCGCGCACAGATTCAACGAATTGCACCGATTGCCAACCCCTGCGCGCTATAATTTGCGGGCTTTTTACCTTTTGTGTCGACCTGACACCCCAATAAAACATGAGGATTTACCCAGCGACCACCTTGCCGCGCCGTTCGAAAGTGCGTTAGAGCCGCGCGAAACAGGTACATTGATAATGATACGCGCGCTTTTCGCATTGATCTGTCTGACTTTCACGGTTTTTGCACAGCAAAGCCAGGCGCAGACACTGACTGTCACCACGGTGACCCGCCCTCCGTTCTCCTATGTTGAAGACGGAGCTCAGACCGGGTTTTCCATGGATTTGCTTCAGGCACTCGCGCAATCGCTGAATTGGGACTACACCGTTAACCGTGTCGAGGGGTTCGCTGACATGCTGGGCGCGGTGCAGGATGGATCAGCTGATCTGGCTATTGCCAATATCTCGATCACCGCATCCCGCGAGACGCAGATGGATTTCAGCCAGCCGATTTTTGAATCCGGTTTGCAAATCATGGTCCCGTCCGAGGCCGCGCGCCAACCGTCGCTTTTACATGCGCTGCTGTCGCGTGAATTGTTCATTGCCATCGGGCTGGCCTTTGCCCTGCTTCTGGGTGGCGGCATGTTGATGTGGAGTTTCGAGCGCCGCTCGCAACCCTATTTCGACCGCAAACTGAAAGAGGCGTGGTTCCCCTCGTTCTGGTGGGCGCTCAATCTGGTGGTGAATGGCGGCTTCGAAGAACGCATGCCGCGTACACCCTTTGGCCGTTTGCTGGGTGTGATTTTGGTTATTTCATCCCTGTTCATCGTCTCGGTCTTCACCGCGCGGATCACTTCGGTCATGACAGTGGACGCGATCAGTGGCAACGTGAACTCGGTCAACGATCTGTATGGCAAGCAGGTCGGCACGATTTCAGGCTCGACTGCCGCCAATTTCCTGAACCGGCGCGAGATTGAATTTACCGGATATTCCGGCCTCGAAGAAATGCTGACCGCGTTTGAAAACAAGAACGTGGACGCCGTGGTCTTTGATGCGCCGATCCTGTCCTATTACGCCTCACATGAAGGGCGTCGGATTGCCAGCATGACCGGTGGCGTTTTCATGCGTGAAAACTACGGGATCACCTTCCCCACGGGCTCGCCACTGGTCGAAGACGTCAATCAGGCTTTGCTCGCCCTGCGTGAAGACGGCACCTATGACGAGATTTATCGCAAATGGTTTGGGGTACGGAACTAGGCCGGTTCCTCATCCCCGAAAAACGGCGTCATCTGCGCGACAATAACCGCGTTTTCATCCAAAGCCCGCTGCATCAGCGCCCGCTCATCCGGTTCAATCTCATGGCCCTGCGCCTCACGCTCGGCCAGAGTGCCATAACCGGTGACATCCAAAGGCGCGGTGTCGGCCTGTTTCAAAATCGCCACGGTTTCGCGCACGGCCTCGGCCTCATCCACGCCGCTGGCGAAACACATCAGCGCCGCCCCGGTCGCACCTTCGGGCAAGCCGTCGCCATCCTTACGACCGATCTGAACAAGCAGTGTATAGACTTGCTGACGAGAGGGTTTCTTTTGCTTTTCCATGCAGGGGGCCATAACGGCGTGCCTGCCCCCGGTCAAGCGGTCGGGAATTGCGAGACCGCGGCTTCACCGCCATAGTACCGGAACACAGACCGCAAAGGACGTTTTCATGACCTATCCTGATTTCATTACCGACTTTCCAAGCCTTGATGTGCCGTTCCCCGAAGACGTGGTGCAAAGCGCGGTTATCCGATCCGATGCAGGTCTGGTCGCGTTCTTCACCTTTCTCAAGGATTTCGAACTGCCCCTGCATTCGCACAAGGCGCAATGGGGTACTGTAATCGAGGGCGAAATTGAACTGACCATCGGGGATGACACCAGAACCTATCGCCCCGGAGACAGCTATTCGATCCCCTCGGGCGTCGAACATGGCGGGACGATCAAAGCGGGGACGCGGGTCATTGATGTTTTTGAAGAGCCCGACCGCTACCCGGTCAAAGATTAACGCAACAAAAAAGGGCCGCAGCAATGCTGCAGCCCCCTTTGAATTCTGTGCCCGGATTTAGTCGCGCAGCAACTCGTTGATCCCGGTTTTCGAGCGGGTCTTTTCATCCACCCGCTTCACGATCACTGCGCAATACAGGCCGATGTTATTCTTGGTCGGCATCGAACCGGCAACAACCACCGAGTACGGCGGCACCTCGCCATATGTGACCTCACCTGTTTCGCGGTCGACGATCTTGGTCGACTTGCCGATGAACACGCCCATGCCCAAAACCGAGCCTTCGCGAACGATACAGCCCTCAACCACCTCGGAACGGGCACCGATAAAGCAGTTATCTTCAATGATGGTCGGACCAGCTTGCATCGGCTCCAGCACACCACCGATGCCGACGCCGCCGGACAGGTGCACGTTCTTACCGATCTGTGCGCATGATCCGACGGTAGCCCAAGTATCGACCATGGTGCCTTCGCCCACATAGGCGCCCAGATTTACGAAAGACGGCATCAGAACGGCGCCCGGCGCGATATAAGCCGATTTGCGGACCACGCAATTCGGCACGGCGCGGAAACCGGCGGCCTGCCACTGGCTTTCATCCCAACCAGCGAACTTGCTGTCCACCTTGTCCCACCATCCACCGGCCTGCGGGCCTCCGTGCTGAATTTCCATGTCCTTGATGCGGAAACCCAGCAGAACCGCTTTCTTGGCCCACTGGTTCACGTGCCATTCGCCGCTCTCCAGCTTCTCGGCAACTCGCAACGAACCGCTGTCCAGCGCGTTCAGAGTCTCTTCGATAGCCTCACGCTGTTCGCCAGTGGTGGCGGGGGTGATGGTATCGCGTGCCTCCCAGGCGGCTTCGATGGCGGCTTCCAGTTGCGCGTTGGACATGGGGTGCTCCCTGCTGAATCTGTTCACGTTGGTGTTGCCTATACGCAAGCAAGGGACTGGCCGCAATGCGACGCAGAACGCGCACTTTGCGGCTGATTGCTGCGGTTTCAGCCATTCAGCGGGTCGGGAGAAATATTTCCACCGCAGATCAGCACCGCCACACGCTCTCCTGGCGTTGGCTGATACGCCCCCGAAATCAGGGCGGCCAGAGCCGTCGCGCCCGCTGGTTCCACCAGTATGCGATGGGCGCGCCACAGACGTTGCTGTGCCTCGGCGATGGCTTCATCCGTCACCAGAACCGAAGTCATCCCCTGCGCCAGACCAAAACAAATTGAGCCAATCCGCCGCGCGCCCAGCGCGTTGGCGGCGATGCCCGAAACGGTGACATCAACCATTTCACCCGCTTGCAGGGCCGCGTTCAGCGCGCAGGAAGTCGCAGGCTCAACCGCTACGATTTTGCGGGTACCATCCAACCATGCCAGAGCACCCGCAATCAGACCCCCGCCACCTACAGCAACCAAGACCGTGTCTGCCTGAAGACCTTGCGCCTCCCATTCGGAAAAGCAGGTTCCCTGCCCGGCCACGGTGGCAGGCGCATCATAGGCGTGGATTTGCATCGCGCCGGTCGCCTCCTCATGTTCTTGCGCCCCAGTCAGCGCGTTTGCGTATTCGCCGGACACAACGCTCAGGTCAGCGCCGGATTGCTTGATCAAGGCAATCTTGGAAGGCCCCGCGATTTCCGGCACAAAGATCTTTGCCGGGTAGCCCAGCGCACGCGCCGCGTAAGCCGCAGCGGCACCATGATTGCCACCCGAGGCCGCCACAACTCCCGCTTGGGGTACATCCGAACTCAGCAACGTGTTGAACGCCCCGCGCGCCTTGAAGCTACCGGTATGTTGCAAATGCTCCAGCTTCATCTCGACCGGGTAATCCAACCCCAAAGCCGTACTTTCCATAACCGGCGTGACCTGCGCATGTCCGGCAATCCGCACGGCTGCTGCTGAAATTTCGCTCTTCCAATTCATTGTTGTTCTTCCGTGACTGGCGCTCTGCCCGCGAACCCTATAGCTGTTTGAAGAACACGCAAGCAGGGAACCATCACCCATGAGAGAAGACCGCCTCAGCCCTTTCCGCGACGCACAGACCGACCGTTCGACCGCGAGCGAAGTACCTGACACGCCGCAAACGCGCTCACCCGCGTATCGTCTGGCCTTTGCGGATGACGATTTCCTCTGCCGGGATGAACTGCGCCCGGTGCGCCTGCAATTGGAACTGCTGAAACCCGAGATGATCATGACCGAACGCGAGATCACCTCGACCATCGTCATGTTCGGCGGCGCGCGTATTCCCGAACCGTCGCAGAAGCACACCGCCCGGACCGAGACGCTCGCCAATCTGTCGGAATACTATGACGAGGCGCGCGAATTCGCCCGGCTGATGACCGAGAAATCGAACCAAACCGGCTGCCGTGAAAACGTGATCGTCACCGGTGGCGGCCCCGGCGTTATGGAGGCCGGAAACCGTGGCGCTCAGGATGCCGGTGGCTGTTCCATTGGGTTGAACATCGTGCTGCCACACGAACAGGCACCGAACCTCTTTGTGACCCCCGAACTCAGCTTCAACTTCCACTATTTCGCAATCCGCAAGATGCATTTCCTGATGCGCGCCCGTGCCATCACGATCTTTCCCGGCGGGTTCGGCACGATGGATGAGCTGTTCGAATCCCTGACGCTGATCCAGACCGGCCGCATGGACCGCGTGCCCTTCCTGTTGTTTGGCCGCGAATTCTGGGAAAAGGTCATCAACTGGGAAGCTCTGGCCGACGCGGGCACCATCTCGGACGAAGATCTTGACCTGTTCCGGTTCGTCGACACAGCGCAGGAGGCGGTCGACATCATCGAGAACTGGGAACCCGCTCCGCCCCGCGACGAAATCCCGGGTCGCTGAGTCATGGCCTCGAAAATCGGAGAGATGCTGCACCTGCGCGGCAATGAATTGAACGCTGGCGATCCGGTGGCGCTGCCGCTGACGCAAAGCAGCATGTACCACCTGCCCGGTGCCACGGACGGGCTGCCCACCTATGGCCGGGTCGACAATCCTACGTGGCAGCATCTGGAACACGTTCTGTCCCATCTGGAAGACGCGCCCTGCCTGACCTTTCCGTCAGGCATGGGGGCGATTTCGGCTGCGTTGTTTGCGACCCTTAAGGTCGGGTCGCGTCTGTTGATCCCATCGGATGGGTATTACGTCACACGGGTACTGGCCGACCGGTTCCTGTCGGGGCTGGGAGTTTCCGTCACCGAACGCCCGACAACCGCATTCGCCGAGGGCGGTTTCGAAGGTTTTGATGTGGTGTTTCTCGAAAGCCCCTCAAACCCCGGCCTGGATATGATGGACCTGCCGGCCATAGCCGCTGCAGTGCGTGCTGCGGGTGGGATCACCATTGCCGACAACACAACCATGACGCCTCTGGGACAGCGTCCGTTGGACATGGGCATCGACGTCGTTGTGGCCTCGGACACCAAGGCCATGGGCGGGCATTCCGACCTTTTGATGGGTCACGTGGCCAGCCGCAATGCGCAGATCATGGAACGGGTCGAGGAATGGCGGAAAGTCTCGGGCGCAATCCCCGGCCCTCATGAGGCGTGGCTTCTGCATCGCGGGTTGGAGACGCTGGACGTGCGGTTTGATCGCATGTGTTCTTCGGCACAGGTATTGGCCGAGCGGTTGGCCGAACATTCGGCTGTCAAGAACATCCGCTATCCCGGTTTGCCCGGCGATCCGTCCCACGCGCTGGCAAAGGCTCAGACCGCGCGGTTCGGTTTTCTGCTTTCAATCACGTTGGAGTCCGAAACCAAAGCCGAGACCTTCATCAACGCCTGTCCGATGCTGCGCCCTGCGACATCCTTTGGCGGCGTCCACAGTTCTGCCGAGCGTCGTGCGCGGTGGGGTGACGATGTCGACCCCGCCTTTATCCGCCTGTCGATCGGATGCGAACCGGTGGAAGAACTGTGGCAAGCGATCGAGGCCAGCCTGAACGCGCTGTAATTACTTCTTGGGCTCGCGCAATTCGGTAAACACATAGATCGGCAACACGATGCTGCCGATCAAAGCGCCCAGCCAGACCAGCAGCGTCGCCGCCAGCAGGTTGGAGATGCCACCAATGGTCAGCCCGTTGGTGATCAGATCGGTCACCAGCAGACCCACGAAAGTGACGATCAGCGCGATACCGCCCTTGATCGCGGGTGCTCTTTTCTGGCCCAGCTTCAGAATCACGGGCTCGGCAATCCACTGCACCAGTGTAAAGACGATCACCACCACAATGAACGAGATCGGCCGGATCGCAAATTCCGGTAACAATAGCGCGGCAAGCAGCAACCCGATGGCATTGCCGGCCAGCAGGGCCAGAATGGACTTGAGTCTGCGCGTCATGGTGGTCTCCGTCAGAAAATAATTAAAAACATGCATATGTTAACAGGCTCGCGGGAATTTGCGAGCGGTTTCAAAAGCCTCTTCCTTTTGGCCCTGTGAAAACGCATGATCAAACCATCCTGTTCTGACTGACCTGCGAGAGGTGAGATGAGCGACGATCCCTATTCCGTCCTTGGCGTCGCCAAAGACGCCAGCGACACCGAGATTAAGAAAGCCTATCGGCGCATCGCCAAGGAATGCCACCCCGACCTGAAACCCGGCGACGCCGAGGCCGAAGCCAAGTTCAAGGCTGCAGCCGCCGCCTATGATCTGCTGAAAG
The DNA here is from genome assembly GCF_056539365.1 of Ruegeria sp. BB7. NCBI lineage: Bacteria > Pseudomonadati > Pseudomonadota > Alphaproteobacteria > Rhodobacterales > Roseobacteraceae > Ruegeria > Ruegeria sp. BB7. The sequence goes on along the minus strand of NZ_JBQFUV010000011.1, from coordinate 15,231 downwards.
ACCCGGAAAAGCGAGCGCAATATGACCGTGGTGAGATTGACGCCTCGGGTCAGGAGCGCCCGCAGCAGCAATACTATCGTGACTATGCCGAGGCCGCCGGGAACCCATATCGCGGACGGGCGGCAGACCCCGACGACATGTCGGACATCTTTGCCGAATTCATGCGGGGCCGTGGCGGCTACGGCCAGCGCACTCATGAATTTCACGCGCCGGGGCACAATCGCAGCTACAGCCTGCAGATCAGCTTTCTGGATGCGGTGTTCGGGGCCAGCCAAAAACTGACCCTGCCCGATGGGGACCGGATCGAGGTCAAAATCCCCGCGGGTATCACCGACGGCCAGACCATCCGCCTGCGCGGCAAGGGTGAACCGGGCTTTGGTGAGGGTCCTCCGGGCGACGCACTGGTCACGGTCACGGTTGCGAAACACCCCGTCTTTGATCGTCAGGGCGACGACATCCACATCACCCTGCCAATCACCATCGATGAAGCCATTTTGGGCGGCAAGGTGCCCGCCCCCACCATCGATGGCGGCGTCAATGTCAATGTTCCGGCGGGCACCAGCAGCGGAAAGACCCTGCGCCTGCGCGGCAAGGGGGTGAAGAAGCGTGGCTCATCCGAACGCGGCGATCAACTGATCGAACTGACTGTCGCGATGCCGGACAAGATCGACGAAGACCTGAAGCACTTCATGGAGACATGGCGCGAGAACCACCGCTATGATCCGCGCAATGGAATGCCGTCATGACCCGCACCCTGACCGAAGAGCAGCTGATCGAAACCGTCACGCGCCTGACCTCGACCCGGTTGACCGAATATCTGGCCGCCGAGATCGTGATCCCTGAACAAACGGAACAAGGCCTGATCTACCACAGCCTCGACGTTGCGCGGCTGGAACTGGCCTGCGAGTTGCATGACCAGTACGAGATGGAACCCGATGCCCTGTCGATGGTGATTTCTCTGATCGACCAGATGCACGGTCTGCGCGCTGAATTGCGTGAGGTTCTGAACGCCGTAGATGCGCAACCCGAACCCGTACGCAAGCAACTGATCGAGGTCATCGGTACAGCGCGGTTCCGTCGCAGATAACGGGCTTTTGGACTCGGGGCGATTACCGTAAAAGGCCCCCTTGATCCAAAACCCGGTATACCCATGACCCAATCCAGATCCGAACTGCTGATGCCTGCAGGCAATCTGCGCAAGCTGAAACTCGCCATCCTTTACGGGGCGGACGCCGTGTATCTGGGTACGCCGGATATGTCGCTGCGCACGAAATCCGAGTTCTCGCTGGAAGAGGTGATCGAAGGGGTCGAGTTCTGCCACCAGCACGGGCGGCGCGCCTACCTGACGTTAAACCTGTTTTCGCACAACAAAGACATCCCGAAGCTGGACGAATATATTGACACGGTCCGCAAGGTGAAGCCCGACGGGCTGATCATCGCCGACCCCGGCGTGTTCCAATATGTCCGCGAACGGGCCCCCGAGCTGCCGCTGCATATCTCGACCCAGGCCAATATCTGTTCCTGGCTTTCGGTGAAGTTCTGGCAGGATCAGGGGGCCGAGCTGGTGGTTCTGGCGCGTGAAGTCTCGTACCCCGAACTAGTCGAGATCCGCGAGAAATGCCCCGACATCAAGCTAGAAGCCTTTGTCCACGGTGCTATGTGCATGACCTATTCAGGCCGCTGCCTGCTGTCGAACTTCATGGCCGAGCGAGGGGCGAACCAGGGCAACTGTGCCAATTCATGCCGCTGGAACTACGGCCTGAAACTGCGCATCAAGGATGGCACACATCAGGAACTGCGCATCACAGAAGAAAACGCCGACCTGTTCGAGTTTCTGCTGGAAGAGGGCTGCCGCCCCGGTGATCTGATGCCCATCGAAGAGGATGATCGTGGCTCGTATATCCTGAACTCGCGCGATCTGTGCATCATGCCGAAACTGGATGAGTACCTGAAGATCGGCGTCGACAGCCTCAAGGTCGAAGGGCGCGGCAAGTCGGAATATTACGCTGCCATCGTCGCCCGCGCCTATCGCATGGCCATCGACGATTATCACGCGAACCCCGAGAACTGGGATCCGAAGCCCTATATGCGCGAACTCGAAACCGTCGGGAACCGCGGCTATACGTTGGCCTTCCACGAAGGGCGGCTGACCAACTATTCCCACGACTACGAGCACACGGCATCCATCGCCCAATGGGAATATGCCGGGATCGTCACCGAAGTGACCGAAGATGCGTTTCTGGTTGAGGTGAAGAACAAGCTGGAACCAGGCGATGTGCTGGATTTTGTCTCGCCCATCTCGCGCGACACGGTTCTGCTGCGGGTTTATGATTTCGAGCGCGCCCATGACGGCGCGCGGCTGGACGTGGTGCATGGCAGCACGAAAACCGTCATCCGCCTGCCCTTCACCCTGTTCGATCACGAGGACATCGACGACCTGCGCGCCCGTTTCCCGGTCTATTCCGTCCTGCGCAAGGAGCGCGCCCTGACCGACGAACACTGGAGCCGCATCCGGTTCGACAAGCTGGTACAAGGGCTGGAAACCTCGGGCCGTGACAATCCAAAGGCCTATGAACGCCGCCGCGACGAACTGGTGGAAAAGATCGGCGAGGACGGCAACGAACGCCGCTTCAAGACCAACCGCATTGGCACCGAAGGCTGCTGCGGCAAAGGCTGCAACGGCTGTCTGATCTTCTGGCAGGATGAGAAATACGCGCTGGCCCGCGAGGTGTTGTCGAAACGCAAACAGGGCGAACAACTCAGCCGCCGCGAAGCCACGGCGCTGAAGCTGCCTAACGAGGCCGTCTGACGATCAGTTCCCAGCGATATAGTCTTCGGGAACAAAGAACGTGTAATCCCGGTCCGCGACCGCCTCGTGACAGTCGTGGCAATAGGCAACCGCCGACGCACGAAAGCCCGTCGTGTCGCCAAACATCGACCCATCCGGCAGCACCATGATATAACGCCAGTCGGCGGTTTCTGGGCTGGCACCTTCCGGCAGTTTCTCCATTACGAACAAAGCGCCCGGGTGGATGTTGCCCTCGTCCGTGACCGTCACACTATCCTTGGCCAAGACCGAGCCAACGGGCAGCTTTTCGCCCTCTTGCAAGGTTCCGTAATTGTGCGCCATACGATTGGCATAGCTGTTCACGTAACGCTGCCCATGAGTTGCCGAGATATAGGGCGCATCATTGAACAGCGGCCAGTTCTGATAATTCATTAGCAGATCCAGATGCGCGGCGTCGTAACCTCGCGCCATGCGCCGCTGCAACGATTTGTAGATACGCGACGCCTCTTCTTTTGAGAGATCGGCAGGATTCTCAATGGCGATATGTGCATCTTCGTCGGTTGATTGCGCAGCAGCATTAGGGGCTGACACACCCGAATATGCCAGCGCAGCCAAATAGATCGAAATCAATCGTGTTAATCTTAAGATCATTAGGATGGCCCACCTGAATTCAAAAGGTTCGCCTGAACGCCGCTCGTTTTACTTGCAAAAAGGATAACGGCCCTGAACAAAAGCGCTAGCACCTGAACACAGCTTTCACCCCTTCGTGCACAAGAGTGAAGCGTTGAGCCGATGCTGACTGGGGAAACATACCAAATTACGCATACAAAAAACAGCGATCCGCGCAATAAATTAGCGCAGACCGCCAAGAGCCGATCGAAAAAGCTTAACTTTGCAGCCCTGCTTCGGCTTCGATCTGCTTGCGTGATTTGCGCGCGCGTTCGGTGGCCGATTTCAGCTGACCACAGGCCGCCATGATATCCTCGCCCCGTGTTTTGCGGATCGGTGAGGCATAGCCCGCCTGGTAGATAATGTTCGCAAATGCCCGAATGCGATTGTTCGAGCTGCGCTTGTAGGGCGCGCCGGGCCATTCGTTGAACGGGATCAGGTTGATCTTGGCCGGAATGTTGTGGCGCTTGATATGGTCGATCAGGCGGTGCGCATCCTCGTCACTGTCATTGACGCCATCCAACATCACATACTCAAAGGTGATCCGCTCGGAATTCGAAGCTTTGGGATAGCTGGCTAGCGCCTGCAGTAGTTCCTCGATATTCCACCGCTTGTTGATCGGCACCAGCACATCGCGGGTTTCGTTCGTGGTTGCATGAAACGAGATCGCCAGCAGACAGCCGATTTCCTCGGCCGTGCGCGCGATTTCAGGCACCACGCCCGAGGTCGACAGGGTAATCCGACGGCGCGACAGAGAAATTCCTTCGGGGTCCATGGCGATCTTCATCGCGTCGCGCACGTTTTCAAAGTTATAGAGCGGCTCGCCCATGCCCATCAGAACGATGTTCGATAGCAGGCGCGTTTCATCCTTGGGCGCACCGGGGACCGGCCATTCCTCAAGATCGTCGCGGGCCATCATCACTTGCCCGACAATCTCGGCCGCCGTCAGGTTGCGTACCAGTTTCTGCGTACCCGTATGACAGAACGAACAAGTCAGCGTGCACCCGACCTGAGACGAGATACACAGCGTGCCGCGATCTTCTTCGGGAATGTAAACCACCTCGACCTCGTGACCACCCGCTATACGGCACAGATACTTGCGGGTGCCATCCTCGGACACCTGACGGGTCACGACCCCGGGGATTTCGATGACGAACTTCTCGGCCAACTGCGCACGATAGGCTTTGGCCAGATTGGTCATTTCACCAAAGTCGCGCACGCCCCATTGATAGATCCACTGCCATATCTGCCCGGTGCGCATCTTGGCCTGTTTTTCCGGCGTGCCATTTTCGATCAGCACCTCGCGCAACTGGTCGCGGGTCAGGCCGACAAGGTTAATCTTCCCCTCGGGCAATTTGCGGGGGACGGTCATGACGTCTTGAGTGATCGGCGCTTTGGGCGACATTGGGGTACCTACTGGGACGTATCTCGAAGGATTCTGGCTTGGGATGCGCCTCTATATAGGATCGAGCGCAAAGATCAAAAGAATTCGTCCGACCTAATTCGCAAAGGCTAGCAATTCTTCCACACGCGCCCGGCCCAGCTCAACTCGGCAAGATGTGATGGCGATGCCGGAACCGGAGCCTCCGCCATAGGAAGCGCCGACGGCCTCGCATTGGGTATCCCGGTAAATGACCCAGGCTTTCTGTGCCGCCTCCAGCGCCGGTTGCGCGACCACGCGGCCAGTGACCTCGTCCAGTTCAGTGGCGGCCTGCTGCGCGATTCTGAAACTCGCTTCCACCGCCTGGTTGACCCGGTTTTCCATTTCACCAACGCATTCACCGATTTCCTCCTGCGAGCTTGCGTCAGAACACTCCAACGAAGGATCTGCGAGTGCCGCAGGTGAAAAAAGCAGTATGAGCAACAAGTAACGCATGTTCCATTCCCATCAGATGCTTCGCAAAAAACAACGATAGCACGCATCAACAAAGGCCCCAAAAACGGCTTGGCCGCACTGGCAATGCCAATGCGGCCACAATTGATGTCTGTAGGTTCAGAAAACCTGTTAGATGCCCGCAGGCAGAATATCGCAGTCTGCGGCGTCCAGCGTTTTCACGGGATCTTCCGGGCCGCACTGCTCACCAGTCACGGGGTAGGTTTCCGTTTCTTTTTCACATGCGCTCAACAATACGGCAGCCGTCATCATAAACGCGACGAGGGATTTGTTCAGCATTCGATGGCTCCTTCTGATTTTCTAAACTGAGTAGTTCAGAAAACCAGACATCCCGCCTTGATGCGGATCAAATTCCTAGATTGACTGCGCGTAAGATCGAGGCGTGGCTCTGCCAAAAGAAATCCCCGCCAAATGACGGGGTTTCGTGTCTCAACAGATGCGGATCAGTTGGTGCAGCGCGTCTCGGCGTCTTCGATCGCTGCGGTAAAGCCCAGAAGCGAGAAAGTGTCCTTGGTCTGCGTGCCACGCTCGGAACGAGCGGTCAGCACAGCCTCGGAACCGCGTTTCATTGCTGCAACAACTTTCAAGTCTTCACCTGCAGTTGCAGGCCACGCCCATTCGCCTTCGGTGATGAACTCGAACTCTGAACCGTCGATTTCAACATTCACGGTCGATCCCGGAGCAAAGGGATAGCCGCCGGTAAAGGTCACCTGTCCTTTGACATCCGCGTTAGGGCGATAGAACACGAACAAAAGAATATCGCTGCGGCGAACAGAAACCACCCGACCGCCACGCGTGTTGACGGTTTCCTTGGGGGCAGACACGCTCCAGCATTCGGTGGGATCGTCTTCGACGAAAACGCTCCAGTCCGTTTTTGCTGCCACGCGGTTGGTGCTTGTCGCCTGCTGAGCGGCTACAGTTGTGGCCATCCCTGCCACGCACAGGCCCGCGATCACACGGACGAGTTTCGATCCCATCTGTCCAGCCTCCTAGCTCGACCTAAACCTCATACCCATCGGAAACGCCTGCGCACCTTGCCGGGTCGTCTGTAAGTTGCGTATTCCGATGATTGCCGACATACACACACTAACGCAGGTTTCGCCACAGGCGAAAGGGCGATTGGCAGAATTTTGCGCATATTACGGAGGGGCCAGATGACGCAGCCGGTACCAATGACAGAACTGTGGCGAGGCCCCTTGCTGGAAAGCTTGCATCTGGGTCACGCGGTGATCTGTGATGACAGCGGTCAGATCGTGCAAAGCTGGGGCGATCCCGATGTAACGATCTATCCCCGGTCCTCGGCCAAGATGATTCAGGGACTGCCGCTGATCACCTCCGGTGCAGCTGCGAAATATGGGCTAAATTCCGAGCATCTGGCACTTGCCTGCGCCTCTCACAGCGGCGCGCATATTCATACGGATCGGGTGTCGGCTTGGCTGGACCATTTGGGCCTGACCGAGCATGATCTGCGATGCGGCCCGCAGGAGCCACAGGATATGGCCGCGCGGGACGGGCTGATCCTGGCCGACGATACACCCTGCCAGCTTCACAACAATTGTTCAGGTAAACATTGCGGGTTCCTGACCGTGGCGCAGCATATGGGTGCCGGGCCGGAATATCTTGAGATCGATCATGACGTGCAACAGGCTTGCCTCTCTGCACTAGAAGAAACGACCGGCGAAACCAGCCCGGCTTATGGTATCGATGGCTGCTCGGCTCCGAACTTTGCCACTTCGCTGGTGGGGCTGGCGCGCTCGATGGCGTGGTTTGCCTCTGCAGCTGACCGTTCTGACCGGGCTAGCGATGCGGCAGGTCAGTTGACCGCTGCAATGATCAAGCATCCGGAACTGGTGGCCGGTGAAAACCGCGCTTGCACCGAGCTTATGCGCGCCATGGAGGGTCGCGCCGCGATCAAAACCGGGGCCGAGGCCGTATTCGTCGCGATCATTCCGGAAAAACGCATGGGTGTGGCACTGAAGATCACCGATGGCACCACCCGCGCCAGCGAATGCGCCATCGCGGCCATTCTGGTGCATCTGGGCGTGCTGGAGGCCGAGCACCCGGCCACCCGCAACTTCATGAACGCCATCCAATACAGCCGCCGCGGGCTGGAATGCGGCCTGATCAGGCCCGCGCCGGGGTTCCCCGGCTGAGAATCACATTTCGATCGGATGCACCTCGGCCACTTCGACCGAGCCTGTTCCGCTCACAACCATGGGGCAGCCCTTGGCCATGTCAGTGGCGGCGTCGATGCTGTCGGCCTTGATGACGGTAAAGCCCGACGCCGGGTTTGCTCCACCATTGTCGACGACACCACCGGAACTGACCGTATAGGACTGGCCCACCGGATTACCGGGAATGTCCAGCGCGTCGCCCATGTTCTGGAACCACGCGCCCCAGGCGACCATGGTCGCTTCGATTTCAGCGGGATCAGTCGGGGTGTGACCGCCATGATAAACAAACAGAAATTGGGGCATTTCTTCCTCCCTGATGAAATCCTTAAAACTGAGCTTCCAACTTGCGTAGCGACGAGGTCCATCCCTGGTTGTGGTTCGCTGCGATCTCATCATCGCCCAGATCACGGTGATCCAGGATCAGGCGCGCGCCTTCGCCAGCCGCTTCGACGGTCAGCGTTACATGGCTTTCCGCACCGCGCCGGTCCTGATCGTCATGCCAGCCCCATGTGAACCCCACCGAATTGGGCGGATCGACATGGGTGACCTGCCCCGAGACCTTGTATTTCTGGCCCTCGGCGTTCTGCATGACCGAATACCACGGTCCAAGGCGCGAGAAATCCAGATCATGCTCGGGCACATGCATCCCTTCAGGCCCCCACCACTGCAACAGCTTCGCGCCATCGCTGATCCAGGCAAACAGGTTTTCCGGTGCGGTCGGGAACTCACGTTCCAGTTTCAGGTCGGCCATGAATTCTCCCTTTCAATCAAGTCGTTCAAACGGTCGAGACTGCTCTCCCAGAACTGTCGTTTCGAGATGGTCCACTCGGCAATCGCCCGCAGCCCCTCGGGCTGGATGGAATACATCCGTTGGCTGCCCTGAACCCGTTGCTGCACCAAGCCAGCTTCGCGCAGCACCTTCAGGTGGCGCGAGATCGCAGCGCCGGACATGCCGCGCCCTTCGATCAGATCACCGGCGGGAAGCTCTCCGTCTTGCATCAGTTGCTCGACGATTGAGAATCGGGTGGCATCGGACAAGGCCGAGAATGTGGTCAGAAGCGTATTCATGACCACTGTTTAACATTTTTGTTAAATAAAGGGAAGCCCCTGCTGTCACACGTCCGCAAAGTCCGCGCGGGCATATCCCTGAAGGTACAGCAGCGCCGTCAGATCCCCATAGTTGATCCGAATGTCACATTGCTCTGCGACAGAGGGTTTGGCGTGCAGGGCCACACCCGTTCCAGCCCGGCCCAGCATACCCAGATCATTGGCGCCATCGCCAACGGCAATGACATCTTCTTCGGACAGGCCCAGACGACTGGTAATCTGCTCCAGCGCGTCCACCTTGGCCTGCTTACCCAAAATCGGGCGCAGTACGTCGCCGGTGAGTTTGCCATTCTCGGCCAACAGCGTATTGGCGCGGTTTTCGTCAAAACCCAATTCACTTGCCACTTTCGCAGTAAACGCCGTGAACCCGCCCGAGACCAGCGCTGCATAGCCGCCGTTTGTCCGCATGGTTGCAACCAGTTCCGCGCCGCCAGGCATCAGCGTGATGCGTTCCTCAAGCACCTTGTCAATCACCGCCTCGTCCAGACTTTTCAGCAGGCCGACCCGTTCGATCAGCGCGCCTTCGAAATCCAGCTCACCATTCATGGCCCGCGCAGTGATATCCTTGACCCGGTCGCCTACACCTGCTTCATCGGCTAATTCGTCGATGCATTCCTGCTGGATCATGGTGCTGTCCATATCGGCCAACAACATCTGCTTGCGGCGTTTTTCGACCGGCTGCACAATCAGGTCGACCTCCAACAGCTGCAGCTCAGACCAGGCCTCCCACTGGTTGTCAGGCAGGTCGGCAAAGGTGAACTCTGCCACCTCATCCGGGCTGAGCCAGACCACTTCACCACCACCCCACGCATTGCGCAACGACTCGACCAGAGCGTACTCAAGCTTTGGCGTGTTCGGGTTGGTCAACAGGGTGGCTACGTACATCTTCAATCTCCAGAAAGCTCCCCTGCGCATATCGCAGGGGCGGGCAATTCACCAGAGACAGTTGGCGCATTTACTCCGGCATGCCGGACAAACGCAGCCCGTATTCACAAGCGCAGCCCGTCACGATGCCACAACCCGTATTTGCAAGCACGACGCGCTAGGTAACGGTTACCCATTCCAACCCAGCAATTCCGGATCTTTCCTGAATTTCTGCTTTACCCCCCGTTTATTCCGATACAGATTCAGCCGGGATAGAGCAGGCGCAAAGGGCAGAACAATATGGGCAACCCGCTTTATGACAGGCTGTTTGGCATTCACGCGGGCAAGGACACCCCCTTTCTGCATCTGCCCGATGGTCAGACCCTGACCCACGCCGCTTTTCTGGACATGGCCGCGCAGATCGCAAACGCCCTGTCCGGGTTCGAACTGGAACCCGGCGAACGGGTGGCCGTGCAGGTCGAGAAATCGCCCGAGGCGCTGGCGCTCTATACTGCCTGTGCGCAAACCGGGCTGATATTTTTACCGCTGAACACCGGCTACACCTCAGCCGAGCTGCAATACTTCATCGAAAACAGCGGTGCTAAGCTGGTCGTTTGTGACGATGCAAAAGCCCAAGGGCTTGCCCCTATCGCCGCCGCCCAGAACGCCCGGCTGGAGACATTGAACGCCGATGGGACGGGCAGCCTGACGCGGCGGGCCATGGGAATGCTGCCCGCGTTCGAACCCGTTCGACGAACCGAGGATGACCTAGCCGCGTTTCTGTATACGTCCGGCACCACAGGAAGGTCGAAGGGGGCGATGCTGACTCAGGCCAATCTGCTGTCGAATGCGGAGATGCTAGTGCAGGAATGGCGGTTCACCCGCGATGATGTATTGCTGCATGCGCTGCCGATCTTTCACACTCATGGACTTTTCGTGGCCACGAATGTGATCCTCGCCTCGGGCGGGGCGATGATCTTTCTGCCTAAATTCGATCTGGACGACATGCTGCGCCTGATGCCACAGGCCACGTCGATGATGGGAGTTCCGACATACTACACCCGCCTGCTGGGGGATGATCGTTTCACCGGCGATCTGACGCGGCACATGCGCTTGTTCATCTCCGGCTCGGCCCCGTTGCTTGCGGAAACTCATGAGCGGTTCGAGGCCCGCACCGGCCACCGCATCCTGGAACGCTACGGTATGACCGAGACAAATATGAACACATCTAACCCCTATGATGGTGAGCGTCGTGCGGGAACGGTCGGCTTCCCCCTGCCCGGCGTTGAGTTGAAGGTGACTGATCCCGCAAGCGGTGAGACGTTGCCCGAGGGGGAAATCGGCATGATCGAAGTGCGTGGCCCAAATGTGTTTCAAGGCTATTGGCAGATGCCCGAGAAAACCGCCGCCGAGTTGCGCGAGGACGGTTTCTTTATCACCGGCGATCTGGGGCGCTTGGATGAGGACGGTTATGTCCACATCGTAGGGCGCGGCAATGACCTGATCATCTCGGGCGGCTACAACATCTATCCCAAAGAAATTGAGCTGATACTGGACGACCAACCCGGCGTTCTGGAAAGTGCGGTGATCGGCGTACCGCACCCGGATTTTGGCGAGACCCCTGTGGGCATTTTGGTGCCGAAACCGGGTCAAACGCCAGATCTCGACGCCATCCTTGCCAATGTGCAAGAGGCACTGGCCCGGTTCAAGCACCCTCGCAAGCTGATCATTCTGGACGAGCTGCCCCGAAACACGATGGGCAAGGTACAGAAAAACGCGCTACGCGAGGACTACAAAGGCCTGTTCACAAAAGACTAGGGGTCAACGGAACACGGCCATTTTCGGTCAGCAGCAAACAGTCCCGCCCTTCAAAGACAGCCGGAACCAAGGGGCGCCACATCCCGGCACCTCCATCCAGATTGATACGGTTTCCACGATGCTCGGCCTGCGGCGCGGGCGTGTGCCCGTGAACAACCAGCCACGGATGCCGGCGAGGATCATCCAGAAACTCATGCCGTATCCAGATCAGGTCTTCCTCGGTCTGATCAGACAAGGGTACACCGGGGCGGATGCCAGCGTGAGCGAACAACACGTCACCCGCCAGATGGTGTGTCAGCAAACCGTTCAGAAAGTCGACATGTTCTGGCGGCACTTTGGCCCGCGTGCGCTCAAGAACCCGAAAAATTCGCTCATCAGGCAGGAAATCGACACCGTAAGAGGCCAAAGTTTCCGCCCCACCCAATCGGTCGTGCAACCAGTGCTCACCTACCCGCAGCTTGGCTTCGGACACGGACCCGTCCCGCATGAATCTGGCGAACATCCTGTCGTGATTTCCCAGCAGAAAGATCCAGTTTCGCCCTGCTTTCTGCCCTGCGATCAAATGGTCCAGAACTCCGCGGCTATCTGGTCCGCGATCCACGTAATCGCCCAAAAAAACAATCCGCGCATCAGACCCGCCGTCCCGTTCAATCAGGTGTAATGCTTTTTCCAGCATCTCGAGATGACCGTGAATGTCGCCGACGGCGTATATGGGGGATGGCATAAAAAACCCTCGGGTCTAATGAACACCTTGCTTGTGGCGCGAATTGGAGGGCGGGAAAAGAAAATACCCGCGCCTCGGTGGCGCGGGTACGAAATAGTCTCAGAAATTCAACACCACTTAGGCGACATCGAATTCCAGCGGCTTGACCTGTGTGAACAGACCTGTCTCAGCCAGCTTGGCGCGCGCCTCGGCTGGCACCGGCTCGTCCACATAAAGCAGCGCAATGGCTTCACCTCCCGCCTCGGCGCGACCCAGGGTAAAGTTCGCGATGTTAACGTTGGCCTCACCCATGGTCTGACCCAGCGTGCCAATGATACCCGGAACGTCTTCGTTGGTCGTATAAAGCATATGCGCACCAATCTCGGCATCGATGTTGATACCCTTGATCTGGATAAAACGCGGCTTGCCATCACTGAACACGGTCCCCCCGATCGAGCGCTCGCGCTTTTCGGTCACCACAGTCACCTTGATATAGCCTTCAAACGCCCCGGACTTGTCCTGATTAGTCGTAGAAATCTGAATCCCACGCTCTTTGGCCACAACCGGAGCCGAGACCATGTTCACCTCGGGGTTAAACTTTTTCATGATCCCCGCGATCACCGAGCAATTCAGCGCGGCCAGGTTCATCTCGGACGCCACACCGTCATACAGGATGTTGATCGCCTTGATCGGTTCATCCGTCATCTGGCCGATGAAACTGCCGAGATGACCGGCCAGTTTGATCCACGGCCCCATGACCTTGGCCTCTTCGGCGGTGACGCTGGGCATGTTCAGCGCGTTTTCCACCGCGCCGGTCAGCAGGTAGTTCGAGATTTGCTCGGCCACCTGCAGCGCGACGTTTTCCTGCGCTTCAGTCGTGGCCGCACCAAGGTGAGGCGTGCAGACCACGTTGGGTAGGTTGAACAACGCGTTTTCCTTGGCCGGTTCCTCGCTGAACACATCAAAGGCTGCACCCGCGACCTGACCCGATTGCAGCGCCTCAGCCAGTGCCTCTTCGTCCACCAGACCGCCGCGGGCACAGTTCACGATGCGCACGCCTTTCTTAGTCTTGGCAAGGTTCTCGCGGCTTAGGATGTTGCGGGTCTGATCGGTCAACGGCACGTGCAGGGTTATGAAATCGGCGCGAGCCAGCAGCTCGTCCAACTCGACCTTTTCCACACCCATCTTGGCCGCTTTCTCTTCGCCCAGATACGGATCATAGGCGACAACCTTCATTTTCAGGCCAAGTGCGCGTTCGCAGACGATGCCACCGATATTACCGGCACCGATCACACCGAGCGTCTTGTTGGTCAGCTCGATCCCCATGAACTTGGACTTTTCCCATTTACCCGCATGAGTCGATGTGCTGGCCTCGGGAATTTGACGCGCCACAGCGAACATCATCGCAATCGCGTGCTCGGCCGTGGTGATCATGTTGCCAAAAGGTGTGTTCATCACGATCACACCTTTTTTCGACGCCGCTTCTTTGTCGACATTGTCTGTGCCGATCCCGGCGCGACCGATGACTTTCAACTTGTCAGCTTTTTCCAGAATGGAAGGCGTGACTTTGGTGGCCGAGCGGATGGCAAGGCCGTCATACTGACCGATCACCTCGGCCAGCTTGTCTTTGTCCTTGCCCAGATCGGGCATAAAATCCACGTCGATGCCGCGATCGCGGAAGATCTGCACGGCGGTTTCGCTGAGCTTGTCAGATACGAGTACTTTGGGGGCCATATCTCTGGTCCTTGAATTTTATGGGAGGTCCGGGCCTTTGGCGGCCCGGTGAAAATTTCAGGCAGCTTCGGTTTGCGCGGCGATCTCAGCCTCAAAGGCCCATGCCAGCCAAGGCAACATCGCCTCGATATCCGAGGTCTCGACCGTGCCACCGCACCAGATGCGCAGACCCGCAGGCGCGTCACGATAGGCACCGATGTCCAGCGCGATGTTCTCGGCCTCCAACCGCTTGGCCACGGCCTTGGCGAATGCCGCACCGTCCTGAATACGCGCGTCGGTGAATTTCAGGCAGACCGAGGTGTTGGATTGAGTCGCCGCATCCTCAGCTAGGTTCGCGATCCAGTCATTCTGGTCACAGAACGCATGCACCGCTCCGGCATTGGCATCCGCACGGGCGATCAGGCCCTTCAGACCACCAACCGAGCGCGCCCAGTCCAGCGCGAACAGGTAGTCTTCAACTGCCAGCATCGAAGGTGTGTTGATCGTGGCACCGGTAAAGATACCGTCGATCAGCTTGCCGCCCTTGGTCAGGCGGAAAATCTTGGGCAGTGGCCATGCAGGTGTGTAGCTCTCCAACCGCTCAACAGCACGAGGGCTGAGGATCAGTATCCCATGGGCCGCTTCACCACCCAGCACTTTCTGCCAGCTAAAGGTGGTCACATCCAACCTGTCCCACGGCAGGTCCATCGCAAAGGCCGCCGAGGTCGCATCGCAGATCGTCAGACCCTGGCGATCATCCGCGATCCAGTCGCTGTTGGGAACCCGCACGCCCGAGGTGGTGCCGTTCCATGTAAACACAACATCATTGGCGAAATCGACAGACGCGAGATCAACGATCTGACCATATTCGGCGGTCTTCACTTCCGCGTCGATCTTCAGTTGCTTGACCACATCGGTGACCCAACCGGAGCCGAAGCTTTCCCACGCCAGCATCTCAACCTTGCGTTCGCCCAACAGGGACCACAGGGCCATTTCGACCGCGCCGGTATCCGAGGCGGGAACGATGCCGATCTTGTAATCTGCCGGAATACCCAGCACTTCGCGCGTGCCCTCGATAGCCGCTTTCAGCTTATCCTTGCCAACAGCGGCACGGTGCGACCGCCCCAGCGCAGCATCGGCCAGCTTGCTCAGCTCGAATGTAGGGGGTTTGGCGCAGGGGCCCGAGGAAAAACGCGGATTGGCCGGCCGCGCTGCCGGTTGTTCGATACTCATGTGTATTACCCTTCCAGATACACGCCCCTCGTTGGGGAGGGGTGTCCCGCGGACAGAGCTATGATGCACATGCAGCATCAGCAAGCATAAAAGACGCTTTGAATCCAGAAAACGACATCTGGAGAGGGTACAAATTAGAACAGAGGTTTCCGATTGGCGAAAAAACCCCCCGCTTTTTTGGCGGGGGGTTTTGTTTTTTTATTCTGCGGCGTCTTGGTATGCGTCCATTGGGGGGCATGTGCAGACGAGGTTTCTGTCGCCGTATGCG
>NZ_JBQFUV010000010.1:0-120035 GCF_056539365.1 Ruegeria sp. BB7 | reverse complement strand
CGATCATCTCGTCCGACATCGGCAACAACTGCGCCATCGGCAACGCCTATCCGGCGTTTGAGGAAGGCCGCAAGTATCTGGCCCCCGGCCTGTTCGGCCCCTGCGGTTACGGTCTGCCCGCCATCGTTGGCGCCAAGATCGGCCAGCCCGATGTTCCGGTTGTCGGCTTTGCCGGTGACGGTGCCTTCGGCATCGCGGTGAACGAACTGACCGCGATCGGCCGCGAGGAATGGCCCGCCGTGACCCAGATCGTCTTCCGCAACTACCAGTGGGGTGCGGAGAAGCGGAACTCGACCCTGTGGTTCGACGACAACTTCGTCGGCACCGAGCTGGACACCAAAGTGTCTTACGCCGGTATCGCAACAGCCTGTGGTCTGAAAGGCGTTGTCGCCCGCACTCAGGACGAGCTGACCGCGGCGCTGAACCAGGCGATCGAGGACCAGAAGAACGGTATCACCACCCTGATTGAGGCCCTGATCAACCAGGAACTCGGCGAGCCCTTCCGCCGCGACGCAATGAAAAAACCCGTCGCCGTCGCTGGCGTCTCAGAAGACGATATGAAACCGCAGGCAGAGGCGTAATCCAACCAGCAACCGTCCGGGTCAAATGTGACTCGGGCGGTTGTGGATGTGGCCAATTGACCATCCGATTGTGACAAAGGAAAAAAGATGCAGGCGTTGAATGCATCCAAGTCGCCCTGGAGCTGGGCGCGGTCTTTCGTGCAGACAAACGGTCACGGTATCCTTGTATCCGTGGTTGTGGCGGTTGCCGCCAAATTTTTGTCTGAGCACTACGGCGCCCCGGCGATGCTGATGGCGCTGTTGCTGGGTATCGCATTTCATTTTTTGTCTGAGGACGATGCAGGCGGGTGTCGTGCTGGCATTGAATTTACGGCTCGAACGGTGTTGCGGTTTGGGGTCGCTCTTTTGGGCGCACGTATCTCGATCGAGCTCATGATGAACCTAGGCGCCGATCTGATCGTGGTTGTAATCGCTGGGGTGATTCTGACGATCCTGTTTGGCCTTCTGGGCGCGCGGCTGCTTGGGCGTGGCTGGCGGTTCGGGGTGTTGACAGGCGGTTCGGTTGCGATCTGCGGCGCGTCCGCAGCGATGGCCCTGTCGGCCATTCTGCCCAAGAATGAGCATTCCGAGCGTAACCTGATCTTCACTGTGCTGTCAGTAACGGTGCTGTCGACCATCGCCATGATAGCTTACCCGATCCTGACCGAAGCCTTCAATTTCGACGATGACATATCAGGGGTGTTCCTGGGCGGCACCATCCACGACGTGGCGCAGGTGGTAGGCGCGGGATTCTCGGTGTCTGAGCAAACGGGTGAGGTTGCCACGCTGGTCAAGCTGATCCGCGTTGCTATGTTGGCCCCGGTAGTTCTGGTCGTCTCGTTCCTGGTGCGCCGCCACGCAGAGTTCAGCGAGGAAGATGGTAAGCGCCCGCCCATCCTGCCGATGTTCGTCGTCGGTTTTCTGATCTTCGCGGTTATGAATTCGATGGGTCTAATCCCCGAGTTTATTTCAACGGCCATGGCCAGCCTCAGCCGTTGGGCGCTGTTGATATCGATTGCCGCAGTGGGAATGAAAACGTCGCTCAAGCGAATTCTGGATGTAGGCGGTCAGGCCATCGCTTTGATCGTGGCCGAGACAATCTTTATCGCAGTGCTTGTTCTGGTGGGCGTTTACCTCGTGCACTACTGACAATTTGGCCTGAAACTATCAGGCCAGACAAGTTTTAATCTGGTTGTAATTTGGTCCATTCCGACCTACTCACAACTTCACCTCGGGGTGCGTGGCCTGCTGCGCTGAGATGCCTTCTGGCGAACCCGTTGAACCTGAACCGGCTAGAACCGGCGGAGGGAAAGGTAACGGTTTCATCCATCCTTGCCCTCTCGCCGCAATGGAGGATGATATGAAACATCTGATGATTGCTGCGGGAATACTGAGCGCAACTGCGGCCATGGCGGCCGATAAACCTCAGTTGACCGTTTACACATATGACAGCTTTGTCTCAGATTGGGGGCCAGGCCCGAAGGTTGAAGAGGCTTTTGAGGCTGTGTGCGACTGCGAATTGAACCTTGTCGGCGTCGAGGATGGCGCGGCGCTGCTGTCCCGCATCCGTCTTGAGGGTGAAAACTCGGACGCGGATGTGGTGCTTGGTCTGGATACAAACCTGATCACCGCAGCCAAGGAAACCGGCTTGTTTGCACCCAGTTCGGTCAGCGCCGACTATGCCTTGCCACTTGAATGGTCGGACGACGTATTTGCGCCCTACGACTGGGGCTATTTCGCGTTTGTCCACAACGCTGATACCCCGGCACCCGCCAATTTCCGTGAGTTGGCCGAAGGTGATACCAAGATCATCATTCAGGATCCACGCTCATCGACGCCTGGTCTGGGGCTGCTTTTGTGGGTCGAGGCCGCTTATGGTGACGACGCACCCGAAATCTGGGCAGGACTAGCCGACAATATCGTAACCGTCACTAAAGGTTGGTCTGAGGCGTATGGCCTGTTTCTGGACGGCGAAGCAGATATGGTCCTAAGCTACACCACATCACCAGCCTATCATCTGATTGCCGAAGAAGACGCCAGCAAGGTTGCAGCAGCTTTTGACGAAGGTCACTATATGCAGGTTGAGGTTGCGGCAAAACTGGCTGGAACAGATCAACCGGAGCTGGCCGATCAGTTTCTGGAGTTCATGGTTTCCGACACTTTCCAGCAGATTATTCCGACGACAAACTGGATGTATCCGGCAGTGACCCCGGCTTCGGGTCTGCCCGACGGGTTTGACACACTGATCACTCCGGAAAAATCTCTGCTGTTCAGTCCCGAAGAAGCCGCAGCAGTGCGGGAACAGGCGCTTGCGAAATGGCTGGGCGCGCTCAGCCAGTAAGCCCATGGCTGGGTCTTGGTGCAGCGGCTCTGGTCGCTGCGCTGATACTGGGCACTTTGACCGCTGTCGCCTTAGGTGCAGATACATCAGCCGGGTTCGGCCCGGCTGACTGGGCTGCGTTGCGTTTTACAATGGTGCAGGCAGTGTTGTCTGCAGTGTTCAGCGCCGCATTGGCAATTCCGGTCGCGCGCGCGCTTGCCCGGCGTCGATTTCCGGGCAGACGCGCTTTGATCGCATTGTTAGGCGCCCCCTTCATCCTGCCGGTCATCGTAGCGATCCTTGGACTGTTGCAGGTCTTTGGAAGGGCAGGCTGGATATCGGACGTTTTGGGGTTGTTCGGCCTGCCGCCTCTGCGCATTTACGGGCTTCACGGGGTCGTGCTGGCCCATGTGTTTTTCAATTTGCCTTTGGCCACGCGCCTAATCTTGCAAGCGTGGCAGGAGATCCCAGCAGAACGATTTCGCCTTGCCGCACAATTGGGTTGCGATGGTATGGCGATGTTTCGTGTGATCGAATTGCCCATGCTCAGGCGGGTATTGCCGGGCGTTTTGGCCGTGATTTTTGCGATCTGCCTGACAAGCTTTGCCGTGGCGCTGACATTGGGTGGAGGGCCCCGTGCAACGACATTGGAACTGGCTATTTATCAAGCCTTTACCTATGATTTTGATCTTGGTCGGGCCGCATTGTTGTCAGGGTTGCAACTGGCTTTAACTGTCGCCGCGGCACTGGTTGCGCTCAAGTTCTCGCGTGGTGACGGGTTTGGGGCTGGTCTGGACCGGGCTATCCGTCGCTGGGATGGTGGGGGGCCTACACTCGATGCGTTTTGGATAGCTGCAGCTGTGGCCTTTCTGATTCTGCCGCTGGCCGCAGTTATAATTTCCGGTTTTGCCGGCCTGTTTGAGATGCCGGCTTTGGTGTTTCGTGCCGCGTTGATCTCGGTTCTGGTCGCCGCGGCCAGTACAGCCGTTTTGTTGTTACTTGCATTGCCAATGGCCACGGCCGTCGCAACCGGGCGGTATGGGATTGTGGAGCTTTGCGGTATTTTGGGGCTGGCGGCTTCGCCTTTGGTGATTGGTACGGGGTTGTTCATCCTAATTCGCCCGGTAGCCAACCCGACAACGCTGGCACTGCCGGTGACGGCGCTTGTGAACGCGGTCATGGCGCTGCCGTTTGCCCTACGCATTCTGGTACCCGCCGCGCGGGACGTGGTCACCCGGCATGGACGGCTGGCCCTGTCACTGGATATGGACAAGAAGACATTTTTTACTCACGTTCTGCTGCCTCGAATGCGACCGCAAATCCGCTTTGCCGTTGGCCTGTCTGCTGCCTTGTCGATGGGCGATCTGGGCGTTATTGCCCTGTTCGCCGACCCGCAGATCGCAACACTTCCGTTGCAGATCTACCGTTTGATGGGCGCGTACCAGATGCAGGCCGCAGCCGGTGCGGCGTTGCTGCTGCTGCTCCTGTCGATGGGGGCATTCTGGTTGCTGGATCGAGGAGGGCGTTTGCATGCTGAAACTTGACGGTTGCCTCATCGAGAACGGAAGCTTTTCGCTGCAAGCCGAATTCACCGTCGAGACCGGCTCCAGCGTGGCTATTATCGGCCCCTCCGGGGCAGGAAAATCGACGCTACTTGAATCGATTGCCGGGTTTCGCGATCTGAAACGCGGGCAGATTCTCTGGCGCGGTGGACGAATATCCGATCTCCCTCCCGGACAGCGCCCATTGGCGATCCTGTTTCAGGATGGCAATTTGTTTCCTCACCTGACAGTCGAGCAGAACGTCGCTCTCGGGCTGCGTCCTAACGGCCGTTTGTCCGGTGACGAGCAAGCGGAGGTCCAAACTGCGCTGGCCCGCGTGTCCCTCTCTGGTCTGGGCGGTCGTAAGCCTGCTGAACTGTCCGGTGGACAACAAAGTCGGGTCGCATTGGCGCGGGTCCTTGTGCAGCGTCGTCAACTCTTGCTGTTGGACGAACCCTTTGCGGCACTGGGCCCAGCACTGAAGACCGATATGCTTGACCTCGTTGCCAGATTGGTAGCCGAAACTGGCACGACCCTGCTTGTGGTCAGCCATGATCCACAAGACGCGCGTCGCATTACCAGCCATACTGTTCTGGTGGCGGATGAACGCGCCCATCCTCCTGCACCAACATTGGCCTTGTTGGATAACCCGCCGCCCAGCCTGCGTAATTATTTGGGATAGGTGTCAGACCAATCCAGTACAGGCACTTCAGTAACCAAAATGTTGTTGCGGCAAGTTGGCGGAGAAATTCAAGGCATCCTGAGCCTTATCTGAAATTCTTCAAATTCCTTCGCGATGCCTGCAGCACTTGCCGCTAACAACTTGTGCCCGTCTTCCGGGGTGGCCAAGGCCGAGTGTGATCCGACTCGGCCATCTGGGAACTGCGCGCGATGTGCATCAGCCGGCCCATGCCGATCCCCTGAATGGTCACGCAGATACTCGGGACTCAGGCGTTGCGGAGGATCTGAGGCTTCGTTGGGTGGAAGCGAGCCCGACAGAGCTTGCGTGATTGCAATTTCCGAAGGCGTCGCGTGCATGCCTTCCCATTCTCCGTAAAGATCTGACCGAAGCGCATTGACTGCCGAGGGTTCCCACCAACTGCGTATCATGCATCTGTCCGCCATCAGCTGTTCGACGATCCTTCGGAGCGGTTCCAGATTAGCGCCGTGACCGTTCACTATGAAAACACCCGAAAAACCCTGCGCCAAGCATCCCGAGATGACCTCGTGCGCCAGATTTTGGAATGCCTCTTCAGATACGGAAATCGTACCCGGGAAAGCGGTGTTAAATGGCGCGGGTGTATAGGCCAGTGGAGGTGCGACAATTGCACCGACCTGTTCTGCCGCAGCCAGCGCGACGGCGTTGGCGCAGATCGTATCCGTGCCGATCCGACCCATTGGCCCGTGTTGTTCGGTAGACCCGACCGGCAACAGGATGGCGGCGCCTTTTTTGATACGGGTTTCCACCTCGTACCACGTCATGTTTTCAAGTTTCATTCGCACCCTCTGCCTTTGACCCTGAGTATCGCTTTTCCTTTTTGCACGACGGCACTAGGCTGAGCCAATGGAAGATTCACCTGTGATCGAGACCCGGAAACCACCTCTGGACCAGCTGATCGGAACCGCTGTGAAATCCCATCGGGTGCTGGCCGGTCTGACGCTGACGGAATTGTCGGCGCGGTCTGGTGTGTCCACGGCCATGATCTCAAAAATCGAGCGCGGTCAGGTGTCTGCATCTTTGAACTCTCTGGAAGCGTTGGCACAAGGTATCGGCGTGCCTCTGATCAATTTTTTTGCCGCAACTGTCGACCGTTCGGATGCGTCCTTTGTGGCGGCGGGTGAGGGGGTCACGGTTCGGCGCGTGGGCAGCGGGTATGGTCATAGCTACAAGCTGATAGGTCGGGCCGAAGCAAAACATGTGAGTTTCGAAAGCTTCAGCGTGACCCTCGAGGCGCCGCTGGACGCCCGCCCGCTCTATCAGCATCAGGGGGTCGAGTTCATTCATGTCACGGATGGAGAGATGGTCTATGGCTGCGGCGATGCCACCTATCACATGCGTCCGGGAGATAGCCTGAGCTTTGATTCAAACGCAGCGCATGGCCCGACTGAGCTGAAAACGGAGAAAGTCAGTTTTGTAACCGTGGTTGCCAAAGCAATAACCGGCGAAAACTGAAACGCCCGACCATTTGGCCGGGCGTTTTGCTTAGTCTGATTTACAGGCCCCATTTCTCTCTGTTTTGTTCAAAGAAGCCTTGGGCTTTTTTGACTTCGATCCAATTGTTCACATAGTTGATCCAGACTTGGTCGCCCTGCGGCAGGATCATTGCAATCGGAGATGGTGAGCGCGGCCCCGCGTTTTTTACCCGCTCAACCGGGAATTTCTCTTCCAGGGTCGCGCCTTCGATATTTGATGTGATGAACACATCTGCACGGCCGGCAATGACCTCTTGGAATCCGCGCGCGGGGGCCTCGACCACTTTGATGTCGGCATTCGGGAACCACTCACGCACGCGCTTTTCAAAGGTGGTGCCCAAGGTTGTGGCAACCTTGACGTCCGGCTGGTTGATCGAGTCGTAACCATCGAACTTATCGGCCTTATCCTTGGTGGTGTAGGGGAACAGTTCAACCGAGATGTAACTGTCCGAGAACCCGGCAACCTTCATGCGTGGCGGAGAAATGGAGGCTGAACCTGTGAGGTGATATTTGCCCGCGACCACACCATTTACCAGCGTTTTCCAGTCGGTCGGCACGTATTCAACTTCAACCCCAAGATCGGTGGCCAGCTCGTTCATGATGTCAATATCATAGCCTTTATAGCTGTTTGTCGCGGGATCACGCAGGGACATGGGATTCCAGTCCCCTGTGGTGCCGACCTTCAAGACCCCTGAATCCAGTACTTCGTTCAACGCCGATTGCGCCTGAGCGGCCCCCGACAATACCACGCCAAGCGCAGCAACAGCTGCGGCTTTCCAAAATGTTTTCATCTTTGTCTCCCGTTGGTGGCGGTTAGGCCTTGCTGCCATATTGTTCCTTGATTTAAGCGCAAAGACAAAGATAACCTCAAGAAAATATTCCACTGTGAATAAAATAAGGGCAGTTCAGCCGATGCCAGACGCCGTGATCGAGCTTGTGAACGTGAACAAGTGGTATGACACATTTCACGTTCTCAAAGACATCAACCTGACAATCGACAGCGGTGAGAAAGTGGTCATCTGTGGCCCGTCCGGGTCAGGCAAATCAACCGTGGTACGCTGTATCAACCAACTGGAAAAGCACCAGAAGGGCACTATCCGCGTTGATGGGGTCGAACTGACGGATGATCCGAAGTCAGCGGCGGCGATCCGATCCGAGGTTGGGATGGTATTTCAGCAATTCAACTTGTTCCCCCATCTGACCGTGCTTGAGAATCTGACCCTTGGCCCGATCAAGGCACGCGGGCTCAGCCGCAAGGATGCCGAAGAGAAAGCCCGCCACTACCTGGAGCGCGTACATATCCCCGACCAGGCCGACAAACGTCCGCTCCAACTGTCCGGTGGCCAGCAGCAGCGCGTGGCCATTGCCCGATCCCTGTGCATGGAGCCGCGGGTTCTGTTGTTCGATGAACCCACCTCGGCGCTGGACCCCGAGATGATTTCCGAGGTTCTGGACGTGATGGTCGAACTGGCACAAGAGGGCATGACCATGGTGGTGGTCACCCACGAGATGGGTTTTGCCCGCAAGGTCGCTGACAAGATGATCTTCATGGATGCCGGAGAAATCGTTGAGCAGGGCAAGCCCGAACATTTCTTCACCAACCCCGAATCCGAACGGTGCCGGAAGTTCCTCAGCCAGATTCTGCAGCACTAGGTGAGACCGATGAATAAAATCCTGTTGATCTTGCCCCTGCTGTTGCTGACGGGTTGTTCTTCATCTCAGACTTGGGGTTGGTATGTGATCGACCCGACCACGCCATCGGGTTGGACCAATGTGAAATTCCTGATCTCGGGCATGGGCGCGACGATTCAGATTTCGTTGATTGCTGCCGTGCTGTCGATTGGCATCGGGTTGTTGGTGGCGCTGCCCGGCCTGTCGGAAAAGCGTGGCTGGCGGTTGATTAACCGTGTTTATGTGGAATTCGTCCGCTCGATTCCACTGCTGCCGATGCTGTTTTGGGTGTTTTACGGGCTGCCGATCGTGTTCCAGTCGATGGGCATGAATATTCCGATCGACCCGTTCTGGGGTGCGATCATCACTCTGGCAATATCCGACAGCGCTTTCACTGCTGAAATTTACCGGGCAGGTATTCAATCCATTGCAAAGGGCCAAAGCGAAGCCGCGCGGACAATCGGCCTGAATTACGTGCAGACGATGCGTTACGTGATCCTGCCGCAAGCGATCCGGCGTATCCTGCCGCCCCTGGCCAACCAGTTCATCTACATCGTCAAGATGAGCGCCTTTGCCAGTGTCATCGGCATGCAGGAACTCACCCGTCGGGCGAATGAGCTGGTGGTCACCGAATACCGCCCGCTGGAAATCTACACATTGCTGATCTTTGAATATCTGATCCTGGTTCTGATCATCAGTGCCGGTGTGCGCTGGTTGGAACGCCGCATGGGCGCGGATGAGCGCGGATAAGGAGGGCCTTATGGACTGGAAAGACTTCATGGCTGAGACCGAGGCCAATATCGGTAGCTTTTCAAAAGAGGTGCCTGATACTGTCCGTGGCTTTGGCATCATGGGTAAAGCGGCCAAAACTGACGGTGCGCTCAGCGAGAAAACCAAAGAGTTCATGGCCCTTGGCATTGCCGTGGCGACACGCTGCGACAGTTGCATCGGATTTCATGTGAAATCACTGGTGCGTCTGGGTGCCACCCGCGAGGAGCTATGCGAGGCACTGGCCATGGCAACCTATATGGGCGGTGGACCCTCTTTTGCCTACAGCGCCAAGGCGCTCAAGGCGTTTGACGTATTTTCGGAGTAGACAGATGCGCCCAGACTTGGCCGGAGCCGAAGGCTTTATCCGCAATTGCTGGTACGTGGCTGGCCGCAGCGAGGATTTCGGCCGCACCCTCAGCGCGGTGCGGATGCTGGATGAAGAGATTGTCATCTATCGCGACACCAATGGTATGGCCATCGCGTTGGAGGATGCCTGCCCGCATCGCAAGCTGCCCCTGTCGCGCGGCACGATTGAAGGCGATCATGTGGTCTGCGGTTATCACGGGCTTACTTTTGGCTGCAGCGGGGAGTGTGTGAGCGCTCCGACTCAGTTGGACAATCCTCCTCGTCGGGCAGCCGTGCACTCCTACCCAGCCGAAGATCGCTGGGGGTTTTTGTGGCTGTGGATGGGTGACCCGGCGCGGGCCGATCGCGATGATATCATCGACATTCCGAACTTCGAAAACCCGTCCTGGGGCAAGACGCAAACCGGTGCGATGGAGATGGCGTGCCATTACCTTTACATCATCGACAACCTGCTGGACCCAAGCCATGTCGCCTGGGTGCATCTGACCTCATTTGCGGGGGCTGGAACCGATAGTCGACCGTTGGATCTGGAAGAAACCGACGAGGGCGTGATCGTGTCCCGTTGGATCGCAGATGAGCCTGCGCCGCCCTACTATGCCCCGATCCTGCCTTTTGGTCCAAGCTGCGACCGCAAGCAGCATTATGAATGCCGTCTACCGTCAACCGCAATTAACATGTCGATTTACACCCCAACCGGTGAGGGCGGGGCAGATCGCGAGCTGTCACCGAATGCTTTCGTAAACATATCGTATAATTTCATCACGCCGGTCGATGAACAGAATTCGCGCTATTTCTGGTTCCAGCACCGTAACATGCATGCGGACGATCTGGCCATGTCTCAGCGGATGTTCGACGGTGCCATAATGGCGTTCAACGAAGACAAGGATGTGCTGGAATATGTTCAGACCGGCATGGCGCGACGCAAAACCGGGTATATCAACCTGGGGCTGGATGCGGGCGCAATGCGCTTTCGGTCACGCGTTGCCAAACGGGTCGCTGAAGAAGCTGCGCCCTGACTTAGTTGGCCGACAGGCGCCCGTTAGAGCCTTGGCCGACTTGCCGTTCAGGGGCGTCGAACACTGCTTTGATCGAAGGGTGCCGGTCCAGAATTTCGACCCCTCCGGGTATGGTTTCCGGTCGCAAAACGCCCTTGTCCCACACGGCAACACCATCCACCCGGATCGTTGGGTCCAGGACATTTAGTGAGATTTCGCCAGGTGCGTAATCTCCACAGGTGTGGAAATGCAGCAGCCGGGGATTTCCGAATGCCGATCCGCTCCAACGTTCATAGTTTTCGAACGCCGGGGCGGGGTAGGCACATCCAGGGTGTATTCCCGCATGCCATGAGTGCATTGTCATCGGGTCCAGATCGAACATTTTACCGACGGCTTCATAGTGCATTGTGGCGCAATGCACGTCCATCTGGTGACCCGAGAACCCGGTAAGCGTGTTGTCTTTGAAATGTACCGCAAGAGGTTCGCGTAGTGTGCAGCCATAGGGTTCATAGAACTTCGACCCGGTGCCCACGAGAAATCCGTCCTGTATCAAAGTGCCGGAAAACCCCTGCGCCGGAACCGGGGCAAAAACCGACATTGGAAATCGCGCCACACTGACATCTGCTGCACCCGCCTTTGGATAGGCTGCCCCGGGGCCGGAGAAATCCGTACCCAACGGGCATGTGACCTGAATCCGTTTCGCGGTAGCCATCAGCGCATTCACGGCATCCTTTAGCGCCACAAAACCAAAATAATCGGCCCGCCCGAACCCTGACGCCAGCATCCCCGCATCCACCACGTAGGACATTATGGGGCGAATATCGCTCATCCCGGCGTCAAAGCGGATCTGATCGCCGGAGCGTGACAAGAACAACGTACGATCGGCAGATTTCATCGATGCGATCAGGCCATCTGGCAACGCTCCGCCCATTGGGTCAAACGGAATGGTCTGTACAGATGTTTCTATTTCGTGTTGCCGGGCGCAATCCACGACCGCCTGACAGAGATCGGCATCGTAATACCCCAGGCTGGGATCTTCACAGAGAACCAGAAGCTGGTCACCCGCCTTTAGGCCACCACATTCAAGCAACAGGTTTTCTGCTCCGGTGCGCAAATCCGGGTTTCTCATGATCGTGGCTTTCAACAGTGTTCGGTCAGAATTTACACTGATCACATTCCCGTGATCCACTAAAATGTCGCCACAGGAAAAATTTTTACTGACACTCCGCGTTCCGTTGTTCATATGATGATCCCATCACAGACAGGAGACGCCGAAATGAGCGCTTGGATCGAAATGGTCTCGGACGAACAGGCCGAGGGCCGCCTGAAAGAGCTGTTGGATAAGGCTCGGACCCCGCACGGGACCGTGGACACTGTGATGCGCGTACACTCACTTCGGCCCGAGACGATGAACGGACACGTGACGCTCTATCGTTCCGTCCTGCATTCCAAAGACAACGTGCTGCCCTTTTGGTTCCTTGAGGTGGTGGCCAGCTATACCTCGATCCTGAATGACTGCACCTATTCGCTGACCCATCATTTTATGAATGTGCGCAACTTGCTAAAAGATCAGCTCCGCAGCGACCGCATCTTTGTAGCGCTCAAGGCGCAGCGGCCTGAGAATGAATTCGAGGGTAAGGAACTTGCGCTGTTGCGTTATGCGGCCAAGCTTACGACCGATGTGGGAAAAATGGTAAAATCCGATTTTGAGGCGCTCAAAATCGAAGGGTGTTCGGATGGCGAAATCCTCGAGGTCAATCAGGTCTGTGCCTATTTCAACTACTCGAACCGGCTGCTCAACGGACTTGGCGCCACGACCGACAACGATGTAATCGGGTATTATAAAAGCGATGACTGACCGATTGCTTCCTCTGGAAATTCGCTAACCGAACTTGGGCGCGTCATAGATCAGTGCACCTAGGTCCGAAAACTTTGAGGTTGGATCAGTCAAACCTAGCACTGCATCTCGAATGGCTGCGGCCCGGCCCTTGCCCAAGGACGGCGTGGCGAATTCCATGAATTTGTCGACGACTTCGGATTGATCCATCGGGGCTTCGGGGCCACCGCGCGCATGAACATCCCCTGAGAATAACACGCGTCCATCGCTGAGCGTCATGCTAACATCGGCAACGCGGCTTTTTGGGAATCGTTTCGAATGGCGCGCGTCTTCAGCCACGGAAATGCGTTCGATAATCGACGCCACCATAGGATCGGACAGTCCCGCCCCGGTGATATGTTCAACACCGATCCGCCCATAAGCCATCATCGTGGCGACGGCAAAAGGCAGGGAATATTGCGCCTTTGAGGTATCGTCAGGCATCCCTTGGAACAGACAGGCGCTTTCATGGAACGTGTTGACCTGAACCGAGGCGATGTCCTCATGGCTCAGATCATGGTCTCTGATCAGCGCTCGCGTGGCATCGATGGCAGCGTGCGCCCAACGGCAGATCGGGTAGGGCTTCACATATTGATGCTCCATCTGCCAGAATTGACCCAGGTCTTGCCAGTGTGGGGCGACCTCATCGGCCTCGATGGTGATGGCCGGTGCTCCGGTAAAGCCTTTCTCGGCCAATATTGCCGCCGAGATTCCTACCAGCGCGCCCCAGCCCGAGCCGTCATGCAGCATGGTGGGGTTGGCAATCTCGCGCATCATCTGGCTGCGGGGGCCGTGATATTCGGCGATGCCCATCGCCTGCCGCATCTGTTCGGGGCTAAGTCCGCGCATCCGTGCGGCGACGGCAACAACCCCCAAAGCGTTCCACGCACCCGAGGTATGGTAATCGCTGGCCGTATTGTGCAGCGAGATTCCCGCGCGCCCGGCAACCTCGTACCCGATGGTCACGGCTGCCAACGCTTCTGGCCCCGAAAAATCTGGAACCGTTTCAGCCAAAGCGGCGAGGGCAGGAATAACAACGACACCGATATGGCCTTTGGTGGGGTTGTACCCGTCATGCCCGTCCAGATTGTCGGTTTGGGTGGCTGCGGCATAGGCCACCCCGGCCACGCTGACCCGGCGACCGTCAAACAACATTCGTGCGCCAAGTGTATCCTCACCCGCGCCGTACAGCGCTAGTGTCGCTTCCCGCGCAATTGTGCCAGCGGTCATCGGGCCCGACCCGATGGTAATGCCTAATGTATCCAGCAGCATCAGTGCCGCCGCATTCAGCGTCGTATCCGGAATATCCCCAGCTGTGCTGCCGAGTGCGAAGTCTGCAACCTTTTGAAATGTTTCCACCACAGCCAGCCTGCTTGTCTTGGAGTTTGGGACAATATGCTTGCAATCCAATCTAGGTGAAATTGAACCAAGCGGCACGAAAACAATCCTTGGGCTATGGCGCTGGATTTATTGTGGTTGTCAGTTTCGTTGTGCCGCGAACAAGACAATTCTAAAGTCGCAAATGAACTAGAGGGTCCGTTTTGATCGGCTTAATCAATGTGGTATCAGCCTCGGAATACGCCAAATATGATGAACCTTCCTCACCTGTCCTTTCTCCGTTCCTTCGAGGCGGCCGCTCGGCATCTGAGCTTCACAAGCGCGGCGGAAGAGCTGAACTGCACCCAGTCCGCTGTCAGCAATCACGTGCGGTCGCTGGAAGAGTTCATCAAACGGCCCCTTTTCGTTCGCCACCCGCGTTCCTTGTCTCTGACCGATGTCGGCAGGGCCTACCTGCCGTCCGTGCGCCACGCGCTGCAAGAGATCGACGCGGCCACACAATCGATTGTCCTGCGCTCGCATACCCGCACCGTAGTCGTCTCGTGCCCGATCAGCCTGGCAGAGAATTGGTTGCCGAACGTCATTCAGGGGTTTTCGCAAGAGCACCCGGATATTGCCCTGACGGTTCACGGCACGATCTGGACGGATGTGGAACCAAACGTTTCGGATGTATCTATCACGATCAACCATGTGGATGATGTGGCGGATGGGCTGACGCGCTTGTGGGTGGACAAGTTGACCGTGGTTTGCGCCCCCGGATTTACGGTCAATGGGGATCCTTTGACCCATCCCGAACAACTGGGCGACGCGCCGCTGATACATATCCTTGGCCGCCCCGCCTATTGGGAAAAAATCGCGGCCGCGTTCGGTCTTGAAGATCTGAACCTCAAAGAGGGGCAGCGGACCAATGTGTCCAACCTCGCGTTAGAGCTGGCGGTGAAATCTCTGGGATGTGTCGCGTTGCCGAAATCACTGGTACGGTCCTATGTGGATCGGGGGCTGCTGGTCGAGCCGCTGGAAATTGATCTGGACAGCCCCTGGGCCTACTACGCCAAATTGCAAGAGAAATCGGTAACCCCTGCTGTTCGTCTTTTTCAGGATTGGCTTTTGCAGATGGCGACCGAAACGGATGCTGTGATCCGATGATCCGAGATGGGGCGTTCTTTATGGTCCAAGGCCTGATCACCCTTCTATCCCAGCTGTCTGGATCGTTTTACCAAGCTTTTGCCAAGAGCTTTTCCATGGCTTCTAATACGCTACACAGCCATAGCGGGCGTCAGTTTCCCGACCCGTGTCGTATTCGCAAACGAACCGAGATTTTCCGCCTTGTACCCATTTCGAGGCGACGTGACCCCAGAGTGATAACATCTGAAAATAGGTGGAATTGATGCCGAATATTCTTGAGAAATTTGCGAAAATGACGACCGAGAATGCCCCCGGACAGGAAGCGCGGCACGACGACGGGCATCTACATACCATTATGGTGGGCGACGTTTTGCCCGGTGAGCCGGTGGATTTTTCACACGGTGATGTAGATGCGCATGCGCCGACGCCCGGCGCCCGCGAGATTTGGAACGAAGGATACGACGCGGGTGGTTGTCAGGCCTATACCGAATATCGGGGTCTGGCTGAAATCCGCGATGGTGTCGCCCGGCGGCTTGCTGCATTCACGGGTGCGCCGGTTGATCCGGTACATGAGCTGATCATCACCCCGGGCACTCAGGGCGCTTTGTTTCTGGCGCTTGGGGCTACCGTCGATACGGGCACCAAGGTGGCCATTATCGAGCCTGATTATTTTGCCAATCGTAAACTGGTAACCTTTTTTGGAGGCATAATTTTACCTGTTGGCCTGCGCTATCAGGGGGGGGATGATGAGACCGGGCTTGATCTTGAGGCGCTTGAGCAGGCGTTCCAGGGCGGGGCAGAGGTTTTGGTTTTCTCGAACCCGAACAACCCGACCGGTTTTGTATATTCTCAGCACGAGATTCAGACGATGGCCAAACTTGCGGCGCAATACAGTGTCACCGTAGTTGCCGACCAACTTTATTCCCGTCTGCTATATACTGACGCGCAGTTCACCCATTTTCGCGCCTGCGACACTTGCCCTGAGAATGTCATCACTATCATGGGCCCATCCAAGACTGAGTCACTCAGTGGCTTTCGACTTGGTGTGGCATTCGGAACGGCTGCGATCATCGACCGAATGGAGAAATTGCAAGCCGTCGTGTCGCTGCGGGCGGCGGGGTACAATCAACGCGTGCTAGAGACCTGGTTTAATGAGCCCGAAGGCTGGATGGCGGGCCGGGTCGCGCAACATCAGGCTATTCGCGACGATCTGCTCCAGATTTTCAACTCGGCAGGTCTGCCGACGGCAACACCCCAGGCGGGAAGTTACCTGTTTCCGCGGCTACCGGAACTGACTGTATCGCCGGTTGAATTTGTGCGGCTACTTCGTCTGCAGGCAGGCGTGATTGTTACCCCGGGTTCCGAATTTGCGCCTTGGACCGCCGACAGCGTTCGCCTGAACTTTTCGCAAGACTACGCAAAGGCCGTTGCGGCGGCCAAGCGGATCGTGACAATGGTTGAAAGGTACAAGCAATGACGCTCAAGGTTCCACCGCCACAAGGTTTTTACCGACCGGTCGCACGGTACGGGGATATTGTCTTTACCTCGGGGATGACACCGCGTCAGGACGGCAAGTTGTTGTTTTCCGGTGTAATCAAGGTAAACGATACACCGGATCAGCACCGTGAAGCCGTGCGCTTGGCGGCGCAGAATGCGCTGATGGCAGCGCGCTCAGCCCTGACCAAGGGTGAGAAGCTGGGAGTGATCCTGAAACTCCAGGTCTTTCTAAATTGTGAGCCGGGCTTTGCCGCGCATCCTCAGGTGGCGAATTTTGCCTCAGAGTATCTGGCGGAAGAGTTGGGCGCGGCCAGTATCGGCAGCCGCGCGGCAATTGGGGTTTCATCCCTGCCGTCGAACGCCACTGTCGAGATTACGCTTACAGCGGCAATTGATCGTCCATGATGCTTTGATGTCGGCCTTGTACCACTTCATGGCGAATTGCGCGATTTCGAAAGTTACCGTTCAGATAACAACCGGCGCTTTTCGGCCATGGCTTCGCGGCGGCTGCGTTCGATACCCAATCTGAAGGATTCTTCGACAAAATCGATATGATCGGTGGCAGCTTTGGCGGCGCGTTCTTCATCTCCGTCGATTACTGCCCGACCCAGTTCCAAGTGCTGCGCCAAAAGTTGGCGCCCTGTGCCGTCAATCGTTTTTAGAAAGTCCCGGTTGTAGAATACTCCTCTTCGAGTGAGTTCATAAATCGAGGCCATGATATGGATCAGGGTCGCATTTTGACTGGCGTCCACGATTGCCGAATGCAGAGCGAAGTCAGCTTCCTGAGCGGCTTTAGTATCGTTTTCTTTCCAGGCGCGCTCATTTTCGGTCAGAATCTCGTCGATCCGCTCTTTGTCCGCTTTGGTTGCTCGCCGGGCTGCCAAACGGGCCGCAAAACTCTCTTGCTCGCGCCGGTATTCTAGATAGTCGAAAAAGGCGGGCTCATGCCGTTCGTACAGTGCCAGAAGTGCGGGCATCATCGCTTGGCCGGTCAGGGCGGCGACAAAGGTGCCTTCCCCGTGCTGAGTTGTAACTAGACCGCGTTCTTCCAGAATGGCCAGAGCCTCGCGCAGTTTTGGGCGGGACACGCGCAACATCTCGGCCAGATCCCTTTCGGATGGCAGTTTGCGCCCCTGTTTCAGAATGCCCGAGGCAATCAAGTCCTCGATCTGCGCCACCACGGCGTCGGCCAGCGATTCGTGTCCAACAGGTTCAAATATTGCTGAGGGGCTCATGACGGTTTGCCTTAAATAGCTGCCTGCTCAAAGGTTACTGGTAAATAAATATAACCATATTGGATGAAAATTCAAGCGACACTAGGGGCTCGCATAGAGTGGGACAGTATTATGATTTCACTAAGTAAATGCTAGGAATGTATTTTCTGTCGGTTTTCAAACTCCCCATTGGCCTTCTTCTCAAGGCTGAGCGCATTTGGAGTGAAAAAACCCAATGGTAAATAAAATTATTGACTGGTTTATATTGGTAAAGTTAATTTACCACCGGAGCGGCGCTGGAAGAGCCTGCGCCATTGATTGGGGTAGATACCCCGACCAACCTTGGAGGAGATTTTATGAAAAAGACCCTGACGAGCCTCGCCGTAGCAGCCAGCCTACTGGCCGCACCTGCGGTTGCCGCTGATAAGCTGCTGCTGAAAACACCGATTGCTTTTTCGACTGAGTTGCCGGGCCTCGGGTCGCCGATCCCGCGTGTGGCCGAACAGCTGAACGTGATGTCTGGTGGCACGCTGAAGATGAAAGTGTATGAGCCGGGCAAACTTGTTCCGCCGTTCGAAATTCTGGACGCTGTGTCCACAGGCAAGATCAACTCAGGCTACACCACGGCTGGGTACTGGGCGGGTAAAATCCCGGCTGCACCGCTGTTTTCTGCTGTTCCCTTCGGTCCTGAGGCGGGCGAATACATGGCGTGGATGTATTACGGCAACGGCCTGACACTGTATCAAGAGATGTATGATCAGGCGGGCTACAACGTCAAAGTCCTGCCTTGTGCCATCATCGCCCCCGAAACCTCGGGCTGGTTCGCAACCGAGATCAACTCGCCCGAAGATCTGAACGGTCTGAAGATGCGTTTCTTCGGTCTGGGCGGCAAAGTGATGCAGAAACTGGGCGTGGCGACCTCGCTGCTGCCGGGTGGTGAGATCTTCCCCGCGCTGGAAAAAGGCGCCATCGACGCCACTGAGTTCTCGATGCCTGCCATTGACGCGCGTCTGGGCTTCCACAAGCTGGTGAAGTTCAACTACTTCCCCGGCTGGCACCAGCAAGCGACCGTGTTCGAACTGCTGATCAACAAGGACGTCTGGAACGAAACCAGCGATCAGCACAAAGCGATCATCGAAAGCGCCTGTAAGGCTTCGATGGCTGACAGCTTTGCCGAAGGTGAAGCCATCCAGCACGCGGCTCTGATCGACAACGTCGAGAACAACGGCGTCACCATCAAGCAATGGTCGCCCGAGATGCTGGATACGTTCCGTGCGACTTGGGAAGAAGTTGCCGCAGAAGAAGCAGCAAACGACGCCTATTTTGCGAAAGTTCTGGCTGACATGAACGAGTTCCGTGACGGCTATGACCTCTGGAAAACTAACGCGTTCCTCCCGCGTCAGTAACCTCCCTGACTGACGTAACCGGGGCGGCGGCATCCGCCGCTCCGGTTTTTATTTCCTGATCTTCGGAATTTCTAACTTTTCACTGCCCGCGCGCCGGGCCGCTGAGCGAGGAATGACCATGGCCACGCAAAACAACCTCAACGATCCGGTCGAAGCCTATGAGGGCATCCTGGAACATCCCGAAACCGACCGTCAGAAAATCGCCGTCGCGATCGACACAAGCGTCAAAGCAGTCGGCCATGTGGTCATGTGGGCAAACGTACTGCTAATGGGGGCGATCTTCGCTCAGGTGTCGCTACGTTACCTGTTCAGTCAGAACTATCCCAAACTGGACGAGATCCAGTGGCACTTTTACGGCATCGTCACGATGATCGGCATTTCCTATGCCTTGATCACCGATAGCCATGTGCGGGTTGACGTGTTGCACATGCAGCTTTCACGTCGCGCGCAGCGAGTGATTGAAGTGATCGGCATCCTGACCCTGCTAACCCCGTTCATATATCTGATGATCGATCAGGGGTATGACTATTTCTACGAAAGTTTCCGCGTCAACGAACGCTCGGACAGCCCCACCGGTCTGCCTGCACGCTGGGCGTTCAAGGCGGTCATTCCGATCAGCTTCATCCTGCTGGCGCTGGCGGCACTTGCGCGGTTGATCCACGACGGGCACGCGTTGCTGTATGGGCCGGAGTCTGAACGCGAGGGCGCGCCGTTGCGCCGGATATTGCTGGTGCTGGCCGTGTTTGCCGCCGTCTGCGTCGGTCTGACTTTCCTGGTTGAAACGACCGAGGAAAAGCTGGTCATCGCGATGTTCCTGACCTTCATCGCGCTGCTGTTCACTGGTTATCCGGTGGCTTGGGTTCTTGCCGGTGTAGGCGTGGCCTATTGTGGTCTGGCTTACCTTTTCGACAATGACCTGATGCTGTGGACCGGGTTAGAGAGCACCTTTACCGGGCTCGACTATCTGACCCTCGGCGCGGTGGTGAACCGGGTATATGCGACCATGTCCAATGCGGTTCTGGTTGCTCTGCCGATGTTCATCTTCATGGGCCTGATGCTGGACGAATCCGGTGTGGCCGAGCGTTTGATGTCTTCGATGCAGCGTCTCTTCGGTACGGTGCGCGGTGGGTTGGCGATCACCGTGACCCTGATCGGGATCATTCTGGCGGCTTCGACCGGCATCATCGGTGCGTCTGTCGTCCTGCTGGGTGTGCTGTCGCTGCCGTCGATGATGCAGCAGAAATACCAACCGACGCTGGCGGCTGGCGTGGTCTCAGCTTCCGGTACGCTTGGCATTCTGATCCCGCCGTCGATCATGTTGGTGATCATGGCCGACCAGATGGCTCTTTCGGTCGGTGATCTGTTTATGGCAGCGGTCTTCCCCGGTGTGATCATCGGTGGCCTGTACCTGACATATATCTTCATCCTCGCACTGGTGAAGCGCGACGCGGCCCCCGTGCCCGAAGGTGCCACGGCCCCTGATTGGGCCGCGGTGAAGGATGTGCTGATTGCCGTAATCCCGACGCTGATGTTGATCCTTGCCGTGCTTGGTTCCATCTTTGCCGGTCTGACCACGCCCACCGAAGCATCTGGCATCGGTGCCTTAGGTGCCACCTTACTGGCGTTGGGTTACCGTAAACTGACCTTTGCCAAGCTGTGGAACGTGCTGGTCTCGACCTTCAACACCACCGCTTATATCTTCGCGATCTTCCTTGGAGCGACCGTGTTCTCGTATGTCCTGCGGGAATTGGGTGGCGATGAACTGATCGAACATGTGGTGCAGTCCACCGGCTTTGGCGCCAACGGGACGATCCTGTTCATCCTGTTCATCGTCTTCCTGCTGGGCTTTGTGCTGGACTGGATC
Organism: Ruegeria sp. BB7; assembly: GCF_056539365.1. NCBI lineage: Bacteria > Pseudomonadati > Pseudomonadota > Alphaproteobacteria > Rhodobacterales > Roseobacteraceae > Ruegeria > Ruegeria sp. BB7. The sequence continues at coordinate 99,298 of NZ_JBQFUV010000010.1, read as the reverse complement.
GAAATCACGCTGATCGTACTGCCGCTGATGCGTCCCATTGTGAACGGCCTTGGCATCGACATCCCGGGTTTTGGCGTTCTGGATGAACCCGCGCTGGTGTGGTTTGTGATTCTGGTCGCGGTGACGCTGCAAACCAGCTTCCTGACACCTCCAGTAGGTTTTGCCTTGTTCTATCTCAAAGGTGTTTGCCCGCCAGAGATTAAACTGACGCATATCTATAAGGGCATTATCCCTTTTGTCCTGCTGCAATTGACCGGTCTGGCGCTGGTCTTCCTGTGGCCGACACTTGCCACCTGGCTACCATCGGTCGCCTACTAAGGAGATCTCGTGATGCGTCTAAACCAATGTCATAACTTCCACGATTTCCGGCGGCTGGCCAAACAGCGGCTGCCGGGGCCGATCTTTAACTATATTGATGGCGGTGCCGATGATGAGGTGACGTATCGGGAAAACACCAATGCGTTTGACCGCTGCGATCTGCTGCCTTCGGTCCTTCGCGGGGTGTCCGACGTGGATATGTCTGTCACGGTGATGGGGCAAAAGCTGGATATGCCCGTCTATTGCTCGCCCACTGCTTTGCAGCGCCTGTTTCACCATCAGGGCGAACGCGCCGTTGCAGCGGCGGCCGAGAAATACGGCACCATGTTCGGCGTCTCCTCGCTGGGAACCGTATCGCTGGAAGAACTGCGGCAAAAGCACAAGAACCCCCAAGTTTACCAATTCTATTTCCACAAGGACCGCGGCCTGAACTCCGCCATGATGCAGCGCGCCAAGGAAGCGGGTGTCGAGGTGATGATGCTGACCGTCGACAGCATCACTGGTGGCAATCGGGAGCGTGACCTGCGAACTGGTTTCTCGATCCCGTTCCGCCTGACGCTTGGCGGTATGATTCAATTCGCGATCAAGCCGATGTGGGGGATCAACTACGTCACCCACGAGAAATTCCGCCTGCCACAGTTGGAAGAACACGTTGATATGGGTGGTGGAGCAAGCTCGATCGGTGGATACTTTACCGACATGCTGGACCCGTCGATGAACTGGGATGACGTGGCGCAGATGGTGCGTGACTGGGATGGTCAATTCTGCCTCAAGGGCATCATGACCGTCGAAGACGCCAAGCGCGCGGCTGAGATCGGTTGTACTGGCATCATTCTGTCAAACCACGGGGGCCGCCAGCTGGACGGTTCGCGCACGCCCTTCGATCAATTGTCCGAGATCGTGGATGCTGTCGGAGACAAGCTGGATGTGATGATGGACAGCGGTATCCAGCGGGGAACCCATGTACTCAAGGCATTGTCGATAGGCGCCAAGGCGGTTGGGGTCGGGCGGCACTATCTCTATCCGTTGGCCGCAGCAGGGCAAGCGGGTGTCGAGCGCGCCTTGGGCCTGATGCGGGCCGAGATCGAACGCGATATGAAACTGATGGGCGTCACCAGCGTCGACCAACTGAGCCGCAAAAATATCCGTTTCCGTACCGTTTGAACCACAGACGAGGGTTGCCATGACCAATGACGAATTGACTAGACATTTTCGCTCAATCGTCGGTTCGCGCCACGTTTTAACGGGCGAGCGTGCAACAGAAAGGTTTCGGCGCGGTTTCCGTTCGGGTGAGGGTGAGGCCCTATGTGTCATTCAGCCCGGCAGCCTGCTTGAGCAGTGGAAGGTGCTGCAAGCTTGCGTCGCGGCGGACAAGATCGTCATCATGCAGGCCGCCAATACCGGCCTGACCGAGGGCTCAACCCCGTCGGGCAGCTATGACCGGGACGTGGTGCTGATCAACACGCGCCGGATGGATACTCTGGTGTCGTTGAACAATGGCGAACAGATTGTCAGTTTTCCGGGCGCTACACTGTTTGCTTTGGAGAAACTGCTGGCCCCGCTGGGGCGCGAACCACATTCGGTGATCGGTTCATCCTGTATCGGGGCGTCGATCGTGGGTGGGGTTTGCAACAACTCCGGCGGGTCGCTGGTAGAGCGGGGACCTGTCTATACCGAGCTGTCCGTCTATGCACAGATCAACGAGCGCGGCGAACTGGAACTGGTCAACCATCTGGGTATTGACCTTGGGGATACGCCCGAGGCGATCCTTGCCAGTCTCGACGCAGGCACGTTTGACCGGAACCCGGGGGCCACGAACAAGCGCGCGTCGGCCAGTGACTATGCGCAGATTGTGCGAGACGTCGATGCCCAAACGCCTGCCCGTTTCAACGCGGACAAGGCCAAATTGTTCGAATCCGCAGGTTCCGCCGGCAAGCTGGCGGTCTTCGCAGTGCGTCTTGATACGTTCCCGAAGAATGAGGCCGAAAAGGTCTTTTACATAGGCACCAATGTTCCCGGCGATCTGGCGGCCTTGCGTCGGCATATTCTGTCCGAGTTCAAATCCCTACCAGTTTCCGCCGAGTACATGCAGCGCGAAGTTTTCGACATTACTGCGAAATACGGCAAAGATACGGTGGTGATGATCGACAAGCTGGGCACCGACCGGCTGCCGATGTTCTTTGCCATGAAGGGTGCGGTCGATGCGCGGCTTCGACGCATTCCGTTCCTGCGCAATTTCACTGATCGCTTCATGCAGATGGCAGTGTCACTTTGGCCTCGGGTCCTGCCGAAACGGATGGTGGCGTTCCGGGATCGTTATGAACACCATTTGATCTTGAAAATGAAAGACGAGGGGATTGCTGAAGCAGCGAACTGGCTGCCATCATTCCTGAAAGACCGCGACGCAGATTTTTTTGAATGCACTGTTCGTGAAGCCAAGATCGCGGGCCTGCACCGCTTTGCCGCCGCTGGTGCCGCCGTACGCTATATGGCAATCCACGCAAATGATGTTGAGGACATCATTGCACTGGATGTCGCCCTGCGCCGCAACGATCAGGATTGGCTTGAAAAGCTGCCGCCTGAGATCGACGACCAATTGGTTCACAAGCTCTATTACGGGCATTTCATGTGCCACGTGATGCATCAGGATTACGTGGTTAAAGAGGGCGCTGATCCCAAGGCGCTGAAAGCGGCAATGCTTGAGCTTTTCGATAAGCGCGGTGCAGAGTATCCGGCAGAACACAATGTTGGCCATCTCTACAAGGCGAAACCCGATCTGGCGGCGCATTACAAATGTTGCGATCCGACCAACTCGTTCAACCCCGGGATCGGCAAGATGTCCAAAGCACGGAACTATGGCCGAGAGAACTTGACCTAAATGCTGTTGTTTGAACTGGCCGGACGGTTGCACATCCGGCCAGATAAACGGTTTACGACCAACGCTCAATCAAGCGGATAACCCAGACCAGCACGATGCCATAGAGCACATGCCCAGCCAGTGCGACCCAAGTGATGCCGGTGAAATTAAGAAAAAACGGCAAACCGGCAATCGCAGTGATGCCGCCGATGGCAAAGACCCAAAGCCCGAAGCCATAGATCGCCGAGCCCAAAAATATGTGGCGGCCTTTGAAGATCGACGTCCAGATTGGGTTAAAGATGTACAGCCAGCCGATCGGATAGCCTATCAGACCTACAAGATAAAAATGGACGAAATAGCCGGCAAAATCGCCGTTGGGCAGGCCCAATGTTCCTAGCAGGCTGCGTGCCAGACCATGCGGTGACAGGTTGGCAAAACCCAACGCTGGGCTAATCAGCTGCCCCCACAGGTCAAACGCGTTTGAGGCAAAGAAACCGGAAATAAACATCATTCCCAAAAGCGGGATGTCGAACCTTGGGAATAGTCCCGTGGAAGCTTTCGAACTGTCTGACATCGTCATGGGTAGCCTTTCATTCCGCTAACGTTGTTTTCCGCCCTTAAATCGGGAACCAGAGGCTGAATTCAACGCATTGAAAGAGCTTTCACGCACAGGTGACAACAATCGGGTTTTTGAAACAAACAGGCGTTTTCATTAAACCTCTTGAAATTTGAGGTCCGCATTTGGTTCTTGTGAGTGATTTTACTGCTGATCTTGAGCAGCGCCATGACACCGGATTTTCAAAAGAGACATTGCTTCGTCAAAGGGCTGTATCTCTTCAGCTGCTCGGGCCGTCAGATGTGCGCCTTCCAGCAGGGCCAGTGCAGCGTGGGCCTCTGCCCTTGGTGCACTTACATGCGCAATAGTCTTATCCTGCATCCCCAGTATGAAAATCGCCTCGATCCTCGTGGTCATCATAGTGTGAAATGTTTTAAGTTTATCAATGACGTCTGCAGACAGGCTTTCGCGGCTGCTTATCAGCGCGACACACAAGCACAGTGTTTTGCCGTTGTTCAGGGCGTTGCGATATAGTTGGATCAAAGCCAGAAGCTGGTCGGATGCAGTGTCATAGGTGGTTTCGATTTTCCGACATTCGCTCTCAAGTACAGCGTGGTACCGGTCCATCATCGCGGCAGACAGGTCTGCTTTGGAGGGGAAATGGTAATGGATGGATGCCTTTCGGATCCCGACGGCTTCGGCCAGATCGGCATAGCTGAACCCGTCGAACCCACGTGCGCGGGCCGCATGTTCTGCCACGTCCAGCAAAGCGGTTTTGGTATCACGTATCATACTCTTAAACCTTTTCTGTTTCGATCAGCGCAAATGCGTTTTCCGCGGCCTCAAGTGCGCCTTCCAGATACCCGCCAAACTGCGCTGCAATCTCGGTGCCGGAAAAGATCAGGCGATTTTCCCACATGCGAGCCAAAGCACGCGGTAGGCCATATTGCGGGTGCGTAAATACGGGTTGGTGATCAAGTGGCGTAGCGGTGTAGGGGTCAAACGCCCAATCCATGATCCGTAAAGAGGTGGGAGCGGCAGCTTCAGGTCCGAAAAGCCGGATCAACTGCTCTAACAGCGCCTGCCGCAAAAGTTTTTCATCTTGTCGGGCCTGTGGCGGAATCCCAATGAAACCGAACAGGGCAAAAGGGCCGCCATCGGCGGGGGAGGCATCGTGCATCTCCACCATTGGGCCACGGCGGCTGATAGCATCACCAGACTGTCCGGCGTCGCGCCAGAAAGGGGTATCGTAGGTTGCAATTGCTTTTGCGTGCCCAGCCATCCAAGTTGCAATTTCGTTCATTGCATCCAGAGCGGTCTGAGGCGGTGCGGGAGAGAATGTTATCTGGCTGACGAGCCGGGGTGGCAAAGCCAGCACTACCTTTTGCGCTTTGACCGTCAGACCGTCTTCCGAGAAGGCGGTGATCCCATCTTCGTTCTGGGTAAGAGCGGTGATTGGTGTCGATAGTTTCAACCGAGTTGCAGGAAGTTTGGCGGCCAGTGCATCGGTCAGCGCAGCCATCCCACCATGAACACGGTAGGACCCTTGCATCGAGGCAAATCCGCGGCCCGTCTCGACGTGTCCGAGGGAATCTTCAAACCTGAATGCGCCGTCCGAATATTGCTCGAACCAATTCAATCCCAATTGATCAATCAAAGCGGCGATGCGTGGCTGCCCCGGCCAAAACCACGCCGGACCGAGGTCAAAATAGCCGCCCTTGTGCAGCTCGGTCAGAACACGACCGCCCGGGCGATCCCTCGCTTCCACCAACAGGATATCATGGCCGCGTTCCAACAGCTGCGTCGCAAGGCTAAGGCCGGAAAGCCCGGCGCCGATGATCAATATCTCTGTTTTCACCTCGTTACCCTGTCAATCGCTAAACTTCCGGAGCCTTTGCAAAGGGCAAATGACCGGTTTTCATCCAAACCTTTGCGCCCTCAGGACCAGCAGTGATTGACAGATTTTGACCTTCAGGCAGACGCAGCCAGCCGGTCGGGTGCAAAACATCGTCTCCGACTGTGATGGTGCCCTCTATGACCAGCAGTTCGATGCCGCCCGCAGCGTCTGAGGCAAAGGATGCGTCCGGTTCAAGGTGGCTATAGGTGACGATCTCCCTCGCGTCTCTGTGTAGGACTGCCGTTGCTACGCCGTTCACTGGCGCGGGCAGCTCGTCCGTCATGTTTTTGCGGAACTGGTTGCGGTCCTGCATGTCGAACTGCCAAAGTTTGACGAAAATGGTGCAGCCAGATTCAGACCCTGGCGTGTGCGATGTCGTGGGCGGATTGCGCACATAGGTACCGGCGGGATAGTCGCCGTGTTCGTCCTGAAAGACACCCTCAAGCACGATGAATTCCTCTCCGCCTGTATGAGTGTGGGCCGAAAAATGGCTGCCCGGTGCATAGCGTACGATAGTGGTTGCGCGGGCGACTTCGCCACCGATGCGGTCCAACATGCGCCGGTCCACGCCTTTCATCGGCGAGGCTTGCCATTCAAGTTGATCCGAATGAACAACGACGCGGGAAGAGAAGTCCGAGTTAAGTTCCATGAGGGTATGGTTCCTTTTGACAGCGGGATTTCAATGGCATCACTCATCAGAGGATTGCGCTCGCATTACCTACCTAGTGATAGGTAGATGATTTTGCAATGTCAGATCCGTTGTGATTTACGGGTTCAAGGAGTTGTGACGGTCCTAGGTTTCATGATCTGCGCAATTGACCGGCCAGATGCTCGATGAGCGCGCGTATCCGCGCAGTAAGATGGCGGTTTTGCGGATAAACAGCATAAAGACCCAACGAGACCGCCTCCTGCGCCTCAAACAACAATTGCAGCTGACCTGAGTTCAAAAACGGTTGCGCTGTGTACATGGGGATACGCCCGATCCCCAATCCATCAGATGCCATATTGGCCACGGCGCGTGGCGAATTCGCGCGAAAATTGCCTGTCACGGTAACCGAGTATTCACCGTCTGGCCCTTTAAATGACCAGTGGTCCGTGTGGTTTCCAACGGTCTGCAACAGGCAGTTATGGGTGGCAAGTGCTGCAGGTTCACTTGGCATTCCATGAAGCGCCAAATAGTCAGGCGAAACGCAGCACACGATCCGCATGTCCATGAGTTTGCGTGCCACAAGGCTTGAATCCTTTAGCGCCCCAAATCGAATAGCCAGATCATAACCTTCCTCGACCATTGAAACGTGATGATCCGATAGGTGAAGATCGATCGAAACCTTTGGGTGTTGGGCCTGAAACGGCTTTAGTAGATGGATCAACTCGGCCGAACCATAGCCTGTTGGCGCTGTAATCCGAATTCGTCCGGCCAATTCGGACTGCCGTTGCTGGACCAGACCTTCCAGTTCATCAAACTGCTCCAAGAGCGGCAGGCAGCGCTCAAAGTAGGACCGTCCGGTATCGGTCAGGGTTACGCTGCGGGTCGTGCGGTTGAACAGCTGCGCGTTCAGCCGGTCCTCTAACTGTCCCACATATTTGCTGGCTAGCTTGGTGCTGATGCCAACCTGTCGTGCGCCTTCGGTGAACGAGGAATGCGCGGCCACGGCCGCGAAAGCGCGCATACCTTGAATCGTATCCATTATCTACACCACGTTCATAGTTAATCACCGTATTGATATATTATCGCCTAAGGGCAATCAAACTAAGTCTGGTGCTCAGATGCTAATCCTCAGCCGAATTCCAAATCAGAGAAAGAGCTATCAGATGTCCAATACGATCCGAATCCACAGTTTCCCGCTGTCCGGTCACGCCCATCGGGCAGTTTTGTTTGCCAGGCTCGCTGGCATCAAGCACGACGTGATTGATGTCGATCTCGCCGCCGGAGAGCATAAACGAGAGCCGTTTCTATCGCTGAATTCGGTGGGTCAGGTACCCGTACTAGAAGATGGCGACGTGGTTGTTACCGACAGCAACGCAATTCTGGTCTATCTGGCCCGGAAATACGCCCCGTCCTACCTCCCGTCAGATCCGGTGCTTGAGGCAGAAGTGCAGAAGTTCCTGACACTCGCCGCTGGTGAGATCGCTTTTGGTCCGGCAGCTGCAAGGCTGATCACCGTATTCAACGCGCCCTATGATACGGAGTTCACGCATATGATCGCTGCAAGAGTTCTTAAAAAGCTGGATGCACACCTGGAAGGGCGCGATTGGCTGGTCGGTGATGCGCCCACCATCGCTGATGTGGCGATCTACAGCTACACCGCGCATGCTCCCGAAGGCGGTGTTTCGTTGGAACCCTATGCGAACGTGCGCCGCTTGCTAAGCAATATTGAGGCGCTGAACGGATTTGTGCCGATGCCCAGTACGGCTGTTGGCCTAAACGCGGCCTAATTCGAACGACCCCCGGTCAGTTGCGTGCAGATGCAACTGGCCACCCACCCCTAGACATATGAGGTCCGCCATGAATGCTCCGGTCACAGCACAAAAGTCGCCGTTTCATACAGGCGAACAGGATATGCAATCCCGCGTTGGCATGCGCAAAGAGATCGAGGAATTGGGCCGCAACTTCATTCGCCCGTTCATGCCTGACCAACACCGGGAATTCTTTGGCAAACTACCCTTCATCGTCATCGGCAGCGTCAATCCCGACGGGTGGCCCTGGGCATCAATGCTCTCGGGGCGACCGGGGTTCATGAGCTCGCCGCACAACACGCGACTTGATATCGAGGCCCGACCTTTGGCGGATGACCCTCTTGGCGCCGCTCTGGAAACTGGCGCGCCCATCGGCCTTGTCGGGGTGGAGTTGTCCACCCGCCGCCGTAACCGCATGAATGCCACGGTCGGTCTGGTTGAAGGCGATGGTTTCTCGCTGGATGTGGTGCAGTCCTTTGGTAATTGCCCGCAATATATCCAGACCCACGAAGTTTCGTTTGTGCGGGAGCCGGACGCCATTATCGAACGGCGGCGTAGCGACCGCTTTTTTGAACTGGACGCGCAGGCCAGTGCGATGATCAGTTCGGCCATTTCATTTTATGTCGCTAGTTCGGCAAACACTCCGGACCACACGGGCGTGGATGTCTCGCACCGGGGTGGGCGGTCCGGGTTCGTTAAGGTCGAAGGCAATAGTCTTCTGGTGCCGGATTTTGCGGGCAATAATTTCTTCAACACGCTGGGCAATTTTCTGGTGAATCCGCGTGCGGGTTTGTTATTCCCAGATTATCAGACCGGCGATGTGCTGATGTTAACCGGGACGGTCGAAGTTCTGCCGGAGGACCACCCTGAAATCGCAGGTTTCCAAGGTGCAAGTCGAGGTTGGCGGTTTCATCTGTACCAAGGTTTGCGCATTTATGACACGCTGCCATTCCGGGCCGAATTGCAGGAGTTTTCGCCCAACAGCCTGATGGCGGACAGCTGGCAGGCGGTCGAAGATCGGCAAAAGGCCGAAGTGCTGCGGCGACAATGGCGCTCGATGCGCGTGGCCTCGGTACATGACGAAAGCAAGACGATCCGTTCATTCAACCTTGAGCCAGCGGATGGATTGCCCACGCCGTCCTTTGAAGCAGGCCAGTTCCTGACGATCCGCGTCAGCCCTGACGGCAAAAAACCGATGATGCGGACCTATACAGTTTCCTCTGCGCCGGGTGACCCCGGATACCGTATTTCTGTTAAACGCGAACCCGATGGCATCGTGTCGAAATATCTTCACGATGTGATCTCCGTCGGAGATCTGGTCGAGGTCAAAGCCCCTCGGGGTCAGTTTTACCTGAACGCTGATGAGACCCGTCCTGCCGTGTTACTCGCGGGCGGGGTCGGGGTAACACCGATAATGTCGATGACCCGCCATGTCCTTAACGAAGGACAGCGGACGAGGCACACACGCCAGCTTACCATTTTCCATGCTGCTCAAACTGTCTCACAGCGGGCGTTTCACGCTGATCTACGCCGGGCCGAAGCCACAAGCGGTGGCAAAGTCCGTTATGTCTCGGTCATTTCCCGGCCCGAGCATGACTTCCGTGAAGGTAAGGATTTTGATGCCAAGGGTCACATCACGCCCGAATTGATCCAAAACACGCTTCCATTGGATGATTATGACTTCTTCCTCTGTGGGCCGCCGCCCTTTATGCAGGCCGTTTACAATATGCTGCGTGATCTTGGGGCCCGTGACGACCGGATATTTGCCGAAAGCTTTGGGCCAGCCGCGCTAAAGCGGCGTTCGGATGGTACGCCTGCTTCGTTCCACTCCGAGCCCGAGGCCCAAGCGGCTTTGGTCACTTTTGCAGCCAGCGGGAAAGACGTGCAGTGGAAGCGCAACGACCCGACATTGCTGGAAACTGCCGAAGCGCTGGGATTGTCGCCATCATTCTCGTGCCGAAGCGGGTCGTGCGGCAGTTGTCTGACCCGCAAGACCAAAGGCCAAGTTGCGTATCGCACCAAGCCAGAGGCAGATCATTCCGAAGATGAGGTGCTGATCTGTTGTGCCGTACCTGCCGAAGGTTCGGATGAGGTGGTGCTCGACCTTTGAAGGGCGTGGCGTGGTTGGTGGGAAAGCCGGACTATACGCCTCTTTTTTGAAACGGTTCGGGACATTGGCTTGAGTGGAGAGTAGAAAGGTTTGAAAGTTCAGCCGAAAATGTGAGGAAGCCTAATGACCGTCTCCAAACTCAGAACAACTTCGGGCAATGGTCGTACATTTGACAGTGTGCTCGACACGATCGGGAATACACCGACGATCCGGATCAACAATTTGGGGCCAGAAGGTATCAATCTGTTCGTGAAATTCGAGGCGTTCAATCCCGCAGGGTCGGTCAAGGATCGGCTGGCCGTCAACATTATCGAGGCGGCCGAGCGCAGTGGAGCGCTGAAACCGGGTCAAACGGTTGTCGAAGCCACCAGCGGCAATACCGGCATTGGTCTGGCAATGGTCTGTGCGCAGAAAGGTTATCCGTTGGTGGTGACCATGGCCGAGAGCTTCTCGACCGAACGCCGCCGGTTGATGCGTATGCTGGGGGCCAAGGTTGTTCTGACGCCAAAGGCAGAAAAAGGCTTTGGCATGTATCGTAAAGCCGCTGAGTTGGCCGAGGAGCACGGCTGGTTTTTGGCGCGTCAGTTCGAGACGCAAGCCAATGCAGAAATTCACGCCGCAACAACTGCGCAGGAAATTTTGGGCGACTTCAATGGCGAGCGGCTGGATTATTTTGTGACGGGCTATGGTACCGGCGGCACGGTTACGGGTGTTTCGCGGGTTTTGCGTACTGAGCGCCCCGACACTAAAATCATTCTTTCCGAGCCCGCCAACGCGCAGATTGTGGGCAGTGGACTCGCCACTGAACGGGGTGCGGACAATGATCCCGTCGCGAGTCACCCGGCGTTTGAGCCGCATGTGATACAAGGCTGGACACCCGATTTCATCCCTGCGGTTTTGCAGGAGACCATCGACAACAACTATTTCGACCAATTGATCCCCGTTGCTGGTCCTGACGGGGTAAAATGGGCGCAAAAGTTGGCCAGTCAGGAGGGGATATTGACTGGCATTTCCGGTGGCGCGACCTTTGCTGTGGCGATGCAGATCGCGGAACAAGCTGAACACGGCGCGTCGGTTCTGTGCATGTTGCCTGACACGGGCGAGCGGTATCTCAGCACGCCTCTGTTCGATGATTTCCCCGTGGACATGACAGAAGAAGAGGCATCAATCTCACGTTCGACGCCGGGGTATCACATTAGCTGACGGTTGCTTAATTTCCCCCGTATCTGCAATGATATTTGGAGGTTACGGGGGATGCGCATGCGAAATGGTCTGTGGTCGCTGACAGTTGCAGTCGTTTTGGCCGTTGCGATTGGCTTTACACCAGAGAGTCGGGCTCAGGATACAGCGTCTGGCGCACAGAACCCGACTCTGACCGAGGTGAAGAAGATCATGGATCGCCGCTGTGTCGTCTGCCACAGCTGCTATGACGCGCCGTGTCAGTTGAAACTCACCTCTTTTGCGGGGGTGCAACGTGGGGCTAGTAAACAAGCCGTTTATCATACCGAACGCCTGACCGATGCGCAGCCCACACGACTTGGCGTTGATGCGCAAACCGTGCCGCAATGGCGCACGTTGGGGTTTCATTCAGTTACCCGTGATCCGGGGCAGGGTTCTGGCCCGAGCCTGCTGGAACGGTATCTCGAGCTGGGCCGCCACAACCCGCTGCCGGTCAATGCGCCTTTACCCGATCAACTGGGCTTGGCGCTGGACCGTCCTTTGGTTTGTCCGACGTCCGGCGAATTTGAAACCTTCAGTCGCGATCATTCGCTGGCGGGCATGCCCTATGGTACAGCTCCGCTTGCGGATGACGAGTATCAGACCCTTGTGGCTTGGGTTCGCAGCGGTGTGTCGTTACCAGCCGCTGCATCCGACATCCCCCGTAAAATTCAGGACCAGATAGCAGAGTGGGAGGCATTCCTGAACTCAGATGATCCAAGGTCCAAGTTGATGAGCCGGTATCTTTATGAACACCTCTTTCTGGCTCGGCTTCATTTTCAAGGTGATGATCCCAGACGTTTCTTCCAGCTCGTGCGCTCTGCCACCGAACCGGGTGAAGCCATTGATATCATTGCCACGCGGCGGCCGTTTGACGATCCCGGTGCGAAGCCGTTCTACTACCGGTTGGAGCAGGTCAGCGAAACGATCGTACACAAGGAACACTTGGTCTATCTGCTTGGGCCGGATCGCATGGCGCGCTATCGGCAGTTGTTCCTTGACACTGATTGGGCGTTGGGCGCGCTGCCCCCTTACGGAGATACCGAGGGCGGCAACCCGTTCACGACCTTCATGCAGATACCGGCCAAAAGCCGCTATCAGTTCCTATTGGACGATGCGCTGTTTTTCGTCCGCAGCTTTATTCGCGGACCCGTGTGCCACGGAGAGACTGCGGTAGATGTGATCGAAGATCGGTTTTGGGTCAGTTTCCTGGATCCCGATGCAGATTTGTCGGTCACGGACCCGAGTTATCTGCAGGAAGGTGCCAGCTACCTTGAACTGCCCGTCTCAGAAGCTGACGCAAGTGTGCTGGGCTCGTTACAAGGGTTCTCGCACAAAAACCAGGTGCGGTACCTCGAATTTAGGGATGCGCGATATAGAAACGCTCCCGTTTACGAGACCGGGTTTGACTATAGTGCGATTTGGGATGGTGATGGCACCAATCCCAACGCGCTGATTACGGTGTTTCGCCATTTCGATAATGCCTCGGCCATGACCGGTTTTCACGGTGATATTCCGGAAACCGCGTGGGTCATCGATTTCCCGATTTTTGAGCGCATCTACTATGACCTTGTCGCGGGCTACGATGTATTCGGTCGGGTCGAGCATCAATTGGCCACCCGGCTGTACATGGATGAACTGAGAATGGAGAGCGAGGATACGTTTCTGTTTTTCATGCCAAGGGGCGTCCGGCCTCAGATGCATAAAAACTGGTATCAGGGTACGCTTGCCGAATTGCATACCTATTGGCACCGCCGCCGAGTCGACGACAGTTTCCCCGCCGGTATTACCTATGAAACCGCCACGCCCAAGCGCGAGTTCCTCCTGAACCTGCTTGAACGCGGCAACGGGCTGTGGCCCGTCACGGACCCGATCAACAGATGTCCTGACGGTGAGTGCCCTGTGGATCAGTTGAGCGAGGCGCTGCGCGATCTGGCAAACCAATCTGGTGATTGGGTGAATTATCTGCCGGATCTGTCTGTTCTTTTGGTCGAGCAGGAAGGCGGGACGATTGAGCCTTTCACCCTTGTCCATGACAAGGCGCATTACAACGTCGCGTTTCTGTTTGATGAAAAGGCGAGGCGAAATCCCAAAGAAGACGTTTTAACAGTTCTTCCGGGCCTGATCGGCAGCTATCCCAATTTCTTTTTCCACCTTCGTCAGGATCAGTTGCCCTCGTTCATAGCCGCGCTGAAATCCGTTCAATCGCAAGACAACTATATGGCCGTGGTGGCCGAGTTTGGGGTGCGCCGGACCAGCCCGAATTTTTGGGCGCTTAGCGATCAGGTTAATGAGGAGTTTCTGAACCGGGAACCCGTCCAGGCGGGACTCTTTGATCTGAACCGGTACAAAGACCCTAAGTCAGGCGATAAGCCCGACTGAAAGCTGTATTGCTTGGGGTTTTGATTGGGCTTGAGGGCCGCGGACTTGCTCGATTGCCAGTTGACACCTACGTTTAAATTATGTGGTCCTTCGCAGATATTCGCCCAGATTACAGCCGGGCCGAGCGTGTCAGCGACGGAGTTGTGCATATATTAGGGGTGGCGTCAGCCCTGGTCGCGGTTCCGGTCCTGATTACGGCCACTGCCCAAAACCGATCCGAGCCCGAGACTGTCCTGGGCGTTTTTGTCTACGGCGTTGCGCTGGTGCTGATGCTCACGTTTTCGGCGCTGTATAATATGGTTGAAAGTGAAAGGTGGGCGGACTTGCTGCGCCGGCTCGACCACTCGGGCATTTATGTGAAAATAGCAGGTACCTACACGCCGTTTCTGTTGCTGCCGGGTGTTCAGGCGCCGGGACTTTTGATCGGTCTTTGGTCATCTGCAACGCTGGGGTTTGTGCTCAAGATTATCGATCCTGGTCGTTTTCGATGGTTTGGGTTGGCGTTGTATCTGATGATGGGTTGGGCTGTTGTCTGGGCTGGGCAGTCTATGCTGTCAGCGCTTACCCCGACGGTTGTCTGGCTGATCATCGCAGGCGGCATTGTCTATACAGTCGGTGTTCTGTTTTACCTTTGCGAACAGCTGCCCTTTCATAACACGATCTGGCACGTTTTCGTTCTGGCGGGCAGCGCGCTATTTTTCATCGCGATTTCTGTGCAAATTCTGTTTGATCCGCAGCCGGTTGTCTGAGTCTCAGCACAATGCATGGTTTCAAGGTGTAGGGCCTAATTGGATCGTAATCCGTGTAGCCTGCGTCCCGCATTGGTAATCTCCAACCGTAGGTCAAGCAGAAACGAAGCCCTCGGTATGCCGACACGGCCAAATGTCGATCAGGACGTGGGGTTAAAGATCATCTGCTGGATCAGACCCACAAGTACAGCTGTCCGTTTGTGCGCGGCATAGCCGCGCGGTGCGTATTGGTTGACCAGTTTTCAGTTGTAGTTTGTGTATCTATCGATATTAAAAAGCTTAGGCATGGAGTTTCGGATAGATTATCGATAAAATGGAAAACACCTCCCCCAATTGGACCCGCGAGGCGGCGCAGGCCGTATATGACCTTCCTCTGATGGATTTGCTGTTCCGCGCGCAAACCGTGCACCGCGAGAATTTTGATCCAAACAAAATTCAGACCTCCAAGCTGCTGTCGATCAAGACAGGCGGCTGCGCCGAGGATTGTTCCTATTGCTCACAGTCAGCCCGCAATGGCTCGCAATTGTCGGCCTCCAAGCTGATTGAGGTGCAGCGCGTGCTGACCGAGGCCCGCAAGGCAAAAGACGGCGGTGCAACCCGGTTCTGTATGGGAGCTGCCTGGCGTGAGCCCAAAGACCGCGACATGGACGCACTTGTTGCCATGGTCGAAGGTGTTCGCGACATGGGAATGGAAACCTGCATGACGCTGGGCATGCTGGACGAAGATCAGGTTTTCCGCCTGCGCGATGCCGGGCTGGATTACTACAACCATAACATCGACACGTCCGAGCGTTACTACCCCGAGGTCATCACCACCCGCA
This sequence comes from Ruegeria sp. BB7, assembly GCF_056539365.1. NCBI lineage: Bacteria > Pseudomonadati > Pseudomonadota > Alphaproteobacteria > Rhodobacterales > Roseobacteraceae > Ruegeria > Ruegeria sp. BB7. Next base: position 83,933 of record NZ_JBQFUV010000010.1, on the reverse strand, counting down.
CATTCTCTGACCGACTTGATACGCTGAGTCGGGTGCAGGACGCCGGGATCAAGGTATGCTCTGGCGGCATCCTTGGCATGGGTGAGGAAATTCAGGACCGCATGGATATGTTGGTGACGCTAGCCAATATGGGGCCTGCACCTGAATCGGTGCCAATCAACATGCTGATGCCTCAGGAAGACACGCCACTGGCTGATGCCAAACCAATCGACCCGATCGAATTTGTGCGCGTTATTGCCACCGCTCGGATCATGATGCCGAAATCCTATGTGCGTCTGTCAGCTGGCCGCAGCGACATGAGCGATGAGCATCAGGCGATGTGTTTTCTGGCCGGTGCGAACTCGATCTTTGTAGGGGAAACGCTGCTGACAGCAGAAAACCCCGAAGAGGACACGGATGCAATCCTGTTTGCCAAGCTGGGGCTGGAAGCCGAAACCGTGGCGGGGCAAAGCTGTGCGGAAGCAGCTGAATGAAAGCATTGGGTCGCCTGAACTCGATGCTTGAAAACCTAAGCGCCCGGCATCGCCGCCGGGTGCTGGCCCCGAGGCGCGGCCTGGATTTCGCTTCGAATGATTATCTGGGGCTGGCAGAATCCCCTCTGCTTCAGCGCGCGGCACAGAATGCTTTGCAACGCGGTGTGCCGCTTGGTTCGGGCGGATCGCGTTTGCTGCGTGGGAACCATCGCGAACACGAAGCGTTGGAACAGGAAGCTGCCGCTTTTTTCGGGGCCGAGGCCGCCTTATTCATGGGTGGCGGTTTTCAGGCCAACCAGGCGATTTTCTCGACCCTGCCCGCCGCAGGCGACTTGATCCTGCATGATGAATTGGTTCACGCCAGCGCCCATGAAGGCATGCGTATCGGTCGTGCCGACACACGCTCTTTTGCCCATAATGATGTGACGGATGCCCGCCGCGCGATTGCGGAATGGTTGGCCGCCGGTGGCTCTGGTCAAATTTGGATTGCTGTTGAAAGCATCTATTCGATGGAAGGCGATATTGCGCCTCTGAACGCGTTATCGGATCTGGCCGTTGAACATAGCGCGGTGCTTGTCGTTGACGAAGCGCATGCCACCGGTGTCTTTGGCCCGAACGGCAGGGGCATGGCGCATGGTCTGTCGGCCGAGGTTCTGACGTTGCATACCTGCGGAAAGGGATTGGGCGTCTCGGGCGGTTTGATCTGTGGGCCTCGGGTCATGATCGATACGCTGATCAATCGCGCACGACCGTTCATCTTTGCGACCGCACCGTCGCCCTTCAACGCGGCCCTCGTGAGGGCGGTACTGGAGACCCTACAAGAAGATTCTTCGCTGACCGAGGCGGCAGTTGCCCGCATGCGTCACGCTCATGTCGAAGCTGCGCGCTGTTGTTTGCCCCAAAATACGCTGAATAGCCAAATTATCCCAGCCATTACAGGGGATGACGAACGGACGATGGCGATGGCTTCTACTTTGCTGGAACAAGGTTTCGACGTTCGAGGTATTCGCCCGCCTACGGTTCCGCGCGGCACATCGCGTTTGCGTGTGTCCGTCACTGGTAATGTCACGATGTCCAATATCTCTGCCCTGTTTGAAGCGTTGGCTCTCCATCAAAGTGAGGCCGCATGAGCACCGTCATCGTCACCGGGACAGACACCGGCATTGGCAAAACGATATTTGCGGCGGGTCTTACTGCCGCCCTTGGCGCGCGGTATTGGAAGCCGGTGCAATCGGGGTTGGAAGAGACGACCGACTCGGAAATTGTAAAGGCCTTGTCCGATGTCGAGATCCTGCCCGAGGCTTATCGGCTGAACAGACCAGCGTCGCCGCATTTGTCTGCCGAAGACATGGGGGTTGAGATTGATCCTGCCCGCCTGGCATTGCCGCAGGTTGATGGGCCCTTGGTGGTCGAAGGGGCGGGCGGGTTGATGGTGCCGCTGAACCGTCAGGTGTTTTTCCTTGATGTAATCGCCCAGTGGCAGGCGCCGGTGGTGCTTGTGGCACGCACGGCTTTAGGAACGATCAACCACACAACCCTATCCCTGATGGCTCTGCGGAATGCTGGCTGTGAGGTGCTCGGGGTCGCGTTCGTCGGCGATGCAGAACCGGATGTCGAACAAACCATCGCCGAGATGGGCAGCACACGGCATCTGGGTCGTTTACCCTTCATTGATCCATTGTCCCGCGACACACTGGCCAATGCTTTCTCTGCAATCGACGTCGACACAATCCGGAGCGCCCTATGACCCCGTTGGAGTTTGACGCACGCCATCTGTGGCATCCATACACCAACGTGTTGCAGCCTGGACCGATGCACCTGATCAGCAGTGCGGATGGCGTCTGGCTGACCACCGAGGATGGAACGCAGATGATCGACGCGATGTCGTCGTGGTGGTGTGCGGTGCATGGGCATCGTCACCCCGCCATTATCGGCGCGATGCAGGCGCAGTTGGATCAGATGCCGCATGTGATGTTCGGCGGGCTGACCCATTCGCCGGCGATTGAGCTGGGCCGCAGGCTTATCGAGATGTTACCCGACGGGCTGGACCGCATTTTCTACAGCGACAGTGGTTCGGTTGCCATCGAAGTGGCGCTGAAGATGGCGGTACAATACCAGATGGCGCAGGGCCGCAAACAGCGCACGCAATTTGCCACCATCCGAGGCGGTTATCACGGCGACACTTGGAAGGCGATGAGTGTCTGTGACCCGGTCAACGGGATGCATGGGCTTTTTGCGGGGGCCTTGTCGGTCCAGCACTTCCTGCCGCGCCCGCAGATTGCATTTGGTCAAGAATGGTCAGAAGACGGCGAGACAAACGGCCTGAACGCGCTGGAAAACCTATTGCAAGCTAAGGCCGATCAGATCGCGGGCCTGATCCTGGAACCTGTCGTGCAAGGGGCGGGGGGGATGTATTTCTATCATCCGACCTGGCTGCAACGGGCCTATGAGATGTGCAAGGCGCATGACGTGCTGGTTATCTTCGATGAGATTGCCACCGGTTTTGGCCGTACCGGAGAGTTGTTCGCGCTGCACCATGCCGATGTGGTTCCGGATATCCTCTGCGTCGGTAAAGCGCTGACGGGTGGGCATATTACACTGGCCGCGACAGTCACAACCGAAACTGTTGCCCGCCGGATCGGCGAAAGCGAAGCGGGTGTGATGATGCACGGCCCGACCTATATGGCCAACCCTTTAGCCTGTGCGGCGGCTGTGGCCAGCCTTGATCAGTTGGCGGTGCGGGATTGGCGCGGCGAAGTAAGCGCCATTGCCGATCAGATGACGCACGAACTGGCCCCAGCCCGAGATTTGCCGGGTGTTGCCGATGTGCGCGTACTGGGGGCAATCGGCGTCATCGAAATGGAAGGTTGGGTCGATCCGTCAGTCGCGCATGGGTTGGCTCTTGAAACCGGCGTGTGGCTGCGCCCTTTTGCGCGCAATATCTATTGCATGCCGCCCTATATCATGGCCCCGGATGAGCTGAGCCGCGTGACAACTGCCATGGTTTCGCTGGCACGAGGAATGTCATGAAACAGCGCTGGTTGTCCCGTTTGGGCACCAAAGAGGTGCTTGTGATCTTCGGGGGTTGGGCCCTTGGAGCTGCGCCTTTCGAAAGTGTGGCGGGCGACATGGATGTTCTACTGGTTGAGGATTACACCCGACTGGATGATTCACTGACTGATCTTGTGTCGTTTGACCGGGTCAATTTGCTTGCCTTTTCCTTCGGCGTAGCATCGGCGGCGCACTGGTTGGCGCAAACGGGATTTCGACCGGATAAACTGACTGCAATAAGCGGTACACTGTACCCCGCGGACCCCGAATGCGGTATTGCGCCGGACTTGATCCGCGCGACTGCCGAGCATCTAAGCCCCGCCAATTTTACCAAATTCTGCCGCCGGGCTGGTTTGGACGGGCCTGCGCCTGAAATCGACATCGACGCTGCTCGGGCCGAGCTTTATGCGGTGATCGACCGCGGTACGGCCCCCGACACCCGTTTCGATCGGATTTGGATTCCAGAACGCGACCGCATTATCCCAAGTCAGGCACAACATGCTGCCTGGGTCACTCAACAAGAAGCGGTCCGACGTATTTCCGGTGCGCATGTCCCCTTCCAAAGTGGGCAAAGCTGGGAGGAGTGGCTCGTATGAACGCCCAGATGACCGACCGTGTTCAGCGCAGTTTCAGCCGCAGCTTTCGCACATATCATGATGCGGCCTGTCAGCAGGCCCGGATTGCAGAGCGCCTGGCCCAGGACTTGCGCAAAAGCGGTGCACCGCAGCAATTTACCTCGGCATTGGAGTTTGGTTGTGGGACCGGGTTTCTGACACAGCGGCTCTGCGCGCAATTTACTTTTAACAAGCTGACGATTAACGACCTGTCACCCGAAGCCCGGGAAACAGCCGACGGCTTTGGCGCTGATTTCCTGTGCGGTGACGCCGAGACTGTTGCTTGGCCCAAGCGCCCGGATCTGATTGCATCGGCTTCGATGATTCAATGGCTTCACGACCCCGTAGCATTTATGCGTCGCGCGGCCATTGCAATGGCACCGGGTGGTTGGTTGGCGATTTCGGGGTTTGGCCCCGGGCAATATCGCGAACTGGTGCATGTTGGTTCGGCAGCCAAGGCACCTGGATTGTGCAGAGTGGAAAAGCTGGTCAGTGCGGTTGATGGCCTTCTGGATGTCATCTCTTATGGTGAAGACGAGCGGCAGATGCGGTTCTCGACACCCAGAAAAGTGTTGGATCATCTGCGTAAAACCGGCGTGAATGGCCGCGCGCAGAAACCTTGGACAAAATCCAGCCTGCTTGCGTTCAGCAATGACTATTGCCAGCGGTTTGGCGATGCGGGTGGGGTTTCATTGACCTATCACCCGACCTGGATCATAGCGCGAAAACCAGACACGGTTTAGGGTAGCCGGGTCAGGTGGCGCTGCATCACTGCATGCGCTTTTGCCGCGTCGCGATCCTTGATGGCGGCCAGAATGGCGTTATGATCCGGATCGGCGCGCTGTCGCCATTTCCCTGTGTGCAGGTTGTTGAAATGCCACGCATACAGCAGTTGCAAATTTTGGATTTCAGCGATCATACGCGGCATATTGCAGGCCGCTATTACAGCCATGTGAAAACGTTGATTGGCATCCTCCCAATCATCCGCCGTCTGCGCCTTGTCGCATTCTTCGTTCACCTGTTCGATCTGCGCGATCTGACGAGCGGTCAGGTTTGGCACCGAATGCAGCAATGCCACCGGCTCAAGCGCTCGGCGCATGACCCGAAGTTCCTGAATTGCGTTCTGATCCATGGGGGCCACGCACATTCCGCGACGAGGCAGGCCGACTACCAGCCCCTTTGAGGCAAGGTGCAGCAGAGCCTCGCGCACAGTGACCTGACTGACGCCGAATTCACGCGCAATCAGGTCTTGCCGCAGCTTTTCGTCTGGCTTCAAGGCACCGCTAACAATGCGCGCCGAGAGTTTGTGCGCAATGTCATCCGATTTCTTCATTTGCTGCTCGGACACTTGGCCTCCGTCACTCTGACACGTTCCCCTTTGGTTCAGACGCTTATCGTCAAGCTGCAGTTTGAGCAACCAAACGATGTAGTCACAGCGCAGCGGCGTTCAAGCAGGTTTCACAAACGCGAAAGGCGGGGCTAGGCTACAAGGAATGCCTCAACAGCCTAAAAAGGGACCGCCATGGATTTTGCCCCATCGCCGCGCGCCGTGGAATTCCGCGACCAGCTGAAGCGCTTTATGGAAGCGCATATCTATCCGCGCATCCGCGACCACAAGGAGGAGCTTGAGGCAGGCAATTTCCCAGTTTCCTTCATTGAAGAATTAAAGGCGCAGGCCCGGGCCGAAGGGCTATGGAACTTGTTCCTGCCCGCCTTGCGCGAAGATGAGCCCGGCACGCGACTGACCAACTTGGAATACGCGCCGCTGGCTGAATTGATGGGGCAGGTCAGCTGGTCTTCAGAAGTGTTCAACTGCAGCGCACCGGATACAGGTAACATGGAGCTGCTGCATATGTTCGCTACGCCGCAACAGCGCAAAGAATGGCTGGTGCCCTTGCTGAATGGCGAAATACGGTCCGCCTTTGCGATGACCGAGCCGGATGTGGCCAGCTCGGACGCGACCAATATTACCACGTCGATCCGCCGCGACGGGAATGAATACGTTATCAATGGGCGCAAGTGGTTCATCACCAATGCCTGTCATCCGAACACCAAGATGTTCGTTGTCATGGGTAAAACCGATCCCAGTGCGGACCGGCATAAGCAGCAGAGCATGGTGATCGTGCCCAAGGACACGCCCGGCCTTGAGATTGTCCGAAACCCAACGATCCTGAATATGCATGATCCGGAAGGGCACGCAGAACTGATATTTAAAAATGTACGAGTACCCGCAAGCAATCTTTTGGGTGAAGAGGGGAGCGGCTTCGCCTTGGCGCAGGCTCGGTTGGGGCCGGGCCGAATTCACCATTGCATGCGCTCGATTGGAGCCGCGGAAATGGCGCTGTCGCTGATGGTGGAGCGCGCGCAGGAGAGGACGGCGTTTGGCAAGCAACTCTCTGAACAGGGTGTGATCCGTGAGTGGATCGCGAAGTCACGGCTTGAAATCGAACAGGCGCGCTTGCTGACCCTGCAGGCTGCGTGGAAAATTGATCAGGTGGGGGCCAAGGCGGCGCGGCGTGAAATCTCACTGATCAAGGTTGTGGCACCGAATGTACACGCGGCAGTGACCGACCGCGCGATGCAGGTATTCGGTGCCATGGGTATGACGCCGGATACACCACTTGCTGACAGTTACACCTGGGCGCGGGCGCTGCGCTATGCGGATGGCCCGGACGAGGTGCACCTACAGGCCATCGCCAAGCAAGAGCTAAAGAACACAAACCGCGGTATGTCGGCGCAATGGCTGACACCGCCAAAGCGTTGATCGCTTATTTGCCCTTCCAGACCGGATCGCGTTTTTCCGCGAACGCGCGCGCGCCTTCCAACTGGTCCTCGCTGGCGTAAAGCACGTCAACGGTGCGCAGCTGGCGTTTGGTGATGCGGTTCATTGCATCTTGAAACTTGCTGTCCTCGGCATCGCGCACGACCTCTTTGATTGCGGCGTAAACCAACGGAGGGCCTGAGGCCAACAGACGCGCCAGTTCCCATGCGCGGTCCATCAACTGGTCGGCGGGGATGATCTCATTCACCAATCCCCAGCGGTTGGCTTCTTCGGCATCGAACCAGCGCCCGGTCAGTAGCAGTTCCATCGCGATATGGTAGGGGATGCGCTTGGGCAACTTGACGCTGGCGGCATCCGCAACGGTGCCCGAGCGGATTTCGGGCAAAGCGAATGTGGCATGCTCGGCTGCCAGGATCATGTCGGCTGACAATGCCAGTTCCAGGCCGCCGCCACAGGCGATCCCGTTCACCGCCGCAATCACTGGTTTGTTCAGATCGCGCAGTTCCTGAAGGCCGCCGAACCCGCCGACGCCATAATCGCCGTCAACCGCGTCGCCCTCGGCAGCGGCTTTCAAATCCCAGCCGGGGCAAAAGAACTTTTCGCCCGCGCCGGTCAGGATGGCGACGCGCAATTCGGGGTCATCGCGAAACTCAGCAAAGACCTCACCCATGATGCGGCTTGTTGCCAGATCAATTGCGTTGGCTTTGGGCCGGTCCAGTGTCACCTCAAGGATCGCGCCATCGCGTCTGGTTTTGATCGGGTCCATGTCTCAGGCCTTTCTTATCAGGGCATCCACTGCGACCGCCGTGTTAGGAGTGCAGAGAAGCGGGTTAATCTCGACCTCGCCAAGCGTGTCGGCATTTTGCATGACATAGGCCTGAACGGCCTGAACGGCGTTGATGATTGCATCCATATCAGCCGGGGGCTGACCGCGGTAGCCCGCCAGCAATGGAGCGATCTTCAGCTGAGAAAGCGCGGTGCGGATTGCGTCAGATGAACTGGGCACCAACAGAGAAACTGTATCGCGCAACAGCTCAGTTAGCACACCACCTGCGCCAAGGGTCAGAACGAACCCGTGCGCCGGGTCGCGCACGACGCCGATTAACAATTCAGCCACGGTGCCGGTTATCATTTCTTCGATCAGGACCTTATCCGTTCCAATATCAGCGGCCACATGCGCCACGTCTTCGGCTTGAATTCCCAATCGGACTGCCCCGCATTCGGATTTATGCGCAAGCCCGATGCCCTTAACGGCAAAAGGCGGGACCATTGCCTGCGCGGCATTCGCTGCATTTTCTGCGCCGCGTACTGTCCGGCTCTGTGGGATGTGCAATCCGAATTCAGCCAGTGCCTTTTTCGCCTCAGCCTCGGTCAACATGTGCGTCGATTTGGCTGTGCCGGGACGGTGAACAGGGGTGCCAGCAGGTGCTGAAATCTGCCCAGCCGCGTGGATGGCTGAAAGGGCTTCGCGCAGGCCCATCAAGGGAACAACGCCGCCTGCAATCAGTTCCTGAGCTACTTTTTCGGGCAAGAGTTCGGGTAAAGTTGCTGCAACCGCAAATCGTGCGCGGGTTTCGGCGCGTACTTTTAGCGCAGCACGCGATGCGCAAGCCCAATCCGTTGGGTCGGTGGTCGGGTAGTCGACAATGGAAATGGTCAGGTCGATGCCGTCGCCTGTCATTCCGGACCATGCCCGCGCCATCGCATCCTCGTCGCGCCAGATATAGGTGTGGTAGTCCAGCGGGTTATTCAGCGCGACCATTGGACCAAGCGCATCGCGCAGATTGGCTTTCTGTTCCTCCGCCAAATGCGGGAATGTCAGCCCGGTGTCGTGGGCCATATCAGCGATCAGGCTGGCCTCACCCCCCGAACAACTGATTGAGGCGATGTTGCCGCCCGGCAAAGGGCCGTAGCAATGCAACAGTTTCAGCGTTTCGAGAAAGTCGGGCAGGGCAGACAGGCGCGGAATTCCCAACCTGTCCAGCAGCGCCTGTGCCCCTGCGTCGCTGCCCGCCAACGACGCGGTATGTGAAGCAGTTGCGGCCTGCGCCTGTTCCGATGCGCCGACCTTGAGCGCAATCAGGGGAATACCTTTTGCATGCGCCTTGGCAGCCAGCGCCTCCCATTGGCGTATTTCCTTGAAACCCTCGATATGCAGGCCAATGGCGGTTACGCGTGGATCGTCGATCAGCGCTGATGCAATCTCGGCCTGACTGGTCTGGGCCATGTTCCCGCACGTCACCATATAGGCAATCGGCAGCGCACGTTTCTGCATGGTCAAATTGATCGAGATATTCGAGCTTTGCGTCAGGATCGCAACGCCTTTGTCGACAGGTGTCGCGCCGTGTTGATCCGGCCATAGCAGCGCCCCGTCCAATGCGTTGATGAAGCCATAGCAATTCGGTCCCAGAATGGGCATGTTGCCTGCTGCAGTGACCAGATGATCCTGCAGGTCGTCGCCGGTGTTGTCTTCGGCCACCGCTTCGGAAAAGCCCGAGGCAAAACACACCGCCCCGCCCGCGCCCATGGCGGACAGCGCCTGCACTGCCTCAATCGTTGCGTGGCGGTTGATGCCGATGAATACAGCGTCCGGGGCTTGTGGCAAGTCTTCGAGGCGCGCAAAAACAGCGTGCCCCGCGATGTCTTGTGCCTTGGGATGTACCGGCCAGATGTGACCGGCATAGCCCATGCGTTCTGATTGCAGGATGACCTGCTGACACCATGCACCGCCGCCAATGACGGCAATGGACTTCGGGCGCAGCAGCCGGTTCAGATCTTTGCTCATCATCAGGCGCCCAAGGGACGCAGAAGATCGCGGCTGATGATGTGGCGCTGAATCTCGCTGGTGCCGTCCCAGATTCGTTCGACCCTTGCATCGCGCCAAAACCGTTCGATTGGGAAGTCATCCATCAGCCCCATGCCGCCAAAGATTTGCAGCGTACTATCCGTAACCCGTGCCAAGGCCTCTGAGGCGTAAAGCTTGGCCGAGGCGATCTCACGGTTCGACGGCAGGTTCTGGTCCAGTCGCCAGGCGGCAGCGAGTGTTAGCCAGTCGGCCGCGTCGATTTCCGTGATCATATCGGCGATCTGGAAGCCGACCCCCTGGAACTTGCCGATAGGTTGACCGAATTGTTTGCGCTCGGTCGCATAGTTCAGCGCATAGTCAAAGCATCGGCGCGCGCGACCGACCGAAAAGGCAGCAACCGTTAACCGGGTCGCGTAGAGCCATTCGTTCATCACCGCAAAGCCGCCATCGACTTCACCCAAAACCTGCGCATCAGGCAGGCGGCAATTGTCGAAATAAAGGATGTAGTTTTTGTAGCCCTTGTGGCTGACCGAATTATAACCCTCACGTACCTCAAACCCGGGCGTGCCACGATCCACCAGAAAGGTGGTGATCCGTTTTTTGGGCCCTTTCGGCGTCTCATCCACGCCGGTTGCGATGAAGACGATGAAGAAATCCGCGTGTTCCGCGCCCGAGATGAAATGTTTCGATCCGTTGACGACCCAGTCCCCACCATCGCGCACGGCCTGACATTTCATGCCTCGCACATCTGATCCCGCATCCGGTTCAGTCATCGCCAGCGCGTCCATCTTTTCGCCACGCACGGCAGGGAACAGATAGCGTTCGCGCTGCTCGTCATTGCAGGCCATCAGGATATTTTGCGGACGCCCAAAGAAATGGGTGAGCGCCATGGAGCCACGTCCCAGCTCACGCTCGACCAAAGTGAAATCGAGATGCGAAAGACCTGCTCCACCTACTTCTTCGGGGAAGTTGCAGGCATAGAAGCCCAGATCGATGCACTTTTGTTTGATCTCTTCGCCCAGTTCCGCTGGTACGGTTCCGCTGCGTTCAACTTCAGCTTCGTGCGGGTAGATTTCGTTCTCGACAAAGCTGCGAACCGTCGAAACGATCATTTCCTGTTCTTCTGACAAACCAAACTGCATGGCGCGTGTTCCCTAGCTGGTGGTTGACGAATGAAACGTCAAAGGTCAGATTGACGGCATGCAGTATTAGTCGATTGTCATGCAGAGTTAGTAAAATTTTGACCTGCCGCTACAATATCCTTCTATTTAATGGGTTCTCGAACCACTGCCTTGCCAACATGGTCGAGCCATTGCGGGCCGCAAATACGCTATCGCGGCAGTCACTTTACGAATGGCGATTCTATTCGCTGGACGGAAAAGCGGTCCAAAGCTCCAGCGGTTTGATCGTCACCCCTCATGGCGCATTGCAAGACCAGTACGGGGAGGTTTTGGTTGTCATGCCGTCCTATGGATACCTGGCACTGGACACCCGCGAGACCATCCGCGCATTGCTATCGGCCGCTCGGCATCACGCTCAGTTGGCTGGGCTGGACACTGGAAGCTGGTTGCTGGCACGTGCCGGTTTGCTGGACGATCACCGCGCGACGATTCACTGGGATGAGCTGTCGCGTTTTGAGGAGACCTTTCCATCAGTTGACGCGCTACAGGAACGTTTTGTCATCGATGGCAACAGATTGACCTGTTCAGGGGCAATGGCTGCATTTGATCTGGCATCGGCCCTTATTCGCAGGGACCACGGGCCGCTTTTGTCGATCGAAGTTGGCCACCTTTTGATGAGTCGTGGCGTTGCGGACCCATACGCCTTGCCGTTGAAATCTGAAGACACGCTGGTCAATCGCGCGCTGGCTGTGATGCAGGGAAATCTTGAAACACCGCTGTCGATCAGGGACGTCGCGCGCAAAATCGGTTGCTCGCAGAAACGGATCGAAGCGCGGGTTCAGGCGGAACTGCGCACCACTCCGCAAGCTTTATATCGGCGATTGCGGTTGAATCTGGCGCGGAAACTGACGGAAGAGACGGAACAGTCCATTGCGGAAATTGCCGGTCGCTGTGGCTATGAAAACGCCAGTGCGATGACACGGGCGTTCAAGGCTGAATTCGGAAGGGCCCCGACTGCTTTTCGCAGCGGGGCCCCGAATTAGTGTAAATTGCACTGCCCAAGGAGCAGTCCGTCCTTGGATCAGACAGTTGCGCCCTTATTGCGGATCACCGAACCCAATGTGCCCGCGCATAGGCCGATGACGACTGCGATCAAAAGCTCAACCGAACCGACATTGGCAAAGTTCCAATGAGCAAAGATTACCGTCTCCAGCATGCCGACCACGGCGCCCATCAGGCCGCCTAGCCACAGGCGGCGAGTCATCATTCCCAGTGCAAGGCCAAGAATACCCGGCAGGCTGATGATGTTGGCGCCGATTGTTCCTAGAAGTTCCAGCATATCTCGCCCCTCATTGATCCGCAGTGTTGGTCAGGAATGACCGGATTTCTTCACTGCCATCGGCGACCTGCTGATAAAGCTTGCCCGAGGGTTCACCGGCCAGTTCGTCTGTAATTTCTTGATAGGTCTCAAGGTAATCCGACGGCAAGCGGTGCGCGATGCCCTGGTGACAGTCAATGCAGGTCAGGCCTTCGTCGATCGCACGCTGGTGTTCTGAGGCGGCGCGGGTTTCCTGAATAGTAAAGTCCATATAGTCGAAGTTGTGGCAGTTGCGGCACTCGCGGCTGTCAGACGCCTTCATCTTCTTCCAGACGGCCGAGGCCATGCTCAGACGGTGGGCTTCGTATTTTTCAGGGGTGCTGATGGTACCGGCCAGCTCGTGATAGATGTCCTTCACGGCCATGATCTTGGCCTTGATTTTGTGGTTCCACTCATGCGGCACGTGACAATCGGAACAGATTGCACGCACGCCCGAGTGGTTGTTGTAGTGAATCGTCTCGCGATATTCGCCTAGGTTGGTTTCCATCGTGTGGCACGAAGTACAGAATTCCTCGGTGTTGGTCAGTTCCAGGGTCCAGTGGAACCCACCCCAGAACAGAATGCCAGCCAGAAATCCGGTGAGGACCAGAAAGCCAGAGCTGAACAGGACAGTCGGCGTCCAGATCACGTTCCAGATGCGGCCAATCCAACCGCGTTTTTCGGGGGAGTCTGCCATCTCGGTGCTCCTTTCAGATATGCGTTGGATTAGTTGCCGGACGAGGGTTCAAACACGTTGTCGACCAACGCTGGTGCATCCGCCTGAGGCACGTGGCACTGGTTGCAGAAATACCGGGTACCTGCGATGTGATCCAATTCACGGCCTTCGCGGTCCAGATAGTGGGTCATCGACAGGGTTGGTGCGTTGCGTTCACCGGCTTTGGTCCAGTCATGGCAGGCCAGACACTGATTGGTGCGCGTGTCGATTTGGTATTGCTCGATCGAATGCGGTATCAGTGGCGGTTGCTGGCGATAGTTGCGCACGATCCGGCCTTCGATATCCTTGTGGATTTGATGCAGGGGGATGGGCTCGTCCACATCCGCCCCGCGTAGGGTTTCCACTTGGGCTGACTGGGCAAGGGCGAACCCGCTCAGGAGCAAAACGGGGATCAAGGCAATTCCGCCTGTCAGGATTGATTTTTTCATCATGGCACTCCCTTAGATAGGTCTGGCTGCGCGCGTTTCTGGCGCGGGAACTGGATCGGAAGGTGCGGCGACATGGTCGTCGAACCGGTGAGTAAAGTTGAAGACGTCGACCGCGCAGACATCGATGCAGCGGCCGCAATTGGTGCAATCCGGGGACAGGATCAGTGGTGTTGTTCCCGGCTTCCCTTTTAGAGCTGGGGAAATGATCTGGTTTTCGGGGCATACGGCATAACAATCCATGCAATCGTCACAAGCGGCCCGGTTTGCCGCGCTGACGCGCAACAGGCTTTTGCTGCCGATCAGGCCATAGAACGCACCCACCGGGCACAGGTGACCGCACCAGCCGTGGCGCGAGACGAACACATCGAAAACGAAGATCGCAGCGACCATGGCCCAGACGAAGCCCGTGCCGAAAATCAGCCCTCGATGCAGCATGGTGATCGGGTTCACCAATTCCCATGCAATCACGCCGGTCAGCCCCGACACAATCAGTACCGTTGCCAGTATCCAAAGGCGGGTTCCGCGCTTTGGCTGCCAGCCCTTTTGCATGTCCAGCTTGCGATGCAGCCAGTTGGCGGCGTCGGTCACCGGGTTGATCGGGCAGACCCAAGAACAAAAGACCCGCCCTCCGATCAGGGCATAGGCGACCAGAACGATCAGCCCGCCGATTAGTGCGGTCAGTTCAGGCCAATGCCCGGCGACGATGCTTTGCAGCAGGACCAAAGGGTCGGTCAGGGGCAGCACGCCGAGGGTTAGTGACCCGGCTAGCGTACCCTGTACGATCCAGACGCCGAACCACGGACCCAACAGGAACAAGGCCAAAAAGAAGAACTGGCTCGTGCGGCGCAACAGCAGAAAGCGATGCGCCCCGATCCAGCCTTTGGCCTCAATCGCCTCGTGACCGATGGGGAGATGCGTGCGGGCACTCATTGTCCCACTCCTGGCAAGTCATAAGACGGAGCGAAGCCGCCAGGCGTGGCCAGATTATCCGTACCCGGTCCGGGTAAACGGTCGGGCAGATCTATCAAGCCGTCCACAAGGGGACCGCCATGGGCATCTTTCTCTTCCCAGCCTTTGCGGTAATGATCAGCGCTGCTGCCGCGCGCCAGTCTTGCAGGAAGAACCTTGATGGCGGCTTCGGGCAGAACGCAGCTTTTTTCGCACATTCCGCACCCGGTGCAGCGGTCGGCATGTACGGTTGGAATGAACAACGCATGATGGCCTGACCGATCATTATGCGCAGCTTCCAACGTGATCGCCTCGTCGATGACGGGGCAGACGCGGTAACAGACATCGCAGCGTAGCCCGAGGAAGTTCAGGCAGTTCTCCTGATCGACCAGAACCGCAACGCCCATTTTCGCATCGTCGATATTGTCCAGCCCCGGATCCAACGCTCCGGTGGGGCAGGCGGCGACGCACGGTATGTCGTCGCACATCTCGCACGGCACACTTCGTGCCGTGAAATAGGGCGTGCCGGTTGCAACGGCATCGACCCCAAGCTCAGCCAGTTTCAAGGTGTCGTAAGGGCAGTCCCGCACGCAGAGCCCGCAGCGGATACAGGCCGACAGGAACTCTTTCTCTGGCAACGCGCCGGGCGGGCGCAATGCCTCGGCCGGCAGCGCTCGGGCATCGCGGGCCAACCAGGCCAGCGTTGACCCGGCGACCACGCAGCCGCCTGCCGCGCGCGCCGAATCCTGCAGGAATCGGCGCCGTTGCGGCGAGAGAGGAGTACCGGTCAGGGACATGGGGACTACCTTTGCGATCCTTCCCGGTTACGCGCGCTCGACCTTACACGCGCACTTCTTGAAGTCGGTCTCTTTCGACAGCGGGCAGGTTGCGTCCAGCGTCAGCTTGTTGGTCAGCTGATGCTCGTCGAACCAGGGCATGAAGACCAGACCGCGCGGCACTTTGTTGCGCCCACGGGTTTCGACCCGGCTGGTGACCTCGCCGCGGCGGGTGGAGAGGATGATCTCCTGACCGCGACGCAGACCCCGATCTTTGGCGTCCTGCGGGTGCATGTAGACGACAGCGTTCGGATAGGCGCGGTGCAGTTCCGGAACGCGACGAGTCATCGAGCCCGAGTGCCAGTGTTCCAGAACACGACCGGTGGACAGCCACAGATCATATTCTTCATCCGGTTCTTCCGCGGCAGGCTCGTATGGGGCAAAGATGATATTCGCTTTGCCATCGGGCTTGCCGTAGAATTCCACGCCCGCACCCTCTGACACATATGGATCGTACCCTTCGCGGAAGCGATAGAGCGTTTCCTTGCCGTCCACGACGGGCCAGCGCATGCCGCGTGCCTCGTGGTACATCTCGAACGGTGCCAGATCGTGCGCGTGGCCTCGACCAAACTCAGCGTATTCTTCGAACAAACCCTTTTGGACGTAGTAACCAAAATGCTCTGCATCATCGTTGTCAAAGCCTTCTGCAGTCTCGGACAGCGGGAACTGGTCGATCTTGCCGTTGGCATAGAGCACGTCATACATGGTCTTGCCGCGATGCTCGGGCATCTTGGCCAGTAGTTCTTCGCCCCAGACCTCTTCCACGGTGAAGCGTTTGGAGAATTCCATCAATTGCCACAGGTCCGATTTTGCCTCGCCCGGTGCTTTCACCTGCTGGCGCCAGAATTGGGTGCGGCGTTCGGCGTTGCCGTAGGCGCCTTCCTTCTCGACCCACATGGCTGTGGGCAGGATCAGGTCGGCAGAGACGGCCGTGACCGTCGGATAGGGATCCGAAACGGTGATGAAGTTCTCGGGGTTACGATAGCCGGGATAGCCTTCTTCGTTGATATTCGGCGCGGCCTGCATGTTGTTGTTGCACTGCACCCAATAGGCGTTCAGATCACCATCCTTCAGCTTGCGGTGTTGCAACACGGCGTGGAAGCCGGGTTTCGGAGGAATGGTGCCTGCGGGGACGTTCCATGCGGTTTCACAAATCTCGCGGTGTTTGTCATTCGCAACCACCATGTCGGCGGGCAGGCGGTGGGCAAAGGTGCCAACCTCACGTGCCGTACCACAGGCCGAAGGCTGACCGGTCAGCGAGAAGGGTGAGTTGCCCGGTTCTGAAATCTTACCAACCAGCAGGTGGACGTTATACATCAGCGAGTTCACCCACGAGCCGCGGGTATGCTGGTTAAAGCCCATGGTCCACAAGCTCATCACTTTGCGGTTCGGGTCGGCATATTGCTTGGCCAATTTTTCCAGCTTGTCTGCAGGAACACCCGACAGTTCGGCTGTGTATTCCAGCGTATAGGGCGCGACGGCTTCAGCGTATTCTTCGAAGCTGATCGGCTCCATCTTGCCCGAGTTCGGGTTCTCAGCCTCTTGCTGCAACTCATGAGTGTCGCGCAGGCCATAGCCGATATCGGTTGCCGTCTTGGTGATGTTGACGTGTTTCTTGACAAACTCTTCGTTCACCGCGCCATTCTGGATGATGTAATTGGCGATATAGTTCAGGATCGCCAGATCGGTCTGTGGTGCAAAGACCATGCCATTGTCGGCCAGTTCGAACGAGCGGTGCTCGAAGGTCGACAATACGTGCACTTCGCAGCCCGGCTTGGTCAGGCGCGTGTCGGTCAGACGCGACCACAGGATCGGGTGCATCTCGGCCATGTTCGAGCCCCACAGCACGAAGGTATCGGCGTGCTCGAAGTCGTCATAGCAACCCATTGGCTCATCAATGCCGAAGGTGCGGATAAAGCCCACAACGGCCGAGGCCATGCAGTGCCGCGCGTTGGGGTCGATGTTGTTCGACCGGAAGCCGGCCTTCATCAGTTTGGATGCGGCATAACCTTCCCAGACGGTCCACTGACCCGAACCGAACATACCGACGCTGGTCGGGCCTTTCTTGGCCAGCGCTTCCTTCCACTTTTCGGCCATGACGTCGAAGGCTTCGTCCCAACTGACCGGTTCGAACTCGCCGTTCTTGTCATAGACGCCGTTCGTTTTGCGCAGCAGAGGTGTGGTCAGGCGGTCCTTGCCGTACATGATCTTGGACAGGAAATAGCCCTTGATGCAGTTCAGGCCGCGATTGACCGGTGCGTCCGGGTCGCCCTGAGTGGCGACGACGCGACCTTCCTTGGTGCCGACCAGCACCGAACAGCCGGTGCCGCAGAACCGGCAGGCTGCCTTGTCCCAGCGGATATCGGGGGTGCCGGTCTGTGCATTGGCCTGACCGGTGGCCAGTGGGATGCCTGCGGCCGACGCAGTGGCAGCGGCCGCGGAGGCCTTGAGAAATGTCCGGCGAGATTCTGATGTAGTCATAGCGTGAGCCTCCGGCTGGTGGTTTGGCTTAGGGCATCGGGATGCGGAGTGCTTTCCGCGAGATCCTCGAAATGGTGATAGGTCAATGTCAGTGAGATCACTCCGGGGATCTGGTGCAGATCCATGATGATCTCGGACGCAAGGCGATCGGACGTGTCTTCGACAACAACGACGAAGCGACCGTCTTCGGCCTGGGCATGTACTTCGACGCCCGGTGTGCCGCGCATCGATTGCGCGGCGGCCTCGGCCTGATCAGGGGCGACATGTATAAGGCAACCGCATATATTCATTGTAACGCTTCCGTTTGAAGTGTGGGTTGGCGCTGGAGCGCCACGGCATTGACAGGGCAGAGGGCGACACAGGCACCGCATCCGTTGCAGGCGTCGACTTCCAACAAAGGCGTCGCCCGCCCGCCGCGCTGCAACTTGAAACGAATGGCGTTCTGTTCGCAATTGTCCTGACACACGCGGCAGCTTACGCCGTTCATGGAGAGGCACGTGCCGTCCTGAATTTCGGCCCGCCACGGCCAGTCGACAACTCGTTCGATTTGCAGAGCATCCGTGGGGCAAGCCTTAGCACATTCGCCACAGAAAGTGCAGGGGTCGTCTCCGGGCTGAAAGACCGGAAATCCTTGAGGGTCGAACGAAATGACGGCCTCTTCACATGCCTCGACGCAATCACCGCATTTGGTGCACTGGTCGACAAATCCCGGCACAACCGAGCCGGGGGGACGGACAATACTGCTGTCCTCCCGAAATACTTTGGCGCTCAGAAACGCCCTGCGGCTGGTCATCTGGCTCATTTTTCTAAACGGTTCGCGCTTGATTCCCTGTTCACGGCTTCTGAGTAGCGCGTTTGGAGGGGATGCTTTTTGATCCAGATCATTATTCCAGATTATTAATTATTGATCAAAATGAAAACTGAAATATGCAAAGGTATCGCCATGATATCTCAGCGCATTTTTCAACCGCAGGTGACCCGCTTTCTATTTAAGCTGTTTTCCAGAAAGCAGAGCGTCGGCGCTGAGATTTAGCAGTTGAAAGTGTCTGAAGGAGGACAGTTCTTCGCCGGGTCTCTTGCAATGGACAATACGGTCGATCTGCAAGGTGCGCGCGACAAGCCAATTTCCATGAGTTCGCTGGGAGCGCGGAAATTTCGCTGGTTCCGAATGCCGCGCCGGGTAATATGCAGGCAGAGCAGCCTACCTAAATCGAATATGTCAATGTAGCGGAGATTGCGGGTGCCGATCACTTTGACATGGCGGGCGGATGACGGTGCCTTGCGGCGCCCCAGTATACACAGGCGAACAAAAGGAAAATCCATGGTTGACCATGTGTTGGCACTGAATGCCGGGTCTTCTTCGTTAAAATTCGGGCTTTATGAACTGGTCGAAAACAACCGCCCCAGAATGCGTTGGCACGGGCAAATCGAACGCTTGGGGGACGCGCCGCGCCTGTTGGCGGAGTCTGCTGGGGGGCGGTCAGTCAACCAACCCTTGACCAATGCCCACGGGCATGGCGAGGCAATCCATGCCTTTCTCGATATGACCCGTGAATACCTTCCGGATATTCGCATTCGCGCTATTGGTCATCGAGTTGTACATGGCGGTACAGTCTATTCCGAGCCCGTGCGGATCAACGACAAGGTTCTGGACACTCTGTCGGGATTAATCCCATTTGCTCCGTTGCATCAGCCCTACAGCCTTGCCGGTATCCGCGCTGCAAGTGATGCATTCCCAGAGACCGAGCAAGTGGCTTGTTTTGACACCGCCTTTCACCGAACCCATCCGTGGGTAAACGATACTTTCGCCCTGCCGCAAAGCTATTACGACAAGGGGGTGCGTCGCTATGGTTTCCACGGTCTGAGTTATGACTACATCACGGAAAAACTCAAAGAAATTGCCCCTAGCCTCTATGATGGCCGTGTTGTCATCGCTCACCTGGGCAACGGTGCTTCCATGTGCGCCGTTTCTGGTGGACGGGCTGTGGCTTCGACCATGGGGTTTTCGGCGTTGGATGGTTTGCCGATGGGCACGCGCAGCGGTCAATTGGATCCGGGTGTCGTGCTTTACATGATGCAGCAGGAAGGCATGAGCGCGGACGAGATCGCGGAAATGCTCTATCGCAAATCGGGTTTGCTTGGTCTGTCGGGGATGTCGTCGGACATGCGCACTTTGTTGGCCGCCGAAACACCCGAGGCACGCAAGGCCATAGATTATTACGTTTTCCGCATCCGCCGGGAGTTGGGCGCACTATCTGCCGCGTTGGAAGGGCTGGACGCGCTGGTATTCACGGGTGGGATCGGTGAAAACGCGGCACAGATCCGTCAAAGAGTTTGCGAAGGGATGCGCTGGATCGGGATAGAAATGGACCCCAACAGAAATGCTGACAATGGCACGGTTCTGTCGACCGATTTCAGCCGGGTACGGATTCTGGCAATTCCTACGCACGAAGAGATGGTGATCGCACGCGCAGCGGCGCGGCTTGTGCAATAGGTGCTATTGCTCGGGCTTGTCCTTCCGACGCTTGGCGTATTTTATCAAGATGCCCAGAATGGCGCTGATGGCATCTGGCGTCAGCGCGCCAAGCGGATCGCGCCGGATGCCGGTCACGGTGTTGCGCGCCTCAGACAAGGTATCCTTGATCTCTGTCTCGATATCTTGCAGCGCCATATCGCGCAGCTCGACCGCCGCCGTCGTGTCGGCCTGCGCGTTCTGTGAGTTGGCAAGCAGTGCCAGGACTAGGGCCAATAACAGGTTGACCCCTGCCATGATCACGGCAGCAAGCGGCTTGGAGAGGGTTGCCGACAGCCAGAAAAACCCGGCCACGTTCAGCATGATAACGGCCAAGCCGACCGCCAATCCTGCAGCAGCGTAGAACCCTGTGCGACGTGCGGCGACAGCGACATGGCGTTGGGCAATCAGCCGCTCAGCACGGAGGACGATGGAAATATTGCGGGATATGCGGCTCATGATCAGGCTCCTACCGTGAACGGCCCAGCAGATAGCCAAGCGTAAATATACCAAGCGCAAACAGGATTGGCCGTTTGTGGGGCAGGTCTTCCAGTTCGGTTAATGCTTCTTCTAGTTGGCTGGTCCAGCCGTCGATGTTCTCGGCAATCTTGTCAGCCATAGAATCGTGCGGCGAAGGCGCCGAAGCCTTTTCCCTGGCTTCGGTTTGCTCGGCCAGTTGGCGGCGCAGGTCGGCGACTTCTGCTTCAAGCTCGGCTTTCGTAACCATTGGTCCGGTCCTCTCACAGGTGTTCTGCCTGTGGGGCGAGGGCAACGACCTCAACCCCTGTTTCGAAGGCCATGTTAATTCGATTTTCCGGTTTTAGAAAAGGGACTTATCTTTTCAGGTATCGTAATCCGAAACCAGCAGGAAATCAGGCGCGACGTCTTCTTCGATAGTGGCAAAGCGCGGGATCGGGTCCTCGAACACGTTATCGGTGCGGTCATCGTTGACGGTTGAGACCTCGCCGATCAGGCAATCGCCCTTTTCCGCCCAGAAAGCATGCCAGATGCCGGGCATCAGAGTGACGCTCTGGCCAGGTTTCAGTCGCAACAATTCACCGGGTTGGATTGTGACCGGGCATCCGTCGCTGGGCACAATAACGGTGTTGTCGCGGTCGATGCCGCCTTCGGCGTCCGAGGCATAGATCTCCATCACCAGATCGCCGCCGCCCCGGTTGATGATGTCCTCGGCCTTGACGATATGGCGGTGCATTGGCGACAGCTGTTTGTCTCGCGACACCAACAGCTTTTCCGCATAAAGCATCCCCCGACCGTTGTTCAGATCACTCACGTCGCCATTACGCAAAGTGAAAAGGAACAGGCCAAGTTCGTCGAAACGGCCCTGCCCATAGTCGGTAATGTCCCAACCCAGCCCGCGCTCTCGGATTCCAGCGGCCTTTTCATCGCGCATCTGGTCTGGGGACCAGTTGGCAAAAGGCGGCAGGACTGCACCGAAGGATTGGATAAAGGCTTCGGCCTCGGTCTTGATAGTGTTGATGTCAGAACGTTTCATGCTGTCCCCTATGGGTCAAAGCTCGTGCGCCCAAGGTGGGTTGGCCCCGGCGCGGGATACAGTGATGGCGGCGACCTCTGCGCCTTTGGCAAGGGCCGCACGCAGATTTTCAGTGCTTAAGGCCCGCAGGTTGGATTTGGTCAGATGGCCAGCGCGCTCGAGTTCCGCCAGAACACCGGCGTTGAACGTGTCGCCGGCACCGACAGTATCGACCACTTCGACCCGCTGAACCGGGACCGAGGTTTCCGACCCGTCCGCCAGATAACCGGACGCCCCGTCGCTGCCTCGGGTCACGATGACTACGGCTGGGCCGGATTGCAGCAGCAGGGGTACTTTTTCGGCGATGGTTTTCGGGCCGGGAACGATCCAGTCCAAGTCCTCGTCCGAGACTTTCACGATGTCGGCCTGTGCGATCATCCGGTTCAGGCGGGTGCGATATCGGGTTTGATCCTTGATAAAATCTGGTCGGATATTCGGGTCGATCATCACGGCGCGGTCGCCTCCGTGGCGATCCAGCAATGCGGCAAAGGCATCTGCACAGGGTTCGCAGGCCAAGCTGATCCCGCCAAAATAGAGCGCGGAAACAGAGGGCAAATGCCCTGGCATGTCCTCGGGCATCAGCATTCGACCCGCCGAGTTTTCATCCATGAAGCTGTAGGTGGCGTGTCCGTCCTTTAATTGCACAAACGCCAATGTCGTGGGCCGGCCCGAGCGGATCAAATGGCTGGTATCAACGTGGCTGGTCTGCAAGCTGTCTTCCAGTTGCTCACCAAACATGTCCGAGGACAGACCCGCCAGCAGTCCGACCGGAACCCCCAGCCGCCCAAGCGCAATGGCCGTGTTGAAGATGGCGCCACCGGAATGGGGCACAAAGCCTTCCCCGCCCGAAACCGTCGGGGCAGCGATCATGTCGATCAGGGCTTCACCGCAGCACAGGATCATGCCGTGGTCCTTTCTGTTTCTAGGGATCAGGCGGTCAGTTTACCGCGCGAGCGCACTTTTACAGAAATTGTTAGCGCCAACAATGCCAAATTCATGCTGTTCGGACACATAAAGGTTCATCGACCGCCGTAAATCACTGAACCGTCCACCAGCGTTGAAGGCATCACGGAAAGCATCCTTGAACAGCCAGCGGTTTTTCTCGGCCACGCCGCCAACAAGGAACACGCCTCCCACCGGCATGAGGACCACAGATAGGTCTCCCATGACTGCCCCCAGATGGGTGGTAAACATATGTGCGACTTTTTCTGCTATCGGATCGGCCTGTGCGCGAGCGTCCTCAAGTATGTCTCTCGCGCTGCGGACGGGCACATTAGACTGACCCGCAGCCATCCCGGTGGCCTGATAGAGGATCGGCAGACCCGTGCCGCTCAGGAACATTTCAGCCTCAAGGACCAAGGTGTCTTCAAAGAAGCATTCCGGGGCGATATGACGGGCCGCCTTGAAAACCTCGACCTCGTCGACGTGGCGTGGAGAAAGACCGATATGTCCCCCTTCGCCGGATGCAGTGTGATAGCGATCTTCGGAATACAACAGTGCCCCGACACCAAGACCAGTGCCGGGACCCACAACAAGCCGTGTTCCTGAAGGCGGGGCCTTGGCGCCCTGCAAAACCTCGACATCATCGCTGGTGATCTCGGCCACTGACCACGCTGCAGCCGTGAAGTCATTGATTACAAAGGTATGCTGTGCGCCTGTGGCCTTGGCAATATCGTCTTCTGAGAGATCGAGCTGAGCATTCGTAAGCCGGATTGTTCCGTTGTTCACCGGGCCCGCGCCGGCCGCCACGACAGCGCGCGGGTTGGTGCCAATTTCGTCGCGTAAGGTATGAAATGCGTCCAAAAGCTCAGGCAAGCTGCCGGTCGGATATTTGCGCAATTCGTTTAACGTTCCGTCTGTGATCACGCCCAACCGGGTGTTTGTGCCGCCAATATCCGCAACCAGATTCCAGTGTTTTTGCAACGCTCCAACCGGCTGTGCCAAAGGCAAGGAGATTGAACCGCCCGATAAAGCCGTTTTCAGAGTGTCAAATGTGGCTGTTAGGTCCGGGTTTGGCAGGTCGGAATCCAAACCTGCTGGAGCAAATCTATCTTTGCCACATCCGGCAACGTCTACATCTCCGGAGAGGTGCCCGACAAAACAACCTTTAACCGCCGCTCCTTGTTCCAACGCACTTTTTGTTGCCGCTAGGTGGTGGTTAAGGCGATCAACCTGTTCATGGTTGGAACCGATTATTTCATTTACAGTCACGAAGATAGGCAGTTCACGGCTGAACTCCTGCCACATCTGAGTTAGGAAAGGAACCCGTGCCGAGGGGTCGGTTTGAGCGCGGCTGAAACAGGTGAGGCCACACCAGTCGACGGGCTGACCGATGGTGCCAAAATCTTCCTGCCAGCCAGTCGGAAGGTCTGATTCCAGATCGGCAAGTTCATTCATGGGGTAGGTATTGTTGAATAAACCGCTCAGAAACAACCGAGCGTGACGGTTGTCGACAAGGGTGAGGAGTGACTTGTCCTCAAAGGTGCCATTGGTGGGATCGACCCAATCAAGATCCAGTTCTACGCCTAGGTTGGACATGCCGAGGTTACGCATTGCGTCAATGCCTCGTCCATGGGCCAACAACAAGTGGTGGATCGCACGGGCGGTGGTGCGGCGGCAGTCACCAAAATTCAACCGGTTGATATGTATTGGCAGGCTGATCGGTGCCGCACTAAACATCCGGTCGCCAATTCGGCTCATGACGATCTCGGTAAAATCAGCGAACCAACCCGCAATATCCCGATTTCGCCAACCACCTAAGTCACCCAGTGTCGGTGGCAGTTCTCCGTTAGACAGAGTTGCGCAAGGGCGGATGCCACGTTTTAGCAGCGCATCAACCAGCCTATCGTAAGCGTCCAAGCCCGACTGGCTTGCCTCGCCACGCCCATCAGGTAAAACGTTCGTCCAACTGATCGGAAATTTAAAACAATCAATTCCCGCCTCACGCATCATGTCGAGATTCTGTTTGGTTGAGGCTGCGACGCCAAAGAGAAAGTCTCTGGGAAAATCAGAGCGGGTGTATTTCATGGTCAAAACCTGTTTGGGCCGGTTGAACGGCCAACTATCAGTTCGTCCGTCTGCATACTAGGTGTTAGCGGTATCATTGGCCATTTCAAGCGATTTTTTGAGCATTTTGACTGAAATGTTCTGGAAGAAAATCTGACATAACTCGAAATAACGAATTCCCTACTGATCGAGATGCTGTGGATGGCATCCAGGGTTCGGCCAAGGCAGATTTGCTGATCCTCCTGCTGGTTAAGTGGAGGATTGATAAAGCAACTTAGGGAAGGGTGTGGTCATTTTTGGACTGACAGGCGCGCCACAAAGCTCTAGCGTGACATCAAACAAAAAAAACAACTTAGGCCAATAATGGGAGAATCGATTATGGTTGAACGGAAGACTCTTTCCAGACGCACGGTGCTAAAAGGTGCGGGGGCCGCTGCTCTGGCGGCGCCGCTTTACAGCAAAAGCGCTCTGGCCTCTTCGGGGGAGATCAACATTCTGATGTGGTCGGATTACCTACCGCCCAGCTTCATTGAGGAATTCGAGACCCTGACCGGGATCAAGGTGAATTACACCGGCATCGGCTCGAACGAAGAAATCATCAACAAGATGAAGGCGACCAAAGGTCAGGGCTTTGACATCGTTTCGCCGACCAACAACCGCTCGTTGCAGTGGGAGCCGCTGGAACTGCTGCAACCGTTCGACATGAACAAGGTTCCGATTGATCTGGTGAACCCTGCCATGGCGGCGATTGGTACCGATGCTTGGAACTTTGGCGGTTCCGGCGTGCACTGGCTGCCACATATCTGGGGCACCGAAGGTATCGCATACCGCACTGACCTGTGGCTGCCGGAAGGTGACGCACCGTCTTATGGCGACGTCTGGTCCGAAGAAAACGCGGGCAAGACCATGGGGCGCGCACATTCCATGATGTTGGGCGCGGGCCTTTATATGGAGCGCGCGGGTGAGATGGAGCCTGGCTCGGTCTGGGCTGCTTATGGCGACGAAGAGACCATGCGCAAGGTCTGGGGTCAGATTACCGACTGGTGCATCGAACGCAAAAGCCGGATCAAGTTGATCTGGAATGACGCCGATACCCAGAAGAACGGCCTGCTGAACGAAGGTGTGGTAGTTGGTCAGACTTGGGACGGCCCGCCGCTGGCGCTTAAATCCGCAGGTGAGCCTGTACATTATCAGGCTCCGATCGAAGGTGCGATGGCGTGGGTGGACGGTATGTCCATTCCCTCGGGTGCGGCCAATATCGATCAGATCTATGCCTTCATCGACTTTGCCTATCAGGCGAAACCGGCCGGTGTCGCGATCGACAGCCACGGCTATAACTCACCTGTTCTGGGGGCCGATCAGTATTCTGGCGACACCTACAAAAAGAACTTTGCCGAGGCCTATCCGGGTGACTCGCTGGCCAACCTCAATCCATGGCCGGCCGAGGCTCCGTGGTATGCGGAAACCCGGACAGAGTTTGTCAACAAGTTCAAAAGCGCCTGATCGCTTTTACTCGATGCCCTCCGCCATTGTGCGGGGGGCTTTCCACCTGCACGCCAGCTAGGCGTGACGGATGTTATTTCGGTGCGGCCAGCCACCGCGCCATACGGAGATACCAAAGATGAGTGCAGGGGTCGGTGTAGATCTGGAAAACCTGTGGATCCGCTTCGGCGATTTTGTCGCCGTGCGAGACGCAAATGTGAACATCAACGGGGGCGATTTCTTTTCGTTCCTTGGGCCCTCGGGTTGCGGCAAGACAACGATCCTACGCGCCGTGTCGGGCTTTCTTGACCCCAGTGAAGGCCGGGTTCTGATCGGCAGCAACGATATGCAGGGCATCGGCCCGAACAAGCGCCCGACCGCGCTGATTTTTCAGAACCTTGCTTTGTTCCCGCTGATGAAAGTGTGGGAAAACATCACGTTTTCGATGGAAATCAAAGGGGCCAGCGCCGCACAGCGCCGTAAACGCGCTGATGAACTGCTGGATATGATCGCATTACCGGGGCAGGGCGACAAACTGCCCAGCGAATTGTCGGGCGGTCAACGTCAGCGTGTGGCGATCGCCCGAGCCCTGTGCGCCGAGCCGGATGTTCTGCTGCTGGACGAACCGCTCTCGGCCCTGGACCTGAAGCTGCGCCAGCACATGCGGACCGAGCTGCGCGAAATTCAGCAGCGCGTTGGCATTACATTTATATACATCACACACGATCAGGGCGAAGCGCTGACGATGTCAGATAACATCGCCGTCATGCGGGCCGGAGTGATCGACCAGATTGCCGACGGCAAGACGATCTATAATGACCCCAATACCGCCTTCGCGGCTTCGTTCGTGGGCGAAAACAACGTGTTCCGTGGCAAGATCAAGCAGGTCATGGGCAGTGAGGCGCTGATCGAGACCAACCGCTCGGGAGATCTGGTCGCACGGATTTCGACGGCTAATCAGGGCACGATGAAAGTGGGCGACGACGCCATGATGTTCATCCGCCCCGAAGCCTTTGCCATCGCCCCCGATGGCGCGACGGGTGACCATTTCGTCACCGCGCGCGTGAACCACGAAGAATTCGAAGGCAACGTCTTCAACATCTTCACGGAAGGAGAAGGCGGTAAGGAAATCAAAGTGTCGATCCCGAACCACGGTCAGTCCTTTCAGGACCATACCGGGCAGAACATCACGCTGGAATACGAAACCCATAACGCGGTTCTGGTTCCTGCGGGTGAGCTGGCAGCGGAATAGAAGGGTCTGACACATGCCCAAGTTTCTGAAAGAATTCTTAAACCGCAACGGCACCGGCATGGGGTTGGCGATCCTTGGTCTGGTTCTGTTCTGGACGATCGGCTTGATCATCCTGCCGCAGCTGTCGATGCTCGATTTCTCGTTCCGTCCGAACCTGCCGCCGCCAGAGATCGGCGGGCCAAAGGACGTGTATACGCTTGAGAACTACAAATACCTGATCTACGGCCCTGAAGGCGGCAGTCAGGATTATAATGCCGTCGATCTGCGCGTTTTTTTCCGAACATTGCTGGCGGCGATCTG
Organism: Ruegeria sp. BB7; assembly: GCF_056539365.1. Lineage (NCBI taxonomy): Bacteria > Pseudomonadati > Pseudomonadota > Alphaproteobacteria > Rhodobacterales > Roseobacteraceae > Ruegeria > Ruegeria sp. BB7. The sequence continues at coordinate 56,196 of NZ_JBQFUV010000010.1, read as the reverse complement.
CGTCACGATCTTCAACCTGATCCTCTGTTATCCGATTGCCTATTATCTGGGGCAATCGAAGGGCAATCATATCCGCATCTTTGCGATCATGTTGATCATCCCTTATTGGATCAACGAGATCCTGCGCGCGTTTGCCCTGCGGATTATCTTTGGTGAGACCGGAGTGCTGAACACCCTGTTCATGGGTCTGGGCATATGGGATACGCCGTTTGATTTCATCCGCAACGACATCGCGCTCTATGCAGGTCTGGGATATGCCTACATCTTGCTGATGATCTTCCCGATGTACAACGTGATCGAAAGCCTGGACAAAAACCAGATCGAGGCCGCACGTGATCTGGGTGCGCCCTGGTGGCGAATTCATTGGCGCGTGGTCATCCCTTACGCAAAGCCGGGTATCAGCTCTGGTTGCACGATGGTGTTCATGTTGTCCGCCGGTGCGCTGGCTGCGCCGCAAATTCTGGGCGGGCCGTCGTCGTTGTGGTTCACTCAATTGATCTATCAGCAGTTCAACGACAACAATGACTGGCCGCAGGGGGCCGCCTACGCCATTGTGCTGCTGGTGACCTGTATCCTGTTCGTGCTGGCTATGATGCGCGTGTTCAAGGTGAACATGGGGGATATCGGGAAATGAACAATTCCTTCCTCCGCATAAGCATCTGGGTCTATCTGGTCATCTTCTTCCTGTACCTGCTGGGCCCGCTGGTGATCATGTCGGTCACGGCGTTCAACTCTTCGGCTTTCCCGAGGATGACGCCGTGGGAATGCCTGACCTTCCAGTGGTTTGGCGAGTTGTTTCAGGATCAACGTATCCTGAACGGCATCAAGAACTCACTGATCATCGGAGCCGGGACGGTTGTTCTGTCGGTCGCGATGGGTCTGGCGGGCGCGCTGATGCTGACGCAGATCTGGCCCAAGCTGCGCGCGACCTACTACACCATCATTATCGCTCCAATCCTAATCCCGGGTGTGGTTCTGGGCATCTCGACGCTGGTGTTCTGGGACCGGATCAACCGGATGCTGGGGTTGGGCGCGGACAGCGTATTGTCTAACGGGATTTTCCTAACGGTGATCGGCCAGTCCACCTTTATCGCCAGCTACTGCATGCTGGTGTTGGTGGCACGGCTGCAGCGCTATGACATTGCCCTGACCGAGGCGGCGCTGGATCTGGGTGCCTCCCACGCGCAGGCGTTCCGCAAAATCCTGTTGCCGTTCATGCGCCCGGCGATTGCTTCGGCGGCGGTGCTGGCATTTCTCGCCTCGTTCGAGAACTACAACACCACCACCTTTACTTTCGGGGGATACCCGACGCTAACCATCGAATTGGCGCAGAAGGTGCGTTATGGCATCACGCCGTCGATTTCGGCGCTGGCCTTCATCATCGTAGCGCTGACCGTATTCTTTGCGCTGTTGAATGAGGCTAAGCTGAAGCGACAGGAATTGGTGGCTGCTGCGCGCAAACAAGCAACCGTTGAGGAGTTGGCTGGCAAGATCAAGCTGCCCAGCTTTTTCGCAGGCAACATGGCCGCAGTTCTGCTGGTTGTTTTTGCCGTTGCCACTATCACCGTTGTTGGTACAGCGACCGCCTATGATCCGGGTCAATGCATCGCCAACGTCAAAGAGCAAAAGCAACTAGAGGCGGAACAGCGCATTCAAGAATTGCGCAAGCAGCGCGAAGAACAGCGCAAGAAGCGTGAGGAGGAACGCAAACAGCGCTTCGAAGGCGTGTTTGAGCCCGGTGATCTACAACCTGGATCAACCGAGGAGGAAGCAGAGCCAGACACCGGTACCAACAACTCTGGTTTCGGCAACGTGTTTGCGCCGAATGCCTTGGGTGGTGACAGCGATGAGGGCGAAGCGGAACCCGAAACGCCGCCTGCCAGCAATGGCGGCTTCGGTGGGGCTTTTGATCCCAACAGCCTGCAAAGCGATGACTAGGTGTCACGCCTGACAGAAACCCACGCGCCCGGAGATTTACCCCTCTTCGGACGCGTGTTTTTTCAGGATCAGCACGTCGCAGGCATCAATCTCATGCCCGTTCCATGACACGGGAGCAGAGGTGTAGTTGATCAGGAAAACGTGCTGTTCGGTCTCACGCCGCCGCAATCCTGCGGGCAGCGGATGCAAGGTCAATCCGACCTCTTGCGCCGCCATTGAGATTACTCGATCCCAAAGGGCCTCATCCGGGAAGCCGGACAGATACCAGACCCCGTTTTCCCCCTTCAGGGCGGATGTCCTGTCGGCATAGGTCAGCAGGTCCGGGGCTTTGCCGGACAGATGATCGACCCAGTGCTGAGCCGCGCCGCCGCCAACGACCTCGCGGCACACATTCGGGGGCAGGGTTTCGACGAGGTCGACCTCGCAATCCAGTTCGGGCAGGCCGGGTCGCGCTTCAGGGATCTGGAAGTCGCGTGTGATGGCACCGCTGCGGGGGCCATAGAGTGTCAGGTCACCCAAATACTGTTGTGACTTTTCGCCAATAGTGGCCAGCCCGGGGGCGAGGATCAGTTTGTACCCAGCCTTGGGCGTTTCGGACGCCGAGAGGATATCCACCGACAACCCGGTCCAGCGCAAGGCCCGATAGGCCGAGAAGACCAGCCGGAAATAGTTGAACCCGGCCCCTTGCGGCTGTGTGGTCCAGGCCCAATCCGAGGCGTAGTCGAACAGAATGGCTACGTCTGCCTGTGTCTGGGTTACCGCGCCCAGCTGTGCCAGATCATCTGCGGTCTGACGGGCCTCGGCCAAAGCCGGGGAGGGGGCGTTGTTCGGGGTCAGTAGCCCTGCGTGCATTTGTTCCTGTCCGAACGGGGCCTGGCGCCAGCGGAAATAGCTGACCACCTCGGCCCCATGTGCCACGGCCTCAAGCGACCACAGGCGCACCATGCCGGGCAGGGGGGCGGGATTATAAGGCGCCCAGTTCACTGGGCCGGGCTGTTGCTCCATCACCCACCAGCGGCCACGTCCAACAGCGCGGTAGAGGTCGTGGTGAAAGGCCTGCATGTCCGGGTCGCCCTGCTGCAGGAACGCGGTTTTGTGCGCCTCGTCAGCCTCAAGCCGATCGGACAGGAAGCCGATCGGGTAACTGTTCCATGTGGCGATATCCAGATCCTCACCGACCTTGAAATGGTCGAAATCCAGAATCCGCCCCATATAGTTGTGCAGCAGTGGCGCATCGGTCAGCGGCCGCAACACATCGACTTGCGCCTTGTTGAACACCGCCACCTGATCCGAGCTGAAGCGGCGAAAGGCCAGAACGTGGGCGGGGTTCGGCTCGGTCACTGTCAGGTTGGGCAGGTCGATCTGATCAAAGCTGTCGTATTCCATCGCCCAGAACACATTGCCCCATGCCGTGTTCAGCACTTCAACCGAGCCATACTGATCCGCCAGCCACAGCCGAAACGCCTGCAAGGCCGGTTGGCTGTAGCTGACCGTCGTTTCGTGGCAGCCATATTCGTTGTCGATCTGCCACGCGGCGATATGCGGGTTGCGTCCGTAGCGTTCCCCCACGATCCGCGCGATGCGGGTGCATTCCTCGATATAGCCCATATGGCTAAAGCAATAATGCCTGCGCGACCCGAACTTGCGTGGCTGCCCCTGAGCATCCACGGCCAGCATGTCAGGGTGTTTGTCCAACATCCAACGCGGGGGCGTCGCAGTGGGCGTTCCCAGCACCACCTTCAGCCCCGCAGCCCCCAGCTCATCAATCGCGCGATCCAGCCATTCGAATTGCAAATCGCCGGGGCTGGGTTCCATCCGGCTCCAGGCGAATTCGCCGATCCGCACCCATGTCAGGCCGGTTTCCACCATGCGGGCGGCGTCCTCGGCCCACATATCTTCGGACCAGTGTTCGGGATAATAGCAAACGCCAAGTTCAGGCTTCATGGCAGAACTCTGTGTTCGGCCTGCCCCTTGCCTACTCCGAAGGCGGCAAAGGTCATTCCATTCGTGGGTTGAGAGATCAGTGTTTCGGCGTCAAGTCCTTCGCGGGCCGTGGTGCAGAACAGCGTGGTTAGGTCATCGCCTCCGAACGCGGGGCAGGAGGTGTGCGCGGCTTTGAATGAAACAGCCTTCAGAAATTGGCCTTCAGGAGTATAGGCTGCCACGCGGTGCGCACCCCATTGTGCAACCCAGATATTGCCATATGCGTCTACGACCGCACCGTCCGGGTTCAGGCCATCTGCGTTCAAGTCCAGAAACACAGTGCCATCGCCCTCGGGCCAGCCAGTTTGGGCGTTCAAAGGCCACCGCATGATCAGTTTTGTCACTGTATCCGTGTAATAGGCGCAAGATCGGTCCGGCGCGAAACAAATCGCGTTCGAGATCGTGACGTTCTGCACCAACTGTCGCAACTCGCCCTGCCAATAGCGATAAATGGCACCAGCGCCGGGTTCAGCGTTCTTGCCCATCGTCCCGATCCAAAAACCACCCCAAGGGTCAGCGCGGCCGTCATTTGAACGCGTGACCGGATTGTCGGCTTCCAGCAGAGTGATCAGGTCTTTTTGGCCGCTCTTCAAACCAAAGCGCCACAACCCAGTTTCAGAAGCAATCAGCAGCGTCTCCAAGTCGATCCAGCCCGCTGCCGAGACATGCTCATCGAATTGCCAGCTTTTGGGAGACCCATTTTCCCGCGTCATCAGACGTTTGCCCACGATGTCGAACCAAAACAGCTGACGTCGTTCGGGGTGCCAAAGCGGCCCTTCGCCCAACTCGCATGGGCGGTCGTCAAAGACGGTGCTCATCCGACGGCCTCATCATAGGCCGCCACGATTTGTTTAGCCCGGTCCGCCACCTCGGACACTGCCATACCGGGTTTGAAAAGCGCAGAACCGATGCCAAACCCATCCGCGCTGGCCTTGATCCATTGGTCGAAATTTTCGGGTCCCGCACCGCCAACCGCATAGACCTGAGCTTCATTAGGCAATACAGCACGCATCGCGGCAAGTCCGGTCGGGCCAGCCAGAGCGCCGGGGAACAGTTTCAGCCCAGTTGCTCCGGCTTTAAGTGCCGCAAACGCCTCGGTTGGTGTGAAGACTCCGGGCCAGCTTTCAAGGCCCTTATGGCGAGTATGCGAGATGACCTCTGAGTCGCAATTCGGCGACACGATCAATTTCCCACCAACTCCGGCAACCGCGTCAACCTGTTTCACGGTCAGAACAGTTCCAGCACCGATCAATGCCTTGGCCCCTATTTCCTTGGCCATAATGCCGATCGACACCAATGGGTCGGGCGAATTCAACGGTACCTCAATCTTGTCGATCCCGGCGTCGAGCAAGGCTCGCCCAATGGCCACGGCGTCAGTTGGATTCAGGCCGCGTAAAATTGCAATGATGGGGCGGCTCATGCGGTTTGCCTCGTCAGGTTTCGGGCTTGTTGCAAGCCCGCCAGTGTACATTGCGTGCCGTTGGCGGTTTCTAAAAATGCGCCCTGTTGTTTTAGGGCTTTGGCGTAGATATCGGAAAGACCTTCGGCTCCGATGATCGCCAGTCGCTGACCCAGCCAATAAGGGCGAGTGGCAGCCAGTTCCGCGCCGATCAGATAGCCCGACAGCTGTGCCCGTGCGATACCTTTATCTTGCCCCTGCAAAAGGTCGGCGGCGCGCAGGCCAAACAAGCGCGCAGCTAATTGTTCAGGTTTTGACAGCGTGTCTGCAGCTGCGTCGGCAAAAGCAGCATCGTCCCAGCCATCGCTTACCGAGTGTTTCAATACGGATTGTCCGCGTAGAAGGTCAAAAATCTCTCCGGTCATGAAAGTGCGGAAGCTTACAATCTCTCCCGCACTGACCTGCACCCATTTGGTGTGGGTTCCGGGCAGGCAAATTACGCCATCCCAGTTTTGATGGCTGGCCAGAAAGCCCGCGATCTGAGTTTCTTCGCCGCGCATTACATCTGGCGGTGCCGTCTGCTTTACTCCGGGCACGACAAATGCCCGGATGCGCGGGTCCGTACCCGGAACGCGGACAGGAACGACCGGGGTGGGCACGCAAGGGACGGCCGAGTAGGGAGCCTCGACCCAGCCCTGCCGTGCGCCCACCATGCCGCAAGCAATGACGTCAATCGGAGCGTCGTCCAGCCAGGCTTCGATCAGTTCGAATAATGCGGGCTGGAAGCCGTCTGGTTCCGCCCTCGCCATCCCTTTGTCTGACTGCGCCTGATCCAGCACCTTGTCGCTCTGCATGGCCCATGCCCGCAGATGAGACGTTCCCCAGTCAACAGCAATCCATTCTGGTTTCATGGTTTCACCCCGTTACGACGACGCCGCCGTCGACGGCCATGCATTGCCCGGTCATGGCTCGGCTGGCATTTGAGGCAAGAAACAAAGTCGGTGCGATCATGTCTTCAGGCGTTAAATGTTCTTTCAGGCATTGGCGGTCCATATGGGCAGCCAGATCACCGGGTGTGGCCCACATATCCATTTGCTTTTGCGTCAGAACCCAACCGGGGGCCAGCGCGTTCACTCGGATGTTCTGCGGCCCCAATTCGCGGGCCAAAGATCGCGTCATACCGGTGATCCCGGCGTTCGAGGTCGTATAGATCGGATAGCCCGCATTGCCCATCATGTAGCTGATTGAGCTGAAGTTGACGATCGCTCCACCCTTTCCCTGCATCTGGCGCGCGGCCTCCTGACAGGCGAAGTAATAAGCCTTGAGGTTGACTTCGATCATCCAGTCCCAGAACTCGCCGGTGGTTTCGTGTAATGAGTGGCGTTTGTCGTTTGCGGCATTGTTGATCAGCACGTTCAGAGGGCCATGCGCTTCGGCGGCCTTTCGCATGGTGGCATGCAGCAACTCGGTATCCGTCATGTCGCCTTGCATGAACAATGGCACGCGACCATGTTTGTCGCGCATTTCTTCGACAAAGCCGCTGGCGTCTGAGCGTCCGATGAAGGCTACATTGGCGCCCTGGGCCAGAAACCCGTTGGTCAGGGCGGCACCAACGCCCGAGCCCCCACCGGTGATATAGACGGATGCCCCGTTGAGATCGTGGAATGTGGCGGGTTGATCCATCAATGGCTCTCTCTGGTCACAAGGCGGGTGTCTTTGCCGACAAGGAAATCAAGGTCCGCGCCCTGATCGGCTTGCAGTACGTGGTCGATATAGAGTTTCGCATATCCGCGGGTGTAATGCGGGTCGTCCGGTTGCCACGCGGCACGGCGGGTGTCCAGTTCCTTTTCATCCACCAGCAGCTCCAGCTCACCCTTGCTGGCCGACACCCGGATGCGGTCACCGGTCTTGACTAAGGCCAGCGTGCCACCCGCTTGAGCCTCGGGGCTGACATGCAAGATAACGGTGCCATACGCCGTACCGGACATGCGGGCATCTGAGATACGAATCATGTCGCGCACGCCCTCTTTCACCAGTTTGGCTGGGATCGGCATGTTGCCGACCTCAGGCATACCCGGATAGCCTTTGGGGCCGCAGCCTTTAAGCACCAGAATTGTTTCAGGCGTGACTGGCAGATCGTCACGGTCGATATTGGCTTTCAGGTCTTCGATATTCTCGAAGACGTACGCTTCGGCTTCGGTTTCCAGCAGAACGTCTGTGGCCGCCGAGGGCTTCACGATGGCTCCTTTAGGTGCGAGGTTGCCGCGCAGGACACGCAGGCCAGCGGCAGGTTTTACCGGATCGCCAAAAGGACGTATGACGTCGGTGTTGAAGCATTCGGCCCCTTCATAATGGGCCGAGATATCCTTGTTCAGCACCGTTTTGGCCGACCGCAGGAAGGGTTTGAGTTCGTTCAGAACCACAGGCACTCCGCCCGCGTAACAGAAATCCTCCATCAGGTATTTGCCCGAGGGCATGCAGTTCACCAGAAGCGGGATTTCCGACCCGATTTCAAAGTCTTTCAACGTCAGGTCCACGCCAACGCGACCCGCGAGCGCTAAAAGGTGAACCACTGCGTTTGTCGATCCGCCTACGGCGGCATTGGCGAGAATGGCGTTCTCGAACGCTTCTTTGGTCAAAATGTCTGAGGGTTTCAGGTCCTCGTCCACCATCTCGACAATCCGTTTGCCGGTCAAATGCGCCAGCGCCATGCGCCGGGCATCGACAGCGGGCAGGGCGGCGTTGGTGGGCAGGGACATACCCATCGCCTCGACCAGCGAGGCCATCGTAGAGGCCGTGCCCATGGTCATACAAACACCGGCGCTGCGGGACATACCAGATTCGGCGTTCATGAAGTCCTGCAGGGTCATTTCTCCGGCCCGCACGGCCTCGGAAAATTTCCACACATCCGTGCCCGAGCCGATATCCTGCCCGCGGTACTTGCCGTTCAGCATCGGGCCGGAGCTGACCACGATCGACGGTAGATCGACTGAGGCCGCGCCCATCAGTTGCCCTGGCGTGGTCTTGTCACAGCCGCCCAGCAACACAACGCCGTCGATGCCGTAAGCGCGAATAGATTCCTCGACATCCATTGCCAGCAGGTTGCGGAACAGCATGGCGGTGGGTTTCATCTGGGTTTCACCCAGTGACATGACGGGGAATTCGACCGGGAAGCCTCCGGCCTCCCACACACCGCGTTTGACACCCTCGGCCAGATCGCGCAGGCCCGAGTTGCATGGGGTGAGTTCCGACCACGTGTTGCAGATACCAATTATGGGGCGCCCGTCAAAAGCGTGATCGGGAAAGCCTTGGTTCTTCATCCATGAGCGGTGGATGAAACCGTCCTTATCGAGTTTTCCGTACCAGTGCTGAGAGCGGCGTTTTGTCATTTTGGCGATGTTTTTCTTGGCTGCGGTTGGAATTGAGTATTTGTGAAAAGATGAAGATCAGGCGGCGCGGGCCGGGCGGCACCAGTCTGGCAGCCAGTCAGCATGGGCGTTCAGCAGATCGGTTACGAGGTTGCGGATCTGACGCAGGTCCAGTTCTGCGGCGGTATGCGGGTCCATCATGGCTGCGTGATAGATGTATTCAGGGCTCTGATCGACCAGTGCCCGAACGGTCAGTTCTTGCACATTGATTTGGCTGCGCATCAACGCAATCAACTGCGGTGGAATGTCCGTGACAACCGACGGCTGCACACCGTTACTGTCCACCAAGCAGGGTGTTTCTACCGCCGCTGCCAAGGGTAATTGCGGGATCTGGCCTGTGTTGGACAGGTTGCCGTAAGCCACATAGGGTGTGTCGGTGACAATCGCGTTCATCAGGTCAGCGGCGAATTCGTGGCTGCGGGTGACTTCGACATCCCGTCCGTCCGTCAGAGTCTTTGCCTGCTCCTGCCAAGTGGCCATCTGTTCGACGCAACGAGTAGGGTATTCGTCCAGCGGAATCGAAAACTGCTTGATCAGGTCCTCGCGCCCATCCTTGATGAACCATGGGACATATTCCGCCAAATGTTCTGAGCTTTCGGTGCAGAAATAGCCAAGGTGGTCCATTACCTCGTACCGCACCTTGTTGGGGCAGCGCGGCATCAACAAAGGGGCCTTTGGGATCTGACTGCTCGTATACCCCTGCCGCAGTGCGGGGTACAGATCGCGGCCCTGGTGTTCTAGCCGCATGAAGAAGGCGACGTGGTTGATCCCCGCGACCTTGTAGCTGATTTCGTCCTTGGGCAAGTCAAGATCATGCGCCAGTTCTTCGACCGTGTTTTGAACCGAGTGGCACAGACCCACATGTTTTAGTGCCGGAAATTTCTCGGACAGCGCCCAGGTGTTGATGGCCATCGGGTTGACGTATTGCAGCAAAGTTGCATCGGGGCAGAGTTGCATCATGTCCTGTGCCACATCCCACAGTACCGGAACAGTGCGCAGACCACGCATGATCCCTCCGATCCCTAGAGTGTCCGCGATGGTCTGGCGCAGGCCATAATGTTTGGGGATTTCAAAATCAGTCACCGTGCAGGGCTCGTAACCACCAACTTGAAAGGCAGTAATCACAAAATCAGCCCCCTCCAGCGCTGCGCGCCGGTCGGTATGCGTGGACAAGGTTGCGCCCGTTCCGACCGAGCGGATCATCGAGCGAGCCACAGCCTCACTTTCGGCCAGCCGCTTGGGGTCGATATCCATCAACGCGAAATGGCTGTCGGCCAGGGCAGGGGTCAACAGCGCATCGCCAACAATATTCTGCATGAAGATCGTGGAACCCGCTCCAATAAAAGCGATTTTGGTCATTTTACAGCTCCGAGAGTCAGACCCGCAATGAAGTGTTTCTGCATCAGGAAGAACATGGCCACTGGCGGCAGGGCCGCTACGATTGAGCCTGCGCTCATCAATTGATAGGCGGCCCGGAACTGGGCGTTGAAACTGGTGATCCCTGCTGTGACAGGCTGACTTTCGGCTCCTTGGGTCAGGACCACGGCCCAGAAATAGTCGTTCCAGATGAAGGTGAAGATCAGCACACTAAGCGCCGCGATTGCGGGTTTCATCAGCGGCAGGACAACATACCAAAAGATGCGCCATTCGCTGATGCCTTCGACGCGGGCGGCCTCGATCAACTCAAAGGGCAGCGCGCGGATGAAGTTGCGCATGAAGAGTGTGCAGAAGCCGGTCTGGAAGGCGATATGGAACAGGACGAGACCGGTTTTGGTGTTGTAGAGGCCGAGTTGCAGCGTCAGGTCGCGCACTGGAACCATTAGAATCTGGAATGGGACAAAGTTGCCAGCCACAAACATGAAAAAGATCCAGAGATTAGAGCGGAACTTGTAGATACCGAGCGCAAAGCCAGTCATGCAGCTGAGGGCAACGGCTCCGATCACAGTGGACACGGTAATCAGGAACGAATTCAGTAGGTAGCGCGGCATGTCAGAGTTGAAGAAGACCTGCCCGTAGTTGAACGCTCCTTCAAAGCTGGAAGGCATTCCCCAATAATTGGCGTTGGTGAAATCTGCAGCAGGTTTGACTGAAAACAGCGCGACGGCCAGCAGCGGCCCCAGCCACAATAGCAAGGCCAGCGGCAGCATGGCCTGATAGCTGATCTGTGCCGCGCGGGATTGTTTTTCGATGGGTTTGGGAAACATCTCAGTGCCCCCTTTCTTCGCGGTACATCGACCACAGGAAGTAGGCGATGAAGCAGAGCATGATCAGGAACAGGACCACCGCGATTGCCGCGCCATATCCCATGCGGAAGCCATATTCGGACAGGGCGACCTCGAACATGTAATAGGCTAGCACGCGGGACGAGCCGAACGGGCCACCCTGGGTCATGATCGAGATCAGGTCGAAGCTGCGCAGCGCGCCGATGATGGTCACAACAAAGGCGATGAAGGTCGCGGGGCGCAGTTGCGGCAGGATGATGTGCCTCAGCATCCGCCAGCTTTTTGCACCGTCCAGACGACCGGCTTCGATTTGTTCGGGGTCTACGGCGTTCAGGCCGGTGAGATAGAGGATCATGCAGTATGCGGTCTGTGGCCACAAACCGGCGAAGATGATGCCGTATGTGACAAAGCGTTCGTCGCCGAGCACATTCAGCGGGCCCATGCCGAACAAGCCGAGGAATTCGTTTAAAAGGCCAAAGGTCGGGTCGTAGAACCAAGTGAATACGAGGCCCACGACGACCTGAGAAATGACGAAGGGGAAGAAAAACAGTGATTTGTACAGGCGAATGCCCCAGACGGTCTGATTTAGGAACAGTGCAATGAACAGACCCGCCGGGATGGCGGCCAAATACAGGATCAGCCAGATCAGATTGTTTCTCAGTGACGTGTAGAATGCGTCGCGATCCACCCATTCCCAATAGAGGTCTTCGTAGTTGCGAAACCCAACGTATTCAGCTGCACCCAGACCATCCCATTCGTAGAGTGACAGGTTAAAGGACTGGAATACAGGGATGATCACATAGACCATAAAGAACAAAAGACCGGGGGCCAGAAACAGCCAGGGCGCAATGCGCTGTTGGTTTCTGTGGAACCAGCTTTCCGGTTCCATATCTGATGTAGGGGTCATGATGTTGTTCCGGTTGAGAGACTGGCGGACCAGAGCCTACCTATTTGCCAAGATCGGATAGGGCCGGGCCTTTTGCCCGGCCCAAACCTTCGGTTACTGATCGTAGATGCGCTGACGTGCGCGCTCCAGCTTTGCTAGAATACGGTCGGCATTGTCCGGCTTGACCATAAACTCCTGGAAGCCCTCCATCGACACTTTGGCCATTTCAGCCGGAGCGTCACGGTCCCAGAACTGGGCAACGCCGCCGGGGCTGTTGGACGACAACATGGTAAATCCCTGTTGCAGGAACTTGTCGTCATCCACGGACGACTGAGCATTCACAGGCAACTGACCGAGGTTGGCACCGTTGTTGATTTCGGTTTGTTCATCCGCCGAAACAACGAAGCGTAGGAATTCACGTGCGGCTTCCTTGTTCGAGGCATTGGTCGGGATATGGAACGTGTCGGTTGGCGCATCTTCGGCCAGCTCCACATCTGGGTTGATCGCGACAAACTGGTAGAAGTCCAGTTGATCGTCGGTCAGGCCAGCCTCGCGCAACGGGGCGACGGCAAAGTTGCCCATCAGATAGGCGGCGGCTTCGCCGTTGACCATGAATGGTAGGGCTTCTTGCCAGCTATAGGTCTGGTGGTTGTCGATGAACGCGCCCATGTCGATTAGCTGCTTCCAGTTGGCGAAGGTCTGTTTGACCCGGTCGTCCTCCCAGCTGATTTCGCCATTGGCGAGTTGGTTGTGGAAGTCAAACCCGTTGGTGCGCATGTTCAGGTAGTCGAACCAGCCACCAGCGGTCCACAGGAACTTGGTGCCGATAGTATAGCAAGCGCGACCGGAATCGACGATCTTCTGGCAATTGACAAGCTCTTCCTCCCAAGTGGTCGGCTCGGAAAGGCCCAGTTCATCAAAGATGTCTTTGCGGTAGTAAACACCCCATTGGTAGTAGGTATAGGGCACGCCCCATTGCTTGCCGTCGATAGTCATCGCGCCCTTGGTCGAGGCAAGGTTTTCGGCGATTTCGGGCTCGGCCCACAGGTCTGAAACATCCTCGAACAAGCCGGCTTCTACATAAGGCTTCATGCGGTTGGCGGCATACCATGTGGCCACGTCCGGTGTGTCCGCAGTCAGGAAGTTACGGATCTGAGTTTTATAAGCCTCACGGTCTATCACGGTGGTCTCGACTTCCAGCCCCGGGTGCTGAGCTGCAAACCGCTCTATCATCGCTTCCATCGTCGCGCGCGGCGCCGGGTTCGATGTGTCGAGGAAGATTCGAAGCTCGCCGGACAGTTCGGCCGCGACAGGCGCAGCAAGTGCCACACTGACTGCCAACGCCGCCGCTGAGCGCTTGAACATGGAATGCATGGTTTCCTCCCTTAGCTTCCACTATAGGTTCCAAATAATGAAACAGTGTTTTATATATTGAAAACTACACATCGACTCGGTTAGTCTTGTCAAGACCCTCGTGAAGATGGCGATGGATCGATGAGAGGAGACCAAGCGCCCGTGGCAGGTGACGGTACAATAGGAAAAGCATGTGATGTGTTGGATCAGGTGGCGACGTTTCAGCGTCCGGTGAGATTCGCAGAGCTGTTGGAAAGCAGCGATTTCCCCAAAGCAACGCTGTATCGGTTTCTGCAGACGCTGACCAATCAGGGTATGCTGTCATATGATCCTGATCGACAGACCTATACGCCCGGTTTGCGGTTGGTCCGATTGGCGCATGCGGCTTGGACGCAAAGCTCGCTGGCACCTATAGCGCGACCCTTTCTGGATGCGCTGAGCCAAGAAACCGGAGAGACGGTGCATCTGGCGCAGTTGGATGCCAGTCAAGTGCTTTATGTCGATAAACGCAACGCTGCCCAACCGGTCGAGATGTATTCGCAAGCTGGCAAGGTTGGTCCGGCCTATTGCACCGGCGTTGGCAAGGCGATGATGGCACATCTGGATGAGGCCGCGCTGGATCGGGCTGTGTCACAGCAAAGCTATCACCGGTTCACGGAAAAAACGCTAACGTCCGAGGCCGCGCTGCGGGCTGATCTCGACTTGATCCGCAGCCGAGGCTATGCAGTTGACGATGAAGAGCACGAGCACGGCATCATCTGTGTTGCCTGCCCGATCTTGACCTCGGGCGGTCGGATGCTGGGGGCGATTTCCGTGACCGGATCGACCGAGCGGATGAATTTCGAACAATTGGAAACCTGGGTTCCCCGTGTTCGCCGCGTGGCCGAACAGATCGGAGCCGAAGCACAGGCCTGGCGGTTCCCCGAAACCCGCGTGAATGCTGACAAAGACAGGATGCAAGCGACATGACAGGTGTGACTCTGAACCAAGCGATCAAGCGATACGGCGAGACGCAAGTAATTCATGGGATTGATCTTGAGATTGAGGATGGAGAATTCTGCGTGTTCGTTGGTCCATCAGGCTGCGGCAAGTCTACCTTGCTGCGGATGATCGCGGGATTGGAAGAGACCACCGAGGGGCAAATTCAAATTGGGACGCGTGACGTGACCCATATGGACCCGGCCAAGCGTGGCGTGGCGATGGTGTTTCAGACCTACGCTTTGTATCCGCACATGACGGTGGCCGAGAATATGGGTTTTGGACTGCGCATGAACGGGGTCGCCAAATCCGAGATCGACCAGAAAGTGCAGCAGGCGTCGAATATCCTGAAACTGGACCCGTACCTCAAGCGCAAGCCTAAGGCACTGTCCGGAGGGCAGCGTCAGCGGGTGGCCATCGGTCGAGCCATCGTGCGAGGACCGGAGGTGTTTTTGTTCGATGAACCCCTGTCCAATCTCGATGCCGAACTGCGTGTCGAGATGCGGGTGGAAATCGCACGCCTACACAATGAGATAGGCGCGACGATGATTTATGTTACCCATGATCAGGTCGAAGCAATGACCATGGCCGACAAGATCGTGGTTTTGCGGGATGGTCGGATCGAACAGGTCGGCGCCCCTATGGATCTTTATCGCGACCCGGACAACCGCTTTGTGGCGGGGTTCATTGGCTCCCCTGCGATGAATTTCCTAGAGTGCGATTTTGCCGACGGCACGGTTTCGCACCCCGCGCTCAGTGCGCCTTTGGTGGTGTCGGCGAATGTCCCTGCGGGTATGAACAAAGTTACGTTGGGTATCCGTCCTGAGCATATTGAGGTGGACCGCACCGGGGAGGCATGCTCTGTTGATCTGACCGAGGCACTTGGCGGAGTAAGCTACTCGTATTTGCTGACGCCGAATGGTGATAAGCTGATCGTTGAAGAGCGTGAAGATCAGCGCAGCAAACAAGGGGAACGAATTGGCATTAGTGTCCGGAGCGACCGTGCCATGCTGTTTGACCCCAATAGCGGGCAACGTTTGAGATAGCGACAATGCTGTGACCCAGGTTAAACGCGCCGATCCACTGATCCGGCGCGCTTTTTGTCCGAGAGATTTTTATGGATTTTGTATCCAATATCCGTTATGGCGAGGCGAAAGGGCGCATCCCGCCCGGTTCTGCTGCTCATTTTGGAAGGATAGCCCTGATGTCGACCAATGTTTTCACCGGCACCATGCCAGCACTTATGACCCCCTGTAAGGCCGATCGTAGCCCGGATTTCGATGCGCTGGTACGCAAGGGCAAACAGATGATCGACGCGGGTATGTCGGCGGTTGTCTATTGCGGCTCGATGGGCGATTGGCCATTGCTGACCGACGAACAGCGTATGGAAGGCGTCGAGAGGTTGGTCGAAGCCGGATTGCCTGTCGTAGTGGGAACCGGAGCGATCAACTCCAAATCCGCCGTCGCCCACGCGGCGCATGCCCAAAAGGTGGGGGCAGTTGGTCTGATGGTGATCCCGCGCGTCCTGTCACGCGGCAGCTCTCCTACCGCGCAAAAGAATCACTTCAAAGCGATCCTTTCGGCGGCGCCGGATGTGCCCGCGATCATCTACAACAGCCCGTACTACGGTTTTGCAACCCGTGCTGATCTTTTCTTTGCTTTGCGCGCCGAACATCCCAATCTAATCGGATTCAAGGAATTTGGAGGCAAGGACGACCTGCGTTATGCCGCAGAAAACATCACAAGCCAGGACGATCAGGTAACGCTGATGGTTGGGGTCGATACCGAGGTTTACCACGGCTTCGTCAACTGCGGTGCGACCGGCTCAATCACAGGAATTGGTACCGCGCTCCCGCGTGAGGCACTGTTGTTGGCAGCTCTGTCCAAAAAGGCGGCACAGGGTCACGCCGAAGCGCGACAGCGAGCACAGGAACTGACGGATGCCTTCCATGTTCTGTCCAGCTTTGACGAAGGCCCGGATCTGGTGCTGTATTACAAGCATCTTCTGGTGCTGAATGGAGAACAGGAATATCGCCTGCACTTCAACGAAACGGATGAACTGACCGACGCGCAGCGCAACTATTGTGAACAGCAATACGACCTGTTCCGCACATGGTTCGCCGATTGGTCCAAACAGGGCGGAGTAATCGCTGAATGCATGTGATCGACAGCCATACCGGGGGTGAACCGACGCGGGTCATCCTCGACGGTGCGCCGGATTTAGGCAATGGCCCGCTGGCTGATCGCGCCCATAGGTTGGCGACGGAACATGAAGGATTCTACCGCTCGATTATGCTGGAACCGCGCGGGCAACCTGCCATGGTCGGCGCGCTTTTAGTCGAGCCTGTAGACCCTTCTTGCGTGACCGGCGTGATCTATTTTGACGTGGATGCCGTGCTGGGCATGTGCGGGCATGGGACCATCGGCTTGACCGTTACGCTGGCGCATCTGGGGCGAATTGGCGTTGGGCGTCACAAGATCGAAACGCCCGCAGGGATCGTGACAGTCGAGTTGCACGACGCCAATACTGTGACTGTCACAAATATCGAAAGCCGCCGGGTCCATCGTGATGTGGCGCTGGATGTCCCGGGCTATGGAACCGTTTCAGGCGACGTCGCTTATGGTGGGAATTGGTTCTTCATTGTTGAGCCAAGTCCGATTCCGGTTGAGGCTGCCAATATCCGGCAACTTACGGATATGACGGTCGCGATCCGAGGGGCCTCAATCGCGCAAGGCATCGGCGGAGAGCAGGGTGAGCCGATCGACCACGTGATTTTTCAGGACACTTCACCCGATCCTGGGGTTCACAGCCGTAACTTTGTCTTGTGTCCTGACGACAATTATGACCGCTCTCCCTGTGGAACGGGCAGTTCGGCGCGGCTGGCCTGCCTTGCGACCGATGGGCGTTTGGCACCTGGAGACGAGATCGTGCAGCATAGTGTCATTGGCAGCGCCTATCGCTTGTCCTATCAGCCGGGTCCTAACGGAGGTGTCATCCCCTCGATCACCGGGCAGGCTCATATAATGGCCGAGGCGACGCTTGTCTTTGACGCAAACGACCCTTTTAAAATTGGCATAGAGGCATGATGGCCAAAGTCGTTGTGATCGGAGCTGGTGTGATCGGCCTCACAACGGCGCTGGAATTGCAGCGCCGGGGCTATTCAGTTTTGGTTCTGGATCGTGAAGGCATTGCTGCGCAGGCCTCGGCTGGGAATGCAGGGGCATTTGCCTTTTCCGAAGTGGAGCCGCTGGCCACACCCGGGATTATACGGAAAGCTCCGAAATGGTTGCTGGATCCGTTGGGTCCTTTGTCCGTGCCGCCTTCTTATGCGCTGAAGATTGCCCCATGGATGTTTCGATTTTGGAAGGCGAGCCGCCTCGGGTCCTATAAAGACAGCTTGCGCGCGCAGGCCAGCCTGATGGAACAGTCTGCAGCCGCCTTGACCCGCCTGATCACCGATATTGATGGTGAACACATGATGCAGCGCGATGGTCAAATGCAGCTCTATGAAGGCGAGGCGGAGTATCGCGCCAGCCTGCCTACGTGGGAGCTGCGCCGCCAGCACGGAATTGAATTCGAACTGCTGGAAACTCGCGAGGGCATTGCCGAAAGACAACCCGGCCTCAGCCCTCGTTTTACCCATGCCGGTTTCACCCCCAATTGGATAAACACCGTCGACCCCAAAAACTGGGTTGAGCATTTGGCGCAAGCCTTCCTTACGCGCGGTGGGCGCATCGAAATTCAGGAAACCCGCGCGCTGTTCCCTGTGAACGGAGCAGTGCGGATCACCTTGGCAGATGGTGAAATCGACGCGGACAAGGTTGTGGTGTGTGCGGGGGCATGGTCGCATCATCTTGCCCGTACAATTGGAGACCTTATCCCGCTTGAAACTGAGCGCGGCTATAACACGACCTTGCCCGAAGGCGCGTTTGACTTGCGTATGCACCTTACATTCTCTGGCCATGGGTTTGTCGCGACCCGGATCAATGGCGGTGTGCGGATTGGCGGAGCGGTCGAACTCGGCGGGCTGGACCTGCCGCCAAATTTCAAACGGGCCGACACCTTGCTGAACAAAGCCGCTAAATTCCTGCCCGGACTAAAAACCGAAGGCGGCACGCAATGGATGGGATTCCGTCCGTCGCTGCCCGACAGTCTGCCGGTCATTGGGCCCTCGCCAAGCGCGCCGGACGTGATTTATGCTTTTGGTCACGGGCATCTCGGCCTGACCCAAGCGGCGGGAACAGCCGAACTGGTCGGTGCCTTGGTTGATGGGCAGCCCTTCCAGATTTCTTTGGCCCCGTTCTCTGCTTCCCGGTTCTAAGGACACGACATGCGCAGCACCAAGACCATCCACGTCATTTCCGCCCATGCAGAAGGCGAGGTGGGCGATGTAATCGTTGGCGGAGTACAACCGCCGCCCGGAGATACGATCTGGGATCAGCGCGCATTCATCGCCCAGGACCAGACTTTGCGCAACTTTGTCCTGAATGAACCGCGTGGTGGAGTGTTTCGCCACGTCAACCTGCTGGTCCCACCCAAACACCCCGAAGCGGATGCGGCTTTTATCATCATGGAGCCCGAAGACACGCCACCCATGTCTGGCTCTAACTCGATCTGTGTCTCTACGGTGTTGTTGGATGGCGGGATTATCCCGATGCAGGAACCGGAAACCCGGATGACGCTTGAAGCCCCAGGTGGGCTGGTACGCGTCCGAGCCGAATGCAGAAATGGCAAGGCTGAGCGCATCTTTGTGCAGAACCTACCCAGCTTTGCCGACAAGATCTCGGTTCCGCTTGAGGTTCCGAATATCGGAACCTTGACTGTGGACACGGCTTATGGGGGGGACAGCTTTGTTGTGGTCGACGCCGCCGCGCTGGGGTTCGGGATCGTGGAAGATGAAGCCAGGGATATTGCGCGCATAGGCGTTGCAATCACAAACGCGGCCAATGAGCAACTTGGCTTTACCCATCCCCAGAACCCCGACTGGAACCACATATCGTTCTGTGCCTTTTGCGGACCGTTGGAGAAAACCGAAACCGGCCTGACCGGCAAATCCGCCGTCGCCATCCAACCGGGCAAGGTCGATCGGTCCCCCACCGGTACTGCGGTATCCGCACGCATGGCGCTGATGGCGGCGAAGGGGCAGATGACGGTCGGGGATACGTTCGAGGCGATCTCGATCATCGGGTCGCGATTTACCGGCAGGATTGTCGAACAGACGAATGTCGGAGACCGCGTCGCTATAACCCCCGAGATCAGCGGTCGCGGCTGGATTACCGGCACCCATCAACACATGCTTGACCCGAATGATCCTTGGCCGGGCGGGTACAAATTAAGCGACACATGGGGTGTTTGACTGCGACTTTCGCACAAGTATTCAGCAATTTCCCCGTTTTTCCCCAACCGTGTCAATTTGCGCCCCCACTAGACGATTGATCCCAAGGCCAACCTGATTTAAGGGAAGCCCTGTCAAATCAGAGTCACCATTGGGGCGGTAGGATACCCGCGCCCCTTATCGCGCCACGCATAAGTGGCACACTCTTGGATCGCACGCCCCGAAAGGCTTAAAAAAGGTAAAAGAATATGGCAGAAAAATCGAACTTCGACGTATTGTATACCATTGTAGACGAAGCGCCCGAGCTGGCCAGCGCCTCGTTCCTGCCCATCATTCGCAAGTTCGCCTCGGCGGCGGGTGTCAGCGTAGGCACCAAGGATATTTCTCTGGCTGGACGCATACTTGCAACCTTTCCCGAGAACCTGACAGACGAGCAGCGCATCACCGATGATCTGGCCGCATTAGGAGAATTGGTGAAAACGCCTGAAGCCAATGTGATCAAGCTGCCGAACATCTCGGCCTCGGTCCCGCAGCTGGTGGCTGCCATCGAAGAGCTGCAGGCGCAGGGTTACGATATCCCGAACTACCCTGAAGAACCGTCTAACGACGAAGAAAAAGCGATCCGTTCACGTTATGACGGCATCAAGGGCTCGGCTGTGAACCCGGTTCTGCGGGAAGGAAACAGCGACCGTCGTGCCGCAAAGGCAGTCAAGAACTTTGCCCAGAAGAACCCGCATTCCATGGGTGAATGGGTTGCCGACAGCAAGACCAAGGTCTCGTCGATGTCGGGCAACGATTTCTACGCCAATGAAAAATCGGCCACTATCTCAGCCGCTCAGTCTGGCGACGCAAAGATTGAATTCGTTGGTAAAGACGGCGGCGTTACCGTGCTGAAAGACGGCTGGCCACTCGCCGAAGGCACTGTGGCCGATTCAACGTTCATGTCGGTCAAAGCGCTGTCCGCCTTCTTGGCCGAAGCCATCGAAGACACCAAGAAAGACGGCACCATGTTCTCGCTTCACATGAAAGCGACCATGATGAAAGTGTCGGACCCGATCATCTTTGGCTATGCGGTCAAAGCCTGGCTGGCCCCGGTGTTCGAAAAGTTCAGTGCTGAACTGGACGCGTTGGGTGTGAACCCGAACTCGGGTCTGGGTGATCTGCTGGAACGCGTCAAGGACAGTGCCGAGATCGTGGCGGCCATCGATGCTCTGAAAGGCGACCGCCCGTCGATGTATATGGTCGACAGCGATAAAGGCATTACCAATCTGCACGTACCGTCGGACGTGATCATTGATGCCTCGATGCCTGCCGTAATCCGTGCCGGTGGTAAAGGCTGGGACGAGTCTGGTGCCAAAGGCGACACCAATTGTGTAATCCCGGATCGCTGCTATGCCGGTGTGTATGACGAAACCATCAATTTCTTCAAAGCCAACGGCGCGCTGAACCCAGCCACCGCCGGAGCCGTCGCCAATGTCGGCCTGATGGCGCAGAAGGCCGAGGAGTACGGCTCGCATCCGACCACTTTCGAAGCGCCTGCAGACGGTACCATCCGCATTGTTGCCGCAAGTGGCGAAGTGCTGCTGTCGCATGAGGTCGAGTCTGGGGACATTTGGCGTGCATGCACCGTCAAGAAAGCTCCGATCGAGAACTGGATTCAGCTGGCTTTGGATCGGCAGCGTCTGACCGGATCCGAAGCGATCTTTTGGCTGGACTCAAACCGCGCCCATGATGCGGAACTGATCAACTACGTAACACCAGCACTTCACGCCGCGGGCGTATCCGATAAGTTCCTGATTATGGCTCCGCGCGAAGCGACCCGTCAGTCTCTGGAGACAATCACTGCGGGCAAGGACAGCATCGCCATCACTGGCAACGTATTGCGGGATTACCTGACCGACTTGTTCCCAATCCTCGAGCTGGGTACCTCGGCTAAAATGCTGTCCATCGTCAAACTGATGAATGGTGGCGGCCTGTTTGAAACCGGTGCGGGCGGTTCGGCGCCGAAGCACGTGCAGCAACTGGTTGAGGAAAACCACCTGCGCTGGGACTCGATGGGTGAGTTCTGTGCGTTGGGTGAGTCCTTGAACTTCCTGGCGGACAGCAAGGGCAACGCGAAGGCAGGTGTACTGGGTGCAGCGGCCGAGGCTGCAACCCAGGGCATTCTGGACAACAACCGCTCGCCCAGCCGCAAGGTTGGTCAGCCCGACAACCGTAACAGCCACTATTGGTTCGCGCGTTATTGGGCTGAGGCTCTGGCCTCTCAGTCCGATGACGCCGAACTGGCAGCTGAGTTTGCACCGGTTGCTGCCGAACTAGCTGCTAAGGAAGAGCAAATCCTGAGCGAGTTGGCTGCGGCACAGGGAGGTGCTGCCGACCTGGGCGGATACTATCACACCGACCCGGTTAAAACGTCTGCGGTGATGCGACCAAGCGCGACCCTGAACGCGATTATCGACTGATCGCCAAAAGCCGCGCCGGGCGTGGCAATGCCTTGTGCATATAGATAAAGAAAAAGGGACCGACCCCCAAAGTCGGTCCCTTTTTTGAGTGAGTGGCAAGGGCGAACCCTTACCGGCTTAGTTGATTTCACGATATCAGAATCGAATTCTCAGGATATTAGGGGTTTCCCGTAAACTTTGAGGGCGTTGACCTCACAACCCCGAACTACACGCTCCAACTGGCATCAGACTGGCATTTGGCCAATTGGATCCCGCCTCTTAAATGCACGGCACTTGCGAAACAGCGACGTAATCGAAAAGGGCTGGTTATGGTCCAGCCCCTTCGGCATTTTTGCTTGCGCGCTTAGTTCGAAATTGTTCTTTCATTTGCCTCGCGTAGAGTGTCCGAAACAATCGCGTACCATTCACCACTTTCGCGCATTTCGATCAAACCACGATTCAGCAATGCAACGTATTTACGTGCGTGCGGGTTGGATTTATGAGCGAAGAAGTGCAGGCTCAGGATGTTGTTCAGATAGGCGTTCTCAACGACTTCACCTGATGCCACTCCCATTTGAGCAAGAATATCCGCTGCAAGCTCAACTTCGAAGCTGACGATATCGGCGGTTCCGTTCAGCACAGCATCCATACATTCCAATGACGTTCTTGGCTGCATCATCGAAATGTTGGGGGCAACCAGACCAACTTGCTCCAGGTCAAATGTAAACCAACCGGCGGTCCGGCAAATGGTCGCGCCGTGGAAATCCTCGAAAGACTGGGCGTTGGCATACTTGTTTTCCGCAAGTGTGAAAAAGCCGATTACCGAGTCATAAACCGGGACCGTAACATCGAATTCGGTGCAGCGCATCGTGGTATTCTCGCCCCACTCATACGACTTGTTGCTGCAGTCAGGCATGTACCAGCCAAGGGATACATCAAACGCTCCCAAAGGCAGCAATGTGCTGAGATGCGAGGCCCAATCGTCCACAAAACTAATCGAATGTTCACGGTTGTTGCCACCGCGACGCAAGGCTGTGGAGGCGAGGCGAGCCATCATGCCGCCACCTTCCATACTCTCGTCAGCAAAAGGTGCCCAATTATCGCCAAGAACCATACGGATCGGAGCTTCGTAGATATTTGAAGATTGGTTGTCGGCGTTTCTGGCTTCTTCGTTTGCGATCACTTCCCGGGCCGATTGCCCGTTTGGCAGACTGCCATCGTTACAGGGCAGTGCCAAGATCAGCCCCGGTTCCAGGTCGTTCGGATTCGTGATGTTGTCGCGGTTGGCGTTGAATATCGGCTGATAGTTTGACGTGCCATAAGCAGCGATCGAGATCGTCGCAAGAGTATCACCGTCCGAAACAGAATAGTTGGTACAGGCTTCTTGCGCAGCAACTGCGCCAGCGCTGAGAACCGTAAGAGTCGATGCCGACAGCACTGCAGATTTCAGTTTATTCTTTAACATGTCCACTTCCTCCAGACTTTTAGTTATCAGGCCTGCTCGGGCCTTAGCCGTTTTCCATTTGATGACGCAGAGCGGTTGACACGATGTCGCGCCATTCTCCGGATTGTTGCATGATCGCCAGACCCTGGTTGAGCGTCGCAAGGATCGCTTCCCCATCCGGGTTATCTTTGTGGGTCATGACGTTAAGCGACTTGATTGCCGCTAGGTTGGGGTTTTCGATGATCTGATGTTCGTAACCGAGACGCGCGATTGCCTCGCCCGCCAGATGTGCTTCGATCGCGATGATGTCGGCCTTTCCTTCCATCACGGCGTGAAAACAGTCGTCCGGGGACACTGGGCTCAGAACCGTGATCGCGGGTTCATATAGACCTACTGCATCCATATGTGATGTCGACCATCCTTCGGGGCGGCAAATCGTGGTCCCCGCAAAATCCGCATAGGTTAGGGTCTGCTCATAGCCCGATCCCCTAAGGGCAAAGAATGTGTCCACAACTTCATAGAATGGGTCCGAGAAGTGATATGTCTCACATCTGTCGCGGTCTTTTTCCGATAGTGTCTGGGCTTCTTCGCAGTTCGGGCGTGACCAGGGGAAAGTCGCGTCGAAGGCCAATGTCGGCATCAGCAGGTCCAGATGTGAGGGCCAGTCATTTACAAATTGAATCTTGTAGGCCTGCTCGGGTGCGGCCCGCAGCATGGCTGTCTCTACGAGGTTAGTATAGAGACCACGATGAGGCAGGGCTTCATCTGTAAACGGAGCGTAGTTGCCGCCGGTGATCAGCAATAGTTGTCGATCCCGGATTTCCGGGCGTTCTCCGGCATCAGCCTCGCGGATCAGCGCGGCCCCTTCGGCACGCGCGGCTTCGATTTCTTGTTGGGCGGCGACTTTGGCCGCGTTAACGGCTTCTTCGCTGGCCTTTTTCGCTTCAGCTTCCGCTTCGGCGACTCTGGCTTCGGCTTCGGCTATAGCCTTTTCAGCGCGCTTTTCGGCGGCTTTAACCAATTCTGCGGCCATCTCGGCTGCCATGGCCTCGGCCTCGGTTTCCGGAGCAGCCGGTGCGCGTCCGATATCCTCTAGGCATGGCAGGGTCAGAACATCGCCTACACGGATGATGTTCGGATTGTTACCGATAACATCGCGGTTGGCGTCAAAGATGATCCGAAAATCCTCGGTCGAATACACTTCGATTGCCAGATCACGAAGGCTGTCGCCGCGCTGGATTTCATAGGTCGAGCAAGCCTCTTGCGCCGAAGCTGCTCCGGCCGCGGCAGCAAGTGCCAGGCTGGATATGAACAGATGGGTTCTCATGGTCCTGTATCTTTGCCTTGGTTAGTTTTTTGTAAGTTTCACAACGCCGATTGAGACGTTGTCCTGATCCGGATCACCCTTGGCCCGAAGGGCCTGCCAGAGTGCATCTGCGATGTCTTGTGCCCAAGCTGCCGCGTTGTCTTGCAAAATGGTCTGAATCTTCTCATCACTGATATATTGAAGCCCGTCACTGCCCAGGATCAGAGTGTCAGAGGCGGTCAAGGTCAGCGGGTTCTCTGGGCAGTCGACCTTGGGGATCGCACGTCCCATGATCACAGATGTCAGTTGATTGCGGTCGGGATGAACCTGCGCTTCGGCTTCACTCAGAGTGCCTTGGGCAACCTGCGCATCGATCACCGGTGCCATTGAGTGGTCTTCGTTAATCTGTCTCAGCACCCCGTCTCGGAACAGGTACAACGGGCTGTCACCGATCGAGATCCAATATAAACGGTTGTTCAGTAACAGGACTCCCAACAAGGTCGACCCCATGTTGTAGTCACCACCTTGTTCCTCGCAGTGATTGGAAATCAGTGCGTTGGCCTGCATCGCTGCCAAGGGCAGGGCATCGAGCAGAGCGGCCTCGGTCAGAGCAGTGCCATCCAATTCGGCATCCAAAGCTTCGCGCCAGGCTTTGACAACCAACTCCGAAGCAACCTCGCCGGCTGCGTGTCCACCCATGCCGTCTGCGACAACAACATAGGCTGAATCGGAAGCATCAAACATGCGGGCAGCGACCGCGTCTTCTTGCGTTTCTCGCTGACCCTTGTCCAGGATCAGCGCAATATCATATGCCGGTTGAGCCAGCATCTATTAGGCGTCCCGCCAGTCAAAGCCGTCGTCACAGAAGGCTGCAAATCGGATCGAAGTTTCGCTGATCCGGATCAGGTCACCACTGTTTAGCGCAACAGTGCTCAGCACCGGCTTGCCGTTCAAGCGGACCAGATTGGCCTTACCGCCATGTCCCAGATAGCATTTACGGTCTTCAGGGTCATAAGCGATCACGGCGTGGTTGCTGCGTGAGATACCGGTATCGCCGAAATCCAACTGAATGGCCTGATCATCGTTGCGTCCAATTTGCATCAGACCTTCGGTCAGTGTGATGCAAGAACCGCGGCCCGGCCCAGCGGTCACGACCAGCCAACCAACGGGGAACGTCTCTTGCGCTGTTTCGGTTTTCGCGACGGGTTCCGAGCTTTCGATCAAGTCTTGAACATGTGTGTCCGCGCGCTCGAAGCCAAGGAAGGTTGTCTTGACGCGCCCGCGACGATCTGCCGGAGCAGGGGCTGGTTCGGGTTCCGAAATCTGAAGTTCCGGCTTAATTTCAACTGCCGGTTCAGCTTCTGCGACGGGTTCGGGTTGAACGGGCTCCTCGGCTTCTACAACGACCTCAACAATTGGGTCTGCCGCAGAGGTGTCATCTTCCAGAACTTCAACCGAGACGGGTTCTTCTTGGGTAGCCACATGCAGGGTTACAATCGGCTCCTCGGATTCAGGCTGTGCTTCAGTTGCCTCAAAGATATTGTCCTGAGTTTCGGTGACGACCTCTGTCATTACCGTCTCGTCTTGTGCTTCCGCTTCCTCCGTGGCCTCGGAAAACTTGGGCATCTTTTCTTCAGGAATTAGCTCGTCGGTGTCCTCATAGGTTTCCGACGTCAAGTTGCCGCCTGCCAAAGCGTTTCGCAGCGCGTTGAAATCCGCAATTGGCTGAGGTTTTTCGGCTTCGGTTACTTCGACTGCTTCAGCGACTTCTTCGGTTTCAGCGTCTTTGGGTTTGCCGGCACCTTCCAGAAGCCGGCTAAGAGGGCTTTTATATTTGAACATGGTGTCGACACCTTTGCTTACTGACACAGGGCTTGTCGTCCTGCGGGGCTGCTATTCGCCTCTGCGCGCATCGGCACAACGGCACTAGATTTCGGAAATCAAACTAACTTTTCTGCCGCGACGGGCCGGTCCCCGTCAGGGTGGTGGATTTCCAAGCACCACCCTCAGTTTTCACATAGCGGCAGATCACTTGCGATCCGGTCAGATTACTCCTGTGCCAACTGCATCGTGGCGGTTGTTTCGGCGCCGTTGCGCAATACGGTCAAACGCGCCTGAGATTGTTTTTCCGCAACCAATGCCTCCAGCATTTCATCCAGACTTTTCTGGTTTTCGATTGCGGACCCTGTTTGCGTCTCTCTGAGTAAGACATCGCCCTTCTGCAGGGTGCTTGCCGCATCAGCAGGGATTGTGGTCACAACGGTTGACCATCCCTGACCGTTTTCATTGCGCACTGTGAACCCGTATCCGTTTTCCAATCCGACCATCCGGATGGCCGGAAGGGCCAGCAACCCGTTTTGGGCCAGCGTCTTACCAAGTGGGCGATAGCGCGCAGTCACACGGATGTAACCGTCAGGATCAACCGACAGCTCATCTAGAACCTGAGCGGCAAAACTGGTGTTTTCGCGAACCGGTTCGCCGTTAAACGTGTAGATCGCCACGCCACGTTTCACCCATTCCCCGATCACCGACATATCTTGGTTCGGATCAACGCCGGTAACAGCGATGATGTTGCCGGTTGATGTCCGTCTCTGTGAGGTCTGGAACGGGATCTCGACATCCCAATGCGAGAAGCCAACCTGCGCTTCTGCGGGCGGGGGCAATGTAGTTGGGGCAGATACGGCTGTCTGGGCTTCAGCCTCTTCTATGACAGCCGTCTCAGCCTGCGCCTGCTCGACAGGTGCCGGAGTGGGTTCTGCTTGTTCCGGGGCTAGAATGGGTTCTGGCTGTTCTTGCGCCAGATCATCCTGTTCCGGCTGGAGTTGAATTTCAGCTTCTTGCGTGGGCGATGCGATCGTTTCTTGCGAGTCTTCCGCGACAGCGGAAACCTCTGCCTCAGGTGTGTCGTTTTCACCGGACAATATGAAGAAACCGCCAGCGGCCAGACCGGCCACGACAATAGCAAGGCCCGCAATTAGCTTACCACTGCCACCAGAACCACTTTTAACCACGGTGTCCACGGCGACGGCCGTTTCTTCCTTGGGGGTGAACTTGGCTAGCTCTTCTTCATTCTTTTCTTCGTTGCCCAACACCAGATCTGCGTTTCCAGCCAAGAGGGCGGTGACCACAGCTTCGGCATTTTCGCTTTCAGCTTTGATTCTGGCTTTTTCAGCTTCGTCGTCATTGCGGTCCATCGCGACAATGACAGAGACCGGGCGATAGTCGAATGTATCGAACATGACGTCCGGGCCACGGAACATGCGCAGCCAG
Source organism: Ruegeria sp. BB7 (assembly GCF_056539365.1). Taxonomy (NCBI): domain Bacteria; kingdom Pseudomonadati; phylum Pseudomonadota; class Alphaproteobacteria; order Rhodobacterales; family Roseobacteraceae; genus Ruegeria; species Ruegeria sp. BB7. The sequence goes on along the minus strand of NZ_JBQFUV010000010.1, from coordinate 28,212 downwards.
TCCAAAGCGGTTTGCAGTCGGTCGGTCGCGTGCACTTCCATTGCCTTGTCGATCGCTTCAAGGAAACCTTCGGGATACCCTTTGAATCGTCCGGCCAGCGGGGTGTAGGGATCTTCCTGACTGTTGTTGAAAGCATTCAATCGGGTTTGCCCGTCAATCGGGCGTTCACCGCTGATGGCATGATACAAGGTGGCCGCCAGTACATACAGGTCACTGCTGGGGCCTTGATCGGCACCGCGCACGTAGAACTCGTGCGGCGAGTAGCCATCTTTGATTACCCGCAAGGTCAACAGGGCTGCAGACTGATTTGCAGCTTGTTCGCGCGCGGCACCAAAGTCGATCAGAACCGGATCGTCGTTTTCGTTGATCAGGATATTGTCCGGTGAAATATCCCGGTGAAGCATGCCGCTTTGGTGAATGAACGAAACAGCCGACAGCATCTTTTCGGTGACTTGAATGATGAAATCGGGGCCAGACTTATTGTCTTCATTTTCGACATAGTCCAGAAGGTCGCAACCCTTGATAAAGTCCATCGCGATATATGCGGTGTTGTTGTCTTCGAACACCTGATGGACGTTGACAATGTTGGGATGCACCAAGCGTGCGTGGTTGCGCGCTTCCAGAATGAACAGGTCGATGATAGCGCGCAGATCGTCCTTGTGGTTTGGATCCGCAGCCTCGACCTTGTCGCCGTTGCGCACACAAAGAGCACCTGGATAGCACTCTTTGATCACTACGTCGCGCTCTAAGCTGTCACGCGCCAGATAGGTAATGCCGAACCCGCCATTGCTGAGGAAGCGCAGAATTTCATACTGCCCACGCAACAGCTTGGCGCCAGGTTCAAGTCCTTCGATTTTCGGTTCGTCGTGCGATGCACCGACAGCCTGGTTGTGGCTCATTTCTTCCCGCCCGTTCTAAACATTTTGCGGTAGTTCAACTGGGCTAAATCGCCCCAACACTCACAACCAAAAACAACCGCAAGACACTGCATACGGTTAGACGTTTCAAATTTGACTTTATTGGGGCCGCCTGATGGCTTCACTAAGGATCGTTATTGGCGAAATTCAACATATAGATAATCGGTGATTTTGAATTACTATATGTAGATTTTGGCTCTGCACAAAATGCCGGGTAATCACCTGTTTGTCTCCGCTTAGTCAACGGACTCGCTGTGTGAGAGGCCCGATTCCGAGCCTCTCGAATCGCCGCGTCGCGGCTAAATTTTAACGGGAAATTATCAGGTGCCGGTTTTGGACTGAACCGACTCTGCCCGGCTTCCGGCCCAGGCCAGGTTATCACTGAGCTGCGCCAAGATACTGATCGCATCTTTCAGGGGCGCATCGCCGCTTTCAAATTGAAGCAGCAAAAGCAAGTCGGTGGCCTTTTCGAACTCAGCAGGAATCCAATCGGCGGCCGGGTCGATCTCGCCACCATGTTCCAGCCGTTCAGCAAAGTCTTCGACGATTTCTTGACATGAATGCAAAAAAGCCGCGGGCTCAATGTCTGCGGACTCGCGCAGATCTTCGTAGATACTGGCAATAGCCGCCAGCCAATCTTCAAGGATCGGATTTTCGAGTGGCGGCAGCGCAGCTTCCAGAGTGGCGTGAATAGATACGGTGTCGGACTGTTCCGGCTCAAAGTCAGTCGCACCCAGAGTTTCCAGATAGGGCAGAAAATCCTGTCCTAGATCCGCGCGAGCGGCCTCAATGTCCGCAAGACGCCGGTCCGAAGCAATTTGTAGCACCTGTTCCGCCAGATCTTGACCGCCACAGGTTTCCCAAAGGCCAAAATCGGGTTCGGGTTCCTGCGCCATCGCACGCACAGCAATCGGGGTGCCAATTGGCACGACCGAACGGAACAATTCGCCTTTTTCCTTGTTCAGTCTCGCCACCACTCGATCCAAGGCGTCCCGAACCGGGGGTAGGTCGGCATGAGTGACGGCCAGCAGGCTGTTTGCCCGCAGTTCTTGAGGGACTTGCGCCCAAAGGTGGCGCTCGGTTTCGCGCCAGGCATTGGTGCCATTGGTGCACCAGATCGCGCAATCGACAAACTTCAGAAGATCCAGGGTCGCCTTGTAAGTATCATCCAAAGCGCCCGTGCCGGGCAGATCAAATAGAGAAATTTCCTGCAGGGCAGGGGTGTTCAGACCCACTGAAATGAAGTCGGGCTCATCTGCTGCAGCTTTTTCCAGCGCAATACCGGAATAGACTTTGGGCTCTCGATCCCACCAGCCGACTGTAGTTTCGGGAATTTCGGAATAAGCCACGATAACCAGAGGCAGTTTCAAATGCTGCGGTCCGGTTGGAAGAATATCTGCACCGGCGAGCATATTGGCGAGGCTGGATTTGCCGGCCCCAAACTCTCCGGCGAACCCGATGTTCACAGCATTGGACAGCCGCTCGGCATGGGCCAGAGCACGCTTGCGCATTTCATCCAGCGCAACCTCTGCTGGCTGGTTTTCGGTCGCGGTCAGAAAGCGTTCAAGTTGCCTCACTTCCTGTTCGGTTCCGGGAAATTCGATCATTCGGCAGCCTCTGCTAGTCTTTTTTCTACGTCATCTGCGCCAAATATCGCACCCAGTTCCTCTGTGATGCGCTGTGCCTGATCAAATGACGCCTGAGCCTCGGCTCGTTCATTTGTTTCGCCGCTTCCGGCCCGATGTTCAAGATGCCCTGCCAGCAAAGCAAGATAATGATCAAGAACTGTATTCAAGCGTTCCATCAAATCACCACGCGCTGTGTCGACCAGATCGTCACCGATCATTTCGAATTCCTGCACAATCATGCGCTCGGCGCGCGCGATAACACTCTTGCGTGAAATCAGGCGCGACAGCCAGGTGATCCGCAGTTCGACCGTAATGCCACGGGTAAGGGCAGTGGTGTCCGGTCGGAACCACCGCACGGCGCTGGTGTTCATGCGGTTGTCAGCCGGATCTTGCCAGCCGGGCAGGGTGCGCAAAGCTGCGTTGCTTTGCATGTCGATCGAGTACAACTCGCTGAGCATGCGTTGCCGCACCACTTGCGTGGCACCCTGAACAAGTTCGCGCATCCGGTCGCGTAGCGGACCAAAGTTCAATTCGGTTTCACCGCCTTTGGCCATAAGCGGCGAGTCACCGTTGGGGCCACGCACGACAACCGAGACGGATTCAGCCACAGTATCGTCCATCACGCCGCGCAGGTTGGCTAGAACGTCATCCATGTCATTGACGATCTCCGCGGTTTTCTGGGTCACAAGTCCCCGTAAATCAGCCAGTGTCTTATTGTTCTCACCACCGCTTTCCGCTGTTAGGTGATTGTCATCTGCGATAGCGCGCAGATGGGCCTTGGTACGTTCAAGTTCACCTTGTGCAAAGCTGTTGAGATGCTGCCACGCCATTCGAAGCTGTTCGTTGCGCGGGCCTTCGGTCAGGGCGCTGGTCACATGGCGACGCAGGTCCGGCAAGCCTGAGGCGATCATCGCGGCAAAGCGCAAAACACCTTCACGGCTGATCGGACCCGAGCCCTGTTTGATCTCTTGCACGCCGTCCAGATATTGCCTCATCTGTTCGGGATGTGCACGCAGCCAGGCCAGAACCTCGTCGTGGTTGACGCCGGTGTCATCTCCGGTCAGTGCATAATGCGCCCATTGCGCGCTGCCCATCAGAACGTCGATGACGGAATTTCCCAATGCCTGTTCCAACCCGTCCATGACGTCGGCTCGGACCTTTTCGGCATCCTCCGCACCGCCGCCCAATTCATCGACACGGTTGATGAAGACCACGATCTGTCCCAGCTCCAACGCTTGCATCAGCCGGAACAGTTTCAGGTCTGCCCGCGACAAGGCTTGATGTGCAGACAGAACCACCACGAAGAAATCAGATTCCCTGAGGTATTGGCGTGAAATTTCCTCACGGATCAAAAGCGGGTCATTAACGCCCGGCGTATCCGTCACCGTCAACGGGAACGGGAAATGGCCGATGTCGAAATAGACCTCGGCCTTGCGGGTGATGTCACTATATAGACCGCGATCCGACCCTGGATCGTGCTCACCTTCCTCAGTCGGATCATCCCCGGCGCAAACATAGCGCGCCAGATCGTCCGAGTTCAGCTCGTCCAGATCGTGATGCTGACCCAGCAGATGCTTGTAGCTTTCGCCCAATCGCAGTTGGGCGCGGGTTTTCATCGCCTCGACCTGCTCTTCAATCATCTCGCGCTTATAGCTGTCCTCGTCATCCGGGAACATGTTGCGCAACTCTTCACCCTCGGCAATCAGTGCTTGCCATTGACGGTTGTCGAAAAAGTGGAACTCAGCCCCAGTCGTGCGACCCGAGGGGTGACCGAAATGCATATCAGTGATCACGGTAGTCCACGGGTTCACGTCCGAAGGCAGATATTCGGCCTGCCCGGTGAACCCGTTTATCAGACGGGACTTGCCCGCCTTGATCTGTCCGACAAAGGCAATCGAGGGTTTCAGATTTGTCAGATCGTCGACAATGCGCGAGATGAAGTGACGGGTTTCCTCGTTAGAGGTCCCGTTCATATCCTCGGCAATTCGGATTAACTCGAGACGGTTGTTTTCACTCATTTACCTTACCCTGGCAACTTGTAATCACGGATCGAATACACAGAAAATTTGAACAATCCGGGCCAATCATTCCTCTGGCCTCGTCAAAGAGGTCCAAAGGTTGACGACAGCGCCCAATTTGCGTGCCTCATGCACAGCCACAGCGATTTTTTCACCATCGTTAAGAACAGCCAGCCCGGCTCCTTTACCACCAGATGGCCGCATCACGATCAGTTGCGGATGGTCCATCGCGGTGGTTACGTCTTCATCCCAGCCCGCTAGATCCTGTGCGAAACGGGACAACAGATCATCGCTCGGATGTAAAGGTTCATTTGCCTGGCATGCGCCATCCACGCGCAGCGCCACTCCATCTGCTCCATCAACCAGTACACGGCCTTGCGCAAATCGCTCGCACCCTTCGTAAAAAAGCTGAGCCAATCTGTCAGGCCCATCGTGTTCTACCGCCGTATCCTGTGGCTCTGGGTCACTGGCAACAATGGAAATGACAGGATCTGCGGGCAGATCAATGCTCTCACAGGCGACTTCAATCTCGCTGATCGTAATGCCGACGTCGTCCGCCTCAAGCGCGGTATCCGGTTGCAGGGAAATCAATTCCAGAGGCGCGGGCGCGCAGGCTATATCACTGACCAGTTGGGCCAGTTTGCTTGCCAATTCTTCACGCGGTTCAGTTTCGAAATCCGGAGCGATACCTGACTGCACGCGGAATATATCCGTCACACGAGAGCTGTTGACCTCGATGGCAAGACAATCGCCGTTGGCCGCCGTGAATTCTAGACGGCGCGGTAAAATGGTGCCGCGAATAGTTCGCAATACCTTTTCGCGTCGTACCAGCGCGGTCTCACCTGGAACCGTTACCGCTGGGGTTAGGCGCGCGACAGAGGAACGCCCGATGTCGTCGAGCATCTCCAGTATGTCCGTATCCATCATCCCGTGACCCCCTCTGATCCGGTTTAGACTGCGGCCGCGACGGGCCCCAGACTCAGATGTGATTTAGTCAGCGCCAAACCAACATTGGCACTGTTTCGGCAGATGTAGCAGACCACATGATCGGGGTATTCCCGAGTCCGCAAAAAAATGTTCAGCCTGTCGTTCGAAAACACCGCAATTTCCCCAAATCCTAGGTCGTCCGACTCGTCGGAACCGGTGTTGCGTAACAATTCTTCGAAGGCTTTGATCCCCCGTCCTTGAAACAAGTTGGCCACGGCAATCGCAACACTGTCCAGAACTTCGGCGCTGTCAGGGTCCGAAGTGTTGGCCCCCAGCAACATCCCAGTCTCCATATCGACATACCCGGCTGCAATGCAGTCGGGTATTGTCGTCATTGCGGTCGCCATCGCGGTTTCGATAGTCATCGCATTTCACCTGCGCTTCCGGTCACAACACATGGTATTCTGCGCCGCCGTTCTTCGGGCTATTCCGGCTGGGAAACTTCGTTTCTTTGGCCTGACGCGCAAAATGCTCGGCTGCAATTTGGTCGTATTCTTCCAGAAACGATTTGAAGACTTTCTTCATGCCTTCTACATTGTCCGGCAGTTCTTCGTCTTGAGTAACTTCGCGCCACATGGACGAAGCACTGATTGGTGTGCCCGCCGGAACATTCAGCAAATCTTCAAGTTTTTCACCTTCATCTTCGCACGAGATAGCCTCTTCCGAAGTCTTGCCATTGGACAATGGCACAACCTGCGTATCCATCAGGCCGTTGGTTTCGGGTTCCGGCTCATACTCATCTTCGCCATCTTTCGCCTGCTCTGCCATCAGAGCGGTAATGGAGGAAACGGACATCTCTGCGCGCGGTTCCTCTGGTTCCTCCGGCGTTTCTTGGGTTTGCTCAGGTGTTTCAGAAAGTTTGCCTTCCAGCGACGACATGAACTTGTCCGGAGTGGAAACCTGCGTTTCGTCTGTCGGTTCTGCTTCGGATAGAAGAGTATCCTCGTCTTCCAACTCATCTTCGTCCAACAAATCGAACGAGTCTTCCTCACTTGCAGAACCCGCATATTCCGACAGATTCAGGCTGCTATTGGGTGTATCCCGAAAGAAAGCCCGTAGTTCTTCCTCATTGGACTCCTGAATGGGTTCCGCGGTCGGTGTTTCGGTTGTCATCTCGGCGCGCAGGCGTTCGGCTTCGGCAGCGTCAATGCGTTCTTCGCGATCTGTGTCTTCGGTCCTGCGTTCAACACGGGCTGGACGTACAGGAAAGTTGGTGACGACTTCGTTTTCTGAAATCGACTCGGAAACGGGATTAACCAATTTCAACGGAGTTGGTTCATCGTCCTGTACCACATTCCGTTTCGGGCGAACGGGATAAGCGCGGGGGCTCTCTGACAGGCTCTTGTCAATCTGATAGCGCGCCAGCAACTCAGCGCGGTTATCCATGATCTGTTCGGTGATCTCAAGGAAGCTGTCGACCATCTTGCCGCCACCACTGCGGCCCCAAAGTTCGGCATCACCGCTTTTATCGCGCGCAGTGATTGCATCACGAGCCGAGAACAGGATCGAGCGGTTGAACAGATGGCCTGCCTCGCGATTAACCCGCCGCAGCACCTTTTGACGGTCTTTCAGACCCAACACGTCTGCGCGCGTAACCAAAAGCAGAGAGTTATGTTGCAGGCGTTCGGGCAATGACACCCAAGTTGCCCGCTCGGTTTCGCGCCAAGCCTGAGTGGCATGGGTGCACCACAGAACACCATTTGCGTGGCCGACCGCACGGCGCCAGACATCGCTGGAAATCTTCGGGTCGGAAATGCCGGGCGTGTCGATCAGGTCCACGGCTTCCAGAATATCGGATTCCAGGAAAATGCGAACGAACTGGGCATCGTTCACACCAACAGTATCCAATTGGTCAACCGTGATGTATTCACGGTTGCCATCCGGGCGCTGAACATAGGCAGATTCCTTGCCCCAGCTGAACCAAACCGGCGGAAGCTGCGTTGCTGTCACCTGTGTCGGCAGCGCGTGTGAACGCAGCAAGAAGTTCATCAGCGTTGATTTTCCGGCACTGAATTCTCCCATCAACGCAAAGATTGGTTTGCGCCGGGACCACTGCTCGATGCGGTTCCATGCCTTAGGAGAAACGAAGCGGGTTTGTGAATCTTTTGCCATATCGCTACTTATGCTGCCTCGTTACTTAGATCTTTCAGGATATCGCCCAAGATATCGTCGCGCGATTTTTTGGGCGTCGCGTCTGCTGTCAGAGCCGCGTGGTTCGGACCCTTTTCGGCTGAGGCCGAAATATTAAGCAGAGTCTCTTTTTGCTCGCGCAGAAAGTCGGACAAGCCTGCCCGGACATTCTCCAGAACCGCAGCAATCTGATTTTCCTCGATATCTTTGGTGATCGAGTTTGCCTCAGATGCGATTAGGCGAGTGTAGTCGGCGGCGTAAGCCTCGAACCCTTTGCGACGCTGCCACCAACGGCGCCACCACGTGCTTTGCAAGTCCAAAGCAATCGTGCGTCCGATACCAAGTGGAGGTGGAACGCGAGGGACGATCGGCGCCTCGATGCTGAACTCTCCAAGATGGTTGCCCAACAGCTTCTGGTACAGGGCTTCAACGTCGGAAGCTGCCGTATTGTAAAGCGCACCGGCTTCTTTCCGCATCGATCGGGCAAAGCTGAAATAAGCTGCTTTTTGAAGGGTTCGCAAGCCGGCCGGGGCATATTGCCAGGTGCCTTGCTCGCCATTCTTTTCCAGATGCGCGATCAGAGAATCCGTGGCCCGCTTGACGAAGTTGTCTTCGGCCGATTTCAGCCGTTCCAACACTTTGTCACGCAAGGACGTGGTCAATGCGGCGGCCTTCTTTTCATATTCTTCGGTTACTTTCGCAATGGCTTCCTCCGGAGACACGCCATCAAGATCGCGCACAACGCCCTGACCATCAGACAGTTTCTTTGCCACCGCTGTCGCGCGAATCTGACTTGCGATGTTACGCGCCCGGTGACGCACGCGGTCCAGCAGGCGGTTGCCTGCGCCTTCGGCAATTCGTTCATTCATCGCCAACAGCAAATCAGGCAGGCCGGACAACGCCCATATCTTGTCAAGCGAAGGAGCCTGATCGCCAAATCCAGCAGCCAGATAGAAAGTATTCAGAGCCTCACGAGAGTCCTCGTTCAGAATGTCGGGATTGCCCGTCAGAGCAGCCTCGGCCCAAAGCGCGCTGCCGAAAACAACGCTTGTGTTGGTGTCGATATTGTTCTGTTTCAGTGTGTCCTGAATACGATCGCGGATTTCCGGCACCTGGTTGACCGGGTCCGCCAATTCGTCAATCCGGTTCACGAACAGGATGATCTGCCGGTTTTCGAACTGCGCGATGATCCGCATCATCGCCATATCCATCGTGGTCAGCGCCTGACTTGCGGCCAAAACAACCACGCAGACCTCAGACCCGCGCAGGCTGCGCAACGTGATCTGTTCGCGCACCATGAAAGTATCGTTCACGCCCGGCGTGTCGCAGAGTTTCAGCGAGATCGGGTACTGCGGAATGTCCATGAACAGTTCCGCCGATTTGGTGACATCAGCAAAGCGGCCGGTCTTCGGATTGATATCCGGGTCATCCTCATCGCCCAGGCATACATAACGCTGGATCAGCTCTTCGTCGAAATAGTCATACTGGTGGCTTTGCCCCAGGATCAGGTCGAAATGCTGGCCAAGACGAGACTCGGATTTTGCCTTCATCTCACCGATTTGGCGGCGGATGTCCTCCATCTCGTCATCGGCACCGGCACGATTGGCCAGCTCGCCCAGACGGCCTCCGCCAACCATAAGGTTGTCCCATTCTTCCTGCTCGAAGAAAGTAAATTTGGCCTTTTTGTCACCTTCGGTACGCGTGTTGATATTTAGCGTCGTTACTACCGAGGTCCACGGGTTCACATCCGAAGGCAGCAGGGCAGGGCGCCCCGCCAGAATGTTCACGATCGAAGATTTGCCGGCCTTGACCTGCCCAACCAACGTTACACTGGCCGTGAAATTCTCCATCCGGGTCTTCAGCGTCGCCAGACGGGCCGAGGATCGCGCGTCGGCCACCTCTGTCAATTGGTCTATCTGTGTCGACAGCGAAGCCATGGCCGAAGTCATCGGCGTCAGCGCCTCGTTGCCTACGGACAGAAGATGGTCGTTACGCGCCATAGTTAGCCTCCGGTTCCGGTAGCGGCGATGTGATGTTGATCCTGACAGTCCGGGGTGCTGGTCAGGATATCGATGCGTGCGATCAGGTTCAGAGCATTGCCCAGGATTTCTGCCTCGGCACCTGGCGATATCTCATCGTAGGCCTGAGAGTCGGCCAGCACTTCGATCGAACTGAATTGTTCACTGTTCTCCAGCATGGCCAAGCGGCGACCGGTCGGGAAACCTTCGGATTTGGTCTTGGGCAGAGGCATGCGGGAATTGGCAAGAAGGTAATGACGCCCGGAATGGGTGCGCAACGAAACACCAAAACCTGTGTTAGGGTGATTTTGGTTCAGGCATTTCAATTCCCCAAGGAAACTTTCGCGTGCAAGACCAACGGCATCTTGCTCGGCAGCAGCGGCATTCATCGTATTGATCACGGCTAAGACCCTTGTGTTTGAGTTAAGCAAAAACTGGCACGTTACCCGCAGGCAAAAAGACTCAGTAACTCCTGGGCTTCATCAATTACTGGCAAGGCGGTGTTATTTTGACGCGAATAAGATTTTTTGGCGTTTGAAATGTGGCGCAAATAAGAAGCGCCCTGTCGAATGGTCTTAACTATCAGAAAACAAATAGTCTTCTACAGACTAGGCGCATAAGCCGCTACGTCGGGCAGCGGCTGATTTACAGCAGTATGTTTATCAAAGTTTTCGACTGGCATTATCTGAAAATAAAGCAAAACCACACCGCCTAGGGTATGCGAAATGAACCTTGAAATCGAATTGACATCAACCTGAGCGGTTTTTGTTGTGAAAATCGCCTCCACTAAGATGGCGCCAGGCAATGCGCAAATTTTTTGGACGCACGCTAATTTCCCTCTCGCACTCCGCTACAGGCTTTGTTATTGACCACGGCATTCCGGCAAACAAGGCCGGTACAGCGGGTGTGGCGAAATTGGTAGACGCACCAGATTTAGGTTCTGGCGCCGCAAGGCGTGGGGGTTCAAGTCCCTCCACCCGCACCAAACTAATACTTTAATTTTGAAGTATAATTTACCTTTCTATCATTTTGCCCCTCACTCTTTCACGCGCCGAAGGGTTGAAAAAAGGGTTTCGGTTTCTGCCACTGAAAAGTCTGGTAGAGCCTCTTCATATTCTCAGTGAAGTTTGATGAGATTCGCCTTCACCATCTTGTAGAACTTGTTTCCCCCGAGGGTCGCCCAACGTCAGTCCGTACTTATTCGCAAGGGAATAAATTGCCGTTTCTCACATCGAACGAGCCATATAGCACGTGCAAAGAAAAACCCCGCCAGGGCGGGGTTAATCCGTGAAGAAATTCCTCGGAGCCTAGTGCATGCAGCAGAAGGCACCGTGTTTTACATCCTTCATCATCATGTCGAAATCCTTACCGCGCATCTCAATCAGAGTTTTGTGGTCTCCTGCTTCGAACCAAATCCTGTCGAGCCCGGTGAGGCTGTTATCCACCACAGTCGGCAGATCATATGCGTCGCCCACAGGTGGTATCGCGCCAAGGGCGCAATCATCAAACAATTCACGCATTTCGGTTTCCGGGGCCAGCCCAAGGCGGCGGTCCATCATCGATTGTAGAGCGGAGAGGTCGACCTGATGATTGCTGGGTAGAACCGCAAGCAGCGGGCCTTCCTCCATGTGTATTACAACGGATTTTGCAAGGTGATCGCCGGGTACATGTGCCGCTTCTGCGCATTCGCTTGCTGTGGCGGCATATGGATGCGGAACAGTGTCAAAAGGAATCCCTTGGCTGTCCAGATGGTGCTTCAGACGAGATGCAATAGTCATCGTGCCCTCCATTTCACAGAAGGCGTCCCGGACGCGAAGCGTGTCACGGTGCGCACCCAGGGCGCAATTTGGTGTATGAGCCTATATTGTGCGCTCAATAATCGGATCGGGCAAGGGGGCAGGATTTGCAATGATGTCTATATGAAAGCAAAAATGATCAGCGTTCCACGGTGGGACACTTCCGAAGTGTTCATTATGCCTTGGGTGTAGCAGCGATCCGGAATGGAATTCCTTAAGGACGATGATCGCCAATAATCGCTTTGGGGGCCGGCTTTCCGACTAGAATTCAGAACAGGCGTTGATCCACGTTTTGCTCCGTTATAGCGTCCACTCATGTCAGAGTTCATGCATCTTGTCGTCTTGGAGCGTCACAGCGCTCATCGCCGCAAGCGTTTCGCCGGGTAGCGCCTCCATTTGTACGTTTCTTAGCGATTTGAAAATGGAGAACTCAGATGACAGAATTTACGGATATCCCCGTACTTGATCTTGCACCACTTGTTGATGGCCTTGACACATCCAACCTCGCTTTGGAATTCGCCAAAGCTTACGGTGAGACCGGCTTTGGATATGTTATCAACCACGGTGTCGACCCATTGTTGCGCGCCGCCGTATTTGATGCCTCGAAAAAGTTCCACGCTTTGCCGGAGCTCGAAAAACAGAGGATTTCTCTAAACCAGCGCCACCGCGGCTATATTGCAATCAACACATCAACTGATGTGAACTCTGATTTGGCCGAGGTGACAAAACCCAACCAATCTGCCTCTTTCATGATGATGCGCGAAGATGCCGAGGTGGACCCTGCGGTCTATCTATCCGGGCCAAACCAGTGGCCGAACCTCGACGGGTTTCGGGAGGTGTGCGAGGCCTATTCACAGGCTATGACGGAACTCGGGCAAAAATTGATGGGCCTGGCATTGGATGCGATTGGCGCAACGGATCGCTCAATCCTCACTGCTTTCCAAACTCCTACGATCTGGCTGCGCCTTCTCCATTACCCGCCACAATCACCGCAAGCGCCAGATGATTTGTTTGGATCGGCCCCTCATAAGGACTTTGGCTGTTTGACCTTATTGGCGCAGGACGACGCCGGAGGTTTGCAGGTCCAAACTCCGGCGGGTCATTGGGTGGACGCACCGCCAATGGAAGACGCATTTGTGGTTAATGTCGGGGACATGCTGCACCGGTTGTCCAATGGTAGGCTTCTATCAACTCCGCACCGTGTAATAAATGCGTCCGGACGAGAGCGGTTTTCTGTGCCGTTCTTCTTCGATCCGCATGTTTCGGCGAATATTGCCCCTCTACCTGGTACTGGTCCTGCGAAATTTGAGCCGATGAACTTCGGATCGTTTTTGAAGAGCGAACTTGAAGCAGGTTATGAAGCACATCAGGTGGTTTAGAAGGTGTTTTTTATCGTGTAGTCAGGGGCCGGACTCATTGATATTTGGCTGCGGGATTTGTGCCACAGTCCAAACTGGTGAGCTTGCCGTTCACTTTTCAGAATCTGGATCACTTCTACCGCGTATGCCCGTGTTCGAAATTTTTCGGGTTGGATTTTTATTGTTCTCGACGGCGCGTTGACGCTTTCTATCACGTCATGGCCGACGGTATACTGTGTGCTCAGGCATTTTCCACCAAAACTCAGTGGAGATACTAGTTTTGTTCGAAACAATTGCCATAGCCTTCATCAATCAAATACGGCCTGCATTAAAACCGTCGTTAAGATGTTTATATGCTTTGACTTTCCGGTCCCAGTCGCGATTTAAAAAATATGGATAGTATTTCCAAGCAAACATCCACGTGTGGATATTTGATCTGCAAGTTCTGCCATTCTATTCTCGAAACAATACAAAAAGCCGGTCCGATACACCTAACCGAATTCGCAGACATGAGAACGAGAGGAGCGCGTTGTGTCACAGGAAACCAAAGCCTTAGATCATTCCCTGAAATTCTAGCTACGAAAATTGATCATTCCTAATGTGGCGTCGCTGGCGGTGACCCAGTCAGAGATGGGCATTGCAGAAACAGCGCTGACCTTCCAGTTAGACTGAGTAAAAAACCCTCAATATGCCGGCATGTCTATTGCAGAGGCAAAAGGCTATTACTCCGATGCTTGCTTGACGGTTGTAGTGTTGAGCGGCGGTGTCTAAATCGGCTTTATCTCGAATATGGCGGGATGGTCGATGCCGTGAATACGGGCGCCGATCTTGTAGCAATTGGTGCGCTGTTGAGGCAGTCTCCGGCAGGTATTCTGACCCGACCCTACGACGTCATCACCGAAGTTGCACAACTTGCGGGGCGGTAAAGTGATCACTGAGAATTTTCTTCTGGTTTTCCAGCCCAGAGATCTGGGCTGGAGTAGAAACCCTAGCATATCCAAAATTTGCTAACTGCTGCCTCGTATTTCCCATTTTGTAAAGATAGGATACACCCTGTTTGCATAGTGTCAAAAAGTGCAGCGTCTAATTTTTTGACACCTATTTTTCTTTGCAAACGCAGCCTGGTTGCAGATGTAAATTAGGGCAGGACCTAACTAGACGCGCAGACATTTTCTGGGGGCTATGTGTGGTGAGGCGTAATCAGGCTGATTTCCGTTTTCCAGAAACTGCCGCTGCTTAAAGCTTGTCGGACAACAGCGCAGACCTTATCTTAGATAGAAGATGGCATCCATTTCATAATGTTTGCGCTGCAAGATAACGAACCAACTCAAGATACGCAGCCTCATTTCAAGCATCGCAGGTGAACTGCTCCTCCTGCCCGGCCGATCTGAAGGGAGCTCAAGCCTATGGCGTTGAGCGTCACATCGTTTGGCGCCGTATGAAATGGACGCATCCATGCTAAACACCACAATTAAACTGCTTACGATTGCCTGTCTTGTTGTAAAGATTTGGAAGATCACACGGTAGCGAGGTACGAGGGGCGCGAAAAAGTGCCCCTCGTGAGCTATGGTAAAGGGCAAAATACTGTTCGAATAGTATTCAGACGTCTACCGAACACCACGCTCATGTCACCATCATATTGGTCAGATTGGCAAACCTTGTTTCGAAAACTGGTGCTCTACAAGGGTTCGCCCTGATTGGACAGGCATCAACCTCTTTAATACCGACGAGAAATCTGAATTGGGCCAGAGGAGACGGGAACCTCCAGTAGGTAACCGGACCAAGCAGCAGTCACTCGATCACAAATCGTCCATTTATGCAGGAAAACCTTACTTTACATACGCCTCAGAGTTGTTTCAGGTTTGATGAACTTTCAGCTATTAAAATAGGAGCTGAGACAGTGCAAGTTTATTTGAAATACCGCCGTATACTCAGTATCTCGCAGTGCCTCATCTTCTCACTGTTTGCTTTGGTTAGTAACAACCAGGCGGTTGAAGCACGCTCAGTGGTGCGCGCGTTGAGTTGGCCTCTGGTTCTGGATGCCGACAGCCAGTCCCGGTGGATCACAGAAACACGCAGCACAACAAACCAGCCACATCGCGTTTTAAGAAACAGTTTACAATTTGCGGAGGCTAAGGAGGCTAATATGCATAAGGCGCAAGGGGACAGCGAGAAGCGTCCAAATTGCAGTGAACTTTTGTCGAATCCTCCCCTGACCGATCTACATAAGCTGGTGTCCGAGGGCTATGGGAGCAAAATTGACGACCAGCGGCTTGGTGCTGTTTTGCTAGGCGTAAGCTGCGAAGAGTCCGAAATCACCCGCTACATGGAAGACCAAGGGTTTCAGTTTCTAAGTCAAAGATCATGGCCTGAAACGCAAAGTAGCTTCGGGCACGGCGGCTACCAGTACAACAAAGAGATAAGTTTCTGCGCGCGTCCACAGAGACTTGTCGACCGCCTTCTCTTGGGGCGGTGTGCGACAATCGCAAGGTTCAAATTATCAAATTCAACAATCACTCGCATTCTGGGTGGCGGCACAAAGTAGTTCAGGAGATTTGGATGCCTATTTATCTGGAACATCGTGGCCTAAGGATCGATAACAACCCTTACCGCCACCTTTACCTGTTTTTTTGTTCCTGAAGGTGAAGGAAATGAAGAAGTACCGAACTGAAATTTTAGGTTTCGCTACTCTGCTCATCTGGTTTGGTGGTGCGGATGCGGTGTTGCCCGGAGACGGTTCCAGTGGTGTCTGGGAGCTTTGCCGTGCAGACGACAGCTGTGTGATAAAGTTTGACTACCTGTCCACTCAGCAAACCGATCCATTTCTTTTTTTAGGTTACCCAATGAATGAGGAGCGATCCCGTTGGAAGCAGTATCAAAACGGTATTCAGAATTATCCTAATGTTCGCGATTGTCTAATAACAAAAGAAAGAAGCAGGAATAACCCAAATCTTTTAAAGATTGACTGGGAAAATGTTGGTGCCGGAAGTACGGCAGAGGTGTGTCTATTTCGTATTTTTCGAAGCCTAAAAGACATTAAAAGGATCCAGGAGTGGTTGGAATACCACGGCTTCGAGGTTGGTGAGAATAAGAGATTCTGGAGCGAAAAATATGTGCCAAAATTTGAAACAGAACCTATTTCAAGGATGTCTGCCGTTTGGACAGTTGAGCAATACAGGGAAGTAAATCCTTCTGTACTAAGGAACCTGACCGGCTTTGATTTAGTTTTGCAATACGAGTTGATTTTGGGCTTTTCAGCGGCAGGAGATTTTGTTGAGGCTCAGATTGTAATCCCTTCAAAATAGTTAGTTAAAGGATATTGGAATGGCTAAGTTGCAGCTTGCGGTAAATTATATTGAATCAATGGGAGCGGTGGGTCTTCACTACGGTCATCTTCAACTTGTGTACAAAGGTCAAGAAATAGAAGTTCAAGCACCTTACACGAGCGCTGATTGGGCGATTGGAAGTAATATCACATTTGCTTACCCGCCTGCGCGAGAGCATGCAGATGCAGATCAAGAAAATACGACAGGCACTGACGAACCAGGAGACAAATATCAAATTATCGACGTAGATATTGGTGATAGAGATCCAGATCATGTGTGGGATCTTTTGCTCAAAGTTCATCAAAAATTCGTAGAAGATCAGCCGGATTACCTGTACGGATTAGGTCAAAACAGCAATTCATACATCAATACATTGCTTTGGATGATTGGGATCGATGTCCAAAGTCTTATTCCCTTGGCAACACCAGATGACGTAATTGGCCCCGATCCTTTTGGGCTTTCAAATGCGGCTAGTATTCTTGGCGCAGGAATCTTAGCGTTTGAAGATCTTTACGAAGAGATTCCTGGGTCAGATCGCAATATTCTTACTGATGGATATGGAGTTATTGGTCAGGAAATCACGTTTTCCCTGTCTGAACTCGAAGGGACAGACGGTGATGACTTCCTGCAAACAGGCGATGGTGACGACAGTTTTTCAGCAGGAAACGGTGATGATAACTATTCTGCCGGAGACGGAGACGACATCCTGATTGGCGGCCGTGGCAATGATGTATTGAATGGCGGAAATGACTTTGACACTGCGGAGTACGCGCAAATACAAGACCACTCTGTTGATGATCGAAATCAAGGCATCGTGGCCACAATGAACGCCACAAAATCCGGTACAGTAGATGATGGCCTTGGTGGCATGGACGTCCTCTCTGCCATCGAGATGGTTTCTGGAACAACATTTGACGATGTGTACATATTTCAAGGAATTCTAGCGTCTTTATCGTCATCCGATCCGCTCCAGTTTGACGGCAATAATGGGGTGAATGAAGTAAGCGGTGATACAATCGACTTATCTGAAATTGAAGGGAGCGGAGTCAAAATAGTGTTTGAAACCGAAGATGACTTTGGGTTCGTTACAGGTGCTTCTGGTGGAGCGGACAATTCAACGGATGCTCAAATTGTCTTTGCAAATATTGAGAACGCAACAGGTTCTGGCGTCGGAGACACAATCATTGGAGGAAGTGGCCGCAATATCCTGCGCGGGGGTGAAGGCGGCGATACGATAGATGGTGGCGAAGGCCACGACGAAATCCATGGCGGTACAGGGAGTGACGATCTTCAGGGTGGGGACGGTGCGGACTGGATTTTCGACCGTGGTGCGGATTATGCCAGTGACGAGGAAAACGAGACACCTGAGCAATACGAAGCGCGCCTTTTTGCCTACGACGGCACCGGTAACGACACGGTAGAAGGCGGTGCTGGGTCGGACATTCTGGTTTACTCCGGTGGGACCGATACGTTTTACGGCGGCGCGGGCAACGACATCTACATGGCGGTGGACAACGCAGTTCAGTCCGAAAACGACAAACTTACAATTGTCCTGCAAGAAAACAGCGGTGATCCTGATACCTATATCGGTCATGATTTGATCGATTCAGATAACTCCAGCGTCAACCTGGTGAAGTTCGAGGGGATCAGCAGTTCGGACGTCACATTCAAGTACAATTACTCCGCAAGTCAGACTGGCACTGGCGAATATTATATAAACCCGTGGCTAGATCCGATTCCTTTCGAAATTTATTCGACAGTGGGTACGGTTGAGATAATCGTTAATGCAACCGGAAGCAGTTTGACGGTCCAAAACGTTCACGGGCATTTTTACGCAGGCGAGGATGGCATACCTGTTGGGGCTGAAGCAGGTATGGGCGTTCCGTTTATGCTGGAGTTTGACGACGGGTTAGTCGATTGGCCTACGCAATTCCTGGATCCCTCAACCAACTACTACACCTTCGAAAACAGCACGCTGAGCAGCAATGCATTTGCCGCGTTGGGTGCCCTGGAAGCAGAACGCTCTGTTCCAACTCAAACCATCGAAGGCGAATTGACTGCCAGCAATGAACTCTATGGGTCTATCGAGTCAGAAATCCTGCTTGGCGGCAACCTTGCTGATGTCATGTATGGCGGTGGTGCCAACGATGTGATGATTGGGGGGGAAGACGCCGATTATCTAGACGGCGGTTCTGGCCAGGATACTGCTTCCTACGAAAACGCCACGTCCGGCGTACGCGTTAGCGTGGCAGGCGCGTTGAGTGGCGCTACCGGAGAGGAGGTCGGGGACACGTTGGTGTCCATTGAAAACCTGACCGGCTCGGATTTTGACGATGTCCTTGTTGGCGACGATCAGGATAACGTCCTGCGCGGTGGAGCCGGAAACGACATTCTAGAAACCCAGACAGGTTACGACGGCCTGTATGGTGGTGACGGTGACGACCTTCTGATTAACGCAGGATATGTATGGCAGCCGGATGGGAGCACCACCATCCATGAATCCGGAAACGGTATTTATGACGGTGGCGCAGGTATCGACACCTTTGAAACCCAAACGCCGATGGATGCGGTAATCGATCTCACAACCGGGCAGGCCGTTTGGGCAGAATCCGGTGATGAAGTCCAACTGGTCTCAATCGAGAACGTCAACGCGGGCAGCGGCGACGATGTTATCACTGGAAACGCTGTCGACAACGTCCTGAATGGCGGTGATGGCAATGACGTCATTCACGGCGGCGGTGGCGACGACGCCCTGATTGGCGGCAGCGGTGAAAACCATCTCCATGGCGGAACCGGTGTAGATACGGCCAAGATCAATGCCCTGAGCACTATGGTAAGCTATGAGGCTGTCGACGGCGGAATCCGAGTCACCATTGATACGACGCACCCTGATTATGTCTCGTCGATGGACGACGGTAGTTTCATCATTGGTTACGATGTCGAGTTTATTGAATTCAACGATAGTACGATTTCCTATGCCGACATCGCTGGTTCAATTCTGACAGAATTCGGAGTCAACGATG
Source organism: Ruegeria sp. BB7 (assembly GCF_056539365.1). Classification (NCBI taxonomy): domain Bacteria; kingdom Pseudomonadati; phylum Pseudomonadota; class Alphaproteobacteria; order Rhodobacterales; family Roseobacteraceae; genus Ruegeria; species Ruegeria sp. BB7. Next base: position 9,011 of record NZ_JBQFUV010000010.1, on the reverse strand, counting down.
ATTACTTCCGGGTAGATGAAGGCGGTTCGGATGTTGTTGATGTCGTTGCAAATGATCTGGGGCTGACCGGTGATCCGGTTTCGGTTGTGACGGTTGGTGGAACCGCCATGTCCCCTGGCAGTTCAATCCGGCTGAACTCCGGTGCAACCCTGACATTGCTTGCGGACGGAACGTTGGAGTTTGACCAGGGGGGTGCCTACGCGTGGCTGGAACCGGGTCAAACCGTCACCGAGGTCGTGACGTACACGGCCACGGATTCAACCGGTGTTGAGAAGACTGGCTCCATAACGCTGGTTGTGGACGGTGCTGCGAGCAACCCGGACGCTTTGCATCTGGAGCAGAATGTGTTTCTGGCCAGTACTGATCCGGATAACGCTACGGAAACTCGAATTGCCAATTTCAACATCGCCACATCCTTAATTCTGGTCGATGAAATTTTTGTCAATCCGAACAATCCAGCAGCACATGTCACCATCCAGGAAATCAACGGAGACACCCATATCATGTTTGGGGGCGATGACGCCATTGTTCTGGAAGATATCTCCCTTGAGGCCTGGAAACATGCGGCCGACAATAATTTTCTGCCAACACCTGGGGCCGATAACTTCACGGGTACGTCCGGTGACGACATCCTCATCGGTGACGGTGGAAGCGACTGGCTGACAGGTGATGACGGAGATGACCTTTTGCTTGGTGGCCAGGGAGATGACACCCTGTCTGGCGGCAACGGGCGAGACGAGTTACAGGGCGGTTCTGGGAACGACAAACTATACGGAGGGGATGGCGATGACATTCTCGCAGGTGGGGATGGTGACGATTATTTCACGGGCGGGCTTGGCCAGGATATATTTGATGGCGGAGATGGTTTTGATACGGTTGCATTGCAGCAGGACGATGTTCCGGGCGAAAACCCTGGCGTTTACGTCGATCTAAATGCAGGTATCATTCAGTGGCAGGACAATCCAACTGACTTGGAACAACTCGTCCGTATTGAGGCTGTTCATGGAACCGGCGGTGAAGACGTCCTGATAGGCGACGATGGAAACAACCGTCTCGATGGAGTCGGCGGAAATGACATTCTCCGTGGGGGCGGAGGAGATGATACTCTGACCGATGGCTATGGTGACAACGCGCTTTATGGTGGTGCCGGCGACGATGTGCTGGTTGTGACAGGCAGCGGTTCCAACCAGCTCTTTGGAGAAGATGGCAATGACACTCTCACTAGCGGCAAAGGTGTCGATACCCTTTCTGGTGGAGCAGGTAATGACCTTCTGAAAGGGCGCGAGGGTGATGACGTCTACCTGATCAATCTCGGAGACGGAAACGATGTGATCCATGAGGGATATGGAAATTCCTTTGGAGATCGGATTGTCTTTGGGGAGGGTATCACATCCGATATGATCGCTCTTTCGGTATCCGATGCTGATGGTGACGGATACGACAACGTCGTCCTGTCCATCTCTGGAACATCCCAAACTGTCACGATTGAGGATGCCTTCTTTACATCTGGAGGCAACAACCAAGCCGTAGAGTTCATGGAGTTTGCCGACGGAACGGTTGTCGACATTGGAGCTCTTTATTCCAGTACACGTTATGCTGGCACGTCCGGAGACGACAGTTATGCCGGGACGGGTCTGAGTGAAACCATGTACGGGTTGCTTGGAGACGATTACCTTTTCGGGGACGCTGGCAATGACACCCTCTTCGGTGGCGAAGGCAATGATGAAGTCCGCGGTGGTGTTGGCGATGACACGCATTACGGTGAGGCAGGTGACGACCTCATCGTTGCCTGGGATGGTAATGACTGGCTCAGCGGCGGTTCAGGAAATGATGAGCTGAATGGCAACGACGGAAACGACCAGCTCTACGGTGATGAAGACAACGATGTTCTGAACGGTGGTGACGGTGACGATGACCATTTCGGCGGTGCCGGAGATGACCTTCTGATTGCCAATATCGGCGATGACAGCTTCGACGGTGGCGAAGGGAACGATACGATTGATTTCACCTACACGTCCAACAATGTGGCGCTTGATCTATCAGCAGGAACGGCGACTTTTGAGGGCGGCGGTCAGGAATCTATGACCAATATCGAGAACGTGATCGGCGGTTCCGGGAACAATCGGATCACAGGTACGTCCGGTAGCAATGTCATAGATGGTCAAGTCGGCCACGATACGCTCATCGGCGGAGCTGGAACTGACACGCTGACGGGCGGAACGGATTGGGACATCTTCGAGTTCAGTGATGGTGACGGTCAGGATACTGTCACTGACTTTGATCCAAACAGCGACTTCATCGTGATTAACGGAATGGTTTTTGACCCGTCCAATCCGCCTGCTGGTATCTCGGTGTCCAAACAGGGGCAAAACGCACTGATCTCCTACGGGGTGAATGACACAATTCTGCTGACGGGTGTCTCGGTGTCCGAATGGACAGGCATCGCCCGGAACGGCGGGAATGATGTACTGACAGGCACCACTGCCGATGAAACATTCTATGGCGGTTCTGGGAATGATACGATTGATGGCGGCGACGGTGACGATAACCATTTTGGAGGGACCGGAAACGACCACATCAATGGCAGTCTTGGGTATGATTTCTTCGACGGCGGCGATGGCGATGACACCATAGATTTCTCCTACACCAGTACAAATTTTGCGATGAATTTGTCTCAGGAAACGGTTGTCTTTGAGGATGGACACACCGAACAGGTTCTCAACTTCGAAAACATCATTGGCGGTTCCGGGAACGACGTGCTGACCGGGTCGGATGGAAACAACCAGATTTCAGGGGGCGCGGGTGACGACATTGTTGACGGTCTGGCAGGTGAAGATATCTATGACTATGCGCTTGGCGATGGGAACGACACCATTCGCGACGGTGGAACCAACAGTGCTGAAATCGACGTTCTGCGATTTGGCGCAGGTATTCTGCCCGATGAGGTGACCGTCGCTCTGGATGGTGACAACATCGTTCTGACGATCACGGCGACAGGTGAAACGGTCACATTGGAAAACAGTGCAATCGATGCTCTGGCGTCCGTTGATGAAGTCCAGTTCGACGACGGCACCACTTGGGATCACGCTGAACTTCTGCTTCGCTCCGACCCTGCATACGGCAACAATGCACCAACTGTAGTGGACGATGCGGCCAGCGTCGCCGAAGATGGCTCGGTTCTGATCGATGTGCTTGCCAATGACAGCGACGTTGATGGTGACACGTTGACCATCACGGATGTGACAGGTGCAACGAATGGTACTGTCAGCATCGAAGCCGGTCAGATTCGGTATACACCAAACGCAGATTTCAATGGCACTGAAACCTTGACCTACACAGTCGATGATGGATTGGGGGGAACTGGTACTGCATCCGTGACTGTTACTGTGACATCTCAAAACGACGCACCGTTGTCACAGGACGATGTCACCAGTATTGCCGAAGATGGCACTATTCTCATCGATGTGCTTGCCAATGACAGTGACGTTGACGGCGATGCATTGACAATTACTGCGGTGACAGGAGCAACCAACGGAACGGCCGTGATCGAGGCCGGTCAGATCCGGTACACGCCAGGTTCAGATTTCAACGGCTCGGAGACCCTGACCTACACGGTTGCAGATGGAAACGGCGGAACCACAACAGCTACTGTGAGCATCACGGTGACGCCAGTGAATGATGCCCCAATCGCGGTAGACGATAGTGCCAGCCTTGCCCCGGATGGGACAGTTCTTATTGATGTTCTTGCCAATGACAGTGACGCAGAGGGTGACGCGCTGACACTCACCGCCGTATCAGGGGCAACCAATGGCACAGCTGCCATCGAAGCTGGCCAAATTCGGTATACCCCGAATGCTGGTTTTTCTGGCAACGAGACGCTGACCTATACCGTCGATGACGGCAACGGTGGTGTTGACACAGCCACCGTGACGGTCACAGTCACGGCTGGGAATGTCGCACCAGTGGCTGTGGATGATACAGCAAGCCTGACCCAGGACGGAACGGTGCTGATCGATGTTCTGGCAAACGACGGTGACGCGAATGGCGATACGCTGACCATTACCGATGTGACAGGTGCAGCCAATGGCACAGCTGCCATCGAAGCGGGTCAGATTCGGTACACGCCGAATGCCGGGTTCACTGGTAGTGAGACGCTGACCTATACCGTCGATGACGGTAATGGCGGTGTGGATACTGCGACGGTAACGGTCACGATCACGACGGGGAATGTAACGCCTGTTGCCGTGGATGATACAGCCAGCCTGACCCAGGACGGAACCGTACTGATTGATGTTCTGGCCAATGACAGTGACGCTGATGGCGATACACTGACCATTACTGACGTCACAGAAGCAACGAACGGTACGGCCAGCCTTGAAGCAGGACAAATCCGCTACACGCCGAATGCTGGCTTCAGTGGAACCGATACGATCAGCTACACGATTTCTGATGGAGCGGGCGGAACGGCGACGGCATCCGTCCAAATTGACGTCACCGCCGTGCCAAATGGTGCGCCCATAGTTGTTGATGACTATGTGACCGTTGTCAGCGGTGGCATTATTCTGATCGATGCACTGGCAAATGACAGCGATTCAGATGGCGGGTATATCTATATCTCAAGTGTCGCGCCGACTATTGCCAAAAGCCTTCAGTTCGTGGACGGCAAAATCGAATATGGGGCGCTGGACAATTACACCGGCGTCGTCGAGATGGACTACACCGTGTCCGACTTTGATGGAAACAGCACCACAGGCACAGTATTCATCGACGTCGTAGCCCCGAACTCTGGTCCTATTGCCAACAACGATACGGCATCAGTAGACGAGAATGACACGGTCCTGATTGATGTTCTGGCTAATGATGATGCGGGCGGCGGAACCTTGAGTATTTCCTCTATCACTGCTGCACTCAATGGAACGGCGGTGATTGAAGCCGGGCAAATCCGCTATACCCCGAACACCGATTACTTTGGGACTGATACGATCAGCTACACGATTTCTGATGGAGCGGGCGGTACTGCTACGGCCTCCGTCCAGATTGACGTCGCAGAAGTTCAGGAAGGCGCCCCAATTGTTGTCGACGATTATGTGACTGTCGAAAGTGGTGGGACGATCTTGATCGACGCCCTGGCCAACGATAGCGATCCGGATGGTGACGGTATCTATATCTCAAACGTCGCACCAACCACTGCCCAAAGCATTCAGTTTGTGGATGGTAAGATCCAGTATCAAGCGCTGGACAATTACACGGGCGTCGTCGAGATGGTTTACACGGTGACCGATTTCGGTGGAACCAGTTCTACGGGTTCTGTGTTTATCGACGTCGTGGCTTCGGTCAGCAGCTCATCCTTCGCGGAGTTCAACACTGAACCCACAATCTCTGAACCTGTCGAGGTCATGGGAACTGATCGCAAGGACCGGTTAGTCAGTACAGAAGTCGACGAGATTATGACAGGGGGCGCCAGAGCAGATGTATTTGTATTCAATGCCCTGGAACCTGAGGGGACCGACCAGATCACAGACTTCGAGTTGGATGTCGACACAATAGAGCTGGCAGGCAGCACCTACGCTGAACTGGTATTTTCTGACACTGGCTCTGGCACACAGGTAGAATGGGGTTCTGGTTCCGTCGACCTTCTGGACATCGCTCTTGCATCATTGACCGAGGACCAGTTCTCGTTTGTTTGATACAATATATGGCCCCGCGAACTTGCGGGGCCTTTCCTTGAATACGCGATTGTGCGCGTGCTCTGTGCTGCGAGAACTTGGCCACCAGATTTGGCGAAAATTTTTATTGCACCGTGCTCATAACGTGTGCCTCACCAACAAGAAATTATTCCTCCCTTGAACACGACTACCCCTCCCGGCGCCCTCCCACGCCATGAACTTCGCCAGGCCCGCAATCGCGGCCTACGGTTTCTTATGTTGACGTTTTTCTTCAGTGTCTTCGCAAATCTGCTGATGCTGACCGGACCTTTATTCATGCTTCAGGTCTATGATCGGGTGCTGGGCTCACGGTCGGTGGAGACGCTGACGGCGCTGTTTTTGCTGGTGGCACTGCTTTACGGGCTGATGGCGATGTTGGATTTTGCGCGGGGTCGCATCGTGGCGCGGTTTGGTGCCCGATTCCAAAGCGAACTGGATGAACGTGTGTTTGATGCGACCCTGCGGCGGTCGATCCATCCGCAGATACGTTCCGCACCGGCAACGGCCCTGCGAGATCTGGAATCCATCCAGATGCTGTGTTCTTCACCGGTCTTACTGGCCCTGATGGATATTCCATGGACGCCCGTATTTGTCGCCGCGATCTTCTTCTTCCACCCGATGCTGGGTTGGCTGGCTGTTGCAGGTGGTACTGTTCTGATTGTCGTGGCGCTGCTCAATCAGATGCTCACACATCAGAAAGTGGCCAAAGCACAAGGTGCTTCGGCGCGGGCCAATGCGTTTTCCGAACATGCACGACAAGCCTCTGAAGAGGTGCGCTCCCAGGGCATGCAGCGGGTCATGACCACGCGCTGGTTGCGGCAGCGATCCGATGCTCTTGGTCAGACGATTGCCGCCAGCGATTGGACCGGTAGCTTCACGGCCCTTACCAAGTCGCTCAGGCTGTTCCTGCAATCGGCAATGCTCGCCTTGGGCGCCTGGCTGGTCTTGCAGAACGAAATGACCGCTGGGGCGATGATAGCTGGTTCGATCCTGTTGGGGCGGGCGCTCGCTCCCATCGAGCAGGCTATCGGACAATGGACCCTGGTTGAGCGCGCGCGCTCGGCATGGGTTGCGCTGAACCGGTTTCTGGATGCGACCCCGCCCGAGCCAGATAAAACAAAGTTGCCGACTCCGGCAGCTGAGTTGAAGGTTCATGGCCTTGCCGTAGTTCCACCGGGTGCCGCCAGACCGACCCTGCGCAGCATATCGTTTCAGATCGCGGAAGGTGAGGTTCTTGGTGTGATCGGTAAGAGCGGGTCAGGCAAATCAACGCTGGCCAAGGCATTGCTGGGGCTTTGGCCGCCAGCATCGGGTGAAATCCGTCTGGGTGGCGCTACGCTGGATCAATATGATGCCAAAGACCTTGGCCGTCACATTGGTTACCTGCCGCAGCAGGTGACGTTGTTCAACGGATCTGTGGCGGAAAACATTGCACGGATGGCTGAAAACCCCGATGCCGACCAGGTCATAGATGCCGCAAAAAAGGCCGGGGCGCATGAACTGATCCTGAGCCTGGACAAAGGGTATGACACGTTTCTGGAAGGTAATGACAGCCAGTTGTCCGGTGGTCAGAAACAACGGATTGCTTTGGCACGCGCTCTTTACGGTGATCCGGTGCTGCTGATCCTCGACGAACCCAATTCCGCTTTGGACGGGGAGGGGACACAGGCTCTGAATATTGCTGTTCGGGATATGAAGGCTGCCGGCAAATCCGTGATCATCATGACGCACCGACCGCAGGCGATTTCTGAATGCAACCGTCTGGCCGTGATGGAGCAAGGTCAGATTATCAAAAGCGGAGAGCGAGACGAAGTGCTCAATGCGATGGTTGAGAACGCAGGTGTTATCAAGAAGCAATTCGCCATGGTGGGGGAGTAGATGACAGTTTCTGATGTTCAGCCTGCCCGTCCGGTATGGCGCATTACGCTACCCACGTTAGTTGGCCTTATTGCTCTGACTGTACTTGTCGGTGGGCTTGGTGTGTGGAGCACACAGACCCGGCTGGCTGGAGCCATCGTTTCCACCGGTGTTGTTGAAGTGCAGACCAATCGTCAGGTTGTCGAGCATCCCGACGGTGGTGTGGTTGGGCAGATCCATGTTCGTGACGGAGATAAGGTTGCGGCCGGAGATCTCTTGCTGCGTCTGGACGAGACCTTTCTGGCGTCGGAAAAGGTGGTGGTAGAAAGCCAGCTATTTGAACTGCGCGCTCGCAAAGTTCGCCTGGAGGCGGAGCGTGATGGCGCCGAGGGGTCGGAGCTTGAAGGGGCCTTTGCTGCGCTTCAAGCTGAGACGTCCATTCCTGAAGATCTGTTGGCCGGTCAAAGCCGCTTGTTTCATGCAAGGCATGAGACGCTGTCACAACAGTCAGAGCAGATGCAAGAGCAGCGGAAGCAGACTGAGAATGAAATTCTGGGTACTCAGGCGGAATTGGTCGCTCTGCGTCGTCAGGTCGAATTGATTGCCAATGAGCTAGCAGACCAGAAGGTGCTGTTTCAAAAGGGGCTTACACCGGCCAGCCGCGTCTCGTCCTTGCAGCGGGAAGAGGCCAGGCTGAATGGGGAAATTGGCCAACTTGAAGCTGGAGTTGCCCGGCTGAAAGGTCAGATTGCCACCACTGAGATCGAGATCCTGCGCCTGCATGCCTCACGCAGGGAAGAAGCAATTACAACATTGCGGGATCTCAATTACAACGAGATCGAACTCACAGAACGACTTTTGTCCCTGACCGAACGTCTGTCACGTCTTGATATCCGAGCGCCGGTGGCTGGAACCGTGCATGGTAGTCAGGTTTTTGCCCTTCAGTCAGTGATCCAGCCAGCCGAACCCATGATGTATGTGGTACCTCAGGACACGCCTCTTCTGGTAGCAGCTCAAGTCGATGCCATCCATATTGACCAGCTTTATGTCGGACAGCCAGTGGCACTGCGGTTTCCGGCCTTCAACCAGCGCCTGACCCCTGAACTGGATGGGCATGTCATCACGGTTTCAGCCGATGTGTTTACTGACGAAAACACCGGGTTCAGTTATTACCGTGCTGAACTTGGTCTGGACCCGGATCAACACGACCGGCTAAACGGTCAGGTATTGTTGCCGGGTATGCCTGTCGAAGCCTTGATCAAAACCGACGAGCGCACGCCGCTGTCTTACCTTGTAAAACCGCTGGCAGATTATTTCACGAAGGCGTTCCGCGAATAAAAGCGGCAGCGCAGTGATGCGCTGCCGTTTCCCTGAGGCTTTAGGGATACTTGTCGGTGATCGGTCTCAAACTGTTGGCACTGGGCCTTGTTCCTCAATGATCAGGAAGTG